>NZ_JBVHRF010000003.1:354857-799313 GCF_055567035.1 Streptomyces sp. NPDC027185 | reverse complement strand
CCCCCACCCCCCAACAAACCCACAACTGGATCACCCACCTCTTCACCACCCTCACCCTCCACACCCACCCACCCACCCCCACAACACCAGAAAAGGTCTCTACATGAAAAAACAGCACATCCTGCTCGCCATCGCAGTCACCGCGATCTGGGGACTGAACTTCTCCGTCATCAAAATCGGACTGGAGAGCGTCGACCCGCTCATCCTCGCCGGCATCAGATTCGCGCTCTGCGCCGTGCCCGCGGTGTTCTTCCTCAAGCGCCCCCAGGTCCCCTGGCGCTACATCGTCGGCTACGGCCTGGTGTTCGGCGTCGGCCTGTGGGGCGTGGTCAACCTCGGCATCAAAGCCGGTCTGTCCTCCGGAATCGCCTCCCTCGTCCTGCAGTTCAGCGCCTTCCTGACGATCCTGCTGGGTGCGGTGGTCTTCCGTGAGAAACTCTCCCGGTTCCAGTACGCCGGTATCGCCGTCGCCCTGACCGGACTGTTCTCGGTCACCTTCGTCACCGACGGCACCGTCACCCTCACCGGCATCGCGCTCGTACTGTTCGGCGCGGTGGCGTGGAGCGTGGCCAATATTCTGATGAAGAAAGCCGCCCCCAAGGAAACCCTCGCCTTCCTGGTGTGGTCCTCCCTCTTCTCCCCACTGCCCCTGTTCGCCCTCGACCTGGCCGTCAACGGCACCGGCGGCTACACCGCCCTGCCGCACCAGATCGGCTGGACCGCGGTCGTTTCCCTCCTCTTCCAGGCCTACCCCAACACCGTCCTGGGCTACGCCGTGTGGAACTGGCTGCTGCGCGAATACCCCGTCTCCACCGTCGCCCCCCTCTCCCTCCTCGTCCCCGTCTTCGGCGTCCTCGGCTCCGTCCTGCTCTTCAACGAGCCACTGCCGCCCCTCAAACTCCTCGCCGGCGCCCTCATCGTCACCGGCCTGATCATCGGCCTCTACGGCAAACGCCTCACCCGCCCCCACACCACAACCGGGACTGAGGCCACAACCAGCGACCGAGCCACAACCAGCGACCGTGAAGAACCCGGTGACGGCAGCGACGACACCCCACTGCAAAGCGCAGGCCAGCGATGAACACCCCCACCAACCACACCAACCACGAACCGGCCGCCGGCGCCCTCGACACACTCTCCGACCGCTACATCGACGAACTCGCCGCCCTCGACCCCTGCCTGGCCTCCGCGATGGGCATCGCCGGCCAGGAAGAGCACCTCACCGACTTCAGCCCCCACGCCACCGGCGAACGTCACAACCTCACCCGCCGCACTCTGGCCGCGCTGGACCGCACCCCCGTCGCCGGGGGCCGCGAGCACATCGCCGCAGCCGTGCTGCGCCAACGCCTCACCACCGAGATCGCCCTCGCCGACGCCGACGCCTACGGCACGCTCCTCGACACCCTCGACGGCCCCGTCCAACGCATCCGGCAAGCCATCGGCCTCCTCGACCAGGGCGACGCCACCGTCTGGGAAGCGCTCCTCGCCCGCCTGAGCGCCGTCCCCGCCGCCCTCGCCGGACTCCACGAAAGCCTCGAAGCCGCCCGGCACCGCAACCGCGTCGCCCCCCTGCGCCAAGTCACCCGCAACGCCCGCGAATGCCGCGACATGCGCGCCTACCTCGCCACCCTGCCCCCCGGCCACGGCCCCTTACGCGACGCCCTCGACGAAGCCACCACCGCCGCCAACACCGCCCTCACCCGCTTCGCCGCCTACCTCACCGACACCCTCGCCCCCCACGCCCCCCACCACGACGCCGTGGGCGAAGACCGCTACCACCTCGGCGTCCAGGAATTCCTCGGCACCCCCCTCGACCTCCACGACGTCTACACCTGGGGCTGGGACGAACTCGCCCGTATCCAACAAGAAACCGCACAAGCCGCTGCGGCCATCGCCCCCGACACCCCCCTCCCCGACATCCTCACCGCCCTCGACAACGATCCCCGCCACCACGTCACCAGCCCCGAAGCCTTCCGCGACTGGATCCAACAACTCGCCGAAAGCACCCTCAAGGACCTCAACGGCACCCACTTCGCCATCCCCGAACCCCTCCGCCGTATCGACTGCCGCATCGCTCCCAACCAAGGCGTCGCCTTCTACCTCGCCCCCAGCGAAGACCACACCCGCCCCGGCACCGTCTGGTGGCCCCGCCTCCCCTCCGACACGCCCCTCCCCACCTGGCGCGTCCCCAGCACCATGTTCCACGAAGGCGTTCCCGGCCATCACCTCCAGCTCGGCCTCACCACCCTCAACCCCCACCTCAACCGCTACCAACGTCTCACCAGCGAACTCCACCCCGGCCACGTCGAAGGCTGGGCGCTCTACGCCGAACGCCTCATGGACGAACTCGGCCACCTCCACGACCCCGCCCACCGCCTCGGCATGCTCACCAGCGGCCAACAACTCCGCGCCGCCCGCGTCATCCTCGACATCGGCCTCCACCTCCAACTCCCCATCCCTCCCGGCACCGGCTTCCACGAAGGCCAACGCTGGACCCCCGAGCTCGCCCGCGCCTTCCTCACCGACCACTGCCAACTCGGCCCCCCGGCCTTCCTCACCTGGGAAATCGACCGCTACCTCGGCCGCCCCGCCCAAGCCCTCGCCTACAAACTGGGCGAGAGAACCTGGCTCCAGGCCCGCCACACCGCCCAACACCACCCCGACTTCGACCTCACCGCCTTCCACCACCACGCCCTCCACCTCCCGCCGATGCCCCTCAACCTCCTCCACACCCACCTCACCAGCCCGCCCAGCACGAACTCCCCCAAACCGCACACACGCCCCTGACCCCCGCCGACGGCACCACGGCAAATCAGCACCGCCTCCCTCCCCCGGGTGTCTCGTCGCGTCCATCCGCCGCCGCGTGTGGCGGGCCGGTGCCCGGTGCTTCTCCGGGAGCGTCGACGGGCGTACCGCGGACGTCACATAGCCGTACTTTCCGGGGTGGTTGGCGGTGGGAGAGCGGCTGGTTGCCGCCTTGTGAGCGTCGTTGGCGCGTGGTGCCCTACCGCTTGCGGGAAAACTGATACTCAAGGAGGCGTACGAGGCTCATGATCAATCGCATTGTTGCTGTGGCGGCGCTGGTACCGGTCATGCTGGGCACCACCGCCGGAGGTGTCCCGGCGCACTCCCCCACGCCGAAGACGACGGCCGCCGTCACGCTGACCTACGACGCCAGCGGGGCGGGCAAGCAGTGGGCGGCCGCGGTCGAGAAGGCGGCGCAGAACTGGAACGCGGCGGTGCACAACGTGCAGCTGAAGCCGGCGGGTTCGCCTGGCGCGGCGGACTTCGTCTACCGGGCGACCAACGGCTGGCCGCAGTCGACGCTCGGGCCGATCCTTCCCGGCAGCGGCGGCGGTGAGGTGCAGCTGGGCCAGGAGGCGGTGAACGAGGGGTACGACCTGGCGCGGGTCGCGACGCACGAGACCGGACACATCCTCGGACTGCCGGACGACTACGAGGGCCCGTGCTCGGAGATCATGTCCGGCCACGGCCCCGGCCCGTCGTGCACCAACGACAAGCCGGACGAGGCCGAGGCGGCACAGGTCGACCAGAACTACGCGGGCGCCGGTGTGGCGGCGGCACGGAAGACGGGGCACCAGGTGGTGATCGACGTCTGGCGTGCCCCGGCCACCGCTTCCGCACGCTGACCGGTCGGTACGCGGTGCACGGCGGGGCGGTGGCGCGCGGGGTTCGGTGAGCGCGCGCACCTGACCGGCGGCGGGGCGGAGCGAACGGCGTCCATGGCGGCGACCGTCGGCCGGACCGTCCGCCTCGCACTCGTCGCCCGGCGGTACCCGCGGCGGTCCGCCGGGCCCGCGCCCTCCCGGGCCCGGCCGGTCATGGGGAGCAGGAGTGTGACGAGGTCCCGGGAGGCCGGCGAGGCGACGCGGAGCGCGTCGCGTCGCCGGCCCCGGGAAGGGCGGGCCTCAGCGGGTCAGCCGTGGTAGCGCGCGACCACCTTGGTGTAGTCGTACTGCGCCTGCTTGACGCCGCTGCACGAGTCCGCGTCGAGACCGCGGGTGCAGGAGCGGTCGCGGTTGAGGGACCAGAAGGTGAAGCGGGCGATGTGGTGCCGCTGGGCGTAGCGGAGCATCGTACGGAAGTTGCGGACGCTGATGCGCTGCCCCTTCATGTCCGTCTTGCCGTTCATCGTGGAGATGCCGATGTGCCGGTAGGCGGTGGCGGACTTCACGCCGTACGCGGCGGCGACGGCGTTCTTCAGACCGTCGGCCGACTTCATGGTGGTGGTGCCCATGGTGTTCGGGGTGTCGAAGTTGAACGCCATGATGTTCCATCCGGTCACCACGAGGTGCGCCTTGCCGGCGCGCTTGATGAGGTCGCGGATGGTGTGGACGGGGCCGTCGGCCCGGCCGCTGAAGGTGACGTAGACCTTCAGGGAGGGGTTGGCCGCCTTGACCTTCTTCAGCGCGTCGACGATGCGCTGGCGGACGACGGGGTTGTCGTCCTCCGTGTGCTCGATGTTGACGTCGATGGCCTTGAGCCGGTAGGCGCTGATCACCTTCTGGTAGGCGCCTGCCAGCGCGGTGGGGTTGGTGCAGGAGATGCCGAGCTTGTTGCCGCTCCACCCGCCGAAGGAGGCGACGACATCGCCGCCCGCCGCGCGGATGTTCTTGATGGTCTTCTCCTCCGCCCCGCCCTTCAGCGGGCGGGAGCCGTCCCACTTCGGGTTGCAGGTGCCGCCGGAGGTGATGAACGACAGAGTGAACTGCTTGATGCCCGTGGCCTTCATGACACCGACGGGATTCTGCGGGTGCCCCCAACCGAGGTACAGGTAGGGGGCGTTGATGCCGACGGGGAGGGCGGCGGCCTGAGCTGCCGGGGCGGCGACTGTGGACGAGGCACACAGCGCACCCGCCGCGGTGAACGCGACCAGCGCTCGTCGCATCAGGATTCGAGTCATGAACAGACCTTTCCAATGGACTTGGGACGGTCCGAATGTACTCAGTGGTGCGGACGATGACGGAGCGGGACGGAAAAGTTAGGGGTAGGCGGCGGGGCCCCAGGTCCTGCCGTCAACCGGCCGAGGGCCGGGGCGCGGATCCGTTCTTCGTGCTCGGGCCGCGTGCCGACGGGTACGGACGGCGGTCGCGCCGACCGGGACGAGCCACGCGCCCCGCCGCACCGGACCGGCCACCTTCAGCGGCGGCCGGTGCCGGAGCCGGTCATCCCCGGCCGGTGGCGACGTCGAACGGGTCCGGGGTGTGGTCCTCCCAGATCTGCCTGGAGGACTCTTCGGGGTAGGGCACCGTCACCGACTCGGCGTCCAGAACGCGGGTCAGGCGGTGAGCGGGGTGGTACGCCGCCCATCCGGGGTCGCCGGTGGCGGCGAACCGGGCCCATGCGTCTCCGAGTTCCCGGGAGACGCGGAGCGCCGCGGGGCCGGGTGCGTCGCCGAACACTCCTCTTCCGGTGGGGCTGTCCAACGTGCCGAAGGCAAGGGGCACATCGAGACTGTGGCAAGCCCCCAGAGCACCGCCGGACGTGGTCGAGGCCAAGCAGAGTTCGAAGAGGTACGACGTGCCACCGGCCACCGTGTTGGCCTGGGCCAGGTGGAGGGACGGTATCCGGAACAGCGCGTCGGATTCCACCGTCTCCAGCAGCTCGCTCGCGGTGGCGCCGGGGAAGGCAGCCCGGTAGGCGGCCGCGCCGTGCGGTTTCGGGGCGAACAGGCCGAGGGCGGTCCGGGCGTCGTCGTCGGTGAAGGTCCCCTGCCGCCCGGCCATCACGGAGAAGAGCCGGAACTCGTCCCGCGTGTGCCCGACGAGGAGTTCGATGCCGTCCGCACGGCCTCCGGCCAGCGCGGACCACGGCGTCCCGGGCAGGACGTCGGTGCCCACCACAGGGCAGACGGGCACTCCCAGCTGGGCCAACCGGCCCCAGCGCACGGGGTCGGCCGCAAGGACGGCGCCGAACGCGGTGAGCTCATCGGCCAGGCGCCACGGATCGACGCAGCTCAAGGCGGCGGCGGTCGGCGCCACTCCGAGCCGGCCCGCGAGCGCGGCGGCGACCTCTGCGGCCAGCGCGGGCGTGATGTGGCTGCCCGGCACCGAGTGGGTGATGGCCCGCCGGAACAGCTCACGCGCCGACCTCATCGTGAGCAGCGCGGCGATCGACCCCGCACCCGCGGACTGGCCGGCCACCGTGACCACGGAAGGGTCGCCACCGAACCGGCCGATGTTGCGCCGCACCCAGGTGAGCGCGGCGATCTGATCGAGGAGTCCCCGGTTGTCCGGAGCGCCTGCCACATGGCCGAAGCCCTCGACGCCGACCCGGTAGTTGACGGTCACGACGACGAGTCCGGCCCGGCAGAGCCGCGCCGCGTCGTAGACCGGGTCGCTGCCCACCCCCGTGATGTACGCCCCGCCGGGAATCCACACCATCACCGGCAGGCCCGCCGCACCGGGGTCCGGGGTGGAGACGTTGAGCGTCAGCCAATCGGTCCCGTGTGCCGATTCTGCCTGAACCGGACCGGACTGCGGAGGCAACGGCCCGAACTCGGCGGCCTGCCGCGTACCGTCCCACGACTCCGGCGGTACGGGCGCGGCGAAGCGGAGACCACCCACGGGAGGCCGGGCGTAGGGGACACCCCGGAACTCCGCCCGCCCCGGACGCCAACGCCCCTCGACCACGCCCTCGGCCGTCCCCACCCGAGGGAATTCCCCTGTCGCACCCACGCCGTCCCCCTTCGCCGCTGCTCCGCGCCGGTCGCATTCTCCCGCGTATCAGGGAGGAAGGTCGAGCCACACGGGCCGAAGCGGGCCGACCGCCGTGATCGCGCGGAAGCGACACCGGAGCGCCGGAGCGCATCCGTGGCAAGGAGCCGCTTCCGGCTCGGGGCGCGCGGTGCCGGGTGGCGGGGCCGGCTCCGAGGTGCCGTCCGACGGATGAGGCCCGGCCAATTGCCGCGGTGGGGGAACTCCGGTACCTGGGTGGGGAGTTGATCCGGACAGTGACGGCGCTACGGAAGGTGAAGGGCAGCGATGACGTACAACCCCAGCGGTTTGGCGAAAGAGGCCGCGGAGAAGATCTCCCGTCTGGAGAAGGAGCTGACCAGCGGCCGCGGCGCCTTCAGCGAGCCGAAGGCCGCGGCCGCCGTCTACACGTATCTGCGCGAGATGGCCGACCGCATGCCGGTCATCCTCGAACACGCCTCCGCGGCCCTGGAGACGACGACCCGCGATCCGGATCACGCCGAGAAGGCGGTGCAGTACGCGGACGCGGCCACCGTCAGCGCCACGGCCCTCGCCCGCCGCCTCCAGCTGGCACAGGAAGCCGCGGAGAAGGCACGGCGCCGCTGAGCGCTTCGGTGGTCCCGGACCGCGGTGCGCCGGTCCGGGACCGCCCGGCCGGGCGGCGGACGGTACGGACAGGGCCGGTGCGCCCGGTCGCGGACCCGGTGCGCCCGGTGCCCCGCTACCGCCCCGGCGGGTCCGGGCTGACGCTGAACGTGACCGGGGCGCTCGGGCGGGCGGGGGGCGGGCCGTCCTGCCAGCCGTCCACCGGGGCGCGCAGGGCGCTGATCATCCACCAGCTGAGCAGGCCGGCCGCCAGCAGCCCGAGGGCGGCGAGCACCGCACACGAGAGGACCGTTTTCCGTCGCGCCACATCGGTTCCTGATCCGGGCCGCCGTCCGCGGACCGCCGGGCCGCTCGCGCGCCGCGTCCGACCGCGGCGCGCGGGCGGCGCTAGCCGGCGGTCTGCGTCGTGCTGCGCCCCTTGACGTCGAAGTCCTTGGCCATCCCGACCATGTTCAGCCGGGCCAGATCCGCCTGCTCGAAGTGGAGCGGCCCCTTGTCGAGGTCGCGCCGGTGCTCGCTGGGGATGCCCCAGTCGTACCGCTTCTGCACCTCGACCTGGTAGGTGACGTGCTCGCCCTCCTTGTGGCCGACGAGGCGGTACTGGAAGTGGTTGAGGGCGTAGTACCAGTTCAGGCTCTTGTCGCCCTGGGTGATGTCGGGGGCGCTGCTCTGCCAGGAGCTGGTGAAGGTGCCGTCGGGCTGCTTCCTCACCTCGGCGAGGGTGGTGTCCACGTCGTGGCGGAAGGCCGGCATGTCGGAGAGCATGCGGTCCGCGTCGACCTCGACCGGCTCGCCGGAGCCTTCGAGGAAGTGGCCGAGGAGGTCGCCGGCGTCGCCCCAGCCCTGGGTGTAGAGGTAACCGCGGACGAGGCCGAGCTGCGCCTCGTTCCAGCTGTCGCTCATGTCGGCGTCGTCGCGGTCGACGCGGTCGCGGTTCTCGGTGCGGAAGGTGTCCTCCGTACCGAAGAGCACTTTCAGGCCGCGCTCCAGGCTGCCGTCGACCTCGGTCGCGAGGCGGAGGACGTCCTTGAGCTGGTTGCCGAGCTGCTGGGCCCGGCCGTTGCGTTCCTGCTCGGTGCGTTGTTCCTCGGGTGAGAGCGGGCCCGGCGCCCGCATCACCACCCAGGCGACCTCACCGTCGCCGTTGACGCTGTATCCCTCGCCGATCGCCTGTTGTTGCAGCTCCGCGGCCTGGCGTTGTAGTTCGGCGAGGCTGCGGAAGCCGTCTCCGGTGCCGTCGACGATGTCGTCGAGGAAGTCCTTGACGCCCTGGGCCTCCTTGGCGACCGCGTCGATGTCGAGGCCGATGCCCTCGCAGGTGCGGGTCGCCTCGGTGGCGTCCTCGCCGCTCCAGTGCGTGCCCGCTTTCAGCGGCGCGGTGACGGCGTCGGTGTAGCCTTCGCCGGCCTGCCGCAGGCGGGAGGCGATCCAGCCCCAGTCGGAGGCGGCGCTCCGCATCTTTCCGAGGTCCAGGTTGATCAACCCGGTCAGGTCCACCATCGGCCGTCCGCCTATCCGAAGATGTTGTGCAGGGTCTCGGTGATGAAATTCTCGTTGCCGTCGATATCGCTGGCGTTGAAGCGGATGTTCTCCGCCGCGTCGGACAGCTCGTCGCGGACGAGTTCGTTGAGCTTCTCCCAGCGTTCGGAGAGTTCGTCGACGCCGGCGGTGAAGGTCCATCCCGGCGCCGCGCCCTTGAGTGCGTTCACGGCGCCGTCGGCGTTTCCGAGAAGTTTCGCCACGGCGCTCTGCGTGGCGTCGATGTCATCGGCGCATTGGCGCATCCAGCGTGTGTCGGCTTCCATCCGTACCCCCGTGCAGTGCCACCGACCGGCTTTGTCGGAGGCACCGTACCGGATTCCGGCCCGAGTTGACCCGCGGGCGGTCCGGGAACCGGCCACCGGGCGGCGGGCTCCCCTTCCGCCTCTTCCGCCCCGGTCCGCGCGGGTGGCGCGGGGCCCGCCGCCACTCGCCGCCATGCCGTGCGGAGCCCGCGTTCGGTCCGACCGGCACGCGGGAAGCCGGGATACGGGTGACGGGAAACGGCGCGCGGAATACGGCGGCCGGAGAAGGAAATTCCGCTGGACCGCACACCACGGAACGAGATCCCTTTCCCTCCGGTTTCCTTTTCCGGGGTCCTCGGAAAAGGAATACCGGGCGATACCGGAGCGCCGTCCTCTCGGCAGCGCGGCACCGCGCCCTGCCCCGCACGGCGGTCCGGCCCCTGCGTACCGGTGGAGCGAGGACGTTCCGTGGTGGTCACGGCGCTCCGTCCGCCGGTGTGACGTCTGTTCGCCCCGGCCGAAAATCCGTGACGTGGGCGGTCGGGGCGTACGAGGATGGCGGTATGTCGTACACCCACACACCCGACGAGTCGCTGCCCCGCCAGGTCGCCGACGCCTACGTCGACGCCCTCATCGCACTGGACCCGGTCACCGGTACCTACCTCGGCGACGCCGCCTCCTCCGGGCGGCTGCCCGATCTGTCACCCACCGGGCAGGAGGCGCTGGCCCAGCTCGCCCGCACGACGCTGGAGCGGCTGGCGGCCGCCGAGGCGTTGCCGGGGGCGGCGAACCCGGTCGAGCAGCGGTGTGCGCGGCTGTTGCGGGAGCGGCTGGAGGCGGAGCTTGCGGTGCACGAGGCGGGCGAGGGCCTGCGGGCGGTGAGCAATCTGGGCTCGCCGCTGCACGGCGTCCGTGAGGTCTTCACCCTCACGCCGGCCGAGACCGAGGAGGACTGGGCGGCCATCGCGCAGCGGCTGCGGGCCGTGCCGGACGCCCTGGAGGGGTACCGCGCCGCCCTCGACGCGGGGCTGCGGCGTGAGCTGCCCGGCGGTCCGCTCCAGGTCGCCACGGTCGTGGGGCAGTTGGACGAGTGGATCGGCGCGGACGGGCGGAGCTGGTTCGCGGAGTTCGTCGCGCCGGGGCCGCAGGCGCTCCGTACCGAGCTGGAGGAGGCGGCGGCCGTGGCGACGGGGGCGCTGGCGGAGCTGCGGCAGTGGCTGCACACGCACTACGCCCCGGCCGTCGCGGGTGCTCCGGATGTGGCGGGCCGTGAGCGTTACGCCCGGCTGGCCCGGTACTACACCGGTATGGATCTCGATCTGGACGAGGCGTACGCGTACGGCTGGGCGGAGTTCCACCGGCTGCTGGCGGAGATGCGTACGGAGGCGGAGAAGGTGCTGCCCGGTGCGGCCACCCCGTGGGAGGCGCTGGCCTGGCTGGACGGGAACGGCACGCACATCGAGGGGGTCGAGGAGACCCGGCGCTGGCTCCAGGAGCTGATGGACGACACCGTCGCGGAGCTGGACGGTACGCATTTCGCGCTGTCCGAGCCGGTGCGGCGGGTCGAGTCGCGGATCGCGCCACCGGGCAGCGCCGCCGCGCCGTACTACACCCAGCCGTCGCTGGACTTCAGCCGTCCGGGCCGCACCTGGCTGCCGACGATGGGTGAGACGCGCTTCCCGGTGTACGACATGGTGACCACCTGGTACCACGAGGGGGTGCCGGGCCATCATCTCCAGCTCGCGCAGTGGGTGTACGTCGCGGACCAGCTCTCCCGTTACCAGACCACCGTCGGCATGGTCAGCGCCAACGCGGAGGGCTGGGCGCTGTACGCGGAGCGGCTGATGGACGAGTTGGGTTTCCTCACCGATCCGGAGCGGCGGCTGGGGTACCTCGACGCGCAGATGATGCGGGCCGTCCGCGTGATCATCGACATCGGTATGCATCTGGAGCTGGAGATCCCGGCGGATTCGCCGTTCCACCCCGGTGAGCGGTGGACGCCGCAGCTGGCGCACGCGTTCCTGGCGGCCCACTGCAGCCGGCCCGCCGATTTCGTGGAGAGCGAGATCATCCGCTACCAGGGCATTCCCGGGCAGGCGATCGGCTACAAGCTGGGCGAGCGCGTCTGGCTCCAGGGCCGCGAGGCCGCCCGCGCCCGGCACGGCGACGCCTTCGACCTGAAGGCGTGGCACATGGCCGCCCTGTCGCAGGGTTCGCTGGGCCTGGACGATCTGCTCGCGGAACTGTCCGCGCTCTGAGGTGACCGGCCGGATCCGGACTTCGTCCGCTCCGGTTTCCGGCCGTTGTGAAAGGCCCGGCCCGGGGTTCGTTCCCGGGCCGGGCCGTTCCGCGTGGTGGTGTCCGGCGCGTCCGCCGTCAGCCGGATTCCGCCGTTCCCGGTGCCACCGCGACCACGTGGTAGACGCGCGGGCCCACGGCGACGTCGCCCAGGGGCGTCATCCCGAAGCCGTCGACGTGGACGCGCCAGGACGGGCGATTGGCGGCTTCGATGAAGGCGACGAGGGCGTCCGCGCGGCCCTCGGCGGCCGTACGCGCCATGGTGAACAGGCGGCGGGCGACGCCCTGTCCGCGGTACGCCGCGTCGACGACCAGCGGCCCGTACAGCAGCCAGCGGACGGCGCTCAGCGGGCGTCCCTCCCAGCGGAGGGTGTCCTGGGCGGCGAGCAGTGCCCGGACCGGGGGCGGCGGGGCGGGCAGACTGCCGGGGTCGGAGAGTGCGAGGAGTCCGGCGACGTGGCCGCCGTCGTCGGCGAGGAGGAGTCCGTCGTGCGCGGCCATGGCCCGCAACCCGCCCTCGTTCAGGCTTCCTTGGACGAATCCCTGGTCGGCGCGTTGGTCCGGGGTGAGGGCGTCGTGGTGGTTGGCGGCGAAGAGCGCGGCCATGGCGGGCGCGTCGGTCTCGGTGGCGTAGCGGTACTGCATACGCCGATGCTGTCACGGGCGGGGCACGGTCACACTCGGGCGGGGAGGCGTGCGTAGCGCGCGTGTCCCGGGGCGCAGCCCGTCTCCGTCTCCGTCTCCGTCCGGCAGGCGGTGGCCGGTGGGGCGTCAACAGTGCGGTGAGCGGGAGAAGTTGGTGCGGTGGCGGCCCGGGGGCGGTCGGGAAGGGCCCGAGCACGGACAGGTGCCGGTGGGACCATTACGCTGACACCGTGTCGAGTAGCGAATTGGAACGGCTGGCCCGGATCCGGATGCAGGTGACGAAGGAAACCCTGGAAGCCGCGATGGCGGCTCTTCGAGGACATCCGGTGGCCCCCGAGGCCGATTCCGGCGCCGGGGAGCGGCGCACCCCCGAGCCCCCGGCACACGAGCAGCCCGATGAGGGAACCCCGCCGCCCCGACGGCTTCGCCTGCTCCCTTGACGGCGTTTCACCGTCCGTAACGCACCCCGCGAGCGGGGAATTCCGGTGGACGGGGAGCCGCGGGCCCGCGAAACGGGGCGCCTCGCCCCTTACGGACAGTAGGCGGGCACGCGCCCCGGAAGTTCCGGTGGATCCCTGCGGGACGGCGGAATCCGCGCTGCTTCGACGGGGCATCCGCGCGGGTCGGGGAAGGGACAACTTCGCAGCGTATACGGGTTTTCCGGCAGGCGGGCGGCGGTTTTCGCGTGGGTCCGGCCGTTCTCCGGCGCGCCGCCCCCGAGGGCTCGGGGGCGGGTTCCGGAGCGCCCGCCACAAGCAACCGTTGGGGAATTATTTACCATCTGTTAGTGGTACGCCGGGAACAGATCGCATTCCGTAAGGGGCAAGATCCAGCCGCCCCTTCCTCCTGAGGTACCACCACCATGCGCTCCACGCTTCGCGCCCGCGCCGCCCTCGCATCCGTCGCGGTGCTGTCCCTCTCCCTGACCGCCTGTGGCGGTGGTGCGGACGGGACGAAGGCGGCCGGTCCGTCGAGCGGCTCCTCTTCGGCGCAGGCCGGTGCCGGCTCGGAGGAGCCCGTCGACAGCTCCCCCGCCCAGCCGGCCCAGAAGGCCGAGAAGCGGGCTCCGTCGTCCGCCGCCCCGGCGCAGAGCCGGAAGCCGGGCGCCGCGGCCGGTGACGGCAGTTGCGTGGCGGGCACCACGAAGATCGCCATGAAGGAGGCCGGCGGCATGCCGTCGGCGGTGCTGCTGACGGCCACCAACAACGGTTCCACCCCGTGCTCGCTCCACCACGCGCCGTTCGTCTCGGACCCCGTGGCCGGTCACAACCTCGCCGTCGACGAGGACAGCCGGCCGCAGGCCGTGGTGGAGCTGGCGCCCGGCAGGACCGCCTACGCCGCGATCACGCTGGCGCAGCGGGAGTCGACGCAGAACCACCGCACCAGGACCGTGAACGTCACCCTCGCCACCAAGGACAACTCCGGCGCGGACGGCCGCACCGCGGTCTCCTCCCCCGGCCCGGCCGGACTGCAGATCAACCCGAGCACCCGGGTCACCTACTGGCAGAGCACCGAGGAGGGCGCGCTGAGGTAGCAGGGCGTCCGTCCTCCGTCACGGCCCCGGCCGGCCTCTGCCGCCCGGGGCCGTGGTGTGCGGGGCGCGGCACGTCGTTCCGCCCGTCCGGACCGGGGCCGCCGGGGCGTGGCGCCGGGGAAGTAGGGGGCGGGCGTCGCGGGAAGGGGCTGCGGGCCCCGGGCGTCGTCGTGCACGATGGCTGACCAGGCGCTTCCTGCGCTTTCTTGACGTAAGGGCCGTGATCGTTCTTGACTGCCACGGTCATCCCCGCACGGGGCACCTCTCATCGAAGGTCGTGAACATGCTGGCTGACGCCCCCTCCGCCACCGAAGTGGTCGGGCAGTTCCTGCTCGGTGACTCGTTCGCCTGCCTGGCCGGTCGTTCGGCCTGGCGGCAGGGCGGGATCACCCATCGTCATTACACCTGGCTCGGTGACGACGGGGCGGCGCGGCAGCTGGCGGAGGATCTTGAGGCGTACGTGGCGTCCGTGGACTGGACGGCCAAGCCCTTCACCAGCTTCGTCGCGACGTTCTCCGGGCCGCTGGAGGTGCCGGAGACCGAGTTCGAGCGGCTGATGTGGCAGCAGCTCCAGGGCGTCCACGACCACGACAGCCGTACGCACGGCTGGGCCGAGGGGTACGACCACGACCCGCAGTCGGGCGGCTTCGCCTTCAGCGTCGCCGGGCACCCGTTCTTCGTGATCGGGCTGCACGAGACGCACGTACGGGTCGGCCGGCGGCCTCCGTTCCCGATGCTGGCGTTCAACTCCCACGCGCAGTTCGACCGGATAAAGGCCGCCGGGCTCTGGGACCGGCTCCAGGAGAAGATCCGCAAGCAGGACATCGACCTCCAGGGCGACATCAACCCGAATCTGCTGGAGTACGAGAAGCTGTCGGAGGCCCGCCGGTACTCGGGCCGCCCGAAGCCGGCGGACTGGGTGTGCCCGTTCTCCGCCCAGGTGAACGGCTGACGCCGAAAGGTATGACGCGGGGCCCGGCCGGGAGGAGACTCCGGCCGGGCCCCGCGCTTTCCTCCCGCGCCTGCGGCCCGGCGCCCGGACGGCCGGGCGCCGGGGCGGGGCGACCGCCCGCGCGATGCCGCGGGGGCGGCGCGGGACCGCGTGCGCCGGGAAGCGCGGCACCGGCCCAACTCCCTTTCCCCGGGCGGTTTCCGGCCCTGATGCCACTCTTCCGAGCGGTGGAAATCAAACCAGTCAGTTGGTTTTATGGGGTCATGATCCACCCTCACCCCCCGCATCTTCCCCCCACCCCCGCGCGACGCTCCCCGGGCCCGGCGCCCGGTCCGGGCCGGTGCGCCCGAGCCCTGGGAGGTCGGGGCCGATGAGCCGGCAGCCACGGTCCGCGCAGACCCGGCGGGCGTTGATCCGGTCCGCCGCCCAGACCTTCGACGAGCACGGATATCCGCGGGCGAAGCTCACCGCGATCAGCGCGGGCGCCGGGGTGAGTACCGGCGCCCTGCACTTCCATTTCGACACCAAGGCGGCGGTCGCCGCGGCCGTCGAGGAGGAGGCGGCGCGCACCCTGCACGAGTCCGCGCGCACCGTACGGCACCTCACCCCGGATCCGCTCCAGGCCCTGATCGACACCACGCACGTCCTGGCACGGCAGCTGGCCACCGATGTCGTCGCACGGGCCGGGTACCGCCTCAACTGCCAGGCCGATTACCGCTCAGGTCCTGATCTGCGCATCCACTGGCATGTGTGCGTATGCGAACTCCTCGATCGGGCCGAGGAGCGGGAACTCCTGCTTCCGGGCCTGGTCACCGAGGAGTCGGCGGCGGCGCTCGTAGGGGCGACGACCGGGTTCGAGGTGCTGGCCCGCGAGGACGCCGGCTGGCTCACCGCGGCCGCGGTGACGGGCCTGTGGCGCTCGCTCCTGCCGATGCTGGCGGGCCCCGGCGCGCCCCAGACCCCGGAGCCGTCCGGTACGCGGACGGCAGGACGGGTGCGGCAGCGGGCCGCGGCGGCGGTCCGGTCACCCGGAGGCTGAAACGCCCGCCGCGGCGGGGCCGTTCAGGCGTCGCCGCCGCGGGTGTCCGTACCGCCGGACCGCTGGTGGGCCCGCCACATCCGGGCGCCGCGGTCGGCGGCGGTGTCCAGCCGGCCGAGTACGCCGGGGACGGCCATGCCCGGCAGCATGAGGTCGTAGAGCGCCGCGATCTTCTTCTCCAGGCGGCCGCCGGCGATGGCGGAGTTCACCACCTCGACGCCGGTCCAGGCGCCGACGAAGAGTTCGGCGATCTCGTCCGGGTCGGCGTGCGGCAGCAGTTCGCCCTGCGCCTTCGCCTGGCGCAGCATGTCGGCGAGGTAGTCGATCCAGCCGGGCCAGGAGGTGCCCAGCAGCGCGCGGGCGTGCTGGTCGGCGGAGAGCGTGATGCAGGCGCTGAGCAGCGGTTCCAGGGGCAGCCGGTGCGCCAGCACCATGCCGACGTCGACCCATTCCTGGAGTTTGGAGTCCTGCGGCTGCACGCCCTCGGTGGTCAGCGCCTCGCCGAGCACGCCCCGGGCGAGATCTTCCTTCGAGCTGAAGTGGAAGTACAGCGCGCCCTTGGTCACGCCTGCCCGGGAGAGGATCTCCGCGATGGTCGCCGCGTCGTAGCCACGCTCGTCGAAGACCTCGCCGGCCGCCTCCAGGATCGTGCGACGGGTCTGGAGCGCCCGTGCCTGCCGCGCCATCAGGAGACCTCACTCATCTGTCGCCGCCGGTGTCCTCGGCATCGGTACCTGCCGGGTTCCGGTGGCCCCGAGCACCGGATTGTCATTATCTTCAGCGACGCATTGCAAAGAAAACCGGGCAGTACGTATCTTAGCATTTGCCGGAACCGCCGGTTCAGTACCAGACCGCCGCACCAGGGGAGTCGAGTGCCCAATGCTGCTCATACCGAGCCACTCCGACCGGCCTGAACTGCCGCACTGCGCACGGCGGCCCGCCGCCCCGGAGCGGGCAACCTCCGCGGTGCGCAAGGAGTTCCTCCACCTCAGCTTCGACGACTCCGTCTTCCTCACGGGGTGCGAACGGCTCGGGGAGTGGGACTTCACCCTCACCGCACGCTGGCCCGGCTTCACCGGCGCCGGCACGAGCGGCGAGGTGCGGCACGAATCGCTGGTCGTGGCGCAGACCATCCGGCAGGCCGGACTGCTGATCGCCCACCGGGAGTTCGGGGCGCCGCTCAACCACGCGATGCTGCTGCGCAGCTTCGACTTCTGCCTGGACCCCGCCTTCCAGCCCCCGGAGGGCGTACCGGTCGATCTCGTCCTCGCGGCGTCCGGTACGGCGCGGGGGCGGCGTGGCACCTGCCTGACCGCGCTCCGCCTGGACATGGAGCTGACCACCCCGGAAGGCGTCCGGATCGGCACCGGTGCCACGGACTTCAAGTGGATCGCCCCGGACGTCTACAGCCGGTTGCGCGGGGCGCACGGCACGGCCGTCGAGGACCAGCCGCCGCTGCCCGCCCCGGTGCCGCCCGAGCGGGTGGGGCGCAGCCGCCCGGCGGAGGTGGCGCTGTCGCCGACCGAGCGCCCCGGGCGCTGGCAGCTGCGGTGCGACTTCTCCAACCGGCTGCTGTACGACCACCCGGTCGACCACGCCCCGGGGCTGGTGCTCATCGAGGCCGCCCATCAGGCGGTGCGGCTGACGGCGCCCGCCTCGTTCGTACCGCGGACGGTCAGCACGGCGTTCGACCAGTACGTCGAGTTCGACGCGCCGTGCTGGATCGAGGCGGAGACCGCCGGCGACGGGGACGGCTTCCGGGCCGTGGTCCGCGGCTACCAGCACGACCGGCAGGTCTTCCACAGCGCCTTGGCGTAGCGGCGCCGGGGGCGGCCGGCGCCCGCGCTCCGGCCGCCCCCGGAACACCGTGCCCCGGGGGCGCTCCCCCGGGCCGACGGCGTCACACCATCGTGAAGCCGCCGTCGACCGGCACCACCACTCCGGTGACGAACGACGAACGGTCGCTGCACAACCACGCGGCGGCCTCGGCGATCTCCTCGGCGCGGGCGGTGCGCGCCTGCGGGGTGGCGGCGTGCAGCCGGGGCTCCAGCTCCGGGTTGCGGGAGAACCAGTCGGCGATGATCTCGCTGCGGGTGGTGCCCGGTGCGACGCTGTTGACGCGGATGGAACGGCTGGCGTATTCGGCCGCGGCGGCCTTGGTCAGACCGGCGACGGCGTGTTTCGACGCGACGTAGGGCGCGGCGGCCGGAATGGACTGCAGGCCGCCGACGCTGCTGTTGTTCACGATGGAGCCGCCGTTGGGATTTTCCAGCATCGCCCGTATTTCATACCGCAGGCAATTCCAGGTGCCCCGGACGTTCGTTTCCATGATCTGTTCGTAGACCGTGTCGTCCATGAGGTGCATGGCGTCCTGATCGCCGCCGACCCCGGCGTTGTTGAACGCCGAATCCAGGCGGCCGAAGGTGTCGAGCGCGAGATCCACGACCCGGCGCACCTCGTCGGAGCGGGTGACGTCCGTCGGCGCGTACACCACCTGCGTGCCCTTCTCCCGCAGCTCGGCGGCGATGCCGGTGAGCCGGTCGGCGCGCCGGGCGGCGAGCACGAGGGTGGCCTGTTCGGCGGCGAACACCCGTGCCGCGGCGGCTCCGATGCCGCTGCTGGCCCCCGTGATCAGAACGACTTTGCCGGCGAGAAGGCCGTGTTCGGTAGTCACGGCCGGATTGTGCCACGCCCATTTCGGGCGAATTCCCGGAGTTTTGTACGCCGTGGTCTGGTTTCCCCGGCGATGACCATGACCGGGGGGCCCGGAAGGTCGTATTCGAGTACCTCCTCACCCTCCCGGACACCGTCATTTCCAGACCGCACGGTTTGTAAATTACGCGTCCGGCGCATTCCGGGAATTCCCGGGCGGCGTGGTGGTATGAGCGCCGGCGGCGTGCGTTCCGCTCCCCCGCCGCATGCGTACGGCGCGGTCACCGGTGGGGTGACCGCGCCGTGAGGAGGGCCGGCTCCCGGTGGACCGGGCGACCGGGCCGGGTCAGCCGAAGGTGCCGGGCTCGACCGCGGTGACGGTGAACTCACCGCCGCAGACCCGGAGGTTGCCGCTGCTCGTCGTCATGGACTCCTTCGAGCCCGGCGCGTAGACGTACACGTAGGCGCCGCGCTTCCAGCACGGGGTGTCGGAGACACCGTCGTTGACGGTGTGGAGCAGGGCGTGGGCGCTCGCACCGGGGGCGAGGCGGACGGCGCTGCCGGCGCCGCCCTCGCGGGTGGCGGGCGTACCGATACGGGAGCCGTCGCGGGCGATCAGCGAGACACCGGGGTAGCCGCGCAGTGTGCAGGCCTTCTTGCCCTTGTTGGTGAAGGTCAGCGGGTAGCGGAAGTTCCCGGCGCCGGCGTCGGGAGCACCCAGGCTCAGGGACATCTGGTCGGCTGTGCAGCGGTCCGACGCGGCGAGCGCGGACGGGGAGTCGCCCTTGGCCCCCGGGGTCGCCTTGCCGGGGCCGTGTCCGGGGTTCGCGGGAGCCGTCCTCCCCGTGCCGGGGGCGCCGGTGGGCGCGGCGGATTCCTTCGCTCCGGCGCCCGGTCCGTCAGCGGAGGGCGGGGCGGGGCTGCCGGACGGCCGGTCCGTGGCCTGCCCGGCGGGTGACGAGGCCGAAGCCGCGTGCGAGCCGGAGCCGGAGCTGTCCTGGCAGGCGGTCAGTGCGAGCGCGGCGACGGCGATCAGGGACCCGGCTGCCAGACGGCGGCCGCGGCCGAGAGCCTTGCTGGTGAGCGACATGCGGCTCCCCCTCGGGTGGTGGGTGGGTACCCGCCTTGCGTGGGTACGCACGGTCGAATCGGCTGCCCGGCCAGCCTGCCCCGGGGCGCTGCCAGGCGGCTAACGGGGCGCTAACGCCTCACTAACGACGGCGCGGTGCGTCCGGTCGCCCGTCGGCCGCGCCGTCCCTGGACGGCAGTATGGACCTCTCGGCCGAGCGGCGCCTTCGCTCGGCACCGGCACCCGCGAAACCGCAGGTCCACGCGGGGAGCGGAGCCGGGCCCGGAACCGGCTCACCACCCGGTGCGTCCACCGGTGGACCGGCTCCGTCGCGTAGGCCGGGTACGTCGTCCGTGGTGGCCGCCGTCGCATACGTCCGGGGGACGATACGGCGGACGAGTGGGCCGCGTCCAGGGCCGGGCGGTGGCGGCGCCACGGTGGGGATGACGGGCCGTCGGGCGGCAGCGGGGACCACGGCGGATTTCCGCCGGGTCCCGGCCGGGGCGCGGCTCAGACTCGGGATGACGCCCCGGGGGAAGGCGGCACCGGTGGGCTCGGGCCCGTACGGCCGGTTCGCCGCGCTCGGCGCCCTCGGCCCGCCGCGCTCGCGGGCCACGGCTCCTCGGCGGTATGCGGGGCACCACCGCCGACGGGCGCGCCCGGCTGATCGACGCGGGGCCGGGCCACCCGCTCCCTGCCGGGGCCGTCCGCGCGGTGCCCGGCGGGGTGGCAGCCTGGAAGGGGCGGGCCGGACCCGCCAGGAGTGAAGGGATGGCGATGACGACTCCCCTGCCCGGGTTCGAGGGGCTCGGCGGCCCGGTGGGCGGTGCGCCGCGTGCCCGTCGGCAGCTCGCACCCGGCGCGGTGCACGTACCGGACTGGCTGGCTCCGGCGGCACAGCGGGAGCTGGTCACGGCGTGCCGGGAGTGGGCGCGCGGCCCGGTGCCGATCCGGCACACCACACTCCCCCGGGGCGGTGTGATGTCGGTGCGGACGGTCTGCATCGGCTGGCACTGGCAGCCGTACGCGTACACCCGTACCGCCGACGACGTGAACGGCGCGCGGGTGGCGCCCTTCCCGGAGTGGATGGTGACGCTGGGGCGGCGGGCGGTCACCGAGGCGTACGGGGACGCGGCGGCGGGCGGCGGCTACACACCGGACACGGCTCTGATCAACTTCTACGACGAGGCGGCGCGGCTCGGGATGCACCAGGACAAGGAGGAGCGGTCCGGCGCGCCGGTCGTGTCGCTGAGCATCGGCGACACCTGCGTCTTCCGGTTCGGCAACACCGAGAACCGCGGTCGGCCGTACGCCGATGTGGAGCTGCGCTCCGGGGATCTCTTCGTGTTCGGCGGCCCGTCCCGGTTCGCGTACCACGGGGTCCCGAAGGTGTATCCGGGGACCGGCGACCCCGCGTGCGGACTGCGTGGCGGACGGCTCAACATCACGATGCGGGTCACCGGGCTCAGCTGACCGCGCGGCCGTCGCCGGTACGGTGCGTCCGCGGCGGCCCGTCCGCGCGCCGGACGGGGCCGGGCGGAGGGAGACTGGGTGCATGTGCCGCAGCATCAAGACGCTCCGCCCGCCCATGACGCCCGAGGCCACCGAGGACGACATCAGGGCGGCGGCCCTCCAGTACGTCCGTAAGGTCTCCGGATTCCGCGCCCCCGCCGCGCACAACCGTGAGGTGTTCGACGAGGCGGTGGACGCCGTGACGGCCGCCACCCGGGACCTGCTCGGCGGACTCCAGGTCCGGGGCGGCCGACCGGGCGCCGGGGCCGGGGCGCCGTAAGGGCGCGGGCCGGGGCGGCCGCGTTCGGCGGTGGGTGCGGGGCGCTGGAGGAGAAACGGGGCGGAGGCCGGGGCGGCCGCGTCCGGTTCCGGGTGCGGGTAGGGCATCCGGTGTCCCGCGTTCCGGACGAGCGCCGCTGCCGGGTGCGGTGGCCGAGTGGGACAGGCCGCGGGACCGTCCGGGCTGGTCAGACGCCGGGGGCGGCCGGGCCCTGCCAGTCCGCGTGGCGGATGCGGGAGCGCTCGTGGATCTCGCCGAGAGTGCCCCACTCGTCCTTGCCCAGGCGGCTCAGCGGTCGCAGCCGGGCGATCTCGGGGTGCCCGCCGGCCAGGACCTCCTCGGAGACCGCGGCGTGCACCACGCGCCCGAACACGACGGTGGAGTCCCCGATCCGCAGCGTGCTGTGCAGCACACATTCGAGCGCCACCGGCGCATCGGCGACCCGCGGCGGCTTGACCCGCAGCCCCGGCTCGGCGGTGACCCCGACGGCCTCGAACTCGCTGACTCCGCGCGGAAAGTCCGTCGCGGTGTCATTGATCTGCGAAAAGAGCCCCTCGGGCGCGAAGTTGACCACGAACTCGCCGGTGTCCTCGACATTACGGAGCGAGTCCTTGCGCCCCACGGAGGTGAACTGCACGACGGGCGGGGCGACGGCGGCGATGGTGAAGAACGAGTGCGGGGCGAGATTCGGTGTGCCGTCCTCGGTGACCGTCGACACCCAGGCGATGGGACGGGGCACGACCGTGGCGGTCAGCAGCCGGTAGAAGTCGTTGCGGGGCATCTCGGCGGGGTCGAAGTCAACGCGCATGGTGATCAGTATCCCTGGGCGGAGCCGCGGATTCTACAAAGGATCTACGGCACCGCCCAACCGCGGAGTTCGTCGGAAAGCGCCTGGTATCGGGACCATCGAGCACCAGGAGCCGACGCCGTGCCGGCCACCGCCCTCCCCACCGCCTGGGAGGACTTCGAAGTCCCCGCCCACGCCCGCGGCGGACAGGTCACCCTCAATCTCTGACCACCTGGCCTCGTACGCCCCGAAGCGCCCCGTCGCCTACCTCCGTATCTCCCTCCGACCGCTGCGGACTGGAGGCCGGCGTCGACCGCCGGCTCGAAGACGCCGAGGACAGCCGGACCCGGCTCCGCTGGGGCCCGTTCGCCAAGATCTACGAGGAGAACGACACCTCCGCCTTCAAAAAGCGCAAGATAACCAAGCCCGAATAACGCCGCAGGTCAGCAAGGGTCGGCTCCGCGCGAGCGGAGGTGTCCCCGATGGTGCTCGGCGCGGTCCTATCCCTACAGGGTCGGCTCCGCGCGAGCGGAGGTGTCCCGCAGTCCCGCCGCCGCCTCTGAGCGAGAGGGTCGGCCCCGCGCGAGCCGCCATGCCCGGCTCGTCCAACGCGCTGGCACCGTGTAGCCGCAGCTGACGGTGCAAACCCCTGGCTCCCCGCCGCGCGCGCAGCCAACGGACGACCTGACCGGCCGAAAAGAGCAGCTGCCAGGCCAGCAGAACGAGCGTCGAATAAGCGTCACGAGCGTCAATTCAGCGTCAAGATATCGCCCGTAACGCCCACACCGCATATAACGCGCACGTAGAAAACCGCAGGTCAGTAGCCTGGATGGCATAAAACGGGCTCACGGTCAATGTGCATCACGTCCATCGTGGGCGCTACGTGCGACACCTGACGCACGCGCGGAGGGCACCGGGGCGCTCTGCGCCCGCATACCGACGTCCGACGTCGGCCTCCGGGCGGCGGTGTCGCCCTCGCCGTCGATCGCAGACGTTCCGGAAGGGACGCCACTGGCGAAGGCCGGCTGCCCAGGCACCGTCCGGGCGCCCGCGCGGTTCTGCCCGCCTTTACCCGTCTCGCCCTTCCGGGCTCTTCCCTCGGCAAGGAAGCTCGAGCACCGCGGCTGCGTGGTGTGAGCTCAGCTCGGGGCAATCGTCACGATGTCAGGCGCGATGTCCAGCACCAGGAGCGCCGCCGCCACGTGGGTCGGGTTGTCCTCCACCTTGACGGTCGAGAGCTCGTTGGCACGTGAGACGCGCCGTTCGACGGTGTTGCGGTGCGCGTAGAGGTCGGCGGCCGCCCGGGTGGTGCTGAAGCCGGACTGCACATAGGTGAGCAGTGCCTGCCGCAGGGCTGTGTCGGCTTCGGCCAATGGCCCGAGGGTGTTGATGACGAACCGACGCGCGCCGGGCCGGTCCTTCGTGAGCGCGTCGATCAGCTCGACGTCGGCGTAGGCGGTGAACCGCCGGTCGGAACCCAGCCGGATCACCAGCGCCTGCGCCGCGAGGGCGTTCTGGTGGCTGGAGCGGAATCCTTCGAGTCCGCGGCCCGGCCTTCCCACCGCCGCGCGGACCTCGTCGGTCGCCGCGAGGCCCTTCTCCACATGGTGAAGGTCCGGGACGACTTCCCCCGAGAGCCAGATCCACCGCGACGTGGCGCTGGCGCGCGCCACCAGGGCGCTCCGGCCGCCGGCGGCGGAGCGCACGGCGGCGATCGCCTCTTCCAGGGCGTCGGCCTGCCGGGGATCGTCGACCCAGAGGACGAGACTCACGTGCCACCGCGCCATCCGGTAGCGCAGGCGTCCTTCGGCGAGGTCCTCCGCCATCGGTGCCCCACTGGCGATCAGCTGGATCAGTGCGATCCCCTCGGCATCCGTGTTCCCCATCGCCGCGGCGAGGCCGGCTTGCCGCAGGGCCGCGACGGAGTCGAGGGCGTACTGCACCAGCGACTGCGCCGTCACGTCCAGGATCCCCACGAGAAGATCGGAGTCGGCGCAGTCCGCCACGCATTCCTCCAGCCATCGCCGCCAGCCGATCCCCAGGGCCACACGCCAGGCAACGGCGAAGTCGGGTGCGATGCCCCGGGAGACGAGATCGTTGATGTACGCCGTGGTCCTCGGACTGACGTAGGGCTCCACCCGCCGCCCCGGTTGCTGAACGTTTGCGGTCAGCCATTGGACCAGCTCGGAGCGGTTGAGCGCGCGATCCTCCTCGACCAGCGATGCGTCCGCGAGGAGAGCGGGATCGTTCTGGGCGACGAGGGAGGGCCTTGCGAAGGCGTCGATCAAGGCGTCCGTCTCCGTCAGCAGGCGCTGACACAGTGACCTGATCGCATCGGCGACCTCACGCGAGGGCGGGGGCCACAGCTCTTCCATGTTCTCAGTGTCCCTCTGCTCTCGGGGAGTCGAGGCTCCCGGCATGCCGTGTCCCGGACAGCCGAAGTCACCGTCGGCGGCCCGGCCGACGGTGAAGACGCAGACCCTGGACCGTCGTTTAGCACCACTAAACGACGGCAGATTTACCACGCCCTTGCCGGCGCCACAAGGGGGTCGACGCCGTCACGCCCCTCACAGGGGCGCGCGGACTGCTCCGGGCGCATGCCTTAGCCTCGTGTCACGGAGAGGACTCGTCCGGGTCGGCCTGTCACCTGACAGGCACACGACCTCGGCCTCAGGACGGGCGGTGAGCACACCATGGCCATCGGTGACGGTGGGACAGCAGGCGGAGCGGACAGGGGTGCCGCCGCCCTCGAAGCGTCCACGGGCGGGCATCTGCGGAGGATCAGGCTCGACCGCGGGCTGTCGTTGACGGAGGTCGCGCACCGGGCAGGGGTCACCAAGGGCTTCCTGAGTCAGTTGGAGCGTGGGCTCACCAACGTGTCCGTCCCGACGTTGCTGCGCGTCTGCGAGGTGCTGCGGATCGGGGTCGGGGAGCTCTTCGCGTACCCCGACGAGCAGGTCGTGGACGGTGGAAGCCGGATCGACATGGGCGGTGAGGGCGTGGCCGAGTACCTGCTCACGCCCGCCGGCACCACGGCGTTCCAGGTCTTCCGTTCCGTGATCGAGCCAGGCGGGGGCACCGGAGGCCCCTATCGGCTCGACACTGCCACGATCTTCGCGATGGGACTGAGCGGATCGACCCGTCTGATCGTCGGAGGCGAGACCCGGATGCTGTCGGCAGGGGCGTCCACCTCGTTCCCCGGCCGGACGCTTCACCAGTTCGACAATCCGGGTACGACGGTGAGCGAGGTCCTCTGGGTCCTGTCGCCTCCCCTGCTGCGCGCCACGCGAGGGCCCGCCTAGATCCTGGCGCCGAGCGCCGGGCCCGCATCAGAAGTGATGCGAGGGCGCCGGCTGCTTCGCAGGACCCGGCGGTCTTGTCATAGCGGTGGCGATCTCACACCGCGCCCTCACGGAGCAGGCATCGCCCCAACCTTCAGGAACCCCCGCGCCTGGCACGGCGGAGTGCCCGCCGAGCCAGCGTCCTGCTGCCGTTGAAGAAGTCGTTGAACCGGTCCAGCCCCCAGACGGCCCTGAAAACTTCGACGTGTCCGACCAGATGCCGGCGAGGTCCTCCGGCATCTCACCGTCGACGATGTAGTCGGCGAGCTGATGGGTCACGTACGGCACCTGGCAGAGGCCGTGGCCGTTGCAGGCCATCGCGTAGAAGACGTTGTCGCCCACCTGCCCGGCGACCGACAGCCAGTCCGGGCTGATGCCGATCCAACCGCCCCAGGCCCGCTCGATGGCCACGTCGGACAGCGACGGGAACCGGTTGGCCAGATCCTTCCCCATGTCCCGCACGACACCGGGGTCCGGGACCCGGTCCGGGAGCGGGTACGTCTGGCCTCGCTGCGCTTTGCGGACCCCGCAGACGATGGTGTTGCGCTCGGTGAGCCGGTAGTGGGTCATCAACTGGTGCTGCGTGATGATGCCGCACCGACTGGTCCAGTCCAGCGCGGCGAGCCGCTCCGGCGCGATGGGTTCCGACTCGATCTCGATGACGTACAGCGGCGTCGCGAGGTTCTTGGGCGTGATGTCCCACTCACCGCCGTAGACGCTGGTCGCGAGCATCACCTTGTCGGCCCGCACAGTGCCGTGCGGTGTCGTGATCTCGACGGTGCCGCCTGTCCGCCGGACATCGCTCACCCGCGTCTGTTCGAAGACCTTGGCCGAGGAGGCGAGCAGCGCGCGACGCACACCACGAGCGAGCTTGCCCGGGTTCAGCATCCCGCCGATGGATTCCCGCATCCCGCCCACGAAGCCGGCGGGGAGGCCGAGCTCCTCCCTGCTGCCGACGGTCCCGCCCCCACCGAAGGCGCGCAGGATCGCCGCCTGGGTACGCACCCTGAGCATCATGAGGGGTGAGACCGCGCCCCACACCAGGCCGTTCGCCACGTAGTCGCAGTCGATGTCGTGCGTCTTGATGAGGTCTTCCACATAGCGGCCCGCGTGCTCCGCCAGTTTGGCCATGACCGGCATCTTCTTCGGGGACTGGAGGCTGAGCATCCGCAGGTCGCCACCCGGCGCCCCGGCGATCTGACCGCCGTTGCGCGAGGCCGAGCCGTAGCCGCAGAACTCGGCCTCCAGCAGGACGACGTCCTGGTCGCGCTCCGCGAGGCGCAGCGCCGCCGCCATGCCGCCCATGCCGCCGCCGATGACGGCGATGTCGCAGGTGAGATCGCCGTCCAGCGCGGGCTGCACGTCATCCGGCGGGTCGATCCAGCCGGTGAAGTTGGTGTACTTCGTGCTGTCGGTCCTCATGCTGTCCCGATCTCCTTCCAGGTGGGGCGTCCGCCCCACTTCGTACTCCGCGTCGAGGCGTGCTCGGCGACGCGCCCGAGCCCCCGTTCCCGTCCGGCGGATCGACCGTGACGGGCGGCTCTTCGGCGAGACGCGTGAAGACGGCGAACAGGAGGTTCTCCGGCTTCTGCGTCTCCGTCTCAGTCCTGAGAAGTCGTGGCCCCGAGCGAGGCCCGGCCCGCTCGCCGCTCTCCCTTGGCCGCGACCGAACGGGCGGGCAGGTCCCCCATCGACAGGAGACCGGGACGCGCCTCGACGATCGCGGTGGAGGCGTTGACCGCCGCCGCGACGGTGCTGAGGAAGGAATCGAAGCCCACGAAGGAGCGGAGGTCGACGACCTGCTCCTCTCCGACGATCCGGTAGTCGTCGCCCGCGGCCACCTCGTCGGCCGGCTCGAAGAACCCGAACGTGATCTCCAGATCGATCACCACATCGCCCTTGAGCACGCCTCGGGCGGCGTGAGTGACCGCCGCGATCTGCCCTGGTTCGATGCGCAGGTGGTCGCCGACGCGCGGCGAGGTCGTCACGACAGCGGGTTCGACCTCTCCCACGTCCACCGAGTCGAGATCCCATCCGAGCCCCGCCGCGAGCGCCCCGATGGTCTGCTCGAAGCCGTGGTGCCCGACCACCTCACCCCGGCTGCGCGCCGTCGCGAACTCACGCGTGGTCAGACCGAGGCCGAACTTCGACAGGATCGCGCCGTAGCGTGACATGTTCGTCCGCCGGCGAATACGCACGCTCTCCACGCGCTGAGTCAGTGCGGTCAGGAGGAGGGGAAGGGTGTCCATCAGGATGCCCGGGTTCGCCCCGCTCCCCATGACGGTCACGCCGTGCGCCTTCGCCGTGTCGTCGAGCCGCCGCGCCAGATCGGGGTGGCTCCGCCATGGATGGGCCAGCTCTTCGCAGATGCTCAGGACGTTGTACGAACGCTCCAGCAGCGGCAGCAGGACGCCGGCCGCCTTGTCCAGATCCGACACGGTCGCCATGATCGCGAGGTCCGCGGCGGGCAGCTCGGCCGGGTCGCTCACGACGACGACACCGTTCGCGACGCCACCGAGTAGCACTCCGAGGTCTTGACCGACCACGCGGGGATCCCGGTCCGCCGCTCCCACGATCTCCACGTCCGCGCGCCGCAGCAAGGAAGAAGCGATGGCGCGGCCGGTGGCGCCGAGCCCCACCACCACAGTCCGGTTCTTCAACGTCACTCCTCTGGGCGCCCCGGTCGGCCCGCCCACGACACGGTGCTCGGCGAAACCGGACTTCGCCGGTGGCGGTTGCCTCGTACTCCACTCTCACAGGCCACGGCCGCGGTGAGAACGACACCGTGCACCGGCCTCCCCCGAGGACGGTGCACGGTGCACAGACCGGCCGCGCCCCTGCGCTCATGAGCTGACCGGCACGTCGCTCAGAGTTTCTCGTAGACAGCCGGTCGGCGCATTCGCAGGACCAGGGCCTGCACCGCGCCGGCCACGGCCGAGAGGGCGACGAGGCCACCGATCACCCAGGCGCCCGTGGCGGTACCGACGAGGAGCGGGAAGTTGGCGACCATCAGGCAGACCACACAGGCCAGGCCGAGGAAGGCGACGCCCGGGGCCACGACCGTGCGCCACACCGACGGCCGCCCATCGGCGCGCCGGAAGAAGCCGATGACCGCGAGGCTGGTGGCCGCCATCAGCAGGACGATGCCGAGGGTGGCGGCGCCGGAGAACCACGCGTAGAGGTCCCCGATCGGGTCGAGGCCGAGCACGGCGACGACGAGCGTGGTGACGAACGCGACCGCCGAGGCGACGGCCGAGGACGCCGACGGCGCGCGGTGCCGGGGGTGGACGACGCCCAGCGGCGGCGGAAGCGCACCGGCCCGGGACAGGGCGAACTGGTAGCGCGTCACGACGTTGTGGAAAGCCAGTACGCAGGCGAACTGGCTTGTGATCAGCAGTAGTTGCATGCTGTCGGCCCAGACGGACCCCACGTAGCTCCGCGTCAGCGTGAGGACCAGGCCCTCGGGGTCGGCCTGCGCGGCTCCGACCACAGCGTCGACGCCGGCGCCCACCACGATCGCCCACACCGTGAACGCGTAGAAGGCCCCGATCACCAGGATCGCGACGTACGTCGCCCGCGGGACCGTGACGTCGGGGTCCTTCGCCTCGTTGCGGAACACGGCCGTCGCCTCGAAGCCGATGAACCCGAAGAGGGCGAACATGATGCCGAGGCCCAGGGAACCGGTGCCCACGATCGAGGGCGACACCGGCTCGGCCGTCAGGCCGCGGGCGCCGCCGTGGCCCACGATGCCGAGGTCCATGACCAGGAGCAGCAGGGATTCCAGCACCAGCACGGCACCGAGCACTTTGGCGCTCAGCTCGATGTCGCGATAGCCGAGGAAGGCGATGACGCCGAGTGAGACGAGCGCCCACGCCCACCACGGGGAGCCGACGTCGGCGTACCGCTCGATGACGTTGCTCGTCGCGACCCCGACATAGGCGTTCACCCCGACGAGAAGCAGCGTGTAGGAGAAGAGCGCGAGGGTCGCGGCCGAGAGACCGGGGATCCGGCCCAGCCCCGCCTGGACGTAGGCGTAGAAGGCCCCCGCGTTGCGTACCCGTCCGGCCATCAGCGTGAAGCCGACCGCGAAGATCAGCAGCAGCACGGTGGACAGCGCGAAGTACAGCGGCATCCCCGGGCTGCCGCTCACGGCGAGGGCGAGCGGCACCCCGCCGGCCACAAGGCCGAGCGGTGCCGCCGCGGCGACGACCATGAAAACGATCTGCGACACGCCGAGCCCACGGTGGAGCGGATTGCCCGGTCCGGCTTCACCGCCGGGTGCTTCGGCGTGCCCTGTCCCGGAGAGGTCGGTCATCGCGACCACCTTTCGGCTCACGGGCCGGTACCGGCCCGTCATGGGTGGATGAAGGAGTGCGCGCAGCGGTACGCCTGCGCGGACGAACGGGTGCGGCTCCCTCGCAGCGGCTGAGCCGGAGCGGCAGGAGGCGGCTCCTCCCGCCCGGGAAGACGTGGCCCCGTACGGTTCCGGGTCGGCGGCCGCTTCCGCCCGGCCCCGATCGCGGGAGTGACGGCGATGATCGGGGGAGCGACGGCGGCGATCCCCTCGCGGCTCGGTACACCTGTGGGTCCCGGCACGCGGCGAGGCCGTGACGACGACGGATTCGGCCTCCGCGCACGACCGCGACCCCGGTGTTTAGTACCACTAAACACCGGGGGCAAACCTCGACCGGGGCCTCGACCCGAACGTCGGACACCGTATGGGCGCACCAGCCCGGCCCGCCTGTGCATCGTGCACCGAGCCCTGGCGAAGGAGGTGCCCGCTGTCGTTCTCGCAGGCGGTCACGGCTCGCGACAGTGAGGTAACCGCCACAGGAACAGCGAGGAAACGCCATGACAGCTGAGGTGTTGGACGCCGTCGAGGAGTTCGACGTGGTGATCATCGGAGCAGGGATCTCCGGAATCGGCGCGGCCACCTATGTCAGCCGGGAGCTGCCCGACAAGTCGTTGGCCGTGCTGGAAGCGCGCGACGACATCGGAGGCACGTGGGACCTGTTCCGCTATCCCGGCATCCGCTCGGACTCCGACCTCCACACGTTCGGATACGCGTTCAAGCCCTGGCGCCACGAGGCCGCGATCGCCGACGCTCCCCTCATCAAGGAGTACCTCCACGAAACCGTCGAGGAGAACGGCCTGGAGCGCGTCCTCAGGCTCGGCCACCGGGTCGTCCGCTCGGAGTGGTCCACGGCGGACTCACGGTGGGCCCTCACCGTCCAGACCTCGGACCCCGCCACGGGCACCACCCGGACCAGGACGATCCGCGCGGGATGGGTCTTCGCCGCCACCGGCTACTACCGGTACGACGAGGGGTTCTCCCCGGAGTTCCCGGGGCGGGACGACTTCGAGGGCCGGATCGTCCATCCGCAGCACTGGCCCGAGGATCTCGACCACAGCGACAAGAGGGTCATCGTCATCGGCAGCGGCGCGACCGCGATCACGCTGGTGCCTGCCATGACCACCGGGGCGGGCGCCGCCCGGCACGTGACGATGCTGCAGCGCACCCCCACCTATGTCATGGCGCTCCCCCGCGTCGACAGGGTCGCCCTGGCGCTCACGAAGCTGCTCGGAGAAGAACGCGGGTACGCCGTGACGCGGTTCAAGAACATCTGGACGGAACACGCCGTGGTCAAGGGCCTGCGGAGGTTCCCCAAGGCAGGACGGGCGTTCATCCGGCGCGAGAACGTCAAGCGCCTGCCCAAGGGATTCGACGTCGACAAGCACTTCAATCCGCCGTACGACCCGTGGGACCAGCGGCTGTGCGTGGCACCGGACGGGGACTTCTTCGACGCGATCAAGGACGGAAGGGCCTCCGTCGTCACCGACGCCGTGGCGCGGTTCAGCAAGCGCGGAATCGTCCTGGAGTCGGGTGAGGAGCTGGAAGCCGACATCATCGTCACCGCGACAGGGCTGAACCTTCGGCTCTTCGACGGCATGCCCCTCGTGGTCGACGGGCGCCAGGTCGACATCGCGGACGCGCTCTGTTACCGCGGCATGCTGCTGAGCGGCATCCCGAACTGGGCGATGGCGATCGGCTACACCACCTCGTCATGGACGCTCAAGGTGAGCCTGATGTGCCGCTACTTCATCGATCTGGTCAGGCACATGGACGCCCGCGGATACGACACGGTGGTTCCGGTCGCGCCGGCGGGGACGCAGCGCAGGCCGGTCATGGACCTTCAGGCCGGGTACGCCAAGCGCGGCGAGAAGCTCCTGCCCAAGCAGGGCCCCGAGAAGCCCTGGCGGATGGCGATGTCCTACCCCGAGGACGCCAGGGCCCTGCGCGGCCCGGTGGCCGACGAGCACCTGGAGTTCGGCACCCGTCGGACGGCCGCGCAGTCATCCGACGGGCGGCGAGCCACCCATGCCTGAGACGAGCGGCGCCGAGAGCGTCGACCAGTACGCGACCCTGCCGTCCGGCATGACGATCTGCTTCCGGGACCACGGCGACCAGGACGACCCCGCGATGCTGCTCATCGCGGGGCTGGGCGAGGACCTCACCTTCTGGTCCGACTCGTTCGTCGGTTCCTTCGTCGCCCGCGGTTTCCGGGTCGTCGCGATCGACAACCGCGACGCCGGCCGGTCGACGTTCGTCACCACTCCCCCGCCCGCGCTCTGGCGTCAGATCGCCGCGCGTCCACGCGGCGACGCGTATGCGCTGGCCGACATGGCCCGGGACGCCATCGGCGTACTCGACCATCTCGGGATCGCGCGGGTTCACCTGGTCGGGCGGTCGATGGGCGGAATGATCGCGCAGACGGTCGCGGCCACAGCACCCGAGCGGGCCCTGTCCCTGACCTCCCTCTACTCCACCACCGGGGCGCGCAAGGTCGGGCAGCCCGCCCTGTCGACGGTCAGGCTCCTCGCCGCCCCGCCCGCGAGGAACAGAACCGCGGCGGTCCGTGCCCACCTGAGGCTCACCCGTCACATCGCGGGAACGGGGCACCCCATCGACGACGCGGCGGAGGCAACCATCGCGGCTCGCGGATGGGACCGCAGCGCCGGTGACCCGGCGGCCGGCACGGCGCGCCAGATCCAGGCCATCCAACGCTCCGGTGACCGGACGGCCCAGCTGGGCAGCATCACCGCCCCGACGCTGGTCATCAACGGCGACCGGGACCCGCTGGTGAACCCGAGCGGCGGCGCCGCGACCGTACGGGCGATCCGCTCGGCCCAGCACGTGGTCATCCCCGGCATGGGCCATCACCTCCCCGAGGCCCTCGTCGGCCCCGTCACGACCTACATCGCGCAGCACGCGGACCGCGTGGGCGAAGGAGGAAGCCATGTCCGGATCCCGTAAGCCCGGCTCCGGGGACACCACGGTCGACGTCGTGGTCGTCGGTGCCGGTTTCGCCGGTCTGAGCGCGGCGGAGCGGCTGGTGAGCACAGGGCGGTCCGTCCTGGTCGTGGAAGGCCGCGACCGGGTCGGAGGCCGCTCGCTCTCCGGCGAGGTGGCCGGCGTGAAGGTCGACCTCGGAGCGACCTGGGTGGCCCGGCGCCACACCGCCGTCCGGGACCTCGCGCGCCGGGTCGGGTGTACCACCACCGACCAGTTCGCCCAGGGACGCAACGTGCTGTGGATGGCGGGCCGGCGCCGCACCTACAGCGGCACCATTCCCAAGGTCTCCCCCGCGGCCCTGGTGGACATGGCCCGCATGCAGACGGCGGTGAACAAGCTGGTCGCGACCATCGACGTGAACGCCGCCTGGGAGTCCCCCGGGGCCGGCCGGCTCGACGCCATCTCGTTCGGCGAGTGGCTCGACGGGAAGAACGCACTGCCCAGCACCCGCGCGCTGATGACCGTCATCAGCAAGGTGCAGTGGGGGTGCACCCCGGGAGACGTCTCCTTGCTGCACGCGATGCGCTACATCCGTTCGGCGGGCGGGCTCGATCACATGCTGGACGTCGAGGGCGGTCAGCAGCAGGACCGGTTCGTCGAGACCACCCAGGAGATCGCCGAGCGGGTGACGGAGCGGCTCGGCGACCGCGTGCGCCTGAAGACACCGGTGCGCCGCATCGCACAGGACGACGACGGCGTCACCGTCCGCACCGATTCCGGCGAGATCCACGCCCGGTACGCGATCGTCACGGCCTCGCCGGCGCACCGCGCCGCCATCACCTTCGAGCCCGCTCTGCCCGAACAGGGCGAAGGGCTCACGCGGACCTGGCGCATGGGCGTGCTGAGCAAAGCGTTCGTGGCCTACGAGAAGCCGTTCTGGCGGGCCGAGGGATTCTCCGGTGAGGCGGTGACCGACACCGGAACCGTGTTCATCACCTTCGACGTGTCCCCCGCCCCCGGCGGACCGGGCGTCCTGATGGCCTTCTGCGACCCGCGCGTCTTCGACGGCTTCAGCCCCGGGACCCGGCGCGACCGGGTCGTCCGGCAGCTCGCCGACCTCTACGGTCCGCAGGCGCTCACCCCGATCGACTACGTGGACCACTGCTGGGGAGCGGAACCGTTCGCCCCGGGCGGCCCCAATCCCGCCGTCGCCCCCTACGCGACCACGAGCTTCGGCAAGGCGCTGTCCGAGCCCCACGGGCGCGTCCACTGGGCGGGCTCCGAAACCGCCGGCGAATGGGCCGGAACCATGAACGGCGCGGTGCTGACGGGGCAGCGCACCGCGGAGAGCGTCCTCACCCTGCTGTCCCGCGCCGTCCGAGAGGGGGCGTCCCGATGAGGGAGATCCTGTTCCTGCTGGCAGACCTGTGGATGATCTTCGCCGGTTACTTCTACGGATGGCAGTTCATCCGCCGCTATGGCAACTACCTCCTGGGCCTGGAGTGGATGGTCGTCGCCACGTCGGGCACCAACTTCCTGCTCTGGTCCCTGCTCGGCGCCAAGAGCGACAGCGTCCTGTACGACGTGGCGTACTTCTTCGACGCCTTCTCCCGATCGATCGGCATCACGCTCATTCTGGTCATGGGCCTGATGAAGGTCACCCATCGCTACAGGCCGAGCCTCGGCGTCGACGTCGCCGTGTTCGGAATCGCGATCGTGGCCGGTCTCTTCCTCCGTCAGTTCCACGGCGCGGACCTGCACACCGGCGGCATCGCGTTCTGGGTCGCCGCGTTCTACGTCGTCGTCAATCTCCTCACGGCGGTCTTCCTCGGGTACTTCGCCAAGCGGCTCTGGAACGCGGGCGCGAGGTGGCCGGCGGTCTGGACGGCACTGGTCACGGCCGCCGGGAGCACCATCGCGATCACGTACGACTTCTTCCCCCTGCCGTTCGACGACGCGAACCGCACGCTCTTCTACACCGCCGCGCTGGCGACCTGGGGCACCCAGGGATTCGTCTACTTCCGCGCCTACCGCGCACTGCACGACCGCAACGCGGCCTCGGACGCGAACCCGGCCCCCGCGACCGGGGCCCTCGCATGAACCCGTCACATCAACAAGGAGTCAGCATGGCGAAGAGGCACGTGTACGCGGTGGTGGACCCGGCCACCGGCAAGCTGGTCAAGGAGTACCCCACCGCGACGGACGAGACCGTCGGCGCGGCGCTCGACGCGGCGGCCGACGCCTACGCCCGCTGGTCGAGGCAGATCTCCGTGGCACAGCGCGCCCAGCTGTTGCACGCCGTCGCCACCCTGCACGACGAGCGCGGCCGACAGCTCGCCGAGATCATCCACCGGGAGATGGGCAAGCCGGTGGACGAGGCCGTGGGGGAGGTCGAGTTCAGCGCCTCGATCTACCGGTACTACGCCGAGAACGCGGAGAAGTTCCTCACCGACGAACCGATCGAGCTCCTGGAGGGAGAGGGCACCGCCTTCGTCCGCCGCCAGCCGGTCGGCGTGCTGCTGGGGATCATGCCCTGGAACTACCCGTACTACCAGGTGGCCCGCTTCGCCGCGCCCAACCTCGCGCTGGGCAACACCATCGTGCTCAAGCACGCATCGCAGTGTCCGGAGTCGTCCGCGGCTCTCCAGCAGCTGTTCACGGACGCGGGATTCCCCCGGGGCGCTTACGTCAACGTCCACGCCACCGGGGAGCAGATCGGCCGCGCCATCGCCGACCCCCGCGTGCGGGGCGTCTCCTTCACCGGTTCGGAGCGGGCCGGCGCGGAGGTCGCCGAGAAGGCCGGGCGCAGCCTCAAGAAGGTGGTGCTCGAACTGGGCGGTTCGGACCCCTTCATCGTGCTGTCCACCGACGACCTCGACGCCACGGTCCAGGCGGCGGTCGAGGCGCGGTTCGAGAACGCCGGCCAGGCGTGCAACGCCGGGAAGCGCTTCATCGTCGCCGAGGACGTCTACGACGCCTTCCTCGACAGGTTCACCGAGAAGGTGCTCGCACTGACCGATGGCCTGGCGCCGCTCTCCTCGGTCGCCGCCGCCGAGTACGTCGAGGAACAGGTCGAGCGAAACGTCGAGGAAGGGGCGACCTTCGTCTCCGCACGACAGCGCGAAGGGGCGTACTTCCCGCCCGGCGTGCTGACCGGCGTCCCGCCGACGTCGCCGTCGGCCGCCGAGGAACTCTTCGGCCCCGTCGCGACCGTCTACCGGGTCGGATCCGAGGACGAGGCCGTCGAGCTGGCGAACGACACGCCGTACGGGCTTGGCTCCTACGTGTTCACGACAGATGCCGAGCAGGCGCTGCGCGTCGCCGACAGGATCGAGGCCGGCATGGTCTTCATCAACGGCGTCGGCCTCGAAGGCGCGGAACTGCCCTTCGGTGGCGTCAAGTTGTCCGGGTTCGGCCGCGAGCTGGGACGGGCGGGCATCGACGAGTTCGCCAACAAGAAGCTCATCCGCACCGCTCGGACGTGACCGCCCCAGAACACGGAAGGGAGACTTTCATGACGATCGAGTTCGACGCCGCCGTCTTCAGGACGCCGAACGAACCGCTGGCCATCGAGCGGGTGACGATCCCCTCGACGCCTCCGCCCGGCGAAGTGCTCGTGCGGCTCCGGGCGAGCGGGGTGTGCCACAGCGACCTCCACGTCCTCCTGGGCGAATGGGAGGTTCCTGCGCCGATGATCCTCGGCCATGAGGGAGCCGGGATCGTCGAGAGTGTCGGCGAAGGCGTCACGACGCTGAAGCAGGGCGACCACGTCGTATTGTCCTGGACGCCCTCGTGTCGCCGCTGCCGCTACTGCGTCAGTGGCAGGCCCGTCCTCTGCGACATGGTGAGCGAGCACTCGGCGAACCACCTGTCGTTCGACGGCCGGTCCCGGATCACGTCCGCCGGCGGGGACGACGTCCTCAGCTTCGCGGGCCTCGGAACGTTCGGCGAGTACGCCCTCGTGCCCGAGTCGGGTGCGATCGCCGTCCGGGACGACGCCCCGTTCCCGCAGTCGGCTCTGGTCGGATGCGCCGTCACGACCGGTGTCGGCGCGGCCGTCAACACCGCCGGCGTGCGTCCGAGCGACACCGTGCTGGTCCTCGGCTGCGGCGGCGTCGGCCTGAACGCGATCCAGGGTGCCCGGCTCGCCGGCGCGCGGAAGATCATCGCCGCGGACGTCTCCGACGAGAAGCTGGAGCAGGCGCGCGTCTTCGGCGCGACCGACCTGATCAACAACGCCCGCGAGGACTTCGCGGACCGGGTGCGACAGCTCACCGACGGACGCGGGGTGGAGATCGCCATCGAGGCCATCGGGCTGCCCCGCACCATCGAGTCGGCCTACGAGGTCCTGGCCCGGGGCGGCACGGCGGTGGTCGCCGGGCAGGTGGCGGACGGCCTGAAGGTCTCCATCGATCCCTTCGTCATGTCCGATCAGGAACTCTCGCTCATCGGCTCGAACTACGGCTCCAGCAAGCCGGCTTCCGACTTCCCGCTGCTGATCGACCACTACATGAACCACCGCATCGATCTCGACTCCCTGGTGACGAGCGTGATCGGTCTGAAGGACGTCAACGAGGCGTTCGACCGGATGAAGCGCGGCATCGGCATCCGCTCGGTGATCACGTACTGAAAGGCAGGGGTGATCTCATGGCCCTGGAATCATCACGCTCGGCCTTCGAGCGAGCCCGCCGCAGCGTCGGCGGAGGTGTGGGGTCGGGTCTGCGCGCCGCGATGCCGCCTCATCCGCTCTTCGTGCGCGAGGCGCGGGGCGCACACGTCTGGGACCTGGACGGCGACCGGTACGTCGACTACGTGATGGCCTGGGGCCCGCTCGTCCTCGGTCACGGTGACCCGCGGGTGCTGTCAGCGGTGTCCGAGGTCGCGACGAAGATGCAGGTCGTCGGCACCGGCCACCCGCTGGAGTACCTCGCGGCGGAAGCGGTCCTCGAAGCGGTGCCGCACGGCGAGCGGCTGCTGTGGAGCAACACGGGGACCGAGGCGGTGCAGGTGGCCCTGCGCCTCGCGCGCGCCGCCACCGGCAGGCGCCGCGTCCTCAAGTTCGCCAGGAGCTACCACGGCTGGCACGACACCGTGTACGCCGGGATGTCCGAGGACGACTGCGACCGCCCGGCCACCCCCGGTGGGGCGGGGCAGTCGGCCAGCGTCCTTGACGACTTGGTAGTGGCGCGCTTCAACGACGTGCGGCTGGCCGAGCGCTTGCTGAGCGAGGCCGTTGAGCGCGACATCGCGGCCGTGCTCGTCGACCCGGTGATGAGCAACGCCGGCGTCGAAGCACCCACACCGCGGTTCCTGTCGACGCTGCGGACCCTCTGCGACCGGCACGGCGTCGTCCTCGTCTTCGACGAGGTGATCGCCGGGTTCCGGATCGCCCGGGGCGGGGCGGCCGAGAAGTACGGCGTGCTGCCCGACCTGTCCGTCTTCGGGAAGGCGATGGCCGGCGGCTTCACCCAGAGCGCCGTCGTCGGCCGGGCCGATCTGATCGACCAGGTGACCTCCGGCGTCGTGCACGCCGGAACCTTCAACGCCAACCCGATCGCGCTGGCAGCCGTCGCGGCGACGATGCGCGTCCTGGCCGATCCGTCGGTCTACGAGCAACTCGAAGGGATCTCGTCCGAGTTCGAAGCACTCGTCGGCGGCGCTCTCGGTCCATCCGCTGAGTTCGGCCGCTTCAACCGGGTCGGCTCGCTCCTCCAGTACGTCCCCGCCGGTGGGTCCACCGGGCTGCACGGGACCGGCGGGCTCTGGACCGTGATCCTCGAAGGGATGCTGCGTCAAGGCTTCCTGTTCATGCCGTCCGGCAAGGTCTTCATCAGCACGGCACACACCACCGCCGACATCGAGGCGACGGCCGAGATCCTCGACCGGCTGCTGCAGAAGTTGTGACGCGCTGTCACGTCGCGTGCAACCCTCACCCGCTCCGGGCCAGGCCGCGTGTTCTGTTCCCCCGAGGTCTGGCCCGGTCCACCTCCCCGGAAGACACCATGCTGAACCTTTCGGTCCTGCCCGAGGACTCCGCCCGCTCGCACCCTGACAGAGACGCTGTCGTCCTCGGCACGACGCGCCTGAGCTACGCCCAGGTCGAGGCCGCCGCCAGCCCCTTGGTCGACCGCGGCATCCGGCCCGGCGACAAGGTCGCGCTCAGCTGCCCGAACGTGCCCCGGTCCCCGATCGTCCACTACGGGATCCTCAAGGCCGGCAGCGTAGTCGTACCGCTCAACATCCTGCTCAAGGGCCGGGAGGTCGCCTACCGCCTCGCCGGCTCGGAGGCGAAGGCGTACTTCTGCTTCGAGGGCCGTCCCGACGAGCTGATCACCTGGGGCAAGGAGCAGATGGCCGCCTACAAGTACCCGCGCGTCGTGGAGATCGTGCATTCCCTGCCGATGACGTCCACCGGAAAGATCCTCAAGCGCGAACTCACGTGACCGGCACGCCAAGCGCGCCGACATGGATGGGAAGGACGGCAGATGACAGTGGATGAGAGCCGGCAGCGGGACGTGTTCCACGACGGATCCGGTACGGGTCCGGACACGGTTCCCGGCTCGCTCGTGGCCGCCTGGAAGGCACGCGTGGCGAAGAACCCGGAGGGCGTCGCGCTCCGCTTCTTCGACGGTGCTCTGTCCGCGCGGGAGGTGGACGCGGCGTCGGACGCCCTGGCCGCCGCGTTCGAGGCCCGCGGGACCGGCCGGGGTGATCGCGTCGGGGTGTACCTGCAGAACGTCCCGCAGTACGCGCTGGTGCTGCTGGCCCTGTGGAAGCTGGGGGCCACGGCGCTGGGACTCAATCCGATGTACCGGCGCCAGGAGCTGCGCCGAATCGTCGAGGACTCCGGGGCGGTCGGCGTCGTCTGCGCGGACGAGGACGTTCACGAGACGCTCGGCACGCTGGCGGGGAGTTCGGTGCGGTGGCTGATCAGCACGTCGGCGCTGGACTACCAGTCGAGGAACGATCCGCGGGTCTTCGCGACGACACAACGCCACGCCCCGGCGCCGGACGGCGACCTGGTGGCCCTGATCGGCGAGTTCGAGGGCCGCGGCCCCTCGCCCGTGGAGCCGACCCGCGACGACATCGCGTTCCTGACGTACACCTCGGGGACCACGGGCCCGCCGAAGGGTGCCATGAACAGCCACGGCAACGTCCTGAGCGTGGTGGCGACCTGCGCGTCGTGGATGGGCGTGAGCGACGGAGACGTCGTGCTCGCCATGGCCCCGCTGTTCCACATCACCGGCGCGGTGGTCAACGCGACGATCTCCCTGCTCACCGACACCACACTCGTCCTGGCCGGCCGCTTCCACCCCGAGGTCGCCCTGGAGACCTTCGCCGAGCACGGGGTGACCTACACGATCGGCTCCATCACCGCGTACAACGCGCTCTACGAGCTCCCGCAGGCCGGACCGGAGCACTTCGCCTCGGCGAAGGCCCTGTACTCGGGTGGCGCGCCGATCCCGCCGGCCACCGTCGAGCGGTTCCGGGAGCGGTTCGGCGTCCACCTCCACAACGGCTACGGGATGACGGAGACGACGTCCGCCGTCATCGCCGTACCGCCGGGTGAGCGGGCGCCGGTGCATCTGCCGAGCGGGACGCTGTCCATCGGCAAGCCGCTGCCTCATCTCACCGCGCGCGTCGTCGACCTGCATGGCGATCCAGTGCCCTGTGGTCAGCAGGGCGAGCTGGAGCTGAGCGGGCCGCAGGTCGTTCCCGGGTACTGGGGCAAGCCCGAGGCCACCCGGCAGACGATGCCGGAGGGCCGGCTCCGTACCGGCGACGTCGCCGTCATCGACGAGCAGGGCTGGGTCTACCTGGTGGACCGGCTCAAGGACCAGATCAACGTGTCCGGGTACAAGGTCTGGCCGCGCGAGGTCGAGGACGCCCTGTACGAGCACCCCTCGGTCCTTGAGGCCGCGGTCGTCGGACAGCCGGACGCCTACCGCGGCGAGACCGTCGTCGCCTACGTCTCGCTCAAGGCGGGCCTGCACGCCACGGCGGAAGAACTGATCGCCTTCTCCCGCGACCGGCTGGCCGCCTACAAGTGCCCCCGCACGATCCGTTTCCTCTCCGACCTGCCCAAGACCCAGAGCGGCAAGATCCGGCGCGCCGAGCTCCGCGGCCTCGACGGCACCGAGCCGGATTCCCCCTCGAAGGACTGATCAATGAGCGAGAACTCCACCCACCGAGGCCGTTTCTCCGGCCGGGTCGCCGTCGTGACCGGCGCCGGCCGGGGCATCGGTCTCGCCGTCGCGGAACGGCTCGTCGCGGAGGGTGCGCGCGTATGCCTCACGGCCCGCAAAACCGGACCGCTCGAAGAGGCCGCCGCCACCCTCCCCCCGGGCAGCGTCATCACCGTCGCCGGCAAGGCGGACGACCCCGAGCACCGCCGCGAGGTCTTCGACACCGTCGCACGCGAATTCGGCGGGCTCGATGTCCTGGTCAACAACGCGGGCATCAACCCGGCCTACGGTCCCGTCGTCGGCCTGGACCTCGACGTCGCCCGCAAGGTGCTGGAGGTCAACGTCCTGGCCACCCTCGCCTGGGTGCAGGACGCCGTGGCCCACCCGAAGCTCGGTTTCGACGAGCGCCATGGCACCGTCGTCAACCTCTCCTCGGTGACCGGGGAGACCCCGGCTCCCGGCATCGGTCTCTACGGGGTGAGCAAGGCGGCGGTGTCGCACCTGACCCGGACCCTGGCCGTCGAACTCGGCCCGGAGATCCGCGTCAACGCCGTGGCCCCGGCGGTGGTGAAGACGCGGTTCGCCGAGGCCCTGTACGAGGGCAAGGAGACCGAGGCCGCCGGGGGTTATCCCCTTCGGCGCCTGGGCGAGCCGTCGGACATCGCCTCCGCTGTGGCCTTTCTGGCCTCGGAGGACGCCTCCTGGGTCACCGGCCGTGTCCTCACCGTCGACGGCGGTCTCACGGTCGCCGGCGGCACCGCGTAACGACCGCACCCACCGGCAAAGGAGTGCCATGACTTTCCCTCACCTTCCCCCGGAGACAGCTGAGCTGCGTGAGCGCACGCGCCGGTTCATCCGTGAGGTCGTCGTCGACGCGGAGCCCGTACCGGGCGGACGTCTCGACCGGACCACTCGCGACCGGCTGCAGACCGCGGCGAAGGAGGCCGGTGTCTTCGCGCCGCTCGTGCCGAAGGAGTACGGCGGGCAGGGCCTGCCCCTCGAACACTGGTCACCGATCCTGCAGGAGGCCGGGTACTCGCCGATCGGCCCCAGCGTGCTCAACTGCATGGCCCCCGACGAGGGCAACATGCACATGCTCCACCTCATCGCCACCGAGGAGCAGAAGAAGCACTACCTCGCGCCGCTGGCGGCGGGGGACATCCGGTCCTGCTTCGGCATGACCGAGCCCCACCCCGGAGCGGGATCCGACCCGGCGGCGCTGCGGACCACCGCCGTACGCACCGACGGCGGCTGGATCATCGACGGGCACAAGCGGTTGACCAGCGGCGCCGTCGGTGCCGGGTTCTGCATCGTGATGGCGCGGACCCCGGCCGTGGGCGGTGCCCCCGAGGGGGCCACCATGTTCCTGGTCGACATGGACAACCCCGGGATCCGGGTCGGCGAGGCGATCCACACCGCCGACCGCTCCATCGACGGCGGCCACCCGCACCTGTACCTGGAGAACTGCTTCGTCCCCGAGGACGCGGTCCTCGGCGAGGTCGGACTCGGCTTCCGGTACGCGCAGGTACGGCTCGGCCCCGCGCGGCTCACGCACTGCATGCGGTGGCTGGGACTGGCGCGCCGGGCGCACGACATCGCGCTGGATCGGGCCGGGAAGAGGGAGCTGTTCGGCGGTCCGATCGACACGCTCGGCCTGGCACAGCACCTGATCGCCGAATCCGTCATCGACATCGAGACCTCCGACGCGATCATCACCAAGACCGCGGCCCTGCTGCACAGCACCCCGAAGGCGGGCTCGGCGATGTCCTCGGTCGCGAAGGTCCACTGCTCGGAGGCGATCCACCGGGTGATCGACCGTGCCGTCCAGATCTGCGGCGGCGACGGCGTCTCCGACGGACTCCCGCTGGCCCAGTACCTGAACGAGGTCCGCCCGTTCCGCATCTACGACGGCTCGAACGAGACCCACCGGTGGGCCATCGCCCGCCGTGCCTCGGCCGGCCGGCGCGCTGCCGTCCAGGCCGGTGAGCGCTACCTGGGCGACGCCGTCGTCGGCCGGGACGGGGGCGCGTGGTGACGACGCACCTCCTGACCCTCGTCTCCCCCGCCGTGTCCGGGACGGAATACGCGCCGCTGCCGGAGCAGGACTTCAACCTGTTCCCGCTCCACATCCCCGGCCTGGTCTCCGTACCGGCGGCCTTCCTCCTCGGATGGCTCGGCAGCGCGCGTCCCTGGGAGCGGACCCCACACCGCCGGCACACGGCGCCGGGACCCGCTTCTGTCCGTAGCGCCCCCGGAGCTCGCATCGGCTCCGGCAAGGACCCCGTGAGCGGATAGTCCGCCGTGCCCGCGACCGGACTGTGCATCGTGCACCGGGCCCGGACGAAGCAGGTGCCCGCTGTCGTTCTCGCCTGCGGTACCGGCTGGCGACAGTGAGACGACCGCCACAGGAACAACGCGGAAACGCCGTGCCCACCGACCCCGCCTGACCGTCGCACGGGCGACGCGCGTAAGGCCCCGGAAGACGGAACGCCCGCGGCTGATCACACGGTCGATCAACCGCGCTTCGGATCGAGAAAGAGGACACACATGACGACACAGAAGAAGACCCAGGCACTGACGTCCGTGGCGAACGACACGCCGACGGAGGAGATCCTCAAGATCGTGACCCGTGACGGCGGCGTCGTCATCAAGGGTTTCCTGACGCAGGAACAGATCGTCCGCTTCAACGCCGAGATCGAGCAGCCGCTGCGGGCGCTCGCCCCGGGGTCCACCCACGAGGACGAAATCGTGGCCGCGTTCCACGGCAGCAACACCAAGCGCCTCACGAACCTGGTGACGCACAGCGCCACGTTCCGCAGCGAGATCATCGACCACCCCCTGGTCCACGAGATCAGCGACCGGGTCTTCCTCCAGGAGTCGGGCACGTACTGGATGACCACCGCCCAGGTGATCGAGATCGGCCCCGGCAACAAGGCGCAGATGCTCCACCGCGACCTGGAGAACTGGTTCCCGTTCATCGGCATGGGGCCCGGCGGTCCGGAGGTCACCATCAACTTCCTGGTCGCCCTGACCGACTTCACGGAGGAGAACGGCGCCACCCGCGTCATCCCCGGAAGCAACCACTGGAGCGACTTCGAGGACCGCGGGACCCCCGAGCAGACGCTCCCCGCCGTCATGAACGCCGGAGACGTCCTTCTCATCAGCGGCAAGACCGCGCACGGCGGCGGGGCGAACCGGACCGACGACGAGTACCGGCGGGGCCTCGCCTTCACGTTCAACGCGGGATTCCTCACCGGCGAGGAGGCGTACCCCTTCCTGGTCGACAGGGAACTCGCCAGGACGCTCTCGCCGCGCGTCCAGCGCATGCTCGGCTTCCGCTCCCAGTACCCCACGGGCTCCCCCGGCCTGTGGCAGGTCGACTACGCCGACCTCGGCAACCACCTCGGGCTCTGAGAGCCGGGTCGATCAGAGGCCGCCACAGCCGTCCGAGGAGCACACCATGGCGTTCCCGTACCTTCGCACTATGGGAACCGAGGTCGATGCGTTCCTCGGTCAGCCGGCCCGGCACCTCAGACCACAGGTGAAGAAGCTGGCCGGCCTGCTGCTCCAGCGCCTGAACGGCGAACTCCCCCGGCTGCGGGAGAACGAGGACATCGAGGCCCTGACCCTGGAAGGAGACAGCCCAGCACGTCATCGCCCTGCCGGACCTCCTGGAGGCCCGCCCCGGCGCGAGCGCGCCGCAAGCTCCTCCGGCAGCCTTGGACATCGCCCGCCTCTACGCCCGGCGGGGGATCCCCGTGAGCCGGCTCCTCCGTGCCTACCGGCTCGGCCATCTCGGCCTGCTCGAACACCTGCAGGCCGAAGCCCCCCGCCTCACCACCGACTGGCACATGAGCAACCAGGCCACGCTGAGGCTGGTCGCGATCGTTTTCGACTACGTGGACCGTTCCTCGGAAGAGGTCGTCGCCGCCTGCCAGGAGGAACACGACCGTCTGCTGCAGCGTCGGCTCGCCCTCACCGACAGGGCGAGCAAGCGGATCGGGACCACGCTCGGCATCTCCCGTACCGCGGAGGAGCTGACGGAGGTCTGCACCGAGGACTTCGCCGATCTCGTCACCGTAGACCTCTTCGACTCCGCACTCGACGAAACCGGCGCCGGCCCGCCAGGGGCCCTGACGCAGCGCCGCGTCGCCCAGCGCTCCGTCCTCGACGACTGTCCGGAGTCCCCGCTCCGCGTCGGTGGGACCCACACCTACCCCGACGGCTCTGAGCCGGTTCGCGCGCTGACCACCGGACGATCCGTCCTGCACCACTTCGCGGGGACCGAAATGCCCAGGTGGGTGGCGCCGTCGGAGTCCCACGGCCGGGTACTGCGCGACCTCGGCCTTCACTCCGTACTCCTCGTGCCTTTGCACGCCCGCGGGGAGATCCTCGGCCTGGTGCCGTTCGTACGCCATCGCAGATCTGCGACCGGCTCTTGGCCGCTCAGCTGCCCGGCCGCCCGCCGACGACGTCGCCCTGCTCGTCGCCCGGACCCGTGCCCTCGACCCGGACCACGTGGCCACGATGGACCTCCCGCCCGATCCGGCGGCCGTGTCCGGGGCCCGACGCTTCGCCTCCGACGCCCTGACGACATGGGGGTGGAGGAACTTTCCTTCACCACAGAGCTGGCCGTCAGCGGACTGGTCACGAACGCGATCCGCTACGGCGAGAGCCCCATCCCGCTGCGACTGATCCTCCAGTCGACTCTCACCTGCGAGGTCTCCGATGCCAGCAGCACCGCCCCGCATCTGCGCCGTGCCCGGATCTACGACGAAGGCGGCCGCGGCCTGCTCCTCGTCGCCCAGTGCGCGGAGCGCTGGGGGGACGAGGCACGGTCGCGAGGGAAAGGTCATCTGGGCCGAGCAGGCCCTTCCCGCGGGACAGCGCGGCGACCGCCGAGGTGACGTAACGCCTGCTGGGGGCCGACTTGATCGATCGACTAAGTCGATATAGTGAACGCATGGCTCATGTTTCCGCGGCGGAGCGCCGCCCCCAGTTGATCAAGGCGGCCATCGACCTCATGACCCGGGAGGGCGTCGCCGCGGGGAGCACCCGCGCCATCGCCGCGGAGCTCGGCGTCGCGCAGGCCACCGTCCATTACACCTTCGGCACGAAGGAGGACCTGTACCGAGCCGTCATGGACCAGATCACCGACGAGCTGGTCGCGCAGGTGCAGCGGGCGGCGCCGGAGAACGCGGGCTTCGAGGAGACCTTCAGCGCCCTGGCGGGTGCCCTGTGGGGCACCGTGCGCGAACCGACGTCGCACCACCAGTTGCTCAGCGAACTGACCCTGTTCGCCCTGCGCGTGCCCGGTCTCGACGAGGCCCGGCAGAGCCACTACCGGCGGGTCATAGAGGTGACCGCCCAGGTGATCACGGAGACGGCCGAAAGGGCAGGGCAGGAACTGGCCGAGTCCCCCGAGACGGTGGCCCGGTTCTTCCTCTCCGGCTTCGACGGACTCACCATGCAGGTCCTCCAGACCCTGCCGGACGACGCCACCGAGCGGACGGGGCTCAGGGCGCTCGTGGCCGCAACCGTGGCGCTGGCCAAGGGGGACCTCGGCCTTCCGGACGTACCGACGGCCTGACACGACGCGAGAACGGTTGTGGGCGCACCTCTCCAGGTGCGCCCACAACCGTTTCTTCCTCCTTGCGGGAATCAGCCGGCCCAGACGTCCTCGACGTAGCGTCCGGACGCGACGAGCTCCGCCAGCCACGCCACGGCCTGCTCGTCGCTCGCGCCGGTCCGCTCGCGGTGGATCGCCATGAACGCCTCCCGTACGGCGGGGGCCATGCGGCGGCCGTCGCCGCAGATGTAGACGCGTCCGCCGGCCTCCAGGACCGACCACACCTCCTCGCTCTCGCGGGCGATGCGCTCCTGGACGAAACGGGCGCCGCTCTCGGGCGCGTGCATGAAGGTGGGGCGCATGCTGACTGCGCCGGCCGCCTCCGCCGCCTCGAACTCCTCCCGGTGCAGGAAGTCCACGTCGGGGTGGTCGCAGCCGAAGTAGCAGAGCAGGGTGCCGGTCGAGCCCGTGTGGTGGCGGTCCAGGACGGCGCCGCGGAACGGCGCGAGGCCGGTGCCCGCGCTGACCAGGATCACCGGCACGGAGGTGTCCTCGGGGAGGCGGAAGGACTCGCTGCACGGCAGGACCCGGGCCTGGATCACGTCACCCGCGTCCACGGTCTGCAGGAAGTGCGAGGCGACGCCCCGGAAGGTGCCCTCGCCCGACCGGTGGGGCGCTGCGAGCAGCGACACCATCAGGTCGGCCTCGCCGGGCCGGGCCGCGGCGGACGACGAGATCGAGTAGTGCCGGGGGCGCAGGACCGGGAGCAGTTCCAGGAAGCTCTCGAAGGGCAGCTCGCACGCGCGGTAGCGCTCCAGGAGGTCCAGGACACTGAGCCCCGCGACGGTCACCTGCTCCCGGAAGGTCTCGGGATCGGCGGTGGCGAGGGCGGTGAGCGGCTGCTTCTCGGGCGGGCAGGCGGTGTGCCCGGCGAGCACGGCGACCTGCTCCTGGGTGGCCGCGTACTGGAGCTCGACGAAGTCGCTGAGCAGGCGGCGCAGGGTCAGCGGCCGGTCCACGGGCAGGGCGCCCCGGCTGCGGCGGCGGGCGCGCAGTCGGACGGTGCGGTCCAGGTCGAGGCCGAAGCGGTCGGCGACGCGCCGGACGAGGGCCTCGGGGTTACTGGGCAGGACGGCCAGGTGGTCGGCGGTGCGATAGGTGACGCCCTCGGGCAGCCGGAGCCGCAGGAACCGCTTGGAGCGGCCCAGTTCGTGGTCGGTGTCGACGAGTTCGTACGCTTCGAGGACCTCCATCGGCTGGACGCCGTGCCGTTCGGCGAGACCGCCGAGGACCGACTCCGAGGTGTCCTCCAGCTCGTAGAGTCCTTCCCCTTCCGCCTCAGGCGCGGGGCCGGCCGCTTCACCGGCGGTCGCCTCGCCGTACTCCTCCAGGAGCGCCTTCCACAGATCTTCCGTCCACTGGTCGACCACTCCGCCGAAGTCGCCGGAGGCGTCGGCGCTGCCGCGCTCCAGGAGCGGGACGGCGCCGGCGGCGGTCAGACGCTCGTCGATCAGGGTGGGGATCCGCTGGTAGGTGGCTGCCCAGTTGCGGTCGCCGACACCGAGGACGGCGTACCGCAGCCCGGTGAGCGAGCCGGGGGCGAGGTTCTCCAGCCAGGCGACGAACCCGGCGGCGTCGTCGGTCGGGCGACCGTTGTAGGAGGCGGCGACGATGACGACGGGGCCCTTGGAGTCGGCCAGCCTCTCCGTGTACTGGTCGAGGGAGGCGACGGTCGGGGCGAAGCCGTGCTCCTCGCCGTCCGTGCCGAGGTCGCGGGCGATGCCGGCGCAGGTGCCGAGGTTGGAACCGTGGAGCAGCGTCAGCGCGGTGCCGCTCGCCCGGCGCGTCACGGCCGCGGTCCGGCCCGCGGCGGGGTCCGCCGCCGCGGCGGCGGGCAGGCGCCGTTCGTCGCTGGTGCGGCGGGCGAGCCTCAGGCTGAAGCCGTCGGGCTTGATCGTCAGCGTCGACTTGATCTTCATCTGGTAGTCGGTGTGGTCGATCAGGCGGTAGCGGTGCACCAGCAGGCCGAGCAGCAGGGTGGCCTCGTGCAGCGCGAACTGGCGCCCGATGCAGGCCCGTTCGCCGCTGCCGAAAGGCTTGAAGGCGTGCACCGAACGGGCCGCCTCCCGCTCGGGCGTGAAGCGCCCGGGATCGAACAGCTCGACGTTCTCCCCCCAGGCCGCGTCGCGGTGCAGAGCTGAGGCGATCACCATCAGCGATTCACCCTTGCGTACGGGGTACTTGCCGCCGATGACGGTGTCCTCGATCGGCTCGACGGCGTACGCGGGCGCCGTCGGCCACAGCCGCAGGCTCTCGTTGAGCACCTGGCGGATGTAGGTGAGCTTGCCGATGTCGCCGTACTGGGGGTCCGGGGATTCGGTGTCGCCCCACAGGGCGTCCACCTCGGCCTGGGCCCGGGCGAGCACCTCCGGATGCTTGGTCAGGTAGTACAGGGCGAAGGAGAGCGCGCTGCTGGTGGTCTCGTGGCCGGCGATCAGGAAGGTGATCACCTGGTGCCGGATGTTGACGTCGTCCAGGAGCTCGCCGGTGGCGGGGTCCTTCGTGTGCAGCATCAGCCCCATCAGATCGTCCGTGCCGGTGCCGCCGGAGGCCCGGCGCTCCCTGATCACGTCGTCGACGAGGTCCGTCATCAGGTCGATGTCCGCGCGGAACTGCTCGGTCTTCTTCCTCTTGAACAGTTCGGAGCCCGGGATGGACTCGCCCTTCTCCTGAGCGAAGACGAGGGCCCGGGACATGGCCTCGACGAACGGGTGCAGGTCGTCGCGGCGGAAGGACTGGAAGTCGTAGCCGAAGCCGCACAGGCCGATCGTGTCGAAGGTCAGCCGGGTCATCTCGTCGGGCACGTCCACCGACTGCACTCCGGCCAGCCGGTCCCACTTGCCGATCAGCGACCGGGCGACCTGGAGCATGGGGGCGTGGTAGCTGCGCATCGAGCCGAGTGAGAACGCGGGCATCAGGATGTCGTGGGCCTTGCGCCAGTTCGGCTCGTGGTTGTAGGCGGTGAACAGGCCGTCCCCGGCCAGAGCCCGGACCTCGACCAGGTCGGCATGGACGTGCTTGCGGAACCGGCTCTCGTCCGACAGTTCGGTCACGAGGTCCAGGCCGCCGACCATGACGGTGTCCCTCCCGAAGAGCCGCAGCCGGTATACGGGCCCGAATTCCCTGAACTCCTTCAGCAGGTAGGCCAGGAAGTCCGCGCCCGCGGGAACGTTGAACGCATGGCCTACGAGAGGCAGCGGGGGGCGCTCGGGGATCGCCCGCTCCGCGCCTACGGACACCTGAGTCATGAGCGTGCCTTTCGTTGCACTCCAGCAGTCACCAGCCAACTTACACGCGACTTTGTCGAGTGAACATGTCGAGTGACTGTATTGAATGACACAGTCGTGGGGCGGAACTCGGAACCCCCCGCGAACGTCTGGCGGGAACGACTTGACAGGCGACCTCGCCAATGGACACGGTTAACCGACATGGTCACTCGACCATGTCGAGCGCCTGAGCTACGCGCGCGCTTCTCTTCACCGAGCACATCGAGGTTTCCGCATGAACACCATGCTGGCCGGGCGGCTGCGCCTGGACACCCGTACCTTCGCCGTCGAGGAGGTTCCGATCCCGGTTCCCGGCCCGGGCGAGGTCCTCGTGGAGGTACGGGCGGCGGGCGTCTGCCTGTCGGACGTCCACCTGATCGACGGCAGCCTGAGCCCCTTCTTCCCCACCGACGCGGTCACGGAGGCGGGCGCCGTCACCCTCGGCCACGAGGTGGCCGGTGTCGTCCACGCCCTAGGCCCGGACGTGATGGGCGGCTGGACGCCCGGGCAGCGCGTGGTTCTCCAGGCCGGCGAGGCGTGCGGCGGCTGCGGCGGCTGCCTGCGCCGGATGGCGTGCCACCGACCGCTCACCCGCGGCCTGGACTACGACGGCGGCTGGGCGCAGTACACGATCGCCCGCGAGGGCACGCTGCTGCCCATCCCGGACGACCTGCCCTTCGACCAGGCCGCGATCATCCCCGACGCGGTCTCCACCCCGTACGCCGCCATCGTGGGCACCGGCGCCGTCCGCCCCGCCCAGGCTGTCGGCATCTGGGGCGCGGGCGGCCTCGGCGCCCACGCCGTACGGCTCGCCCGGATGGTCGGCGCGGCCCCGATCATCGCGATCGACCCACTGCCATCGGCCCGCGAGCGAGCCCTCGTCTTCGGCGCGGACGTCGCCCTCGACCCGCTCGCCCCGGGCTTCGCGGAAGCGGTGCGGGAGGCGACGGCCGGGCGCGGCCTCGACGTCGCCTTCGACTTCGCCGGCGTGGGCGCCGCCCGCGCCCAGGCCGCGTCGGTCCTCGGTCCGTTCGGTTCGCTCGTCCTCGCCGGGCTCACCCCGGAGCCGGTCACGATCGCCGACAGCATCGGATTCTGCTTCAACGTCAACCAGGTCCGCGGCCACTACGGCTCCGAGCCCGAGCATGTGGAGCAGCTCGTCGGCCTGGCCTCGGCCGGACGCATCGACCTGGCCCCTTCCATCACGGCCCACGTCCCGCTGGCCGAGGCCGCGGACGCCGTCGCCCGCCTGGAGAAGAAGGTCGGCGACCCGATCCGCCTGGTGCTCACCCCCTGAGCAGGAGGGGCGGTGGCCGGCTCGCCGCGGAGCCCGGGGGGAAGTGTCCGGCACCCCGATCATCGAGCGCCGGAAGCCGGCCCCGCGCGGGCCGCCCGTTGTCCTGCCCTCGGCGATGTCGCTGCCGCTCCTGTACCGGCGGTCCGGCCCACGGGCCGCCGGTACAACACAGATCCCGCCTCTCCCTCCACCTGACCGGCTGCTGCGACTGAAGAAATACTGACCAGTATCCGTCGGCAAGCACGAGAGTTCGCGGTTTTCGCTCTCTATTCAGCAGGAAGAAGATCCCTGGAGACGCCCCCGTCAAGGCGTTTTGGAGCAATCCGAGGGGTGCGCTAAGTTCTCACGCAACCAGAGACGCACGCATCGCGTCTTCCAAGTAATCGTGTATGCCCTGCTGTTCGGAATCGGCCGGGTGCCGAAGATCCGGCACGGGCACACGCAATCCGAACAGCATGCTCCGATTCGGAGAAAGGGAGAGCCGTTCCGTAATCGCACGCCCGCACAGTGAACGGGGGATTACTCATGAACGTCAGGTGTGGCAGGTCAAGGGTGAAGATCATTCTTGCGGTCGCCACGGTTTCGGGAGCAACAAGCGGGATGGTGGGCGTTATCGGAGCCGGAGAGGCTTCCGCGCGACCGCTTACGCGCACATTCGCCTATACGTGCTCGGCCCAGATGATCGGCGATCAGCCGATGACGGTGACGGTCACCTCGGACCTCCCGAAGTCGGTCGCCGTAGGAGCGCCCAGCAGGACCGTCGCCGTCAAGGCGGTGGCAAAGGTCGACGCGAGCTTCACGCAGTGGCTCGCCAAGGCCGGTATGAAGTCCATCGGGGGCACGGCGGACGCGAGGGCCCATGTGGCCGCGCCGCAGAACGATTTCGACCTCACGGTCCCCTTCCAACTGAGTACGACCAACGCCCCCGCGTCCGGCCCCTTCAGCATCAACGCAACCGCCGGCGCGACCGCCCCCACCTTCCACCATCCCGGCAGGGGCACGGTCACCGCCGGCGACCTCACGCTCCACCTCACCGCGCGGAACGACAATCTGTGGCTGACGGCCGACGCGCCGTGCACCCTGAACGCCGGCCAGAGCGATGTCGTCACGTCCTTCGACGTCACGGAGCCGGGCTCGGGCGCCTCCGCCACTCCGCACCCTTCGCCCGGATCGGGGAACTCCGTAACTCCGCGGCCGACGACCGGATCGGCGGGCGCGCCGGTTCCCGGACCGACGACCGGATCGGTGGGCGCTGCCGCTCCCGGGCCGCAGACCGGCTCGGTGGGCGCCGCCCCCGCAACCCACGGTGCGTCCATGCCCGGCAAGCCGAGCCCCGGCGTGTCCGGCGTCCCGACGGTGACGGCCCCCACCCGTGCGGAGCCGGGGTCGGCTGAGCCTGCGCCCGCCGGCAAGACCTCGGCAGGCGGGCAGGACACCAGGAATCTCATCCTGTCGGCCGTGGGTGTGCTCGCGGCATGCGCCGCCGCCTTCGGCCTCGGTGCGCGGCGGAGGAACAACGGCCGTCCCGGCAGCGACGGCGGAGAAGCGCAGCGTCCCTTCGTCCCCCAGCAGGGTCCGCTCGTCGAAGGCGTAAAGGACGGAAGCGCCGCTGCCGGTCACCACAGGAGGGACTTGACCGCTGCCGTCCCTCCGCGTCGGGCGCACGGCGGCAGGGCCGCATCGCGCTGCAGCGCGGATCGCAGGGTCGCGGAGGGCCGAAACCTGCTGTGGGGGCGCCATGTTCCCCACCAGGCCGGCCCTCAGGATCTCGGTGCGCGGGCCCGCGGTGGCGCCGATGTGCGCAGCCGACTCCCGGGCCTGCCGGAGGGTGAAGACATCGGTGCCGGGGCCGACGAGCAGTCCGGCACCGCATACGTTCGGCTGTCGTAGGGAAACGGCCACCGTCTGCGTGACGGAGGGTCGAGCAAGGCGGCGGGTAGGCACAGCAGGTGCCTACCTGCCGGGCGGTGGGAACCACCACGGAAAGCTGACTGTTCACGCGAAGAGGGAGGTGCCTCGGGTGACGGAGATCGACACTCTGCTCGGCCAGGTCGTGCCTGCGGTGGAAGCGGCAGTGGGCGCATACGGCGTCGGCGTGCTGACCAGAGCCGAGGACGAGGCGGCCGGAGCGACGATACGGCTGGGACAACGGCTGCTCGCCCGGATTCTGCACCGCGACACCCGTACGAGGTCGATCGAGGGCGCCGTCACCGACCTGGCGGGGAGGAGCGAGGATCCGAACGCGCAGGCCGCCCTGCGCGAGCAGATCGGAAAGGCGCTGAGGGACAGCCCGGAGTTCGCCGATGAATTGTCGCGGATGCTGTCCGAGCCCCCGGCCACCCAGGCCCCCGGGGCGCGCAGCGTTTCCGTCACGGAGAATGCCGGGATCATCTCCATGGGCGACAACTCGACGATCATCCAGTATCGGTGAGCATCACGCCGGATCCGGGGGAGCCGGAGCCCGCCGGCCGTGCGGTTCCCCAGCCGGACGGTCAGGCGCGGATCCAGATCGGGACCAACTCGGGCATTGCCGTCCGGGGCGACGGCAATGTCATCGTGCAATTCTCTGCGGAGTTCCCCGCCGAGGAAGCACTCGCCGGTTTGGTCGAACGGCTCGTCCCTGCAGTGCGCGCCGAGCAGCAATCCGTTGGCGGTGAGCTGGCCGGGCATGCCGACGCACTCGCGCTTGCCGTCCGTACGCGCCTGCAGCCTGAGGTGGAGCAACTACGGCTGATGGACGGGGGGTTGCCTTTGCGCTGGCGACTGGTGCTGGAGAAAGCACCCGGCCACGAAGGCGACCCCGACGACCGGACCGAGGCAACACCTCCTCCCCCGGTGGACCTCGCGGACGTCCTGGAGCAGTCGGATTCCCGTTGGCTGGTGGTACTGGGGCGGGCGGGCTCGGGGAAGACCGCCCTGGCACTGCGTTTCGCACTGGCCCGCCTGACCACACGCAAGGCGTCGGAGCCGGTGCCGGTGATCTTCAGTCTCGGATCCTGGGATCCCGGCGCCCTGTCGCTGCGGAAATGGCTGATCGGCCGACTGGAGCGGGACCACACCTTTCTCGCCGAGAAAGGCCCCGGCGGCATCACGTGGGCCGAGGCGCTGGTGAGTGAGAAGTATGTGCTGCCGATCCTGGACGGTTTCGACGAGATGGCCACCGGTTTGCGCGAAGAAGCGCTGAAGGAGCTCAACAGCTTCCTCTTGCCGCGGATCGTGACCAGTCGCCGCGCCGAAATCGAAGCCGCCGGGGAAGAAACCCGTGTTGTTCCCTACGCCGTCGCTGTCGAACTGATCGACGTCACCTTGGACGACGCCGTCGATTATCTGCAGAAGACCACCGGTACCACCCTCTCCGGCGATACCGGCGCCCCCCGCCGGACCGGATGGGACCCCGTTCTGCGTGAATTGCGCAGCCGGCGGCACACACCGGCCGGCGCCAACCTCGCCGCCGTACTGACCACCCCCCTGATGGTCACGCTTGCCCGGTTCGTCCATGAATCCGAGCTCGACCCCGCGAACCTGCTGAACGCCGAGAAATTCGGCACCCGGGAAGACCTTGAGAAGCACCTCCTGGACACCTTCATCCCCACCGCCTACCAGCGTTTTCTCGACAAAGAGCCGCCGCGGCGCTGGGACGCCGAACGCGCCCGGCACTGGCTCGGCTACCTCGCCGCACATCTGACGGAACTCAAAACGCCCGACATCGAATGGTGGCGGCTGGGGACCACCGTGCAGTTGCGCTGGCTCATGCTGCGGGTCGGGATCACGGTCGGAGTGGTCTGCGGACTCGTGGCCGGACTCGTCTACGGGGCCGAGGGCCTGCTCCTGTACGGGCCCCTGACCGGGCTCGTGGCGGCCGGCATCACCGGCCCGGCGAACGGGCTCGCGATGGGTATCACCTTCGCTCTCATGCACGGGTTCGTCACCAGGATGAAGGTCGGTGGCCCTCAGTTCGAGCCGTCGCTCATGGAGATCAGGCTTCACGGCTGGAAGAGGAACGGGACGGGGAACAGACTGCGGGAGAGCTTCCGCCCCAGAGTCACGGGCGGGCTCGCCGGTGGCCTCCTGTTCGGCATCCTGTGGGCGCTCGGAGCTGCGGCGGTGACGGCCTGGCTGCGTTATCCCGGCCCCCTGATCGCCCTGAATTCGGCGACGCTGCTCGCGGCAGGAATCGGTCTGGGGGGCGTGCTGGGACTCGTCGCCGCGCTCGGGGCCGGGTTCGAGACCACCATCCCGCGAGAGAGAAGCACCCACCCGCCGGACCTGCTGAACACGAACCGCGCCACCGTGCTCAAGCAGCTGCTCACCGTCGGGCTGGTGATCGGAATCGGGTGGGGCACCCTGTTCGGGTCCGTGTCGGACAGCGCCCCGGCCGGTGCCGGGGCAGGGCTGGTGGCCGGGTCCATGATCGCGCTCGGGGTCGGCACCATGACCGCCTGGGGGCGGTGGGTGGTGCTGGCCCGGATCTGGCTGCCCCTGTGGGGGTGGTTGCCGAAGGACCTGGACGCGTTCCTGGAGGATGCCTGGGAGCGCAATATCCTGCGCAAGGTCGGCGCGGTCTACCAGTTCCGCCACGCGCAGCTCCGGGAGCACCTGGCCGCGTCCGTCGGCACCCCGCCCGAGCACATCCTCCACCGCACCGGCAACCTGGACCGCCTGTTCGACGTAGCCGACACCGATGGCGACGGCTACGTCACCGAGGACGACTACCTGCAGATCGCCGGTCGCTGCCGCACCGCCTACGGACTCGACGCGGACGCCGACGAGGTGAAGGCTCTGGAGCGCTTCTACCGGGGGTACTGGGCCGGTCTGCGGCGCCATGCGAAGGCCGACGGCAGGCTCTCCCGCGAACAGCACCGCACCGCTGCCCGCGCGCTCGCCACGGACCCGGATGTGCACAGGTCCGTCGCGGCCTTCGGAGCGGCGTTGTTCAAGGTCATCGATGTGCACCGCGACGGCTCCATCGGTGAGCGGGCACTGAGGCGGTACCTCGACATATGGGACCTCGCCGGCGACGTCTCACGTGTGCTGGCCCGGCTGGACGACGACGGCGACGGCCTCCTCGGCGAGGCCGATCTGATCCGCGCGATCGATGCGTACGTCCGCTCCCCCCACCTGAGGGAAGCGGGAAGTGTGTTCTTCGGCGTCGCGTAGGCCCGTTGTCGCGGAGGCCGGCCCTCCGGCTGAAGGAGGTCAGACCGGCGAACGCCCGGGAACGGGCCCGTATCCGCGGCGAGAAGGGCGTCCGCCGGGGCGGCAGGCCGGTGGCCGCCGCGGCCTGACTACTGCGACGCCAACCAGGCCGCCCCCGCGGAGTGGACGTGCAGGTCGACGACGACCTCCTCGCCCTCCCGGCGGCCGCGCTCCGAGATCGCAAGGCCGATCAGTGCCAGATCACCGGCCTGGGACCGCAGTTCGTACTGCTCATGGGTCTCCTCGCCGACGTCATCCCACTCGTCACGCTCCCACGCGGCCACCGCGGCCTCGGCCACAGCCCTGGGCAGCCGCACCGTGACACGGCCGACCTGGGCGTCGACCCGCTCCCCGATCGCCGCCAGCACCTTCGAGTCTTCCCGGTACCGAACGTACTGCTCTTGATCCACCACGGGGCGAGGCTACTCGAACTCCTGGACCTGTCCCGACTGAGACGATGTCTCAGTCGGCGCGACTGCGCGCTGCACCACTCCGCCACCAGTAGTCCTCATGGGTACTGCGAGGTACTCGGGGGAGTTCAAGCGGGACGCGGTCGCGCTGGTGGAGCCCAGCAGGGCGGCGCATCCCGGCGGTGGCGCGCGAGCTGGGTGTCAACCCCGAGTCGCTGCGCCAGTGGATCGCGCGCTCTCGGGCTGCCGCGGCTGCGGGTGCGGGCTGTGAGGGCCCGTTGAGCTCGCAGAAGCGGGATGAACTGCGCAGGCTGCGCAAGCAGGTACGTGAGCTGGAGCTGGAGCGCGGGATCCTCCGGAAGGCAGCCACGTATTTTGCCAAGGAGACGGGTCGATGACCGGCCGCTGGCGGCTCATCTCCGACCACCGCGATCTGTATGGAGTACGGCGGCTGTACCGGGTGCTTCTGTGCCGGTCATGACGGTGTCGGGAAGCTCGGTGCGCGGCCGTCGGGTCTGCTTCTTCTTGCATCCCATGGGTGCAGACCCAGTGCCCGTTCGCTGAAATCCCGGCCCGTGCTTGCCGATACGGTGGCCCGCATGACTGACACCAGCTACTGGACTTCCCCGCCGGATCGGATAGTGCGCGGCTCGACGGGTCTGTGCCATCTGACCGTGTTCCAGCCGCCGTTCAACATCGACGCCCGCGACCTGCCGCCCAACGACCCTGCCCAGGCACGTGCGTTCGCTGAGTCGTTCGACGACATCGAGGAGGTTCTGGAGGATCTGGGCCTCGTCTCGGTGCAGGATTCGCTGCCGTCGAACGCCCGGTCCGATCTGGACCTCGTCCAGGCCGCCGCGTGGGGGGCCATGCTGAGCATCTCCGGTCCGCGATTCGCGGACGACGGTAACGGCACCCCGGTGATGTCCGAGGCCGAGCGGCTGCGTGAACGGTTCCCCGACGCGCGGATCGTGGGCCGCTGCTCCTACCACGGAGGCATGGAGCACACCGAGGACGTGGTGCTGTTGCCGGACGGTGCGATGTTCCACGCCTTCGGATGGACCGACGAGGAGCCGTTCGTCGTCCTTGGTGACCCGCATCAGGTGATCGCCTCGCTGAACCTGACGGGATGGGCACTCGATAACGCCGGCCTCGACCTGAAAGCAGCCCCGAACGAGGTGGAGTGGTACCGGCTGGGCGGCCTCGCGCTGGGGCACTCGGACCCGTGGGGCTGGGATGAGATGCAGGCCAGCCTGTTCCGCGTGCGGCACTCCGAAGCCGCGGTGTCCGGAATGGAGGACATCTACTTCACCATGTCGACACAGTCTTGAATCGACCCGGCGAACCTACGCGGTCGGAGCGCCGGCGACGGCACCGGCTTCCGGCGAGGCCAACCGGCCGATCACCGCATCATCGTGGAACATGTCGATGGCGGCAGCTTCGGCCTGCTGAAGACGTTCCTCGGCGGTGTCTTCGAGCGGGCCGGCAGGCTGCTGAACCCCGGGAAGTTCGCGCTCGTTCTGCGCAAGGGGCTTCTCGCCTCGGGAGTGCGGGTGTACGAGCGGACCGCCGTACGCGCGGTCGAGCCCCACGCCTCGGGAGCCGTCGTCGGCGTGCCCGGCGGCCGCGTCCGCGCCGAGCGTGCCGTTCTGGCCACCAACGCCTGCTCCCGCGACCTCGCGATCGCCCCGAAGCGGATGGCCACACCGGTCCGGACCAGCGTGGTCGAGACCGAACCGGTCGCCCCCGAACATTTGGCGGCGACCGGCTGGACGAGGCGTGGCGCTCGCCGCGGGCAGGCCCTGGCGGGCTCCGCGCCCGGCATCTCGGTAGCGTGACCGTCTGCTGTGTGGAGGGTCCACGCGGGAGTCCGGTCCGTGCCAGGGCTTCCGGCGGAGAGTGCTGAGGCTGCGATGAGTGAACCGACGAAGCCCGTGGTCGATGTTCCGGAGGGTGACGCTCCTACCGAGTTGACCGTCCGGGACCTGACCGTCGGGGACGGTGCCGAGGTGAAGCCGGGCATGGTGGTCAGAGTCCACTACGTCGGGGTGACCTTCGAGTCCGGCAAGGAGTTCGACGCCTCCTGGGGCCAGGGCCGGCCGTTCAAGTTCACCCTGGGCGGTGGCAAGGTCATCAAGGGCATGGACCGAGGGGTGCGGGGGATGAGGGTCGGCGGCCGGCGCGAGATCACCGTTCCCCCGCGCCTCGGCTACGGCAAGCAGTCACCCTCGCCGTTGATCCCGGCGGGCTCGACCCTCATCTTCGTGGTGGACCTGCTGGACTCGTACTCCCGCACAACCGGGTGGAGCAACGCCCGGTGACCCCGGCCGCCCCTCCCCCGCGGCGTACCGCGTCGCCTCCCGGGCGGGTGCCGCCGCGCTCCTCGCCCGCCGCTCCCGCCCCGCAGCGCCCGAACGGTTTCGCCGCGGCGCGTCGGCCGCCGAAGGTCACTTACGCATCGGGGGTACGGCGGGCGCCCGGAGGCGGGGCGGTCAAGGTGATGGCGGCATCGAGGAGGGCCTGGATGCGGCTCGGTGTGAACCTCTCCGGCTCGATGGGGAACATCATCATCCAGCCGTCGCCGATGGCCCCGAGTTGGTCGGCGGGGATGTCGTCACGGTCGAGCGGAGAACGGCGGCGCAGCACCCGGCCCGGCCGACCGGCAGAAAAACCGGTTACGGAGGGCGGGCCCGGACGGTTCCGCGCGGTGTGGCACGCGCGCCCGACACGCCGCGGTCCCGCCGCCACGACGCCGGGCCGGAGCACTCGTACCATCGGCCGGGATCCGCCCGCCCGGCGGCGCCCGTCACCATGATGTCCGTCCGGAGAGGCTCGTCCGTGCACCACTGGCTTTCCGAACGGCGCCGGTCGGCGGTGAGCCTGGTCCTCGCGGTGTGCGCGGCGGTGGTCCTGCCCAACGACAGCGTGGCGCAGATCTCGGCGGCGGACGTCGGCGTACTCGTCCTCTTCGCCTACCTCGTTCCCTACCTCGCCCTCACCCTGGCCGCCTTCTTGAGCGTGACTCCCGAGCAGGTCCGCTCCTGGGCGCATCGCGAGGCCCGCGGCACGTTCTCCCAGCGCTACGTCCTCGGGAGCGCACCCGGGCCCGGGGCATCGCTCTTCATCGCGGCTGCCGCGCTGGTGGTGGCGGTGTTGTGGCTTCCCGGTCACCTCAGCACCGCCTTCCCCGCCCTCCCGCGCACACTCGTCGCTCTCGCTCTGGTCGTCGTCGCCTGGATCTGCGTGGTCGTGGCCTTCGCCGTCACCTTCCAGGCCGACAACCTCGTCGAGAACGAGGAGGCACTCGACTTCCCCGGTGAACAGGCCCCCGCCTGGGCCGACTACGTCTACTTCGCGCTGGCCGCGATGACGACGTTCGGCACCACCGACGTCAACGTGACGTCACGGGCCATGCGGCGGACCGTTGCGGCGAACACGGTCATCGCCTTCGTCTTCAACACCGTCACGGTCGCGAGCCTGGTGTCCGCACTGGGCCACCGCTAGCCGCCGGCGAAGGCGGCGCGGCGCGGCGCGGCCGAGCGATCCGTGAGCCGCCCGGCCATCGCGACGCGGGCCCCGTCGCGGCTCCTGCTGAGATACGGGGACCGGTGCTGAGATACGGGCTCGATCGCTGAACCGGGTCAGCCCCCTGCGGGCGCTGCCGCGGACTTCCCCGCGCCCCGGGACGGTCAGGGCATTCCGGCGGTGCTGGCCGGGCGCACCTTGTCCGGGCCGAAGCGGGAGCGGGCGCGGTCGGCTGCGGTCTCGATGCGGCGGGTCCTGTCGTCGTCGGGGCCGAAGGTCAGCTGGCGGGGAGCCGATGCCGCGTCGTCGAGGTCACCGGCGCGCAGGGTGAGGGAGCGGACCCGGGCGCGCTGCAGTCCGAGGCTCCGGTGCACGGCATGGGCCGCTGTGCGAAGTCGCGGGCTGTGGGCGGTGGGTTCGGGCAGGGTGCGGCTGCGGGTGGTGGTGGAGCGGTCGGCGTACTGGACGGTCAAGGTCAGCGAGCGGCACACCCGGCGCTGGTCCCGGAGCCGGGTGCCGAGTTGTTCGGCGAGGTGGGTCAGGGCGGCGCGTTGCCGGGTGGGGTCGAGTTCGTCGTGGCCGAAGCGGTGCTCGGCGCCGAGCGTGCGGGGTGGGGCGCCCGTGGTGACCTGGCCGGGGTCGATACCGGCGGCGCGCTCGTGAAGCGTGCGGCCGGTCGCCGTGCCCAGGATGCGCTGGAGGGTGAGCAGCGGGGTGGCGGCGATCCGGTCGGCGGTGTGCAGGCCGTAGGAGGCCAGGGTGCGGGCGGCGGCCGGGCCCACGCCGGGCAGCGCCGCTGCGGGCAGCCCGGTGAGGAAGCGGGTGATGGCTTCGGGGTCGTCGGGGACGGTACGGATGGCGCCGGGTTCTCCGCGGTGGGCGGCGAGTTGGGCGAGCAGCGGGTTGGGGCCGATGCCGACCGTCGCGTCGAGGCCGAAGAGCGCGGCCGTACGCATCCGGATCAGGGCCGCGATGCCGGCGGCGTCGCGGTCGAAGTAGCGGGTGCTGCCGGACACGTCGGCGAGCGCCGCGTCGGGCGGCAGGGCCTGTACGACGGGGGTGAACTCGCCGAGTGTGCCGAGGAGTCGGCGGTAGGTGGCGTCGGGCTGCGGGTCGCCGAAGTGGACGTAGAGGATCATTGCCGCTCACCCCGCGCTTCCGGGACTCGCATGGTGGAAGATCCTCCCGTCGAGGGCGGTCAGGGCTGCCGAGGTGGCCGGCGTGCCGGGCGGCTTCAGGTCGGCCCCGGGTGCCTGGGCGCCGCCGGGCGGCCGGGGGACGGTCCGGCGCGGCGTCGTCCTGCGTGCGGTGGGCGCGGAGGGGGGCTCCCCTGCTCGAAGAGTCCGGGGAAGGGTGAGGCGGTCGGCGACGGCGGCGGGGCCGCCCTCGCGGTGCAGGTCGATCAGCTCGGCCAGATCCCAGGCGGCCGTGCCGGTGATGCTGACGGCGCGCGGTGGCCGCCGGGTCAGGGTGCCGCGTACGAGCAGCAGGGTGCTGTGGAAGACCGTATGGGCGCAGCGGGCGTGGCTGTCTTCGAAGAACGCCAGGTCGGACAGGCCGGTGGGGTCGTCGAGGGTGGCGAAGATGATGCGCTTGCCGGTGCGGATCGGCGGGGTCTGGGTGGCGACCTTGACGCCCGCGACGAGCACGGTGGCGCCGTGCCGGAGCCGTGGCAGATCGGCGGCGGGGGTCGCGCCGATGTCGGCGAGCAGGGCCCGGTGTTCGTCCAGGACGTGGCGGGAGACGTCCATGCCGAGGACGTCCAGTTCGGCGGCGAGTTGCTCGGAGCCGTCCATGGCGGCGAGGCCGGTGGGCGGGTCCGGTGTGTCGTCCGAGGCGGGGCCGGTGTCGCCGTTCTCCATGAGGAGCTGGCCGGCGGTGGCGCCGTGGCCGCGGGTGGAGCGGTGCAGTTCGGTGATCTTCAGCAGGAGGTCGCGGCGCGGGCCGAAGGCGTCCATCGCCCCGACGCGTGCGAGGCGTTCGGCGAGCGGGCGGCTGGGGCGGGCGCGTTGCCAGAAGTCCTCCGGGGAGGCGTAGGGCTGCCCGGAGGTGATGCGGTCGCTCTCGGCTTCGGTGATGCCGCGGACCTGCGACAGGCCGATCCGTACACCCCATTTACCGGACACCAGTTCGAGTGTGTGTGCGGCCCGGGAGGCGTTGATGTCGGGCAGCAGCAGCGGAACTCCGTGCCGGCGGGCGTCGGCGACGAGGACGCGCTTGTGGTACATCCCCGGATCGTGGGTGAGGAGTCCGGACAGGAGGGCCGCCATGCGGTGGGCCTTGAGCCAGCTCGACTGGTAGGCGGGGTGCGCGAAGGCCGCGGCGTGGGCCTTGGCGAAGCCGAAGCTGCCGAACCCCTCCAGGACGTCCCACACCTCCCGGACGGTCCGGGCCGGGTAGCCGCGCCGGCGGGCCCGGTCGGCGAACCAGGCCCGGACCCGGCCCCGCCGCTCGGGGACGGACAGGGCGCGGCGCGCCTCGTCGGCCATGCCTCCGTCGCAGCCGGTCATCGTCGCCATGATCGCGATGACCTGCTCGTGGTAGACGACCTGCCCCTCGGTCTCGGCGAGGATCGGCTTCAGGTCCGGGTGCGGGCAGCGGACCGGTCGGCGGCGGTCGCGGGCCTGGAGCAGCGGGGTCACCATGTCGGCGGCCACCGGCCCCGGCCGGAACAGGCTGATGTCCAGCGCCAGGTCGCCGAAGGAGCGCGGCCGCAGGTTCCGGACGAGTTCGCGTTGGCCGGGGCTCTCCAGCTGGAAGGTGCCGAGGGTGTCTCCGGAGGAGATCAGGTCGTAGGTGGCGGGGTCGTCCGGCGGCACCTGCGCGGCGTCGTCCAGGTCGAGGCGTTCGCCGGTGACCCGTTCGATCTCGGCGACCGCATGCGCGAGCGCCGACTGCATCCGCACGCCGATGATGTCGATCTTCGGGTGCCCGGTGTCCTCGATGTCCTCCTTGTCGAACTGGGACATCGCGATGTCCTCCACCGTGGTCGGCGCCACCGGGGTGCGCTCCAGCAGTCCGGCGTCGGAGACGAGCAGGCCGCAGGGGTGCATGGCCGCCTCGTGCGGCAGCCCGTCGAGGGCCTCGACCAGTTCCCACAGCCGTCCGTGGTCCTCGGCGGCCACCGCGCGCAGCTCCGGCAGCTCCGCCAGCGCGGACCGTACGTCCTTGGCCCGGATGTGCCCGAACGCCTTCGCCAGGCGCGCCGCCTCGTCGGGGGCCGTGCCGCGGGCGCGGGCGACGTCTTCGATCGCGCCGCGGGCGCGGTAGGTCTTGTACACCGCGAGCGTCGCCACCCGGCCGGCGCCGAACCGCTCCCGCACCGCCCGGTAGACCTCCAGCCGCCGGTCCGCTTCCACGTCCAGGTCGATGTCGGGCAGCGTCGAGCGGCGGGCGGACAGGAAGCGTTCCATCAGCAGACCGTGCGCGACCGGGTCGATGGGGCTGATCCCCAGCAGGTGCGTGACGAGCGCGCCCACGCCCGAGCCGCGGGCGGCGACCCGGATGCCGAGGCGCCGGGCCTGTGCCGCCACCTCGGCCACGGTCAGGAAGTACCCGGCGAAACCGTGCCCCCCGATGATCCGCAGCTCATCCTCCAGCCGGTCCCAGCGCCGCGCCTGCCGGTGGTAGCCGCGGCTCAGCATGCCCGCCGCACACCGGTCCGCGAGGGCCCGGTCGGCCGACTCCGCCGTCGCACCCACCAGAGCGGGCTCGGGCAGGTTCAGGCGCCCGAGCCCGAACGCCTCCCCCGGATCGACCTCACAGGCGGCCGCGGTCTCCTCGGTCGCCGCCAGCAGCCGCCGCGCGTCCGCGCTCCGGCCGCCCGCCGCCTCGGCGATCCGGGCGGCGATCCGCTCCATCTCCCCGGCATCCTTCAGCCACCGCTGCCCGCCGTCCAGCCGGGACGCGTCCCGGACATCGACCGGTACGAGGAGCCGGGCGGAGTCCAGGATGTCGGCGACCTCGCCCTGACCGGGGTCGGCGTAGCGCACGGCGTTGCTCAGTACGGCCGTCACCTGCTGCTCGGCGGCGAAGCCCGCCAGCCGCGCGGCCAGGCGCAGCGACCCGGGCCCGGTGCCGGTCCTGCCGTGCCACGACACCTCCAGCCGCAGCGCCCCGCCGAACCGCTCGCGCCACGGGGCGAGCAGCGCGGCGGCCCGGTCGGGGCGCCCCGCGGCCAGCGCCCGCCCCACCTCGGAGTCCGCCCCCAGGAGGACGAACATCTCCTCGCCGGAGCAGGTCAGGTCCTCCCGGGCCAACCCCTCGCCCGACGCCGCCGAAGCCGTCACCAGGCGGCACAGCTCCCGCCAGCCACGCGCGCTGCGGGCCAGGAACACCGCGCGGGAGGGAGCCTCCGTCACGAAGGCGCCGCCCCTGGCGGGGGTCCGCCGGTGCCCGGCCGGGCCGGCCGCCGGCGGCGGGAGACTGCCGGGCACCGCGAGGTCCGCGCCGAACAGCGGCCGGATCCCGGCCCGCGCGCACGCCTTGGCGAAGCGCACCACGCCCGCGAGCGAGTCCCGGTCGGTCAGCGCCAGCGCATCGAGCCCCCGCTCGGCGGCCCGCTCGGCCAGAACGTGCGGGTGGCTGGCCCCGTAACGCAGTGAGTAGCCGCTCGCTGCACGGAGATGCGTGAACGACATGTGCGCACCTCCTAGTCCCTTGAGCCCCCTTCGCCTCATTCGCGCAGTTCTTCCCTGGAATCACCCTAACCCAATATTCGCACATCCGTTCGGTAAGCGGGTGGGGAGTCCCTCAGCGCCGCCTCGCCGGCCGCCGCGAAGAACGCGCCTCGGAGCCGGTACCGGACGCCCCGGCACGGATCCGGGCGCCGCCACGGCGGGGCCGCATCGGCAGCCCCGCGAGTTGCGGAGGTACCGCACACGGGCCGCGTGTCCGGGGTGGGCTCTCCGCCCGGCCCAGCGCCGACGACGTCCCCGGTGGGCGGGGGCCGTGCGGCCCGCCCCGGGTCCGCGGTCGGTGCGTTGCATGGGCCCACCAGGCATGATGGGGTCGCCCGATGGAATTTCCGCTGGCATCGGCCGGGCTGCGTAACGAGACCCTGCGGGATGCCCTGCGGGACATGCTGGGAAAGCCGTTCCGGTCGGCGAACATCGTGTACGTTCCCACGGCGTCCATGGCCGAGCCCGGGGACCACGGATGGCTTCTCTCGGACATGCACCGGCTGCATATCGACGACGACACAGCCCTTCGCGTCAGCGACGGCAAGGTGGACGTCCTGTCGGAAGGCCGGTGGCGCTTCCATCCGTGAGCGGCCCCCGGACCGGGCGGGGGACACGGCTTCCGGCACGCGTCACGCGAGGGACGGCCGCGAAGGCGCCGGGACGGCGGCTCGGGTCCGGCAGGCGGCGTGGGGCCGTGCGCCTGCCGGACGTCGTGCCGTGCGTCGGGGCTACAGGAGGGCTTCGGCGGTGATGGGCAATCGGCGTACGCGGCGGCCGGTGGCGTTGTACACGGCGTTGGCGATGGCGGGTGCGACGCCGACGTGGACGACCTCGCCGATTCCTTTGACGCCGAGCGGGTCGGCCTCACGGTCCTCGCCGTCGAGGTAGACGGCCCGGATGTCGGGGACGTCGGCGTTGACGGGCACGAGGTAGTCGGCCAGGTTCGCGTTCACGATCCGGCCGTCGCGGTGGTCGGTGACCGTGTGTTCCAGCAGGGCGGTGCCGATGCCGCCGGTGATGCCGCCGATCGCCTGGCTCCTGGCGAGTTCGGGGTTGATGATGCGGCCCGCGTCGTACACGCCGAGCATGCGCCGCACGCGCACCAGGCCGAGGGCCGCGTCGACGGCGACTTCGGCGAAGGTGGCGTTGTAGGCGTAGAAGGAGTACCGCTCCTTGGCCGCGGGGCCGGCGTAGGAGCCCTCTGCCGCCAGGTGGGAGCGCCCGTTGCGGGACAGCAGGCTCCGGTACGTCTCGCCCCGCGCCGGGTTGTCCTTGATGTGCAGTCGCCCGCCCCGTACGACGACGTCCTCGGGCTCCGCGCCGTACAGCGGGGACCGGCGGTCCGCGACGGCCAGACGGACGGCCTGGCGGCGGACCTGGTCGCAGCCGTCGAGGACGGCGGAGCCGACGCTCGCCATGGTCATGGAGCCGCCGTGCGGCGGGGCCGGCGGGAGCAGGGAGTCGCCGAGACGGAAGGTGACGGCGCGCATCGTCAGGCCGAGGGCGTCGGCGGCGACCTGGGTCTGGGAGGTGTAGGTGCCCGGTCCCATGTCGATGGTGGCGGCCTCGACCACCGCGGTGCCGTCGGCGTTCAGACGGACGCCTGCCTGGGCGGCCCTGCGGGCGGTGTCGTAGACCCCGGCGGCCATGCCCATGCCGATCAGCCAGTCGCCCTCGCGGCGCGAGCGCGGCTCGGCCCGGCGCCGGTCCCAGCCGAACGCGCGGGCGCCGGTGGTGCAGCACTCGCGCAGCCGCCGGGTGGAGAACGGCAGGTTCTTCGACTCGTCCTCGGACGGCTCGTTGCGGCGGCGCAGCTCGATCGGGTCGATGCCGAGCTCGGCGGCGAGTTCGTCCATGGCCGACTCGATGACGAACGAGGCGGAGGCGAAACCGGGGCCGCGCATGTAGAGCGGGGTGTTCACATCCAGCGGCACCGTCCGGTACGCCTGGCTGACGTTCGGCGTGCTGTAGAGCATCTGCCCGGGGCGGAGGACCGACTCGGTGAACGTCTCGTAGGAGGACGTCTCGCCGTCCATCTCGTGGGCCATCGCCGTCAGACGCCCCCGCCGGTCGCTGCCCAGCTTCAGCCGGTACGTGTACGAGGGGCGGAAGCCGGTGCCGAAGAACTGCTGCCGGCGCTTCAGGACCAGCTTGACCGGCCGCCGCGTCTCCCGTGCGGCGAGGGCGGCGACGACCGTGTGCGGCCAGCAGCGCAGTCCGCTGCCGAAGCCGCCGCCGACGTACGGTGAGATCACCCGCACGGCGTCGGCGGAGAGGCCGAAGACGGCGGCCAGTTCGGCCCGCGTGCCGGTCACCCACTGCGTCTTGTCCCACACGGTCAGGTTGTCGCCGCTCCAACGGGCGATGGTGGCGTGCGGCTCCATCGCGTTGTGGTGGTTGCGCGCCAGGTGATAGGTCGCGTCGATCCGTACGGGCGCCGAGCGCAGGGCCGCCGCCGCGTCACCACGCGCGTACTCCGTCGGCGTGCCCGGCTTCGCCTTCGACAGATCGGTGGACGGCTGCTGTGCGTCGTAGGCGACCTCGACCAGGCTCGCGCCGTGCTGCGCGGCCTCCAAGGTGGTGGCGACGACGACGGCGACGGGCTGACCGTGGAAGAGGATCTCGTCGTCCTGGAAGACCCGCAGTCTGCGCCCGCCCGGCGGGTTGTTCGACGCGGGGTTGTCCTTGTAGGGGAGTTCCGGTGCGTTGCCGTGATGGATCACCCGCAGCACACCCGGCTGGGCCAGGGCCGCATCGGTGTCGAGGGAGGTGATGCGGCCACGGCCGATGCTCGCGTCGACGATGACCGCGTGGACGACGCCCTCGACGGCGTGCTCGGCGGCGTAAGCGGCTCTGCCGGTGACCTTGAGCCGGCCCTCCACGCGGGAGAGCGGGGCGCCGACGGCTGCCTGCGGCTGGGGGCTCACTTCGTACCTCCTACGACGCGCAACTGACGTTCGACGGACCGCTTCAGCAAGTCGGTCTTGAACCGGTTGTGGGCCAGCGGGCGGGCTCCGTCCGCCGCCTTCGCGCCGGCCGCGGCCCACAGGGACGCGGAGGGACGTTCGCCGATCAGATGCCGCTCGACGGCGGGCAGTTTCCACGGGACGGTGCCCACGCCCCCGGCTGCGACCTTGGCCGCGCGGATCACTCCGCCGCGCACCTGGAGGGCGACGGCCACCGAGGTCAGGGCGAACTCGTAGGACTGCCGGTCACGGACCTTCAGGTATCCGGAAGCGAGCGGGCGGGGCAGGGCCGGGATCTCCACCGCCGTGATCAGTTCACCTTCGCGCAGCGCCTGTTCCCTGTGCGGGGTGGAGCCGGGGCGCAGCAGGAAGTCGGCGAACGGGATCTGCCGCGGCCCGTCGCCGCCCAGCACATGGACCTGGGCTTCCAGGGCGGCGAACGCCACCGCGACGTCGGAGGGGTGGGTGGCCACGCAGGCGTCCGACGCGCCCAGGATGGCGTGGGAGCGGTTGTAGCCCTCCCGGGCGGCGCAGCCGGAACCCGGCTCGCGCTTGTTGCAGGCGGCGCTCACGTCCCGGAAGTAGGTGCAGCGGGTGCGCTGCATGATGTTCCCCCCGATGGTGGCCATGTTCCGCAGCTGCGCCGACGCGCTCAGCTCCAGCGCCTGGGAGATGACGGGGAACAGGGTGCGCACCTCGGGGTGGGCGGCCGCCTCGGACATGGTCACCAGGGCGCCGATGCGCAGACCGCCGCGTCCGGTGGCGGTGACCTCGTCCAGCGGCAGGCCGCTGATGTCGACGACCGTCCCGGGCCGCTCAACGGTCTCGCGCATCAGGTCGACCAGGGTGGTGCCCCCGGCGATGTAGCGGCCGCCGCGCCGTCCGGCGGCCAGGGCCTCACGGGTGCCGGCGGCGCGGAGGTAGGTGAAGGGGTGCATGGGCGGCGGTCCTCACTTCTTCCCGGCGGTCTGCTGAACGGCTTTCACGATCTTGGGGTAGCAGCCGCAGCGGCAGATGTTGCCGCTCATCCACTCGGCGATCTCCTCCCGTGAGCCGGTGTGGCCCTCCTTGATGCAGGCGACGCCGGAGAGGATCTGGCCCGGGGTGCAGTAGCCGCACTGGAAGGCGTCCTGGTCGATGAACGCCTGCTGCAAGGGGTGGAGCCGGTCGCCGTCGGCCAGGCCCTCGACCGTGGTGACCTCGGCGCCCTCCAGCCGGACCGCGAGGGTGAGGCAGGCGTTCTGCCGGCGTCCGTCGACCAGGACGGTGCAGGCGCCGCAGGCACCGGCGTCGCAGCCCTTCTTCGAGCCGGTCAGGCCCAGGTGCTCGCGCAGCAGATCCAGCAGAGAGGTGCGGTTGTCGACCGTGACCGTGTGGCGGGTGCCGTTGACCGTCACGGTGAGGCGGGTGGCCGGCGCCGGGGGAACGGTCGCCGCTTCGGCCTCGGACAGCGGGCCGGTGCCGAGGACACCGCCGGCGACGACGGCGGCCCCGACGGCCGTACCGGTGGCGAGGAAGGTCCGCCGGGTCGGCGCGGTACGCGGCTTCGCGGCTAACTCCTCGGCGACGGGTTCTTGCGGGGCGGGTTCTTGCGGGACGGGTTCGGTGAGCATGTGGGGAGACCTTCGCGTCGTGGACAGGGTCAACAGCACAGCGGTGGCGCCCGCGCGGGAGGGCATGGCCCGACGGCCCCCTGGCGTCCAGGAGGCTCACGCGGGTTCATTGGTACCAGAACGGGTTCCTGGAGGGGGACGGATACCGGGCGGCGCATCCGGCGTCGGCGGGCGGAGCGATACCGGTGGGACGTAGCCGGCGCCGTCATCGCACAGCAGCCGCCACGGACGCGGCCTCGGCGATCTCACCGGCGGTGCCGGGCCGGTCGAGGGCCCGGTCCGCTCCGGCCTGTCCGCGGTCGAGTTCTCCGCCGCCGGCCACGGCGCCGGCCGTCGGGGCTGATCGTGCCGGGACGGACGGCGTTGATCCGGACACCGCGGAAGCCGCGTTCGAGGCAGCGTTGTTGGCCGCGCCGCCGGTCACTCCGTGCCTGGTGGGGTGACCGGCGGCGCGGCCCGCAGCCGGCGCGGAGCCGTCGCCGCCCGGCCGTCCCGACCGCCGTCGCGCCCCTTTCACCTGGTCATGCGTAGGTGGCCCCGTGGGGCTGGGAGAGGTGCTCACGGGCGGAGGGAACGACGCAAGGTTGGCCGAATCCCGTTGGGTGACAAGGGCTTGTGGTGAAGCCGGTCCGTGGCCCGGGGAGTTGGAGTCGGCTTCCACCGCACCGATGGCCTCGTCACGCCGCCCGGCCTCCGGTTCCGGCCGGCTCCTCCCGGAGCAGGTGGTCGTCCGGGCAGCGCGGTGGGAGACGTCGGCTACTTGCCGCTCCAGTCCTCGGCGTACAGCCCGTAGAGCTTCTTGTAGGCGTCGCTCTCGGTCGGATACATCACCTGGACCTGGACGGACAGGCTCTGGCCCTTGGGCACGATGTAGGTGCCCTTCGCGGGTGAGCCGAGTTGCACCCGGCCGTTGGTGCCGTCCTCGATGATCATGCCCCAGAAGCTCTGGACGAACGACGGGTACAGCAGGCATCCGGCGGGCAGTTGCTCGAACCCGAGGCGCCATCGCTTCACATCGGTCTTGTCGGCCGTCATCGTGATCTTGTAGGAGTAGACGTACTTCCCGTACTCCTGCCAGGGGCCTCTGGTGAACTCGTATCCGACGGTCAGGTTCTTCTTCTCGACCGTGAAGCCGCGCTTGGCCTCGTCCGACTTCTCCTGTGTGCCGCTCTTGACCGCGACGGCGGTGACCGTGTGCGCACCCACCGTCCAGCCGTCCGCGGGGGTGAAGCTCCACTTGTTGTCGGTGACCGAAGGAGAGGGGGACAGGGCGGTGCCGTTGTCCTTGAGGTCGACCTTGTCGGCGTTGAAGGCGATGCCTTCGACGGGGGTGCGGGCACCGGCCTTCTTGCCTTCGCCCGGGTGGAGGATCTCCACGGTCGGCTTCGGCTGGGTGACGTAGAAAGTGCGGTAGGCCCTACCGGAGTCGATCTTGTCGCGGACGGCGACCGCTTCGATCTGCTGTCTGCCGAGTGACCAGTCCTCGGTCGGCGTGTAGCTCCATTTCCCGTCCTTGACCGGGGGCTGTGCGAAGGGGGTCTGCGCCTTGAGCTTGAAGAGCTTGACCGTCTGCACCGTGGTGTCAGCGGTGCCGCTGATGGGTTGCTTGCGGTTGGAGACCTGCTGGTCGTCCTTGGGGTCGGTGATCACGGGCGGGGGGACGGGCTTGGGCGCGGCGAGGGCGGACTGGGCCTGGTCGTTCCAGGTGCCGTCGGGGCTGCCCTTGAGGGGGCACTTGGTCAGGTCCGGGATGTCCTTGCCCGCGTCGACCGGTAGCTTCTCGCCCTGCTGGTCGATCTTGTTGAAGAGGACGTTCCCCTTGGTGGTGTTGTTGACGACAGCGCTCACGCCGTCACCGCTGTGGTCGAACCCGTAGTCGCTGAAGTTGTTCGCCGTGGCGCCCTCGGGAATGACGAGGATCGCCGTGCGGGAGCCGGAGGTGTTGAACTGGACGTCGGCGTACAGGCAGAAAGAGCCGCTGGGGCACGCGTCTTTCCCCTTGCCGTCCTTGGTGTACGGGCGGGGGGTCTGATTCGCTGCTTCGGGCATGGCGGATTCCTCTCCGATCGGGAAATCTGGGCCGCCTGAGAACGGTGCCGCACGGGATCAGCAGCACATGATCAAGTACTGCCCTTCACCGCATGACGGTCTTCTCCCCCATCCGGGCACTGTGGTCGTATTCACGCGCAGTGGCCGGTCCTGAACCCGGGTTGCGGGAGGGAAAAGGCTCACCTTTCGGCGTGGTTACGCGGGGGCGTGCCACTGGCCGTAGGCACTCACTCTTCCGGGGTTTTCGGTGGACCTGTCAGGTGACGTGCAGTGCGCGGTCCCCGCCCTGCGCCAGCAGCGGCCGTAGCGTGGGGAAGAAGTGGCATCATGCCGCTTCTTCCACCGGCCTTGATGCTGTCAGGGAGCCGATTTCCTCCATGCCTTACGGGGGCTGGACAGGCCCGGATCACACAGGAATGGGAATGCCGTGCCGCCGTTCAATCTCACACTTCCCGCCAATCGCCCCAGAGCCATCACCCCGAGGACGCCCCCGCCGCTCCCGCCGGCTGCGGGTATCCCGAACTGGCCGCCGCAGCAGAACCCGCCGCCGATGGGGCGCCACCACATCATTCCCTGGAGCAAGTTCAAATTCTTCTGGGATTGGGCTGTCGCGAACAGCAAAAGCCTCACGGACGACCTCGTGGGTGTCCTCGTCGCCAACCTGCCCCAGTACCTGCCGAACCTGACCTGGACCCCGCAGCAAGGGCAGGAGCACAACTTCCGGGCGCTTGCCACTGCTTGGCCTACTTATTACCACGACCCCACCGCGACCAGTCCCCCGCATTTCGATCATCTCGTTGAGCTCCTCTGCTGGCTGCCTGCCAACATCTTCCTCGGGCCCGTACCCGACGCGAGGAGGGATGATCCAGGCGATGGGTTCGAGTACGGCAGCCGGTGGACGGTCATCGCCCCTCCGCTGAGTGCGCAGGAATTCCAGGTCCGCCGTCAGGCGTTCATCATCATCGATCTTTTCGGTGCACCTCTTACGGCCCCTTTGACCGCAGCTGATGCGCTGAAAGGAATGCTGGTGGTGCAGCAGACGGCCGCCGGGCGGCATGCCTGCTGGCCGTGGACACCGAATGCATGGATTTACTACCCTGCTCCGCCACCGCCGTCCGGCGCGCAGATCGACACCCAGCTCCCGATGCCCACGGTATGGCAAGCGGGGCCGGAAACCGGCCCCGCGGACGAGGCAGAGACCGATGACGACCAGCCGATGAGGGAAATCACCATCGGCGGAACGAAAATCACGCTCGCCGTCGTCGACCGCGCCGAAGAGGAACGGAGGTTCAGCGAAAGGGGGACCGCACAAGGCATTCCGCTCCGCGCGATCGTCGACTGGGTGAAGGGGTTCGGCGGAGATTTCCCGGACGACCTGTCGGGCGTGGAGATTTCCGAACTGGTCGTTGAAGTGACGACCGGTCCTGGCCGGCAACACGTGAAACTGATCGTGGCTCCCACGCTCGAACTGAGCGGAACGAAAGTGCGGTCGGTCCTCCAGTTCACCTGCACGAGGCTGAAGAGAGAGGGCGGACCGGTCCACGGTTTTTCGTTGAACACGTTGGTCGGCTTTCCTCTCGGCGGTCAGGGGGCCGAGATGTGGCTCGACGGCCACCTCGCGAAAGACACGAAGAATCAGTGGTCCCTGTCCTTGTCATGGGGGACCGAGGACAGCGGCGTACCGGCACTCCCCGTTGTCACAGGAGACGGAACCGGCGCGAGCCCGACCGGAACGGATCACCTTTCCCCATGGGCATGAAGGTGTGTGGTGTGTGGCCGTATCCGGCCGACGACCGGCGAAGCGCCGGTGAGACCTGTCTGTATCGCCGGACCGTCCGCTCCCTGACGTCGGCGCCCGCGTCCGCCGTCCCCGCACACAGGCCAGGACGGTCCACATCGAGCGGGTGGTGTGAGGACCGGCGTGCGCGGGGCGCCGGCTTGTCCGCCGCCTTGTTGCTGCTGATCGCGTGGGAACACGAGGAGCGATGACGTTGAGTGCCGTAACTCCGGACGGTTCGCAGGAGCCCATCACCGATGGTCTCGACGGCGATCCGCTGGCTCTGTTCAACGCCTTCGGGATCGACGGCCCGCCGGTGCTCCGGGACATCACGGTCGAGTTCTTGAAGGTCGTCTTCTCCTTCGGGAACAAGGAGTTCCGTCTGAAGGCTGCGGGGTCGCTCCCGCTGGGCGGTGGCGCCACGGCCCGGTTGAGTATTTCTGTCGGCCTGGCCCGGCGGACTCCGCCTCCCGGGTATATCCAAACCTATACGGGCACGTTGACGCTCCGTGTGCCGCAGAGCCCGGGGACCTACCGGGAATTGGTCTTCGGCATCGGCAAGGCGGAGCACGCGGAGTTCACCGCGACCTGGAGTGACACCGAAGGCGTATCGCTGGCGGATCTGGCCCGACTGCTCGGCGCGGAGGACGAGGTCCTGGCCGACCTGGGCGCCCTGGGCACGGTGACGACGGCGACCCTCGCGTATTCCTCGGTCCGGAAGTCGTTCGTGCTGGCCGCAGCGGGCAGGGACGGGGCCGGGTCGCTGATGGCGGTGTCCGCGCGCCGGAAGAACAGCGGCGAGCGGGACTGGGCGGTTCGGGTCAGCCTCGGGCTGAACGCCTCGTTGTCCGGTGTGCCGCTGCTGAAGGGGAAGATCCCCGAAGGGCTGGACACCGGTGTGCGGGGCCTCGGCGTCCTGATCGGGTCGAAGGGACTGACCGCGGAGCGTACGGCGGTGCTGAACCAGGCGCTGGCCGCCGCGGACGCCTCGCTGCCCCTGTTGCCGGCGGAAGGTGTGCCCGCCGGGGTGGGTTTTTCGGTGGAGGTGCTGCTGCCGGGGCAGAAGGCCCCGACGTCGGTGACGGTCCGGGCCGCGCGCAGACCCGCGCAGCGCGGCGGCACACCCGCGCAGGACCTGGCCGCGGAGCAGAGCCGCGCACCGCTCGTGGCGTGGCTGTCCGTGGAGCGGGAGGTCGGGCCGCTGCGGCTGAGCCGGGTCGGGGTGGCGTACGCCGGCGGCACGGTGTGGGTGCTGTTCGAGGCGTCGCTGGGTATGGCCGGCCTGCTCCTGGCCGTGGACGGCCTGGGTGTGGGGGTCTCACCGAGCGACCCGGCGAACGTGCGGTTCCGCCTGGACGGGCTCGGTGTGGGCTACGGCCGTCCCCCGTTGGTCATCAAGGGCGCGCTGATCAACCGGCCGGACCCGGCGTTCGATGTGCTGATCCTGGGTGCCTTGGTCGTCGCGATGCAGCGCTACGGGCTGACGGCGCTGGCGGGCTACGCCAAGGACCAGGAGCTGCCGGAGCCGTCGATGTTCGTCTTCGGCAAGCTGGGCGGGAAGTTCGGCGCCCCGCCGGTGGCGATCAGCGCGATCATGGCCGGGTTCGGCTACCACACCACGGTGCGGGTGCCGGAGGGCGACCGGGTGGTGGAGTTCCCCTTCCTCAAGGACCTCGGAGAGGAGCCGGATTCCGACCCGCTGGTGGTCCTCAAAGCTCTGATGAGCGGGAAGGACGCGTGGGTGCGGCCCGCCACGGGACAGCTCTGGTTCGCCGCGGGCCTGGGCTGCACCCTGTTCGAGTTCCTCGACTGCCAGGTGCTGGTGATCCTCGAAGTGGGCCGCGACTTCGCCCTGGCGGTCCTGGGCACCGCGGACGCGCAGTTCCCCCGCAGCCCGGTGCCGGGGATGAAGCCGTACGCCAGGGCCCGGTTGGGGCTGTCCGCGCGGTACCGGGCCAGTGAGGGTGTCGTCAAGATCAGCGCGGCCCTCGCACCGGGCTCCTACCTGCTGGACGAGGCGTGCGTGCTCACCGGCGGCTTCGCGTTCTCCCTGTGGACGGCGGGCGGCAACGCCGGTGACTTCGTCCTCACCCTCGGCGGCTACCACCCCCGCTACGTGCCCGCCCCGCACTATCCGCAGGTCCAACGGCTGGGGCTGGTGTGGCCGGTCACCACCGGATTGACGATCGACGGCGGTGTCTACTTCGCTCTGACCCCGGGCGCCATCATGGCCGGCGGCCGTCTCGCGGTGAACTACCGCTCCGGCAGCCTGCACGCCTGGCTGACCGCGTACGCGGACCTGCTGATCGAATGGGCCCCCTTCCGGTTCGACGTCGGCATCGGCATCAGCATCGGCGTGTGCTTCACCCTCAACCTGTGGCTGGTACGCACCACGATCCGGGTCGAGGTGGGGGCGACACTTCAGCTCTCCGGGCCGCCGACGTCCGGCACGGTCACCGTGCACCTGTCCTTCGTCCGCTTCACCCTCGCCATCGGCGCCCGGAACCGTCCCCCGGACGACAAGCCGGTGGCCTGGGACGAGGTCATCGCCCAACTGCCCGCCAAGGCCCACGTGGTGCGTCTGCTGGCGATCGACGGGCTCGTCCCGCAGAATCCCGAGCCGGTGCGGCCGGACGCCGCGGACACGCAGACGTGGCTGGTCGGCCCCGACACCTTCTCCTTCGCCCTGCGCACCGCCGTCCCCGTCACCACCTTGCGCCTGCTCGGCGCGGACCACACGGAACGGGTGATCGACGGCCGGCCGGTCCATGTGCGCCCACGACGAGCACACGGCAAGGATCTGGCCTCCGCACTCGTCCTCGCCCTCACCGACGCCCACGGCAACCGCCTCGACCTCGGCTCCTGGGTGCCCCCGCAGCAGCCGGGAGAACGGCCCGGCGAGAGAAGCAACCTCCCGGCCGCCCTGTGGGCCCCCTACGGAGGCAGACTCGGTGTGGACAGCCCCCAGTGGGCCGAGGACCAGCTCATCGGGGCCGACCTGCGCCGCCCCCCGCCGCAACCGGGCAGCACGCCGGGGCAGATCAAGGCCGGAACACTCACCCACGACGATCTTTCCCCGGACGGACAGCTGCCCTTCGCGCCCCAGGTCCCGCAGGAGACCGGCGCGCCGCCCGGAGCGGGCACACCGCAGGAGACGGTCCCCGACCTGACCGGCGCTGCGGTGGTCTGGGCCCGTGACCGGCTGTTCTCCGCCATGGAGTACCTGAACGTCAGCCCCCGTACCAACGAGCGGTTGCACCCCGACGACCGGCTGGTGGCCGGCGACGTCACCGTCCCGCACCGCCCGGTCGGCCCCCCGGATCCGACGCCCGGCGGGCCTCGCCTGTACGCGGTCAGCCCGGGAAGCATCACACCGGTGGACATGTGCAGCCTCAGGGCGTTCACCCCCTCGTCCACAGGACAACAGCAGCCATTTCTCCAGGCCGGCAAGGACGGGACGCGGGCGTGTGTCCCGGAACTCCCCTACGGCTCCCGGCTGCAGGTTCTGGACATCAAGGCCAACCCGCCGGGCCCTGTCGTCCCCTTGTTCAAGGGGAACGAGAGGCCCTGGATCACACAGAAGCCGCTGGCTTCGGCGCTCTTCTCCGACGGTGTACGCGTGGGCATGGTCTTCGAGCAGTCCGACCAGCTCATCGTCCTCCACCTCGAAAACCACACCTCGCCGTTGACATGGGTGGGCCTCGGCGGATTCCACCCAGGAGGCATCGCCGCCTCGCTGCGCAGCTCACGGCTGTACGTGAGCACGCTCGTCCCCTCGCAGTACGGCAACGTCCAGGTGTTCGACACCGGCAACCTGGGGGCCAAGGCGACATGGCGATACGCGGGGCCCGACCCGACCGTGCTGGCCGCGGACCCGAAGGGCCGATGGCTCTACGCCCTCAACAACGGGCACAGCACGGTGACCGCGGACGCCCTGCACCCGGCCAAGGAGGCATGCACCGTGCGTACGGGGACGGACCCCGTCGCCCTGGCCCCCACGCCCGACGGGAAGCTGCTGCTCGTGGCCAACTCCGCGCCCGGCACCGTCTCCGTGTGCGAAGTGACCGACGACAGGGTGCGGGAGTCCGCCGACCCGGTGTGGGTGGGGCCCTCCCCCGTGGCGTTGGCCGTCTCCCCGGACAGCAAGCGGCTGTTCGTCGCCCGGCGGAACGTGAAGAACCTGGCGGTGGTGGACCTCGCCGCCCGCCCCCCGGCCCTGCTGCCCCGCACCGTCCCGCTCGACGACGTACCCATGTCCCTGGCCGTCACCGCACCCCCCACGGCACCGACGGTGACACCGGCCGCTGATGACGCCCCCGGGAGGGTGTGATGATCCACCCCGAATACGCCGAGACCCCGAACGAGGATCTGAACGTCCAGTTCGTCGACGACCTGGTGCCCACCCTCTCCGCGGGGACCTACACCCTCACCGCCCACCAGTCGGTGACCGGCACGGACGTCGGCCCGTTCAACGCATACCTGCCCGGCCAGGGCGCTCCGGTCGAGCAGCGGGTGGAGGTGCGGGCTCCCCGGTACACCATCGAGCCCGAGTGGGTGCACGGCGCCTACCCGCCGGACGGGGAGACCGGCTTCTACGGCCGGGTTCTGCCGCACGTCACCCTCACCCGCCCCACCTTGCCCTGGGAGCGTGAGGATGCCGAGTTCCGGAGGGCGGACAACGGTCGGCTGCCGTGGGTGGCACTGCTGGTCTTCGGGGAGAAGGAACTCGAAGGCGACCCGGAGTGCATGGGAGTGACGGAACAGCATCGCGTCACTGCGGATCGGGCCGTCGGTGAGGACGGTGTGGCCGTCCCTTTCAACCCCCGGGCGCCCGTCCCTGAGGACGAACAGGGCCGGCTCTACCGCGCGATCACCGTCACCCGCGACCAGTTCCGCACACTGGCGCCCACCAAGCGGGAGCTTGCCTATCTGACGCATCTGCGCCTGGTCAAGGAGGAGCACCAGCAGGTCACCGTGGACCACGACCTGATCAAGGTCGGTGACTACGCGGTCGTGATGGGCAACCGGATCCCCCGGGCGGCCGGAGGCCGGTACGTCGCCCACCTGGTGTCGTTGGAGGGCCGGATCGAGGACCTCCCCGACGACACCGATGCCCCGCGGGCCCGGCAGGACCAGAACGGCGGGGAGAAACTGCGCCTGGTCTCGCTGTACCGCTGGACCTTCGAGACCCTGCCCGGCCTCTCACCCGGCTTCGCCGCCCTGACCCGCAACTTCGTCGACCAGCAGGGGCCCGGCGGCAGAGGCCTGTTGCTGCGCGTACCGCGGGGCGCGCAGGCGGTGGCCGGGCCCGAACAGCACGAGGTCGTTCAACGGCTCGCTGCCGGATATCTCCCGGTGTCCTTCCGTACCGAGGAGGGCCGGCTGACCTTCGCCTGGTACCGCGGCCCGTTCGTCCCCGCCCCGCCCGAGCGGCCCCCCGGCTCCGGCGAGGAGCGTCCGGTGCCGCTGCGGCGGTGCGCGGCCGAGGCGGTCCTCCACCTGCCGCGGTACGGCATCCTCGACGTGAGCCTGGCCGCCGCCTTCACCGCCGGCCGCTCCTTGGCCATGGCCGACCGGGAGCTGTGCGCCGCGCTGCTGCGCCTGCGCGGCAAACTCCGTCCCCAGCTCGCCCGCGCGCTCGAAGAGGAAGCCGACCGCCCGGACGGGCAGGGCCGGTGGGAGGGCGGTGCCCGCCGACGTCTTGAGGAGTGGGTCACCGGCCGTGCCCCGGCCACCGGCCCGGAGTGGGCGGCGCTCGCGTCGGCGACCCCCCTGCCCGACCCGGCCGTCCCGCCGGCGGCCGCCGGTCTGACGGTCGAGCGCCTTCGCGACGACCCCGGACTGCTCGACCGGCTGCGCCACGCCTCGGCCCCGCTGACCGGTGCGACGGGCGACGGGTCGTCGCGTCTTCCCACACCCGACGATGATCTGCTGGCCGTCCGCCGGTGGCTCGCCGACCGCAGGTACCTGGCCGGCGTTCCCTTCGGCCACCTGGTGCCCGACGCGCGGATGCTTCCCGCTGAGAGCCTGCGGTTCTTCCACGTCGATCCGGCCTGGACCAGGGCCCTGGCCGAGGGGGCGCTGAGCGTGGGCCTGGCGCACCGCTTCGACCACGCGGCCAACGAGGTCGTCTTCGGCACGGACCCGGCCCTGACCGCTCCCGGCACCGCGCTGACCGGCGTACTCATCCGCTCCCGCCTGGCCGCCGCCTGGCCCGCGCTGGAGGTGCGCCCCTACGCCGAGGCCCAGGGCGCGGACGGGGAGAAGACGCTGCCCGTGGTGCGCCGCGAGCACCTGGCCGACGACGTCCTCCTCGTCGTGATCGAAGGGGTACCGGGCCGGGTCGAACTGGCCGAACCTCAGCAGGGTGTGCACTTCGGCATCGACGAATACGTCCGACCGTCCCGCGACCGCGACCACTCCCCGATCAGCAGGGGTGTCATCCGCCTGCGGTCCCTGGACCCGCTCGATCTCGGACGGGACACCGGAGTGCAGTTCCCGGAAGGCGGCGGGCTGGACCGCTACCGCCGTCCTCGGGGCGAGAACGTCATGAAGATCGCCGCACTCGCCGATGACCTCGCAGAAGTGCTGGGCAAGGACGAGCTGACCGTGAGCGAGTTCGCCATCCAGATGATGAACAACGCCCAGCGCCGCACCTTCCGCACCGACGCACCGTTCACCGCGCCCGCGCAGAAAGACGAGCACGATGACTGAGCCCACCGCCGCGAACACGCTGATCGTCCCGGTGCAACTGGACGCCCTGGTCGTCGATCGGAGCGTCCGCAAACAAGGATTCCGCCGCTGGCAGAGCAACTTCAACCTCCTGCGCTACAACCTCTCCCCGGAACCACGGCCGTTCGAGAGCGAGGACGCCTGGAACGGCGACGACGCGTACCGCAAGCACGACGGCGTCTACGTGCGCTGGTCCGTGCCCGAGGCCCTCCGCCACGGCGCCTCCCGCACCGCGGACGGCCCCCCGCAGTTCCCGCTGGTACCCAACCGCTGGCTGGTCGTCCGTCACGTCAAGAACTCGCGTGAGCACACGACCGGATGGATCGTCGAGAGCGACTTCCTCGACCCGACCGCGGGCACCTCCCGCTTCATCCATCCCGTGAGGCCAGGAGTCACCGACCCCGAGCGGACGCCCTACCGCTCCACGATCATCGTCACCCGGATCGGCTGCCGCAGCGACATCGGCGAGCGGGGAGAGGCGTGGACGGAACCGGCTACGACCGAGCCGCGCCGCAGGGAGCTGTTCCTGACCGCGGTCGGGCCGGGTCTGGTCACCTTCCACGCCTTCCAGCCCTACCACCACCACGTCTTCAGCCTCCACGACACCCTCACGGGGGTCGACAAGACCGGCATCGACTACCAGGTCCTCGGCTGGCATTCCGACGCCGGGCAGGAAGAACTCACCCGCCTGCTGAAGGAACCCGGTGCGACCGTGGACAGCGTGCTGACCGACCTGAGGTGGACGGTCACGGACCGGCCGGAGAACTGGCGGCCGGCGTCCACCCTCTGCTGCGGCCGGATCAAGGGCGTCGACTGGGACCCGGGCAGGCACCGGCCCCCCGCCTCGAACCGCCCCACGGACCTCACGCAGGTCAAGGTCGCGGTCGGCAGCAGCACGGACGAGGCCAACGCCGCCCTGCACAGCCTGCCGGTCCCCGACGGCCTCGCCGGACCCGGCAGCCTTGAGGCGGGGCTGCTGCACGCCTTGGGAAAGGGACTGGTCGACACCCTCGACGAGCCCGACGGACCGATCACCGCCTCCCAGGAGACGCACCGCAGCTGGTTCGGGAAACTCCCCGGCGGCCACGTATGGCGCATCGTCAACACCGCCGAAGCGGGCAACACCAGCGGCCGGGAGGAATCCGTCACCTGGTCCGGCGTCGCCCGGCAACACGAGCGGATGCTGGCCACCCTCAACACCGACCAAGCCGCCTACGACAAGGCCGCACGGACCCTCGCCGCGCTGCAATGGCGCCTGTACGCGCTGTGGTGGATGCACGGCCTGCCCCGCATCCCCCCGCAGTACCAGCGCGAACGACTACGGGCGGAGATCGACCCGGCCAACCCCGACGGCCTGGCCGCCGAAGTGGCCCGCCGCCTCGAAGAACTCGACGGGCTCCGCAAGAAGATCCCGCACGACTCCGGCGAGGACCTCCAGGAGTCCATCGCCGCATATCTCGCAGAGCGGCCCCTGCCCGACCACCACGAGCTGCGCCGTGAGGCGTTGCCACCGTTCTGGCAGTCCACCGATCCCGCCGTGGTGATCTCCGGTGCCAACAGCGGCAAACCCCACCCGCCGCTGGACGGCACCGGCCCCCTGCACTGCCGTATGCCCACTCAACTCACCGGCGGCATCACCCCCGAGACCCCGCTCCCGAAGGAGTTCGAGCACCTCAAGCTCACAAGCTCCACCGGGCTGCCCCCGCTCGTGGCCCCGCTGCTCGCCGAGTTCCTCCACGTCCTCGGCCACCCCCGGGGCGGCGTCCCGGCCGGGGTCCGCCCCGCAGCCTGGCATCAGCCGTGGAAGCCGCTGCTGTTCCAGTGGAAGGTCGCCCACAAAAAAATCGGCTACGGAACCCTCACCGAGCCGAACTGGGAATTCGACGGCACACGCTACCGGCTGGCCCGCGAAAGATCCGTGGACGCGGGCCAGGTGACGGGGCGCCGTTTCCTCATCCCCCTGCCCCCGTACACCACCGCCGCCCAGCTCACCCGACTCGCGGGCGACTACGACGGCCCCCTCGCCGACGCCTTCGCCACCGCGGCCGGAAAGGCCGAGGAGGACGACCTCCTCTCCCAGGAACTGGACGGGCTCACCGACTCCTTCGCCAACCGGGACGCCGGCCCCAACCTCGCCCCGCCCGGCACCATCGGCCGTCTCGTCGGCGACGCATGCGGCCACCTGCCCAACCCCGGCCCCCTGCCCAAACCCTTCGGCAACGCATGGCAGCCCTCGGGCTTCACCCAGATCCGCGGCGGACACATCAGCTTCCTCAACCTCTGCGTCGTCGACGAGTTCGGCCAGGCTTTCGACATCTACCTCTCCAACAACACCAACGAACCGATCGTCGCCCCGAGCCTCACCCAGAAGGGCACCACCACCCTCACGGAGCGGGCCCAACTCGCCCCGCGCCTGCTGCAACCCGCCCGCCTGAACCTCGCGTTCGTCAACGAGCACAACGACCACCACCTCGTCGACCTCACCGCCGGGACCACCCCCGTCTGCGCCTGGATCATCCCCAGCTACGTCGACCGGTCCCTGCTGTGCTACGCCCCCACCGGCGCGCCCCTCGGCGAGCTCGCCCTCAGACGCAGGAGCGGCACCGGCCTCGTCGTGAGCTGGAACGCGCTGCCGCACTCCGGCACCCACACCCTTGAACAGCTGCGCACCCGCAGACCGCACCTGTACCGGTTCGCCACGGCCCTGTCCGCACGCGGCGCCGGCGCGTTCATGGACCTGCTGTCGACCACCGACCGGGCCCTGACCGGCATCGACCCGGGCAACCCCTACGGCGACGACGTCCTCGGCACGCTCCTGGGCCGCCCCATGGCCCTGGTCCGCTCCCGTCTCGGCTTCGAACTCGACGGGCCGCCCCTCAGCGACCCCGGATGGCAGTACGCCCTCGACTGGCGCAGCCTCACCGCGCCCGTCACCGAGCCCATCCCTCCGGAGCGCGAGCACCTCGGGTACCGCTGGCCCGTCCGGCTCGGCAACGCCGGACAACGCGGCGACGGGCTCATCGGCTACTTCCACGGCGACGACTACACCACCTTCTACGCCACCACCGCACCGGACACCCCCCGGCCCACCGGCTACGTCGAGACGATCGGCAAGGACAACTGGCCCCGGCTGCCCGCCGACTCCCTCACCCGGGCGCATCTGACCCTCCTGCTCGACCCCCAGGCCGCCGTCCACGCCACCACCGATCTGCTTCCGGTCACCACCCTGCGGCTCCCCACCCGCTTCACCCGCACCGCCATGGCCGCGATGGCCGTCTCCCTGCGCCTGAGCCCGGTCCTGGCGGCCCAACGCGCCATTCCCGCGACCACACCTCCCGGGCAACCGGGTCCGCGGTTCACCACCGCGCTCGCCGTCGCCCACCCCACCACCCCGCGCGGCACCTGGAACTGGTCCGAACTCGTCCTGCCGCAGCCGGACGGCAGCGACCCGGCCACCCCCGTCTGGAGCGATCTGCCTCTCGTCGAACCGGACCAGAACGCCCGCCTCGACGAGGACGACCCCACGGTGCGCACCGGGTACCTCCGCCTCACCGGCGGTTTCGGCACCCTTTGAACGCGCCCGACCTGCGAAGGAGAACCGCGGTGACCGTGATCGACGCCGTCAGCTCTGCCCTGCTGGACTACGCCGTCATCAGCGACCCCTATCCCCTCTACGCCGCCGTCGACAGCACGACCCCGCCGACCACACTGACCGTCACCGTCTCCAACGGCGGTGGCAGCACCGTCTACTGCCGCGAGATCCTCTTCCACCTGCCCATCGGCGACTACGCCCAGAGCCTGCTGCGGGAGAGGAGCGGGCACGGCAGAGAAACCACGGACACCTGGACCGTCACGCGCCTCACGGACGATGTCCACACCGCCCTCCCGGCGGGCGATTACGCCAAGTTCCGTGCCGTTCCCAAGAGCGAGATCGTCCCCATCGACGAGACGGGCGTGACGTTCGTCCTCACCGACCTGAGCATCAGCAGGTTCCCCGGCACCGCGCGCATCGAGATCCGCGAGACGTCCACCATGGACCAGGGGAATTGGCCCGAGAGCCCCAGATTCACCTCCCACAAGATCCCTAAATTCCCCACGCCCGAACTGCCTGCCAATGTGGTCCGCGATTTCTACGCCAAGCCCAGAAGCGGCGCCGTGGAAGGAGCCCCCGACGTCGCATGCGGTCAGGAGGTCACCCTCCACTGGCGCGGACCGAGCACCCTCGCGTACAAGGTGCTCGCCGGAAGCGGCGCGGAAGAGGTGGAAACGGAGCCGGGCGGGCCCCTCACCTACAAGCTCCGTCGGGACACCACCTTCGTCCTCACCTACACCATCGGCAACAGCACCTACCATCTGAGCACCACCGCCACCGTCAAGAACCCCGAATTCACCGGACTCACCAGCACGGGAGAAATCCGGGCGAGGGAAGGAATCGACGCCGGCGGCAAGGAGATCACGGCCAGGACGCTCCGTGCGTACCGCCTGGACCCGCCCCTGTCCCTCGAAGGGGAATCGGCCGGCTTCGACCTCGAAAAAGGTGTTCTCACCACCGGAACCTTGACGTGCGAGAAGAAGGCGACTTTCAAGAAGGAAGTCGACGCAGAAGGCGGTCTGACCGTCGACGGGACCGGCGTCTTCAAGGGACTGGTGACAGCGGCGGCCGACCTGACCGTCAGCCAAGGGGGTGTCACCAAGCTCACCACCAGTGACTTCGACGGAGTGAAGGCGCCCAGGAACCTGCGGGTCGACGGCACGGTCACGCTCTTCACGCTGTTCCACCCGCCCTTTTCCGTGGACCTCAAATGGCTCGGACCCGCCGAGACGGACGGCTTCCTCTACATCCAGACCGTAGAAGGCCAGTCGGGTTCGATCCTGGTCAACGGATGGGGAGAGGGAGCGAGAATCGGATTCAACGAGTGGAGCAGTTACACCGTCCCCATCCGGAAAGGAGACACCTGGTCCTACAGCAAGGGCACTGCGGTGCACTTCATCAAATGGTTCCATTGCAAGAACTCCGGTTGAGGCGGAGAAAATCACCTCCGATACCGGCCGCGGTGACCGGCTTCGGCAGTTCACTGCGCGGCCCGGCCTCGGCCTCACCGCGGTCCTCGCGCAGGGGCGGCGCGGCGAACGCTCTTCCCGGAAGGCCGCGTGGTGGATCAGGATGCCCTTGCCCGTCCATCCCGCACCACCCAGCGCGAGAACACCTGTCAGGAGAACGGATGCACACCGCCCCGCGGCACCCCGCCCCGTCCGCCCGCCGCACCCCGCAACTCGACGCCGTCGTCGTCGGAGCCGGCTTCGCCGGTCTCTACCAACTGCACCGGCTGCGCGAACTGGGCCTGCGCACACGGGTGTACGAGGCGTGTGACGACATCGGCGGTACGTGGTACCGGAACCGCTACCCCGGGGCCCACTGCGACATCGAGAGCACCGCCTACTCGTTCTCCTTCTCACCCGAACTGGACCAGGAGTGGGAGTGGAGCGAGCGGTACGCGACACAGCCGGAGATCCTCCGCTACCTCCATCACGTCGCCGACCGCTTCGACCTGCGCAAGGACATCATCCTGCGCACCCGCGTGACCGGGGCGGTGTACGACGAGGAGGCACACAGCTGGCAGGTCACCACCGACACCGGGGCGACGGTCACCAGCCGGTTCGTCGTACTGGCCACGGGCTGTATGTCCGCCGTCAAGAAACCGGACATACCCGGGGCCGGCACGTTCGCGGGCCGGGCCCTGCACACCGCGGACTGGCCGCACGAGGACGTCGACCTCACCGGCAGCCGGGTCGCGGTGATCGGGACCGGATGCTCCGGCGTCCAGGCGATACCGCTCCTCGCCGAGCAGGCCGCCGAACTCACCGTCTTCCAGCGCACCCCGGTCTACGCCCTGCCCGCCAGAAACCGCCCGCTGTCCGCAGCGGAGCAAGCCGAACTCAAGGCCCGCTACCCACAGTTCCGCGCCGCTCAGCGGGCCTCACGCGGGGGCACCGTCTTCGAGCCGCCGACCCGGTCGGCCCTGGAGGCGGACGACGCCGAGCGCACCGCCGCGTACGAGACGGGCTGGGACTCCGGCGTGCTCAGCGGCCTGCTGCGCACCTACACCGACATCCTCGCCGACCGCGCCGCCAACGAGACCGTCGCCGAGTTCGTCCGCGCCAAGATCCGGTCGATCGTCACCGACCCGGAGACGGCCGAGACGCTCTCCCCGCGCACCTTCCCGTTCGGCACCAAGCGCCCCTGCCTGGACACCGGCTACTACGCCACCTACAACAAGCCGCACGTCGGTGTCGTGGACCTCAACAGGACCCCGATCGTGGAGATCACACCGGCCGGCATCCGGACCACGGAGCGGGAACACCCCGTCGACGTCCTGGTCTTCGCCACCGGTTTCGACGCCCTCACCGGCTCACAGGTCGCCGTGGACATCGTCGGCAAGGGCGGCACCACCCTGAAGGAGAAGTGGGCCGAAGGCCCCCGGAACCACCTCGGTCTGCTCTCCGCCGGGTTCCCCAACCTCTTCACCGTCCTCGGCCCGCTCAGCCCTTCGGTGCTCAGCAACGCGGTGGTGTCCATCGAGCAGCATGTGGAGTGGATCACCGAGTGCATCGCCCACCTGCGGCGGGTGGGTGCCACGGAGATCGACGCCACCTCGCGCGCCGAGGACGACTGGTGCGCCCACGTCGCCGACCTCGCCTCCCGCACCCTCTATCCCGCCGTCGCCTCCTGGTACACGGGGGCGAACGTACCGGGCAAACCCCGGGTGTTCCTCGCCTATACGGGCGGCGCCGACCGGTACCGGGCCGAGTGCGACGCCGCCGCCCGGGACGGCTACCACGGCTTCACCCTCTCCACCGCGGCCGGCGGGCACCGAGCGCCCGCGGGGAGGGCGGGTAGGCCAACTCGCCCGTGAGAACCGCCGAACTCGCCTCTGAGCCCCCCGGAGGGCCCAAACGGGCCCGCCTCCGAGGGGCTCAGGCGCGGGGACGCCGGTGAGGGATCAGCCGGCGGTCCAGACGACCGGCTTGTCGCTGTACGCGTCGCCCTCGTCGAATTCGGCGCCCGTGACGTCGCCATCGCGCGACGCGGCGAGCGAGCAGGTCTCGAACGACACTCCCTTGCCGAACTCGGCGGGCGCGGATTCCTTGTCGCACTTGCCCGGGATGTCACCGATCAGCGAGACGCCCGTGCTCCGGCCGCCGTCGAGAAGGCCCCGCAGCTTCACGTACGCGCGCGGGAGGTCGGTGTCGCCGACGTTCTCCACCTTCATCTTGATGAAGTACGGCGTCAGGCTCTTCGCCCGCTCGCCGAACCGGGACAGGTCGGCCGCCGTGCCCTTGTCGATCGCCGTGACGGTGACGGCGAGGGTGCCCTTCTTCTTGGCGTATTCGAAGGGCAGGACCGCCTTGTCGCCGACCTTGAGCCCGGTGCCCGGCGCGGTGACCTCGCCCGCGGGCCGGGCGTCGCCGCCCTCGTTCTTGCCGCTGTCGGCGCTCGGGCTCTCCTTCTCCGCCCCGGCCGCCTTCGTCGCCGGCGACTCCTTGCCCGTCGTCTCCGTGTCGCCGCCGCACGCCGTGAGTCCGAGGCCGAGCGTCGTGATCAGAACGGCCGTCAGTGCGATACGTGCCTTGTGCATGTGTCAAGCCCTTGCTAGGTGGTGAATGGTCCGCCGACGCGGCGGAGCCCGCGTAGTTTGTCAGGCAGGTGTGGATGTTCGGTGCGCATCAGGTGACGGAGATGTCTCGGCCCGTCGCGTCCCGCGCCGCGCTCGGCATCTCCCCACGCGGCTGAGCAGCGCCGGCCCCCGGCGCGGCGCGCCCCTCTCCCCTCGCCGGGCGCGGGAGCGGGTGTCACCGGTCGCCGAGGCACGGACGAGGAGCCCACCAGGACCGGCCGGCCTCTCCCCGCGGGCCCTGTGGCGGGCCGACGCCCCTCAGGCGTCGAGTACGGCGGCCACCGCCTCGATCTCGACGAGTTGGTCCTCGTAGCCCAGCACCGTGACGCCCATCAAGGTGCTGGGAACGTCGTGATCGGCGAACGAGTCCCGGACCACCGCCCAGGCTGCCACCAGGTCCTCCCGCCGGTCGGATGCGACAAGAACCCTTGTGCTGATGACGTCCTGGAGGGAGGCGCCGGAGGCAGCGAGGGCCGCCCGCATGTTCTCGACGGCCTTCCGCGCCTGACCCGCGTAGTCCCCGATCGCCGCCGTCGAGCCGTCACGGTTGAGGGGGCACGCCCCGGCGAGGAAGATCAGGCGCGAGTCGGCGGGCGCCGTGGCCGCGTAGGCGTACTCGGCGACGTCGGACAGGGAAGCGGATCGGATCAGGGTGATGGCACGAGCCACGGTCGTGGGGTCCTTTCCCTCGGGTACGGAGCGCGGACATCCTGCCAACGCCCCGTCGGCACGCGCCTGCCCTTTTCCCGGCGCCCCCCGGCGGCGCCGTGATCTCTGGTCGCCACCCGCGGGCCGGGTGAGCGCGCCCCCACCGACCGACTCGGGTACGGGCCGCCCAGCCTCCGGCCGGCTGCGGGCAGCGCTGGGCCGGGACGCCGCTGAGCACCCGAAGGGGCGCGCCGGGCCGCACGTCACGGCAGTGAGCCGCAAGGATCCGCGCCCGTCCTCAAGTACGGCCCCCGCCCCGGACCGGGCGGCGTCGGTGCGGGGACCGGCGGTGCCGATGTGGGTGGCAACGGGCCGCTCCGGGCGGCGGTCGGCTACCGTAGAGGCGTGTCTACGCCCCGAGTTTCCTAGCTGCGGACCCGCTTTCACGCCACAAGTGTGTCCTTTTCGCCTCTCGGAGCGTTTCCTCGTGATGACTCCTCACGTCGGGCCGCGCGCGGCCATGTGCCGGCCGAAGCCCCCTTCCTCCTGTTGCCCGAGCGTCGTTGCGGCGCCGCGCGGGCGGCCGGTCGTCCCTGACTGACCACCGGCTCCTCCCGGCCGGACCCGTTCGACGGTTCGGCCCTCGCGGGCGGGGGCCTGCGGGCCGCCCCGCCCCCTGCGGCACGACCGCGCACCGCGGACGTGCCGCCATTCCACCGATCTCTGCGACATTCCGAAGGGCACCACGTTGTCCGTCACCACATCCGCCCCGACCCGGCCGGCTCCCGCCGGACGCCGGCGCACCCTCACGCTGATCATCGTGCTGCTGGCCGCTTTCATGGACCTGCTGGACGCGACGATCGCCAACATCGCGCTCCCGACCATCCGCACCGATCTGGGCGCCTCCGCCGCCCAGATCGAATGGGTGCTCGCCGGTTACACGCTGGCCTTCGCCCTGGGCGTCGTCACCGGCGCCCGGCTGGGCGACCTCTACGGCTACAAGCGCGTCTTCCTCATCGGCATGGCCGGGTTCACGGCCGCCTCCGCACTGTGCGGCGCCGCCCCCACACCCGGGCTGCTGGTCGCCGCCCGCGTCCTCCAGGGACTGTTCGGGGCGGCGATGATCCCGCAGGTCCTCTCCCAGGTCCAGCTGCTGTACGCACCGCACGAGCGTGGTCGGGCCATGGCCGCGTTCTCCTCGCTCTCCAGCCTCGCCGCCGCCCTCGGTCCCATCCTGGGTGCCCTGTTGCTGGAGTCGAGCCTGCCGGGCCTCGGCTGGCGTGCGGTCTTCCTGATCAATGTCCCGGTCGGTGTCGTGGCGGTGTTCGCCGCCTGGCGCGTCCTGCCCGAGGCCCGCGCCACCACGCGGCCCCGCCTCGACCTGCCCGGTGTCGTCCTCTCCGGGATCGGGCTGCTGCTCCTGCTCTACCCGCTGACGCTCGCCAGCGACCGCGGCACCTGGCCCGCGTGGTCCTACGCCGCGTTCGCCCTCGGTGTGCTCACCCTGGCGCTCTTCCACCGCGCTCAGCGCGCGCTCTCGGCCGCGGACCGGTCGCCGCTGGTGGAGGTCTCGCTGCTGCGTATCCCCTCGGTCGGCGGCGGACTGCTGGTCGAGTTCCTGATCTTCCTGCCGATGATGGGATTCTTCTTCACCCTGCTCCAACTCCTCCAGGCCGCACTGGGGTTCACCCCGCTGACGGTCGGTGTGCTGATGCTGGCCTGGCCGGTCGCCAACGCGGGCTTCGCCACGCTCGGCGCCACCGTCCTCATGCCGCGCATCGGCCGCGGGACCGTGCAGATCGGCCTCGTCGTCATGGCCGCGGGGCTGGGCGTCCTCGGCGCCACCGCGCACGCGGCCACCCCTGACACCCCGTGGGCGGCGTTCGTACCCGGTGTGTTCGTCGCCGGTTCCGGCGCGGGTCTGGCCGTGGCGCCGCTGGCCCAGCTCACCCTCCAGGACGTCCCCGAGCGGCATGTGGGCAGCGGGTCCGGGCTGTTCAACACGGTCATCCAGGTCGCCGCCTCCCTCGGCGTCGCCCTCTTCGGGACCCTCTACTTCCACCCGCAGCCCGACCGCACCCATCAACTCGCCCGGGACGCGGGCCCGGCGTTCGCCACCACCATGTGGATCAGCGTCGCGCTGCTCGCCGTCACCTTCGCGCTGAGCTACCTGCTCCCGTCCCGGAGCCGGTCGGCGGAGAGCTGACCCCGGGTCAGGACGACAGGGAGGCGGTGGCCGCGGCCACCGCCTCCCGCGTTCTGCGGCACCGGAGTCACGGCCCCTTACGCGAGGCGCCGGCCCCCGCGCCGTGCCCGAACGCCGTGCCGGTAACGGTAATTCAGGGTGCCGCGAGGGCCCGCTCGCCCTGTTCCGAAAAGACGGGGGACGCGCACAGAAGGGCCGAATCAGATGTTCCCTTTCCCCGGGGCGCCGGTACTCTCATATCGAAACCACCCGATACAGTCTGGGGGCGCATTTGCGATGATCACCCATGTCCGGAGTGTGGCACTCGGCGTACCCGACCTGAGCGCCGCCCGGGAATTCTTTGAGAAACACTGGCAGCTGGATCTCGTCGGCACCGATACCGATCGGGTATTCCTCGGGGCCGGTTGCCAGGACAGCCACGTCCTGCGGCTGCGGGCCACCGCCGCACCGCGGGTGGACCTGCTGTGTCTGGCCGCGACCGACGAACGCGCCGTGGACGAGATCGCCGAACGGGTCGCCGCCCACCCGCGAGGCCGTCTCCTCACCACGCCCGCCACCTGCGACGACGTGGGTGGCGGCTACGGTTTCCGGTGCCTCGACTGCGAGGGCCGTACGGTCGAGGTGGCCTGCGGGGCGGCGGTGCGGGCGTTTCGGCCCGTCGAGGCGGGCGAGAGCCGACCGACCGGCATCAGCCATGTCGTGCTCAACTCGGCCGATATGCCGGCCGCCCTGGCGTTCTACCGCTCGGTTTTCGACCTCCAGGTCACCGACTGGGTGGAGGACATCATGGTATTCCTCCGCTCCGGCCCGGCCCACCATATGCTCGCTTTCACCCGGGCCCCGCATGTTTCACTGAATCACGTCGCCTTCGAATTACGCGGGATCGACGAATTCATGCGGGCGACCGGCACCATGACGAAAAAGGGCTACGCGCCACTGTGGGGTCCTGGACGGCACGGGGTCGGGATGAACACCTTCACCTATTTCCAGGAGCCGACTTCCCGGTTCGTCGCCGAATACACGACGGGAATGCAGCGAATCGACCCGGACCACACGTGGACGCCCCGCGTCTACCCCGCCAACGCCCAGACCAGCGACACCTGGGGCGTGGCGTCGCCCCGTGACGACGCGGTCTCGGCGAGCCTGCGGGGCTGCCCGGACACCGGACTGTGGCAGCCGCCGCCGGTGTGACCGGGCGGGGAGCGGTCGATCGGAGCACGCGACGAGCGGAGGGAGAGGGCGAATTGACAGCGGATGAAGGCGGACGGACGGAGCCGCACGGCGGCCCGGGGGCGGAAGGGGGGCCCGTCGCCGTGGTGACGGGCGGCGCGTCCGGCATCGGCCGCGCCGTGGTGGCCGATCTGGCGGCGCACGGCTACCGCGTCGTGGTGCTCGACCGCGGCGCCCCCGAGGAACCGGCCGGTGACCGGGTGCGGTGGGTGACCGGTGACGTACGCGACCCCGAGGCGAACGACACGGTGGTGAAGGTCGCCCTGTCCCGCTTCGGGCGGCTGGACCTCTTCGTCGGCAACGCCGGGGTGCACGACGGCGGGGCCGGGGTGCGCGACCTCGACGGCGCCGCGCTCTCCGCGCTCGCCGGGCACGTCCTGGACGTCAACGTGGTCGGCTATCTGCTCGGCGCGCGGGCCGCCGCCGGACCGCTCACCGACAGCGGGGGCGCGATGGTCTTCACCCTCTCCGACGCGTCCTTCCTCGTCCGCGGCAACGGCGCGGGCCTGGCGTACGCCGCCGCCAAGCACGCGGCGCTGGGGGTGGTGCGCCACCTGGCCGCCGACCTCGCGCCCGCGGTGCGGGTCAACGCGGTGGCCCCGGGCGGCGTCGTGACCGGGCTGCGGACCGTGGACGGCCGTCCCGTCTTCGCCGACGCCGGTGACATCGCCGCCAAGGTACGGGAGTTCAACCCGCTGGGCGTGATGCTCAGCGCCGAGCGGATCGCGCCGCTCTACCGCTTCCTGGCGTCCCCCGAGGCGGCGGGGATGACCGGCGAGGTGCTGCGGCCCGACGGCGGGCTGGCCGTGCGGTAGGGCGGGTCCGTGACGTCCCGCCCGCCTCGTCCTCCGGGCGGACGGCGGGACGTCACGGGCCTCCCCCGGGCCACCGCTCACTCCTCGACCACCACGTCGAGCAGGTAGGGGCCGGTGGCGGTCAGGGCGGTGCTCAGCGCGGGGACGAGGTCGCCGGGGGCCTCGACCCGCGCGGCGGCGCATCCCTGGCCGGTGGCGAGGGCGACGAAGTCCAGCCCGTCGAGGTCGGTGCCGACCGGCCTCGCCATGCCGAACCGCTCGGCGAAGGCGTCCACCGTGGCGTAGCGGCGGTTGTTCACCACGACGACGGTGAGGGGCAGGCGCAGCCGGGCGGCCGACCAGAGGGCCTGGACGGCGTACATGGCGGAGCCGTCGCCGACCACGGCGAGCACCCGGGTGCCGGGACGGCCCAGCGCCTGGCCGACCGCCGCGGGGAGGCCGTGGCCGAGCGCGCCGCTGGCGGTGGTGTAGAAGCTCTCCGGGCCCGGGTTGGGCAGGTGCGCGCACATCAGCGGCCGTGTCCCGGGGGCCTCCTCCACCAGGACGCAGCCGTCGGGGCGTTCCCCGGCGAGGGCGTGCACCAGGTGGGCCTGGGTGATCCCGGTCGCGGAGGGGGTGGGCGGCGCGGGGCGGCGGCGGGCGGGCGGCGTGGTGCGCGGCGTCCGGGGCGGGTGGGCGGCGAGGGCGCGCAGCGCGGGGGCCAGTCCGGTGAGGACGGCCGTGCCGCCGGGGCACCAGGCCGCCTGTTCGGGGTCGTCGGTGAGAAGGCAGAGTTCCGCGCCGGGCGGGAGGTGCGGGCCGCGGCCGGGGACGTGGTAGGTGAAGACCGGCGCGCCCACCGACAGCACCAGGTCGTGGGCCGCCAGGGTGCGCACGATCTCCTCGCGTACCGGCGGCAGGAAACCGGCGAACAGCGGGTGTTCCTCGGGGAAGGCGCAGCGGTGGGACATCGGCTCCGCCCAGACCGGCGCGCGGTGCGCCTCGGCCAGCGCCACGAGGTCGGGTACGGCCCCCTCCCGGTCGACCCCGGCGCCCGCGAGCAGCACGGGCGACCGGGCCCCCGCCAGGGCCTCGCCGACGGTGGCGAGCAGGGCGGGATCCGCGGCCACGGTGGTGCTGACCCGTCGTGGCGCGACGGGTTCGGCGGGGCGGTCCCAGTCGTCGCTGGGGACGGAGACGAGCACCGGCCCGGCCGGCGGGGCGGTGGCGAGGTGCCGGGCGCGGGCGAGGGCCGCCGGGACGTCCTCGGCGCGGGCGGGCTCGCGGCTGAGCTTGACGTACGGGCGGGGCAGGGTGACCGCGTCCTCCGACAGCAGGTAGGGGTGGCCCTCCAGCAGCGAGCGGGCCTGCTGGCCCGCGACGACCACCAGCGGCGTGCGGTTGCGGCGGGCGGTGAACAGCGCGCCCATCGCGTGCCCGACCCCGGCCGCCGAGTGCAGGTTGACCAGCGCGGGGCGGTGGGTGGCCTGCGCGTATCCGTCGGCCATCGCCACCACCACGGACTCCTGGAGCCCGAGGACGTAGCGGAAGTCGGCGGGGAAGTCGCGGAGCATGGGCAACTCCAGCGACCCGGGGTTGCCGAAGACGGTGGTCATGCCCTCGGCGCGCAGCAGGTCGAAGACCGCCTGCCGCACCGTCATCGTGTGCGCGGTGTTCATCGGATGCCGCCTTCCGCCGTGAGGCCCGCCGCCCGCAGTGCCGCGCGCACGCGCGGCGGGGTGAGCGGGAGCGAGGTGAGGGTGTGGGCGATCTCGGGGACCGCTGCGGCGAGCGCGCAGGCCACCGCCGCGGGCGGCAGGAGGGTGCCGCCCTCGCCGAGTCCCTTGAATCCGCCGGGGATCACCGTGCTGGGGGTCGAGGTGTGTTCGATGACGAACTCCTCCGGGATGTCCGGGGCCGCGGGCAGGGTGTACTCGCGCAGCGACCGGGTGGTGGGCAGGCCGTCGGCGTCCACGGTGGCCTCTTCGGTGAGTGCCTGGCCCAGCCCCTGGGCGATGCCGCCGGCGATCTGTCCGTGGGCGATCAGCGGGTTGACCAGGACGCCGCTGTCGTGCACGGCCCAGTAGCCGGTGACGGTGGTCCGGCCGGTGCCGAGGTCGACCGCGACCTCGGCGGCGTGCGCGCCGTGGGCGAAGGTGAGCTGCGGCGGATCGAAGTCCACCGACTCCTCCAGCCGGATCGGGTCGGTGCTCCGGCGCCGTCCCCAGCCCCGGTAGCCGCGGTGGGCGACCTCGCGCCAGGCGATGCGGGCGCCGTCGGGGGTGTGGAAGACGGCGTCGGGTGAAGACGGGGCGGCGGTGGCCGCGATCCGTGTGCGGACCCGTTCGGGTTCGGTCTCCAGGAAGGCGGCGGCGAGCTGCCGCATCCGGTCGGCGAGCCGTCGCGCGGCGGTGATCAGCGCGCCGCCCGCGAGGGTCAGCGCCCGGCTCGCCTGGGCGGACAGGTCGGAGTGCGGGGCGGTGTCGGTGTCGCCGAGTTCGACGCGTACCCAGTCCAGGGGGATGCCCAGTCCCTCCGCGGCGATCTGCGCCAGGCTCGTCTCGATGCCCTGGCCGACGGCGATCACGCCCGCGTACACGGTGACGGTCCCGTCGTGGTTGATCCGCAGCCGTACCCCCTCCCAGCCGCTCCACGCGATGCCGAACGCCTCCAGCAGGGCGGTGGGCGCGAAGGCGCCGATCTCCACCGCGGCGACGACGGCGGTGCCCCGGCGCACCCATGGCGCGTCCGGTGGGCGCGGCCGGTCGGCGAGGGCGGCGGCGCGGCGCAGGGCGGCGCCGTAGTCGCCGCTGTCGTAGGTGAGTCCGGTGTGGGTGGTGTACGGCAGCTCCTCGGGGCGAAGCAGGTTGCGCAGGCGCAACTCGGTCGCGGGCAGGCCGAGTTCGCGGGCCGCTTCGTCGATGAGGCGTTCGCGGAGGAAGGCCGCCTCCTGCATGCCGTACCCGCGGAAGGCGCCGGTCGGGACGCGGGTGGTGTGGACGCCGGTGACGGTGGCCGCGGCGGCGTCCGCGCGGTAGGGGCCCTGGAGCGTCAGGCCGGTCACCTGCGCCGGGCCGCTGCCCGCCTGGGTGGCGTACGCGCCGAGGTCGGCGAGGATGTCGGCGTCGAAGGCGAGGAACCGCCCGTCCGCGGCGACGGCGAGACGGGCGGTGGCCTGCTGGCCGCGGCCCTGGTAGGCGGCGGTGAAGTTCTCCGCGCGGGACTCCGTCCAGCGCACCGGGGCGCCGAGGGCGAGGGCCGCGGCGCAGACCATGGCCTCGTCCGGGTGGAGCAGGACCTTGCCGCCGAACGAGCCGCCCACGTCGGGCGCGATGACACGCACCCGGTCCGCGCGCAGTCCCAGCACGGCGCAGAGGTCCTGCCGCATCGCGTGCGGGGACTGGGTGGAGGCGTGGACGGTGAGCAGTTCGGTGCCCACGTCGTACGCGGCGAGGACGGCGCGCGGCTCCAGCGGGGTGTGGTGGAGGCGCGGCAGGGTGAACGTGCGCTCCACGACCACCGCGGCCCGGGAGAGCGCGGCGGCCAGTTCCCCGGGCGGGGAGCCGAAGCGGATGCGCCCGGCCTCGTTGCCCGTCGTGCCGGGTACGACGGGCGCGGCGCCCTCGGCGAGCGCGTCGGCGACGGTGGTGACCGGCGGCAGCGGCCGGAGCCCGAGCCGTACCGCCTCGGCCAGGTCCGCCGCCGCGGTCGGGGTCTCCGCGACGACGACGCCCAGCGGCTGCCCGGCGTAGCGGGCGGTGCGGACGACGACGGGGACGGTGTCCTCGGGCCGGCCGGGCAGCCGCCAGGCCGTGGGGATCGCGGCGGTGCGGGCCGCGAGGTCGTCGGGGCCGAGGACCAGGGCGCAGCGCGGGTCGCGGCGGGCGGCGGTGGCGTCGAAGCCGGTGAGCTCGGCGTGGGCGAGCGGGCTGCGGACGAGAGCTGCGTACAGCATGCCGTCGGCGCGCAGGTCGGCGGTGAAGCGGCCGTGGCCGCGGACCAGCCGGTCGTGGTGGCGGGGCGGCACGCTCGCGCCGATGTGGCGGTGGGCCGCGGTCACCGGTCGTCCTCCGGGCCGGCGGCGGTCTTGCGCCAGGCCGCGCGGATGCCCTCGTATCCGGTGCAGCGGCACAGGTGCCCGGCGAGGACGTCGCGTTCGCCGCCGCCGTGGCGGGCGGCGTGGGCCATCCGCACCAGCAGTCCGGGGGTGCAGAAGCCGCATTGCAGGCCGTGTTCCTCGACGAGGGCGCGCTGGGCCCGGGTCGGGCGGTCGCCGTCCGCGAGGCCCTCGACGGTGTCGACCTCCCGGCCGTCGGCCTGCACCGCGAGCAGCAGGCAGGAGCAGACCGGCTCGCCGTCGAGCAGGACGACGCAGGCTCCGCAGTCGCCGGTGCCGCAGCCGATGTGGGTGCCGGTCAGCCGCAGTGCGGTGCGCAGATGGTCGGCCAGTGTGGTGTGGTGCGGGGCGTCCGCGGTGCGGACGGTGCCGTTGACGCGCATCGTGATCCTCCGGACGTTCACCGGGCCGCCCCTTCCGCGTGGGCCGTCAGGGCCCGCAGCAGCAGGACGCCGGCCACCTCGGCGCGGTACGCGCCGTCCGGGGGGCCGGGGTGTCCGGCCGCCTCCGCGACGACGGCGGCGATCAGGCCCGGGTGCGGTCCGGCGACGGGACGGCCCGTCAGGCGGGCCTCGACGCCGGGCAGCCGGGCGGGGATGTGACCGCATCCGGTGACCACCACCCGTGCGGCCCGCACGCGCCCGTCGCCGCTCCGCAGCCCCAGGCACACTCCGGCGACCGGGTAGCCGGTGTCCCCCCGCGCGCACAGCTCGTGGAACTCGTGGGTGAGTCCCGTGGCACGGGGGAAGGCGATCTCGGTCGCCACCTCGTCCGGGGCGCGGACCGTGGCGTGGGCGCCGGTGGCGAAGCGGTCGGCGGGGACCGACCGGGTGCCCCGCGGCGATCGCAGCACCACCTCGGCGCCGAGCGCGACGGCGACGGCGGGCAGTTCCGCGGCCGGCGCCGCGTGGCACAGGGACCCGCCCAGTGTGGCGCGGCGGCGGATGTGCGGATGGGCCACCGCGGCCGCCGCCCGGCCCAGTACGGGCAGCGCGGCGGCGAGTTCCGCGTGCCGCTCCAGGGTGCGCAGGGTGGTCATCGCGCCGATCCGGACGCGGTCGGGGCCGACGGTGATCCGGGCGAGGCCGGGTATCCCGGTGAGGTCCACGACGACGTCCGGGCGGACCTGCCGTGCCATGAGCAGCGGGACGAGGCTCTGCCCGCCCGCCAGCGGTGTCGCCGTCCGGCCGGGGGCGGCCAGCGCGCGCAGGGCGCCGTCGAGGGTGGGCGGTGCGGTGTGTTCGAAGGCGACGGCCGTCATCCGCGTACCTCCCGCTGCACGGCGGCGCGCACCAGCGCGGTGGCCGCCGACGGTGTCAGGGCGCACAGTGCGTCCAGGACGGTGGCGTCGAGCAGGGTGCTCAGGCCGGTGCGTTCGGAGACCAGCCGCAGCCGCCGTCCGTTGCCGGTCGGGTGCAGCAGGACGGCGACCGACGCCGACTCGCCGGAGACCCGGCACAGCAGCGCGTCCTCGCGGCGGCCGGGATCAGAAGATGACGGAGAGCTGTTCATGGGTGGCGACCTCCACGTCGATCAGGACACGCCTGCGCAGCAGCGTCCGGCGCCCGCGGCACTCCCGGAGGAGGTCCTGGCGCGCGGCGGTGACGAGTACCGGGTGCTCGACGCCCCGGGCGCCGGTGACCAGCAGATTGGCGTCGGCCCGGACGACTTCGGGGGCGGGCGTGCCGAACACCCGTACCGGGCCGAGGAAGTGCCGGGTGGTGGTGGCGGGCCGGTCCGACCACGCCTGGAGGAGCCCGGTCCGCCCGAGCTTCAGCTCCAGCACCCGTTTGGTGGCCTCGAACAGCACGGCCGACCCGCTGTGCCGGGGCAGCGCGGGGTCCTCCCGCAGCAGCGGTACGGGGATCTCGTAGCGGAAGGCGGGGTCGAGCAGGTCCAGCCAGCGCCGGTACTCCCCCTCGTCCAGGGCGGCGCACTCCTCGGCCAGGAGGGAGGTGATCTCCGCGTCGAGGGCGGGGAGGCGGGGGCCGCGGTCGGGGAACGGGCCGTCCGCGAGGTCTTCCGGGCGCGGGGCGGGCCGCTCCGGGCGGCGCGGGTGCTGCGGTCCGGTCACGGCAACTCCCCCACCAGCTGAGACCAACGCCGGTAGAAGGCACGCTGGTTGTGTTCGCTGAGGGTGCCGGTCTCGGCCCGGCCCGGTCCGGGGAAGCCGGGCGCGGGGGTGGTGCGGCCGGTGCCCAGGGTCAGGTCCACGGGGTCCGCGCGGTCCGGTGCCGAGCGGGCGAGGGCGGCGTCGATGCGGGCGAAGTTCTCGAAGTCGTCCATCTCGAAGAGGATGCCGCCCGCGGACTGGGTGCGGGCCTGGAAGCGGTAGGAGCGGCGGCGCCATGCCGCGTCCATGGCGGTGGGCACCAGTGTCCAGTACAGGCATTCGGTCTCGCGGGCGCTGACCGGGACATGGGAGCGGACCACGAGGTAGCGGGTGAGCGGGTCGTCGTCGGCGCCGACGGCGCGGTCGTGGGCGACGCTGAGGAAGGCGGTGTTGGGGAACACCACACCGTGTGCGACCTCGCAGTGCGAGGTGAACCGCACCTGCTCCGGGGATTGCGCGGCGGCCAGTTCCGTCCAGCGTTCCGGCGGGTAGCCGGGGAACTGCGGGGCGGCCGGATCGCGGTCGTCGAGGCAGTGCCCGTCCTCGACGACGTAGCCGGCGCGCACGCTGTGGCCGCCCGCGGTGGCGATGTTGACGGCGATGAGGTCGGTGCCGGCCCGCCCGCGGGTGCCGTCGGCGAGGGTGTCGCCGTAGATGCCCTGGTCGAGCGCTATCCGGTGGGTGGTGCGCATGTGGTAGCCGTCGCCGGCGAAGTTGTCCGTGGGGATCTTCCAGTTGCCCCGGGTGCGCACCCGCTGCGGCGGGCCGCACACCTCCCACTCCCCCGCCCCGCAGTCGAGGAGGGCGTCGAGGTACCAGGCGATCTCGCCGAGGTACTCCTCCAGTCCGGGTGCCCGCGCGTCCCAGGTGGCGAAGAGGAAGCCGCGCCGGGAGACCACGCGTGCGGCGGGCAGGTCGTGGGCGGCACGGTCGAAGCCGGGCGGATAGGCCGACCGGAGCGCGGGAACTCCTGCCAGACGGCCGTCATTGGCGAAGGTCCACCCGTGATAACTGCACCGCAGATGTGCGGTGTTGCCCAGGCTCGCGCGGCACAACCGAGTGCCGCGATGGGTGCAGGAATTGTGCAGCGCGCGGACCGTGCCGTCTTCCCCGCGTATGACGACGACCTCGTCCCGGCCGAGTGTGCGCACGATGTAGTCGCCCGGCTCGCGCACCTCTCCGGCGAATCCGATGAGTTGCCAGGAAGGCCGAAATACACGCTCCCACTCGATATCGAGAACGTCACTGTCGATAAATGCGCGACGCTCGATCGAGGTTGGCCGATCAGCTGCTGATGACAACACACGCCCCTTTCCCCCGGAGAATGCAAGGACATACTCAACCGCACTGCGCACACCAGGAACTCCCGCACCGGAAAAACGCGGAGTGCGACCGTGCCGTACGGACGGCACGCGCCCGCGGACCTGCCGGGCGACAATGTCGGAAAATGCGGCCGGAGCGGCGACCGGGTCCCGCCAGACCCGGAATTGCCATGCGTCGGCCGGCCGGCCCCGCGGGGCGCCGCGCCCTGGGGCGCGCACCGCTTCCCGCGGGCCGGTGACGCTCCCACGCTAAGCGTGGCCATCCCGGCACGCAAGGCCCTCTCCCGCCGCTGCCGGAAGGCGTACCGGCAGCCCCGGGCGGGGCACCGGCGCCACCGCGCGGCGCAGCGGCCCTCCCGCGCACCGCCCCGTGCCGGCGGCGGCGACGACCTCGCGTACCGCCCCGAACACTGCCCCGCCGCCCGCGCCGAAACAACGGCACCTCGGTAATGCGGCCGGAAAGTGACGCCCCGTCATCCGGACAGAAAACCGGGCAGGGAGGTGGCAATATCCGGCCCCCCGCACCCTGCCGCTCGGCACGCCCGGAGAATCCTTTCCGAGTGCGCGCACCGCGGCCCGGTCGGCGCCACCACCGCATTCCACCTGGCACCGGCAGGCCACACAAACACCGTCCGGCGCCCCCGCACCTGGCCGAAAAAATGGCCGCATCACCCTGAAGATTCCGGATCTCGGCCTCGCCGGAGAACGCTTCGGCGGGCGCCTTGATCCGCCGGAGAAAAGTGCCTTACGGTGACGCCGAGAGAGCCATTGATTCTCCCTGCGCCCATAGCGGCCGCGCCTCTCCTATCTCCCACCGACTTTCCGGGAGCTGCATCCGTGTCAATCGATCTCGTATCCATCGAAGACTTCTCCCACAACCACGTCGAATACATCGAGGATCCGTTCTCCTTCTACGCGCTGATGCGCGAGCGCAGACCGGCCCACCTGTCCGGGAAGATCTTCGGCGGCACCTGGCTGATGTTCCGGTACGCCGACTGCGCGCGTCTGATGAAGGACGAGCGGCTGTCCAACGCGCGCTCCGCGGTCCCCTTGCGCTTCCTGCCGGACGAGCAGCGCGAGGAGTTCGCGGACATGCTCGACATCTACCGCCGCTGGCTGGCGTTCCACGACGGCGCCGAGCACACCCGCAACCGCCGCCAGGCCAACCGCGGCTACGTGCCATTCACCGACGAGGTCCTCGAACCGCGTATCCAGGGGCTGGTCGACCGGCTGCTCGACCGGGTCGACCCCGCCGGGTTCGACCTCATCTCGGAGTTCGCCTTCCCCCTGCCCGCGATGGTGATCGCCGACGTCCTCGGCGTCCCGGTCGAGGCGCACGCCGACCTCAACCGCTGGACCGACGACATCGCGCATCTCTTCGGCTCCACCTCGGTCTCCGTCGATCACCTGCGGCGGACCCGGGAGAGCACCCGGCAGCTCGCCGTTTTCCTGGCGTCCGAGGAGAACGCGCGCCGCTCCCGCGACGCGGGCGGACTCCTGCACCAGCTGCGGGAGATCGAGGTCCGCGGGCACCGCTTCACCGAGCGCGACGTGGTCGCGCAGGCGGCGCTGCTGCTGTTCGCGGGCGTGGCGTCCATCCGCTACCTCATAGGCAACAGCGTGCACGCCCTGGCCTCGGTCCCCCGCGCCGAACGGGACCTGCTCCAGAGCCCGGAGACGGTCGCGCCGGCCGTCGAGGAACTGCTGCGGATGTGCACGCCGGTCTCGTTCGTCGGGCGCATCGCCGCCGAGGACTTCGAGTACACCGCCTCCGACGGCACCGTCGTACCGCTGCGCAAGGGGCAGCCCCTGCTGCTGTACGTCGCCTCCGCCAACCGCGACGCGGACGTCTTCGACCGCGCCGACGAACTGGTCCTGGACCGGCCGCTGCCCAACCCGCATCTGACGTTCGGTATCGGCAGGCACCTGTGCTTCGGCGACCCGCTGGTGCGCCAGACGACGCGGATCGCCCTCACCTCCCTGTACCGCAGGTGGCCGGAGCTGCGCGTCCCGCGGCAGGAGCCCAACTGGAACAACAACCTCGGCTTCCACGGCTTCACGTCGCTGAACGTCACCGGCGGCGAGTGAGCCACGCGACGACCGCGCATCCATGACATCCCGGCACCGGACCGGCCGAGCGGCAGGAGAACACCTGTGACCACACCCCTCGCGCACCACCTCATCGACGGCGAACGGACCGCACCCGCGGCCGATACCGAGTACGCCGAAATCCTCGATCCCTGTACCGGCGACCCCCGCCTGCGGGTGCCGTGTACCGAAGCCGCCGACGTCGACCGCGCGATGCGGTCGTCGGAGGCGGCGTTCGGCGCGTGGTCGCGGACCACGCCGGGCGAGCGCCAGGCCGCGCTGCTGGAGCTGGCCGACGCCGTCCTCGGCCGGGCCGCCGAGTTCCGCGACGCCGAACTCGGCGACACCGGGAGCCGGGACGCCGCGGAGGAGATCGGAGGGGTCGTGGACGAGATCCGCTTCTTCGCGGGTGCCGCGCGGCTGCTCGACGGCGTGGCGGGCGGCGAGTACGCACCGGGTCACACCTCCTACACCCGGCGGGAGCCGGTGGGCGTCTGCGCGCAGCTCGCCCCGTGGAACTTCCCGCTGCTCATGGCGGTGCTGAAGTCGGCCCCGGCGATCGCGGCGGGGAACAGCGTGGTGCTCAAACCCGCGCTGACCACGCCCTCGTCGGCGCTGCTGCTCGCGGAGACGGCCGCGCGGGTGCTGCCGCCCGGCGTGTTCAACGTCGTCTGCGGCGGCCCCGCGACCGGGCGGCTCATGGTCGAGCATCCGGTGCCGGCCGCGGTCTCGCTGACCGGATCGGTCGCGGCCGGGGTGGACGTCGCCACCCGGGCCGCCGCCACGCTCAAGCGCACCCACCTCGAACTGGGCGGCAAGACACCGGTGCTGGTCTGTGCCGACGCCGATCTCGCGGAAGCCGCGCGGACCATCGTCTCCGGCGCGGTCGCCAACGCGGGGCAGGACTGCACCGCCGCCACCCGGGTCCTGGCCGTCGACGCCGTCCACGACCGGCTGGTCGAGGCACTCGCGGCCGAGGCGGCGGCCCGGCGCCCCGGCCCGCCGTCGGACCCCGAAAGCGCCTACGGGCCGCTGAACAACCCCGAGCAGCTGGCGCGGGTCCAGCAGCACATCGACACGCTGCCGCCGCACGCGCAGGTGGTCACCGGCGGCCACCGGGCCGGGGACCGGGGCTTCTTCTACGCTCCGACCGTCGTCGCCGGAGTGCGGGCGGACGACGCCATCACCGGCGCCGAGGTCTTCGGGCCGGTCCTCACCGTCGAGCGGTGCGCCGACGAGGAGGAGGCGCTGCGGCGGGCCAACTCCTCGCCGTACGGCCTCGCCTCGGCGGTGTGGACCGCCGACCACCGGCGGGCGATGCGGCTCACGGCGGAGCTGGACTACGGCACCGTATGGGTCAACACGCATCTGCAGTTCCCCTCGGAACTGCCGCACGGCGGCTTCCGCCGCTCCGGCCACAGCAACGACCTGTCCCGGTACGGATTCGAGGCCTACACCCGCATCAAGCAGGTCACCCACCGCCTGTAGCGGACCGCCGCACGGGTCTGTCCTACGGATATCCGCAGCGGGCGGCCGGGCGGGCCGGGTTCGCGCCCCGCCCGGCCGGCCCGCCCGGCATCGAGAGGGGAAGACGGTGGCTCGGTCTCCAGGGGTCCTCGCGCCGCGGTGGCGGCTCACCAGCATCGGTATCGCCGTCGCCATCAGCCTGTTCGCCTTCGAGGGCATCGCGGTCGCCACCGCCATGCCCGCCGCCGTACGCGCACTGCACGGACTGGCCTTCTTCGGCTGGCCGTTCAGCACCTTTCTGGTCATGAACCTGGTGGGCCTCGGCCTGGCCGGCCAGTGGTGCGACCGCGCCGGGCCGCGCCGCCCGCTGCTCACCGGCATCGCCGTGTTCACCGCCGGACTGCTGCTGGCGGGGACCGCCGGGCACATGGCGGTGTTCGTGGCGGGCCGGGGCGCGCAGGGGCTCGGCGTCGGCCTCGCCTCGATCGCGGTCTTCCAGCTCGTGGCCCTCGTCTACCCGGCCGACCTGCGCCCCCGGGCGCTGGCCATCATCTCCGCGGCCTATGTGCTCCCGGCGCTGGTCGGACCGGTCGTCGCGGGCACGGTCACCACGCACGCCGGGTGGCGTTGGGTCTTCCTCGGTCTGGTGCCCCTGGTGCTGGGCGGCGGCCTGACGCTGCGGCCCGCGCTGCGGACGGCGCGGCCCCCGGGCCGGGAGACGGCGGGCCGCTCCCGCACACCGCTCTTCGCACTGCTCGCCGGTGCCGGGGTCGTCGCGCTCCAGTCGGGCGGCGGCGCCGTGGCCGCCGGACGGACCGCTCCCGCCGTGCTCCTGTCGGCGGCGGGGCTGGCGGCGCTGTGGGCGGGGCTGCGCGCGCTGCTGCCGCCGGGCGCGGCGCGGCTGCGGCGCGGCGTCCCCGCCGTGGTCGCGCTGCGCGGCCTGCTGGCGGGCGCCTTCTACGCCGTGGAGTCGGTCGTGCCCCTGACCCTGGCCACGCTGCACGGGCTCGGGGCCGTGGCCTCCGGCCTGCCGCTGCTGGCCGGGGCCGTCGGCTGGTGGGCGGGGGCCCAGGCGCAGGGCCGGCTCACCGCGCCGGGCCGGGCGGCGCTGCTGCGGTGCGGGCTGGCCGCCCTGGCGTGCTGCTTCGCGGGCGTGGCGGTCACCTGCCTGCCGGGCGTACCGGCGTGGCCGGTGTACCCGCTGTGGATCGTGGGCGGCCTGGGCATGGGGGTGTGCGTGCCGACCACCGGCGTGCTCGTCCTGGACCAGTCCGCCGCGGACGAGACGGGCGGCAACGCCTCGGCGCTCCAGATCAGCGATGTGACGGCGGCCGGTCTGGGCACGGGCGCGGCGGGGGTGCTCGTGGGCGCCACCGCGGGCCCGGGGTTCGGCGTCGGGATGGCGTCGCTGGGCCTGCTGGCCGCGGCCGTCTGCGCCGCGGGGGCGGCCGGCGCCTCGCGGACAACTCCGGGGCGGGCCGTGGCGGCGTGAGCGCCCTGCCCGCCCCCGAGCCGAAATTACGTGGCACTCCCGGTTCGCCGGTCGCTAGCATGACCCGCATGTCCACTCCGCGCGTTTCCTAGCGACCGCCTCCCGCTTCAGGGGACAGGTCTGTCGTCAGGAACTCACGGAGAGCACAAATTGATCACTGTACGTAACGTCGATGTGCGTGTCGGCGCACGTCTGCTGCTGTCGGACGTCAACTTCCACATCGCCCCCGGCGACCGCGTCGCCCTGATCGGCCGCAACGGCGCGGGCAAGACGACGCTGATGCGCACCATGGGGGGCGACCTGCGCCCCGCCGCCGGGACCATCACCACCACGGGCCCCCTCGGCTACCTCGCCCAGGATCCGCGCGGCGCCGACGAGGACCAGACCGTCATCGACCGGGTGCTGGCCGCCCGCGGGCTGGACCGCGCCAACGCCGCGCTGCGCGCCGCCGAGACCGCCATGGCCGAGGCGCGCACCGACGCGGAGCGGGATCGCGCCATGCGCGCCTACACCAGGGCTCAGGACGAGTTCGAGGTCCGCGGCGGCTACGCGGCCGAGGCGCTGTCCGGGCGGGTGACCGCCGGTGTGGGGCTGCCGGACCGGGTGCTGACGCAGCGGCTGGGCGAGCTGTCCGGCGGGCAGCGCCGCCGCGTGGAGCTGGCGCGCATCCTCTTCGCCGAGCAGGACACACTGCTGCTCGACGAGCCCACCAACCATCTCGACGCCGACTCCATCGCGTGGCTGCGGGAGTTCCTGGCCGGCTTCCCCGGCGGCGTACTGATGATCAGCCACGACAACGAGCTAGTCGAGGCGGTGGCCAACCGCGTCTTCCACCTCGACGCCGAGCGGCTCACGATCGACGTCTACAACACCGGCTGGCGGCGGTATCTGGCCGACCGCGACGCGGCCGAGCGCAGGCGCACCAGGGAGCGGGCGAACGCCGAACGCAAGGCGGCGGCGCTGCGCACCCAGGCGGACAAGATGCGCTCGCACGTGGCGACCGCGGTGGCGGCGAAGAACATGGCCCGCCGCGCCGACACCCTGTTGCGGGAGCTGGAGCCGGTCCACCGGGCCCCGCGCGTGGCCCGGGTGCGGCTGCCCTCCCCGCAGCCGTCCGGACGCATCCCGCTGGCCGCCGTCGGCCTCTCCAAGTCCTACGGCGACCACACGGTCTTCGACGGGATCGACCTCGCCGTCGACCGGGGCAGCCGGGTGGTCGTCCTCGGGCTCAACGGTGCCGGGAAGACCACGCTGCTGCGCCTCCTGGCGGGTGAGCAACAACCCGACCGGGGCCGGGTGGTACCCGGACACGCCCTGCGTCTGGGGTACTTCGCGCAGGAGCACGAGACCCTCGACCCCGAGGCGACGGTCTTCCGGTCGCTGGCGTCCGCGGCGCCGGAGCTGACCGACGGCGAGGTGCGGCAGGTGCTCGGCGCGTTCCTGTTCCGCGGTGACGACGCCGACAAGCCCACCGGCGTGCTCTCCGGCGGCGAGAAGACCCGGCTGGCACTGGCCTGTCTGGTCCACTCCGGTGCGAACGTCCTGCTGCTCGACGAGCCCACGAACAACCTGGACCCGCTCTCGCGCGATGAGGTCCTGGCCGCTGTGGGCGACTATCCGGGCGCCGTCGTGATGGTCACCCACGACCGCGGCGCGGTGGAGGCGCTCCGTCCCGACCGCGTCCTCCTCCTCCCCGACGGGGACGAGGACCTGTGGAGCGACGCCTACGCCGATCTGGTCTCCCTGGCCTGATCACGCCCGCGCGCCGCGGCGCACCAGCCCTTCCCGGTCCCGGTGGACCGGCCGACAAGCTGAGGAGCACCATGCCCGATCTGCAAGGCCGCACCGCACTCGTCACCGGTTCCTCGCGCGGCATCGGCCGCGGGATCGCCGAACGGCTGGCGGCGGACGGCGCGCGCGTGGCGGTCCATTACGGACACGACGCACAGGCGGCGCACGACACGGTGGCGGGTATCCGCGACCGCGGTGGCGCGGCGTTCGCCGTGGGCGCCGATCTGTCGACGGTCGCCGGGGCGGAGGAGTTGCTGGCCGAGGCGGCCGCCCGGTTCGCCGAGGGGGGCCGGGACCGGCTCGATGTGCTGGTCAACAACGCGGGGTTCAGCAGGACGTTCTTCGAGGCCACCACGCCGGAGATCTTCGACGCGCTGTTCGCGGTGAACGCGCGGGCGCCGTTCTTCCTGGTCCAGCGCGCCCTGCCGTTGCTCGCCGACGGCGGCCGGGTGGTGTCGGTCTCCTCCGCGGCGGTCCGGGTCGCGGTCGCCGACGTGGCCTACACGATGGCCAAGGCGGCGGTGGTGGCGATGAACCGGACGCTGGCGCATCTGCTGGGCGAGCGTGGCATCACGGTCAACACGGTGGCCCCGGGCGCCGTGGACACCGATCTGACCGCGGCGGAGCGGCGGGAGCAGCCGGAGGCGAGGCAGGTCGTGATCGACATGACCGCGCTCGGCCGGATCGGCACCCCCGCCGATGTCGCCGGCGTCGTGGCGTTCCTCGCCTCGGACGACGCGAGGTGGGTCACCGGTCAGCTCATCGAGAGCAGCGGTGGCCTGTTCCTCGGCCTCCCCCCGGGGCTGACGCAGTGACCGCACCCGGCCACGTGGAGGAGGCGCCCTAGTGGGACTCGCCCAACCAGCCCGCGTCCGACGGCGCGTCGCAGCCGACGAAGGTGTTCACGAACGCCTCGGTGGCCCGCGCGTCGCCGGCGGTACGGGCCAGATCGGCCAGGAAGTCGGCGCCGAAGGGCCGCAGTTCGGCCTGTTCGCAGGTGTAGGCGAAGGCCGCCAGCCGCTGGGCGTCGCGGGTCGCCGCGTAACCGGCGAGCGCCTCGTCGAGCGCGGCGCCGTCGGGGAGGGCGGGGCCGAGGGCGTCGGCGAGGACGGCGGCGTCGGCGAAGGCGTCGGAGATGCCCTGCGCCGAGACGGGGTCCTTGTGGTGGCCGGCGTCCCCGGCCAGAACCCATCCCGGGCCGTGGGCGCGCCGCCGGGCGTTGCGGACGGCGGCGGCCCGGGGCCCGGTCACCAGCGTCCCGCCCTTGAGGGCCTGTTCGGCCTCGGGGACCGCCCGCAGTGCGGCGGTGTAGAACTCCGCCGCGCGGCCGGGGCCGGGCGCCTCCTCGGGCGGGAAGATCAGCGACACCACGGTGAGGCCGCCGTGCGTGGGCCACAGGGAGATGCCGCGCCTGCCGCGGAACACCACCCTCACCCCGGGTTCGGCCAGGCCCGACCAGTAGCCGTAGAGACTGCGGGCGAGGGTGCCGCGGTCCTCCGTGACGGGGGAGCCCGCCAGGCGCGCGACGGTGGAGTTGCGGCCGTCGGCGCCGACGACGAGCCGGGCGCGCACGGTGGCGGGGCCGTCCGGTCCGGACCCCTGCACCCCCGCGACACGACCGTTCTCGACGAGGAGGCCGGTGACCGAGAAGCGTTCCCGTAGCCGTGCGCCCCGGGCGCGGGCGGCGGCCACCAGCAGCGCGTCCAGTTCGGTCCGCCGGGGCGCGTAGGTCACCGCCTGCGTCCGGCCGGCTTTCGGTACGCCCGCCAGCACCTGGCCCTCGAAATCGAGGGAGACACTGCGGACGGGCGGGCATCCGGATTTCTCCAGTGCCGGAATGAGACCCCAATCGTGCAGTTGCCGGACACCGGGCCACCTTATCCAGTGGGTGGATAGCGTGTCGGCTCCCACGGGGTTTCGGTCAACGATTTCGACGGTGTGCCCCTGCGCGGCGAGAAGCATTCCTAGCGGCGCGCCCGCACACCGCGCGCCCACGATGACGACATCACAAAATCCGCCTGCCACATCTATTTCAGCATTCACCGAAACACCTCCGCCTCACTGTGGGAAATGCACTCTCGAACTCGGAGTTTGCGCAGGTCGTACGGTGGTTCGGAGTGCGGGGAAGTAGCGTCGAGTATGACATCCGGCGCGTGGCGCGACGAGTGACTTTCGGACTGTTGGAAGACTTTATCGCCTGGCCGAATTGCGACCGTAAAGCGGGGCGCCGTGTGTTTTTCCTGCCCGCCGGGCCCAGTATTAAGCCCACCTTGCCGGTTCTTTTCAGGAACATTGACAGCCCTCTGCGGACAGACCTAGCATCCCCTTCATGTTCAGCGATTCGATCCTGTTAATTGCATCGCGCTGCCATGAGGTGGGGGACCCGGTACATCTCCTCTGCTATTTCGCCCCCGAGGTCGACCAGGAGTTCACCTCGGCCGGGCTGGAGCCGGGTCACATGGGGTACTTCGCCGGCCGCGCCGCCCCGCTCGGGCGCGCCTCCTCCGCCGCGGTGGCAGCCGCGTTCTTCAACTTCAACCCCGCGCTCATCGCCCGCCATCTGCCCCGGGCGTGGGATCTGGCCCCGCCCGAGCGGGTGACCCAGGCCCGTCTGACCGCCGTGGACCGGGCCTTGCGCCGGGTCCTCGGCGAGGAGACGGTGCGCGGTCCGGAGGTCGCCGAGGCGGCCCGGCTCGCGCGGACGGCCGCCGAGGCGTGCGCCCCGGAGGGCCGGCCCCTGTACGCGGCCCACGCGGAGCTGGAGTGGCCCCGCGAGCCGCATCTGGTGTTGTGGCACGCCCTCACGCTCCTGCGTGAACACCGCGGCGACGGTCATATCGCCGCGTTGGTCGGCCACGGTGTCGGCGCCGTCGCCGCGCTGATCACCGACACCGCCACCGGGCAGAGCCTCTTCACCGCGGAGCAGGCCCGCCGGCACCGCGACTGGTCCACCGCCGTCTGGGAGGCGGAGACCGCGGCGCTGACCGAGGCCGGCGTCCTGGACACCGCCGGGCAGCTGACGGAGAAGGGCAAGCACCTGCGCTCGCGGATCGAGGCCGCGACCGACGCCGCCGCGGCTGCCCCGTACCGCTCGCTGGGCGCGGAGCGCGCCGAGCGGCTGATCGCGCTGTGCACACCGCTGCGCGACGCGGTGGCCGCCTCCGGCGAACTGCCGGGCCACGACGCCGCGGACGGGTCCGTCCAAGGGTGAGACCGCCCGCTTCCCACCGGTGGCTTCCGCCGGCCTCCGGTCCGGCCGTGGAAGGAGCGATGCCCGCGCCGCACGCCAGGCGCCTTCAGATTCCGTAAGCCCCCGTGCGCGTGTCCCACGTGTCCGGGGGACCGTCCGGCGAGCGCCCGTCCGTGTCGCGGGCCGCTCGGCCCTTCGTTCCCGTCCCGCCGCGGGACGCCGTGTCCGGACCGCCATCCGGCCGCGGGCGTCCCGCGGCACGGACACCGGATCCCGTCCCCGGTCCGCCGGGGCCCGACCGGCACCACCGCCTCCGCGACGGCATCGCGGACCCTCTTCGCCGGACCTGACGCCGCGGGCACGTGTCACCCGCGTACGCCCGCGCACCGGTCCCCGCCCCGCGGCGCCGACCGGCCGCGCCCTCGCGGTGTCCGGCGCCGGCCCGTGCGCGCCGTCAGACCCGGCGCGCACCCCCGCACTCCCGCACCTCGCCATCCGACCACCCCCAGCGGAGGTGACCCATGGACGTCACCGCACTCATCGATGCGGTCTCGCGGACCAGGAGCCGAGCCGACCAGCTCACCCAGGAGGAAATCACCGACCGGCTCTCCCGCGCGCTCACCGCGTTCACCACCTCCCCGGCGAACCAGCACTTCGCCGAGGAGTACCGACCCAGCGGCAACTACACGCGGCTGCTGCTGAACTCCCCGCACGACGCCTACCAGGTCGTCCTCGTGTTCTGGGGGCCGGGACAGGGCAGCCCCGTCCACGACCACGACGACACGGTCGGCGTGGTCAGCGCGCTCACCGGCGAGACGAGGGAGATCAAGTACGTCCTCACCCCGCGGCGTGAGGGGCACGTCGAACTCACCGCCGCGGACGAGTTCCTCCTGGCCCCGGGCCGGGTCACCCCGATACTGCCCGAACGCGACAAGCAGCTGCACCTGATGGTCAACGAACGCGACCACTGGTCGGCCACCGTCCACGTCTACCTCACCGCGATCCACCGCTACCGGCAGTACACGGTGGCACCGGACGGCACCTACCGGCCGACCGAGACCCAGCTGTGGTTCGACGAGTCGGACGTCGGACGCCGGATGCCCGCGAGCACCCGTACCTGACCCACCGGAGCACGCCGCCCGGCCGCCGGGACACGCCGCGAGGACGGTGCCCGGTCCCGTAGAGAGAGGTAGCGATGGATCTGCTGGACGCCGTGGCCCGCCAGGCGCGCCGGACCCCGGACGCCGTGGCGCTGACCGATCACCGCGGAACCCGTCTGACCTACGCCGGGCTCCGGGCCCGCGCCCGCGCGGCGGCGGATTCGCTGACCGCGCTCGGCGTGCGGCCCGGGGACCGGGTGGGGCTGGTGCTGCCCCGCACGGCGGAGCTGTTCGTGCTCGAACTCGCCGTACTGCTCGCCGGCGCCTGCTTCACCCCGTTGGACACCGCCCAGCCGCCGGACCGGCTGCGCCTGCTGCTGGACCGCGCCGCGGTGGCCGTGCTGCTCACCGACGACGCGGAGCTGGCACGGGACGCCGGTGTCCGCGCGGTGCGGCCCGGCGCGCTGCCCCCCGCGGACCCCGCCGCCCCCCGCCCGCGGGCCGCCCGCCCCGAGGACCCCGCCTACTGCCTCTTCACCTCGGGTTCGACGGGGACACCGGTGGGCACCTTGATCAGCCGCGCCGCGCTGGACGTCTACGTGGCGGCGTACGCGCGGCTGGTCGGTGCCTCACCGAGGGAGCGCGGGGCGCAGCTCGGCTCACCGGGGTTCGACGTCACCATCGACGAACTGTGGCCCTTCCTGACCACCGGCGCGTCGGTGCACCTCGCGTCCGACGCCGACCGCGCCTCGCCCCGCGCGCTCGTGGACTGGCTGCGCGCGAACCGGATCACCCAGACCTACATCCCGCCGCTGCTGCTGGAGTCGGTCTTCACCCTGGACGGCGCGGAGCTGGGGGACGTACGGCTCATCCGCACCGGCGGTGAGCGCCTCGCCGCCTACCCGCCGCCGGGCTTCCCCAGCCGTGTCCTGAACGAGTACGGGCCGACGGAGACGGTGGCCGGGGCGGTCTTCTGCGACGTGTCCGCCTGGCCCGACCACGGCATACTGCCGCCGATCGGCAGGCCGCTGCCGCACATCCGGGCCCGCGTCCGCGACGAGACGGGACGGCCGGTGGCACCGGGGACGCCCGGCGAGCTGTACCTGGGCGGCCCGACCGTCGGCATCGGGTATCTCGGCGACGAGGAGCGGACCGCGCGCAAGTTCGTCGAGGTGGACGGGGAGCGCTGCTTCCGCACCGGTGACCTGGTCCGCGAACTCCCCTCCGGCGACCTGGAGTTCCTGCGGCGCCTCGATGACCAGGTTCAACTTCTGGGAAAACGCGTGGAGTTGGGCGAGGCGGAGACCGCCGCGGGCGCCCACCCCGCGGTCCGGCGGGCGGCGGTGGCGGCCCCTACGGACGCGGCGGGGCGCGCGGAGCGGCTGGTGTGCTTCGTGGAATGGCACCCGGGCCACGGAGACGGCGAGACCGACGGGCTCCTGGCCCATCTGCGCCGCACGCTCCCCGCCCACATGGTGCCGTCCGAGGTGCACACGGTCGACCGGCTGCCCACGACCCCGGCGGGCAAGGTCGACCGGCGGGCCCTGCTCGGCGCCCGGCCCGGCACCGCCCACCCGGCGCCGACACCGGAGGCGCTGGTGGGGGTGTGGGAGCGGGTGCTGGGGGTCAGCGGCCTCACCGCCGACGCGGACTTCTTCCTGCACGGCGGGGACTCCGCGCGCGCGGTGAGCGCGGTGACCGAGATCGGCCTGCGGCTCGGGCTGCGGGTCACCGCGCGCGATGTCTTCGTCCATCCCACCCCTGCCCGGCTCGCCCGGCGACTGACGGAGGAGATCCGGTGAGCGCAAGCCCCGTACTCGACATGATCGAGGCCACCGCGGCCGCCCACCCCGACGCGACGGCCGTCGTCCAGGGCGGAGTGTCGCTGACCTACCGTCAGCTCGCGGCGGAGGTGTCCCGGTTCGCCGTGGCGCTGGCCGCCCGGGGCGCCTCTCCGGGGGCGCATGTGCTGCTGGCCCTGGACAACCGGCCCGAGTTCGCGGTCGCCTACTTCGCCACGGCGGCGGCGGGCTGCACGGTGGAGGCCATCGATCCGGACCAGCCGCCGGAGGTACTGCGGCGGCGGCTGGCCGACAGCAGCCCGGCCGTCGTGGTCACCACGTCCGGCCACCCGGTGGCCACGCTCACCGACCGCCCGGCCCTGTGCGTGGACCAGCCCCTCCCCCGGCCCCCTGAGGCCGCGCCCCGGCCCGCGCGGGCGGGCGGCCCGTGGGTGACCGCGCTCTCCTCCGGCAGCACCGGCGAGCCCAAGCGCGTCGTACGCGAGCAGGCCCATCAGGTCGCCGAGGCCGGCAACATCACCACGACGGCCCGGATCACCGCCGGGGACGTCCTGCTCTGCCCGGTGCCGCTCTTCCACGCGCTCGGGCAGTTCTGCTGTCTGCTGGCGGCAGTGCGCTCCGGCGCCACGCTGGTGCTCACGGACCGGGGCGCGGACGCCTCCGCCGTGGACGCCCTGGTGGCGGCGCTGGCCCGGCACCCCGTCACGCTGCTGATCGCCGTGCCCCAGCTCTTCGACGCCCTGGCCGACCTGCCCGCGGACGTGCCGGTGGACCTGGGCGCGGTCCGCCTGTGCCTGTCCGGGAGCAACTTCCTCGACCCTGCCGTGGCGCGCCGTTTCACGGCCCGCTTCGGCCTGCCCGTACGCCAGACCTACGGCTCCACGGAGGCGGGCAGCGTCTGCTGGGACGTCGGCGCCGAGCCCTCCCCCGGCACGGTCGGCACCCCGCTGAACGGTGTACGGGTCGAGGTGGTCGGCGAGAGCGGCGCTCCGCTGCCGCCGGGTGTCACCGGCGAGATCGTGGTGTCCGGCCCCGCCGTCGTCACCGATCCCGGCACCGGTCACCACCGCACGGGCGACCTGGGCAGCCTGGACGCCGAGGGCCGGCTGACCGTCGTCGGGCGCTCCCGCGTGCTGATCGACACCGGGGGGCACAAGGTCAATCCGGTCGAGGTCGAACGCGTCCTGGCCGCCCACCCGTCGGTCGCCGACGCGGGCGTGGCCGGGATACCGCTGCCCGGACGGGGCGCGCTGCTGGTGGCCGCGGTCCGCCCGCGCGAGGGCGCGACGGCCGAACCCGCCGTGCTGCTCGCCCACTGCGCGCGCCGGCTGCCCGCGCACGCGGTGCCCCAACGGGTGCGCGTGGTGGCGGGCATCCCGCGCACCCGACTGGGCAAAGTCCGCCGCACGGAGCTGGCCGCGCTGCTCGCGGACGGCGCGGACGGCGGCCCCGACCCCGGGGCGCGCGAGCGGCTGGCGGCGCTGACGCCGGACCGGCGGCGCGCCGCAGCCCTCGCCCGTCTGCGCCGCGCGGTGGCCGAGGTGGCCGGGACGGACCCGGAGGCGGTCTCCCCCGACGCCCCGGCCCGGTCCACCGGTGTGGACTCACTGGCCGCCCTGCGGCTGCGCACGGCCGTCCACGCCGAGCTGGGCGTACGGCTGCCGCTCCCCGTCCTGCTGGGCCCCCGCCCGCTGCGGGAGGTGGCCGACGAGCTGGCCCGGCGGCTCGGCGGACCGGGCGACGACGCCGACCCGGTGCCGCACGGACCGGCCGACGGGCACTTCCCGCTCGCCCCGAACCAGCTGTCGCTGTGGCACGCCGACCAGCTCCATCTGGGCGGATCGGCCTATGTGGTGGCCGTCGCCGCGCGGCTGACCGGCGGTTGCGACGTGGCGGCACTGCGGCGCGCGTGGACGGCGCTGGCCCAGCGGCACCCGGTGCTGCGCACCTCCTTCCCGCTGCGCGACGGGGTGCCGGTGCAGCGGGTGGCCGCCGAGGCACGGGTGGACTTCACGGTCGTACCGGGGGCGCCCGGTGGGGGCCGCACGTCCCGCGAGGAGCTGACCCGTTCGGCGTTCGCGCCGTTCGATCCGACCGCCGGGCCGCCGCTGCGCGTCCGGCTGCACACCGGGGATCCCGACGGCCCGGTGCTGGTGGTCTCCCAGCACCACCTGATCACCGACCACTGGTCCACGGTCCTGCTGCTGCGGGAGCTGGCGGTGCTCTACGCGGCGGAAGCCACCGGCGACGAGGCGTATCTGCCGGTGCCCGCGCACAGCTACGCCGACTTCGCGGCATGGTCCCTGGCGCGGGCCCGCTCCCCGCTCGGCGCGGCCGGCCTCGACCACTGGAGGCGGGAGCTGACGCCACCGCCCCCGCCCGCGGACCTGCCCACCGACCGGCCCCGGCCCGCGGTGCGCGGACAGCGCGGGGCGACACTGCGCACGGACCTGAGCCGGGCGCGGGCCGCCGCCGTGCGCGCGTACGCCCGGGGCGCGGGCACGACGCCGTACGCCGTGCTGCTCGCGGTCTTCCATGTGCTGCTGCACGAGCGCACGGGACACGCCGACAGCGCCGTCGCGGTGAACACCGCCAACCGTGACCGGCCCGAATTCGCCGACGTGCCGGGGTGTTTCACCAACATCGTCGTGCACCGGGTGCGGCTCTCCCCGCAGCAGTCGTTCGCCGCCCTCGTCGGCTCGGTCGGCGAGCGGCTGCTGGCGGGTCTCGACCACAGCGACATCACCGTCGATCAGCTCCTGGGCCCGCTGGGCGTGGAGCGCGACCGGGGCCGTGCGCCGCTGGTGGAGGTCGGGTTCGGGCAGAACACCGCGCACGACCCGGCGCTGGGCCCCCTCGGCGCGCTGCTGACCACCGACCGCGACGGCGCCCGCGTGCCCCTGGGGCCGCTGACCCTGGAGGCGGTCGCACTGCCCCGCACCGGCGCCGTCTACGACCTGGCCGGGGTGGTGACCGAGAACGGCGACGCGCTCGCGGTCACCTGGGAGTACGACACGGACCTCTTCACCCGCGCCACGGTGGCCGGGCTGGCGGACCGCTTCGCGGACCTCGTGGACACCCTGCTCGCCGCGCCCGACGCCGCGTTGGGCACCGTCGCGCCCCCGTCCCCCGCCCTCCCTGGGCCCGCCGCGCCGCCTCCGGGCGAGCCGGTCGCCGACCGGGTGCGCCGATGGGCCGCGACGGAGCCCGAGGCACCCGCGGTCGTCGACGGAACCGGCACGGTGACGTACGGCGCGCTCGACCGGGCCGCGGACCGGGTGGCGGCCACGCTCGCCGCGCACACCGGCACGGCGCCGCCCGCCGTGGTGGCCGTACGGGCCGGGCGGGCCGCCGATCTGGCCGCCGCGTGCCTGGGCGTGCTGCGCGCGGGGCTGGTCTGCGCGCCCCTCACGGGCGAGGGCGGCGCCGAGTCCGCCGAGCCGGCCGAGGTGGGGGCCACGGTGCTGGTGGACGCGGCGGGATGCGCGGACGCCCCGGACGCGGCGGCGGTGCCCGTCGAGGTCCGGTCCGGGCCGCCGCACCGGCACCCCGGCGGCCTACCGGATCCCGCGCTGGTGGTCCGCACCAGCGGCACGACCGGCCCCCGGCGCCCCGTGGTGCTCGGGCACCGGGCGCTGGCCGACGCGGTGCGTGACGACGAGCGGGGCGAGGTCCTCCTGGCCCACGGAGCGGCCGACCGGCTCGCGTGCGAACTGCTCACCACCCTCGCGGCAGGCAATATCGCGGTGCCCCTCGCGCCCGACGTCCGGCTGGCGGAGCTGGCGCGCGGCCGGGCCGCCGCCGTGGCCACGCTCACCCCCACCGAACTGGCCCTCCTCGTCTCCCGCCGGGACGGCGCCACCGCTCCCGCGGTGCGGAAACTGGTGGTCGGCGGTGAACCTCTCGGCGCGGACCTCGTACAGCGGTGGCGCTCCGGCGTCCCGGGCGGCCGCCTCGTGCACACCTACGGCGGCGCCGAGTGGGGGCTCGTGCTGGCCGAGGAAGAGGTGGTGGGCGACGGGGACGCGGAGCCGGCCGACGGCGTCGTGCCGGTGGGCCGGCCCGCGCCCGGGACGGCGCTGTGCGTGGTGGACCCGTGGGGCCGCGCCTGCCCGGCCGGGGTGCCCGGGGAGATCTGCGCCGCCACCGGGGAGCGCGCGGCGCCGCTCGGATCCCCGGGGCAGGACGCGGCGCTCCCGCACCCGTCGGACCCCGGGGTCCGCGTGCGGCGCACGGGGGACGCCGGTCTTCTCCTCCCGGACGGCAGACTGGTCGTCCTCGGCCGGCTCACGCAGATCCGCCCCGAGCACGGCTACCGCCGGGACCCGGCGCGGGTCGAGTGCGCGCTGCGGCGCCATCCCGCCGTACGGGCGGCCGTGGTCGCGGACGGCGCGGAAGGGCCCGTCGCCGTGGCGGAGACGGACGGCAGCGTGTCCGTGAGCGCGCTGCGGAAGCTGCTGCACGGTGCGATGCCCGCCCATCTGCTGCCCGAACGGCTGTGGTGCGAGGCGCAGTTGCCCCGTACGCCGGACGGCAAGGCCCGGCGTACGCCGCCGGCGGAGCCGGAGACCGGCCCGCGGGCGTCCGCGCCCGCCGAGGAGCTGACCGAGGTCGAGGCGGCGTTGGCGCGGGTGTGGCGCGAGGTGCTGGGCGTCGCCCACGTCGGTTTGGACGACGACTACTACGCGCTGGGCGGCGACTCGGTGCAGGCGGTACGCATCGCCACCAAGGCCGCGGAGGCGGGCCTCCAGCTCACCCGACGCCATCTGTTCACCCACCCGACCGTCCGCTCCCTGGCCGAGGTCACCACCTCGGCCGCCGCCGCGACCACGGTCCGGGCCAGTTTCGCCCGGCGCCGGTCCCTCCCGCTCACGCCGGTGCAACGCTGGTTCTTCGCGCTGGCGTTGCCGGACCCGGGCCACTGGAACCAGTCGGTCGCGGTGACCGTACCCCCCGCGCTGTCCGCGGAGGTGCTGACGGACGCCGTACGGGCGGTGGCCGACCACCATCCCGTCCTGCGCCACCGCTTCCGCCACCGCGGGGCGAGCTGGGAGCAGGTCATCGATCCGACCGCGCAGTCCGTGGCCGTCGAGGACGCCGAGGCCGACGGCGACGCGGCCGTCCGCGCCGCGATCGGACAGGCCCGGCGGGGCTTCGACATCGCCGCGGGTCCGCTGCTGCGCGCCACGCTGATCCGCTCCGGACCGGAGCGGCGGCTTTTGGTCCTGACGGCGCATCACCTGGTGGTGGACGTGCTGTCGTGGGGCGTGCTGCTGGACGACCTGCGCACGGCCTGCGCCCACGGCACGGCGGGCGAACCCGTCCGGCTGCCCCCGGTGCCCGTCACCTACGACCGGTGGGCCCGGTCCCTGCGGGACCACGGCGGCGAGGACACCGGGGAGGGCGCCTCGCGCGGCGCGCCACCCGGGGAGCCCGGGGAGCCCGGGGAGCCGCCCACGACGTACGAGGGCGCCACCCGTGTCATCGAGCGCGCGCTCGGCCCGTCGGACACCGGGCGGCTGCTCGGCGGTGTGCGGGCCCGCGGCGCGCACCCGGCCGACGCCGTCCTGGCCGCCGCGGCCACCGCGGCCGCCGCCGGGCTGGGCTGCCGCACGGTCCGCGCCGTGACCGAACTGCACGGCCGGGACGAGGAGAAGGCCGGCGGTGCGGACCTGTCGCGGACCGTCGGCTGGTTCACCGCGCTGGCGCCCGTGCGGATCGCCGCGGCGCCCGACACCGATCCGCGTACGGTGCTCGACGCCGCTCGGGCGGCCCGCGTGGACGCCGGGGACGGCCACGGCGCCGCCCCTCCCACGGGCGCGGACCGGCCGTGGCTGAGCGTCAACTATCTGGGTGCCCTCGGCTCGCTCTTCGCGGGCGCGGCGGGCGGCGCGGGCCTGACGGAGACCGCGTTGCCGGACCGGGGCGACCGGGGGCCGGACAACCCCCGGCCGTTCCACTGGGAGTTCAGCGCCCACACGGAAGAGGACGAGTTGCGGTTGCGGCTGGCACACGCGGACGGCACGGACCGGGCGGAGCGCCTGATGGATGCCGCCTGCGACTACCTCCGGGACCTCGCCGGGGCCCTGGACCGGGCGGAGCGGGAGGCGGCGCGATGAGCGGACAGTGGCTGGTGGACCTCGTGCCCGCCGGGCGGCCGCGGCGGGTGGTGTACCTCTTCCCGCACGCGGGCGCGGGCGTCGCCGCGGTGCTGGCGCTGGGCCGCGCCCTGGGACCGGACCCGCATCCGGTGGCGGTCCGCCTGCCCGGCCGGGAGGCGCTGCTCGACGAGGCACCGCTCGACGATCTCCCGGCGCTGGCCGCACGGCTGGCCACCGCCATCCTCGCCCACGCGGACGGCGCCGAGATCATCCTCTACGGCCACTCGTCGGGCTCGGTCCTCGCGTACGAGACGGCCCGTGTCCTCGCGCCCGCGGGCCCCGCGCTGCTCGCGGTCTCGGCGCAGCAGGCGCCGGGGACGGCCGTCCGCACGGCCGCCGGCTGCTGGGACCTGCCCGACGAGGAGTTCTTCGCCCAGGTCGTCGCCGACGGCTACCTGCCCGCCGAGTTGCTCGAAGCCCCCGACGTCCTGGAGATGGTGGCCCCGGCGCTGCGCGCCGACTACCGGGCGACGCACGAGTACCTCAGCGGGACGGCCCGCTGGACGCCGCTGGCGGCACCGGTCCTCACCGTCCGCGGTACGGAGGACCGCACCGTCGCGGCGGCGGACCTCGCGGCGTGGTCGGCGCTGACGACGGGTGGCCACACGACCGCGGCGCTCGCCGCCGGACACAACCTGCTGCGCGACTGCCCGGAACAGCTGGCCGGCGTCCTCCGGCAGGCGCTGCCCTGACCGCCGTGCACCGCGGGCGGTCAGGGCCTGCGGTGCACGGAGACCGCGTACGGCCCGCCGGCGTAGGGCTCGCGCGACCACGTCGCGTACCTGGCCTCCAGGTCGAGCCCCGCCGCGCGGCAGTGCGCGTCGTAGTCGTCGAGTCCGTAACCGCGGTCCAGGGAGAACCCGGCGACGAGACGGCCGCCGGCCGGGACGTGCCGGGCCGCCCCGGCCACCAGCTCGGCCTCCGTCCCGGGCGGGGTGAACAGCGGGACGTTGCCCGCCATCACCACGAGGTCGAAGGTCCGCCCCAGGTCGAGACCGACCAGGTCCCGGCGGTGCCAGTCGACCTCCGGTGCCCGGCGCCGAGCGGTTTCCAGCATCGAGGCGTCGGCGTCCACCCCCGTCACCTCGATCCCGTGCCGGGCCAACTCCACAGCCACCCGCCCCGTTCCGCACCCCGCGTCGAGCACGCTGGCCGGCCCGAAGGCCCGGACGAACACGGCCTCCCCGTGCACGTCCGCCCCCTCGGCGGCCATCCGATCGAACCGGGCCTGGTACTCGTCACCGTTCCACGTCATACGGCCCACCTTGGCACACCGTCACCCGCCGCCCCAGGGTGCCTTTCCCGCCTCGGCCGCAGGCCGGTCCGGCGCCCGGCCACAGCGGCGGATCCGCCGCTCGGCCGGGCCCGGAAACCGTCCGGACAGGGACCTGGTCAAGGGGAGTCTCCGGCGGGACGGACCGCGAGCGCACCGCCGGCGGCCCCGGGGCTCGTCCGCCGCCCCGCCGCCACCGGCTCCCCCGGCCGGCAGCCTCGTCGGCGGGTTTCTTCTTCCCGGGGGTCCCTAGGCGGCCCGGGTGAGTTCGGCGCGGCCGAACAGCAGCGCGTAGCCGGTGGGGAGTTGGCGGAGGATGCCGGTGAGGAGGTCGGGGCCGGCCAGGGCCGCGACGACTCCGAGGACGGACCCGGTGTCCCAGCGGGTGGTGCCCAGGGAGGCGCCCGTGCCGGCGGCGAGGTCCTTGACGAAGGCCCAGCCGGTCAGCGGCCGGGTGTCGGGGATCTGCGCGGTGAGGATGCGTGCGGCCTCGAAGGGGAGGCGGGCGGCCAGTTCGACGCGTTCGTCGCCGGTCAGCTGGCGTCCGAGCCCCGCGAGGACCAGGCGGACGACTTCTTCGGCCTTCTCCCGGGTGGGGTACGCGCCTTCGTAGCGGACCTTCTCCAGCAGCTGCTCGTACGTCATCGCGGGTGAGTGCTGCAGCGGTGCACACCGGTCGGACATCACTGCGGTGGTTGCCTTTCCGTAGCCGGGTTCGGGTGCCGGGGCCCGCGCGGGTGCGCGGGCCCCGGTGTGTGGTGGTCAGGCGGGCTGGGGGCGGCCGAAGAGGAGGTCGTAGCCCGCGGGGAGCTGGAGCAGGATCTGCCCCAGCAGGTCGTCACCGGCGGCGTCGGCGACCGTGCTGAGGACGGCGCTGACGTCCCAGGTGGCGGTCTGTTCGGTGGCCCCCTCCATCCAGGCCGCCGCCGCTCGTACGAACCGCTCCGGCGACAGGGGTTCGGCGCTCTGGAGCGGGTTGAGGAGGTTCAGGGCGAAGCCTTCCGGCAGACGTGCCGCCAGTTGTGCGCGGACCTCGCCGACCAGGTGCGCGCCCAGCAGGCCGAGCACTACGCGGGCCGCGCGCTCCGCCTCCCGGAGGGTGCTGTACTCACCGCGTTCCTTCACGTGGTCGAGGAACGCTTCCCATCGCAGGGTCACCTCGGCCGCCACCCTTCTTCGATCCGTCCGTGGGCGCGGAGGACGGGGCGGGGGGAAAGACCGGGGCCCCGTCCTCCGCCGCTGTCCGGCCTTTCCTCGTCCGGTTCAGCCGGAGATCTCCTTGCGGTCGGAACCGGCGCCGATGGAGATCTTGCGGGGCTTGGCGCGCTCGGCGATCGGGATGCGCAGGGTGAGCACGCCCGCGTCGTAGTCGGCCTTGATGCGTTCCGTGTCCAGGGTGTCCGCCAGCACGATCTGCCGGGAGAAGACACCCAGCGGCCGCTCGGACAGTTCCATCTGCACGTCGTCGGCCTTCGCGACCGGGCGGCGCTCGGCCTTGACGGTCAGCATGTTGCGCTCGACGTCGATGTCGATCGCGTCGGCGCTGACGCCGGGAAGGTCGAAGGCGACCACGTATGCGTCGCCCTCGCGGTAGGCGTCCATCGCCATCGCGGACGGGCGCGACCACGTACCCGGGCCCATCAGCTGCTGAGCCAGCCGGTCGAGCTCTCGGAAGGGGTCGGTGCGCATCAACATCACGGAACACCTCCAGCAGGTTCGGGCAGTTGCTGCCAATGCGCTGCACTGAAACCGTTGTAACATGTCATCCAATGGATGACAAACCTGATGTCGTCGATACGATGACAAGCCCGAGGGAGGCGCCCGTGACAGCAGCCGACCAGCCGGCCTCTTCCCGCGCCGACGCCCCGAGTCCGGCCTCGTTCCTCGCCGCCGCGGCGGCGCTGGAAGCCATAGACGACGCCCTGTACGCCGCCCGGCACGACGCACCCGACGCCGCGGAAACCCCCGAGGTCGGCCCGGAGCAGGCGCTGGCCTCCCTCCTGCTGCTGCGGCAGGTGCGCGAGCAGCTCGCCGGATGGGAGACCGGCCTGATCGAAACCGCCCGCCACGCGGGCGCCAGCTGGGCCGACCTCGCCCGCCCCCTCGGTGTCGCCAGCCGTCAGGCCGCCGAACGCCGCTACCTGCGGGGCAGGCCGGGCGCCGCGGGCACGACCGGCGAACAGCGCGTCCAGGCCACCCGCGAACGCCGCGCGGCGCGGCGCACCACCGCCACCTGGGCCCGTCGCAACGCCGCCGACCTGCGCCGCCTCGCCGGCCGGATCACCGCCCTCGCCGATCTCCCCACCGCCGCCCGCCACCCGCTCGACCAACTCCACGCGGCCCTCGCCCACAACGACCCCGCCGAACTCCTCCCTCCCCTCGCCGCCGCCCGGCCCCACCTGGCGGCCACCCATCCCGATCTCGCCGCCGAACTCGACACCCTCACGGACTCCGCCGCCCTCCCGGCACCCCCCGACTGACCAGAGCCCGCACAGCGGCGGGGCCCGGCCTTCGAGCGGCCCGAGCGGAGCCGCACCGCCGGGCCCCGCCCGCACAGCGGGGCTCCACTCCCCGTCGCCTTCGGGCCGGAGGCGACCGGTTCCGGGCGCGGAGCGTGAGCACGAACGCGCCCCGCACCGGGCCCGACGGAGCCGTCACCCGGTGGCGGGACGGGGCGCCGGGTCAGTTGTGCCGGTCCTTCAGGGCGGTCGTCATCTCCAGCAGACGGATCACCGCGGGATCGGCGTCCGGGCGGTGGATGGCGTACACGGCGGTGTCCAGATGGCTCGCCTCCCCCAGGAGCGGGACCAGCGCCACGCCGGAAACGGCGAGATGCCGCAGGCTCTCGGGCGCGAGGCTCACGCACAGACCGGCGGCCACGTAGCTGAACAGACCGCTGAGGTCGTCGGCGACGGCCGCTTGGCGGGGGGTGAAACCCGCTTCACGGCAGGCGGTGCGGAGTTGCCCGGCGAGGACGGGGAGCGCGGCGGGGTCCGGGAGGACGAAGTCCTCGTCGGCCAGCTGGACGAGGTCGATCCCGGGGGCGTCGGCGAGCCGGTGGCGCATCGGCACCGCGGCACCGATGCGCTCGGTGACGACGACCTCGCTGACGAGGTCACCGGAGAGCCGCCCCGGATCGCGCAGGAATCCGAGGTCGAGCATTCCGTCGCGGACCTGCTCGACCACCCCTGCCGATGAGCCGTGCTGGAGGTGGACGCGGAGCCCCGGCAGGCGTTCGGCCGCCGCCCGCAGCATCGCGGGCAGGTAGAGGTGGCTCAGGAGGCTCACATAGCCGACGCGGATGCCGCCTTCCAGTCCGGAGGCGACCCGCCGGGCGCGGGCGACCGCGGCGGTCTGCAGATCGAGCAGCCGCTGCGCGTCGGCGGCGAACGCCTGCCCGGCCGGAGTCAGCCGCACGCCACCCGGGCCACGGTCGAGCAGGCGGACACCCACCGTCCGCTCCAGGCGCTGGATCGACTGGCTCAGCGGCGGCTGGCTCATGCCGAGCCGCTCGGCGGCCCGGCCGAAGTGCTTCTCCTGCGCCACCGCCAGGAACTGTTCCAGCAGGCGCCGGGAGAGGTTCATATCGTCTGCCCTATCAACCATGACTAAACCATATATTGGACAGACTTGCCCTCTCGGGTGTCGACTGGATTCCGGAACCGCCCGCCGACGCGCGGAGCCCGTTCCCCTCATCCGGCCCGGCCGATCCGCCGCCCTCCCCCTCTCTCGGAGGACATCCTCCGGAGACCTCCGCGGACAGGGGCGACGACGGGCCTTCCCGGGCTATCCGCTCTCGTACCTGTGGGGTGATTTTCATGGCGATCGTGACGATCGTCGGTGCCGGCGTCATCGGCATCTCCTGGGCGCGTCTCTTCGACGCGGCCGGCTGGGAGGTACGCATCAGCGACCCGCGGCCCGATCTGCCGGAACTCGTCCGGCGGGAACTGGCGGGCACGTCGGTGACGGCCACCCATGACCTGGCCGCCGCCGCGACCGGTGCGGACTTCGTACAGGAGGCCGGACCGGAGCGCATCGAGGTCAAGGAGGAGATGTTCGCCACGCTGGCCGCGCACACCCGCGACGACGTGGTGCTGGCCTCGTCCTCCTCGTCCCTGGTGCCCTCGGTGATCGCCCGGGGCAACCCGGCGGCCGACCGGATCGTGATCGGCCACCCGTTCAACCCGCCGGAGCTGATGCCGCTGGTGGAGGTGGTGCCGGGGGAGCACACCGCCGCCCGCACCGTCGACCGGGCGGTCGAGGTCTACCGCGAGCTGGGCAAGCTGCCGATCCGCCTGAAGAAGGAGATCCCCGGCTTCGTCGGCAACCGTCTGCAGAAGGTCTTCACCGACCAGGCGATCCATCTGGTGCAGCAGGGCGTGATCGACGTGCGGGACCTCGACGACCTCGTCCGCTCCTCGCTCGGCCTGCGCTGGGCCGTGACCGGACCGTTCGGGAGCGGGGCCCTCGGAGGGGGGCCCGCCGGTATGCGCCATCTGGTCGAGCACGTCGGCTCCCAGCTGACCTTCGACATCGGCGAACCCGACCCGGCCCGGACGGGCGAAGTCCTCGACGCGGTCGAGCGGGCCTACGGCACCGGTGAGCCGGCCTACGCACGCCTCGCCGCACTGCGCGACGAACGGACCCGCGCCGTGCTGGGGCCGCTGGGCTGGCCGGAACCCGCGTCCGAGGACACCCGGCAGCGGTGACCGTCCGCCCCCACCGGGGCGGAGCCCCGACAGATCGAGAAATACCGAGAACGAGGACGACGGCCATGCCGAAAGAGTTGCTGGCACTGCAGTTCCTGCCCGCCGAAGTGCTGCGGGTGAGCCTTCCGGACGGACAGGTGCGCACCCTGTTCGACGATGCCGGGGACTGCCCGGACGGCATCGTGACGGATTCCAGAACCGCCTTCTGGACCACCATGGGCGCCCCGGCGGTCGACCCCGGCATACCCGGCGAGGAGGGCTTCGACTTCAGCCGCCGCAACGGCGGTGTCCACGCCCGGAGCCTCGACGGCGGGCCGCGGTACGACGTGGTCCCGAGCGGAGCGCTGACGACCGGCAAGCAGCTGACCTCCGACGGGGCCGGCACGCTGTACTGGAGTGACCGCGAGGGGCGCCGGATCAGCCGGGCCCGGGTGGACGGCAGCGGTCTGACCGATCTCGTGGTGAACCCCGCCGAGGACGGGATCATGGGCGAGTGCGTCGGCATCGCCGTGGACCCCGGCCGCGGCCACCTGTACTGGACGCAGAAGGGGCCGGCCAAGGGCGGCAAGGGCCGGATCTTCCGTGCGGGCCTGGAGATCCCGGCCGGTGAGAGCGCCGCGGACCGCTCCGACATCGAGGTGCTCTGGAGCGGTCTGCCCGAGCCCATCGACCTGCACCTCAGCGGGGACCGGCTGTACTGGACCGACCGCGGCGCCCCGCCCACGGGCAACACGCTCAACCGCGCGCCCGTCCCGGCGGCCGGCGCGGCGGGACGGCCGCCCGAGATCCTCGCCGACGGCTTCGAGGAGGCGATCGGCCTCGCCGTCGACGACGAAGCGGGCATCGCCTACGTCGCCGACCTCTACGGCCACATCCGCGCCGTCCCGCTTCCGGACGGCCCCTCCGCAGGACAGGAGGCACGCGAGATCGTCACGCTGCCGAACCCGTTGACCGGCCTGTGCCTGCTGGAGCGCTAGCCCCCGGAGCATCAGCCGCCCCTCTCCGCGGTCCTGCCCTCTCCGGCGCGGCGGTTCTCGGTGCGGTGACCGGTGCGGCGGCCGTTGCCCCGGTGGTGTGCCGTTGGACTCGGGGGAAATGGCGGGCGTGGGCGCCGGAGCGGCCGGGCGCGCGCCTGCAGTGCGGGCCGTCCTGACGCACCTGCCCGGACGGGGACCCGTGATCGTTCAGGGCGGGCGTGGGCGCGGCCCCGGTCCGCTTCGGCGGGACCGGTGGCTGCGGCCCGGAGCCGGCGTGGACGCCGGTGGTGATCCCCGGCCCGGCGACGCGGGCGAGGCCGGTCGGACGGTGACCGGCGCGAGGGTTCACGCTCACCCCGAGTAGTCCGATATCGCCCGAATTGCCGTGCCGGTGTGAGGACGGGCACGGGGCCCCCGTCACACCGGAAGCCCGGTAGTAGCCGACACCGGCACCACGAGCACCCCGTGCGCCCCCGTCCGCCGTTTCCTGCTACCCGCGGTCGTAGGTCACATGTTTGCGCCGGGCGGCAGGCGTCTCGCAACGTGGTGGACGTACCGGGGAGCCGAGCGCCGGACCGGGCGGACGAACCGGATTCCGCCCGTGCCTGACCCGGCCCCACGACGCGACAGCCGCGTCGAGCACGCACCGCAGCGTGCGTGCCGCCGACCCTCTGTCGGCCTCCCCACGAGATGTCCCCCGAATGGAGAGGTACCCCCATGACTGCCACCACCGCCACCCGCTTCCGCAAGTACACGATCGCCGGTCTCGCCACCGTCGGCGCCGCCGCGGCCGCCGCCACCCTGGCCCCGACCCCGGCGCACGCCGCCCCGGCCCCCGCCCACACCACCGCCGCCGTCTCCGCCGCCACCGTGGCGCACCAGGCGGACGCGCAGGGCGGGGACGCCCAGCAGGTCGCCAAGCTGGTCGAACAGGGCAAGAAGGAGCACGGTGACAACCTCGACGGTTGGATCCGCACCGCGCTCGACGTCATGGACGCCAAGAACATCCCCGGCTCCTACGAGGGCGTCAAGAAGAACATCATGCGCGAGTCCGGCGGCAACCCCCAGGCCCAGAACAACTGGGACGTCAACGCCCAGAACGGCAGCCCGTCCAAGGGTCTGCTCCAGGTGATCCAGCCGACCTTCGACACGTACCACGTCGACGGCACCAAGGACTCGCTCACCGACCCCGTCGCCAACATCGTCGCGGCCTCCAACTACGCCGCCGACCGCTACGGCTCGATGGACAACGTCAACTCCGCCTACTGACCCACCCGGTCATCCGAGCGTCCCGGCGGAAGACACAGCCCGCCTGGGCCCCGGGGACAGCCGCTCCCCACCGGGAGCGGCGGGGCTCAGGACACCGGCGAGGCCGGGCAGGACACACCTCCTGCCCGGCCTCGCCGCGCTCTGCCCCGGCCCGCGGAAGGCGCCGGCCCCGCCGGCGCCATGAGCACGCGGCGGGACCAGACTCGTACGGACGCGCGGTCCGCGGCGGCGGTGTGCCGTTTCTGCGGTGAACTTCCGGCCGCCATCCGGGTGATGCCGCCCCGGGACATCTCCCCACGCGTGCGCCGACCGCTATCTCTCTTGACTGCCCGCATCACCGCCGGTCGAGAGGGATGAACGCATGCGCCCGATCCACGTGAAGGTTGTCCTGGCCGCGGCCACCGCGACCGTACTGCTCGCCCCCGTCACCACGGCTTCCGCCTCCGCCACCCCGCACACCGCCCGTCACGCGCCCGGCGCCGCGCCCACACGCCGGGACCTTCCCGAGCCGCCGTCGGCCGATGCCGTACGGAAGGAACTCGGCGAACTGAACGTCGCCGCGCCGCACTCGATGGACGGCTACTCGCGCGCGAAGTTCCCGCACTGGATCATCCAGTACGGCACCTGCGACACCCGCGAGGTCGTCCTGCAACGCGACGGCCGCGACGTCGTCCAGGACGACCAGTGCCGCGCCGTGTCCGGTACCTGGACCAGCGTCTACGACGGCAAGGACGTCACCAGCGCCCGCCAGCTCGACATCGACCACATGGTGCCCCTGGCCAACGCCTGGCGCTCCGGCGCGGACGAGTGGGACACCACACGGCGCAAGAAGTTCGCCAACGACCTCACCGACCCGCAGCTGGTGGCGGTCTCCGCCTCGTCCAACCGGTCGAAGGGCGATCAGTCCCCCGACCGGTGGGCCCCGCCGCTGCACTCCTACTGGTGCACCTACGCACGGGCCTGGACCCATGTGAAGTACGTCTACACCCTCAACATCACCGAGGCGGAGAAGAACAAGCTGGACGAGATGCTGGACACCTGCCCCGCATGACCGGCGGCCCGGACACCCCCTCGTACCGGGACGACGGCGCCCCGGGGCCCCTCGGGCCGGCCGGGGTGACGGCCCGGTCGGGGTGAGGGCCCCGGAGTCCGCCGCGCCACGGAGCCCCGGGCCGAGGACGGCCCCGGGGCTCCGTTCATGCCGGGATCCCGGGGCTTTTGTTCGCACGGGAGGGCGGGGCCGGGTGGTCCGTCAGCCGTTGAGGACCGCCTCGACCCCGGCGGCCACGCGTTCGGCCTGGATGTCGCGGCCCTTCGCGTTGGGGTGGGCGTACCACGGGATCGGCTGTCCGAGGAATTCGAGTTCGGAGTTCTCCAGCAGGCCGCCGATGCCCCGGTCGGCGCCGTCGCACGCCGTGTTGCCCCCGGTGTGGTCGTAGAGGTCCACGAAGGCGGCGCCGTCGTCCGCGGCGGCCTTCTCCATGAGGGCGTTCAGCCGCTTTTCGACCTGGTCCAGGAACGGCAGCGCGTCCTCGGGGGTGTCGGCGAGCGGCAGTTCCGTCTGGCCGGGGGCCGGGGTCAGGCACTTGGCGGTGTCCTGGGGCACGAGCCTGGGATAGCCGACCAGGACACGCTCGGCGTCCGGGGCGAAGAAGCTCATGCGCTGCAACATCTCGTCCAGTTCCTGTTCCACGTGCCGGAACCGGTCGTCCAGCCATGCCTTTCCGTCGTCCGACGCGAAGAAGCTCCGGCACTCGGCCGCCGGCTTGTCCGGATCCACCGGCTCCGCGGGCAGGAGAGAGGGCTCCCGGAGCTTGGCGGAGCACTGCTTGAGGATGCTGGTGAAGCCCAGCGTGTTGCCGCCCAGGCCGCCGACGATCAGCCTGGTGTCTTCCTTGAGCGCGTCCTGCTGCGCCGGGACCGTCCCGGTGCCGAAGGGCAGCTGCTGTTCCTTCCAGAAGTTGTCGATGCGCGCGCCGCCGCAGGAGACGTCCGACCGGACGTCGAGCGTGATGCCCTTGTCCGCCAGGCGCCGGGCGGCGACGGCGGGGTGGTTCTCCGTCGTCCGGAAGCACCAGCCCCTGGGGCCGTCCAGGTCGTTCACGGGAGCGATGCCGAAGTTGGCGGTGTACGAATCGCCGAAGAAGACGGTCGGCACCGGGTCCGCGGGCGCCGCGGCGGCGGGCCCCGCCGGGACGGCGAGCGCCAGGCAACTGCCCAGCGCGACGGCTGCGGCGACCGGCCGCCGCAGCCCTGGAGTTGTCCTACGCATGGTTGACGGCATACCTGTGCCCTTTCGTCGGGTCCACGGGAGAAGCGGGCGCGCTCTGATGGTCCGTACGCTCACACGTACATGCCCCGATGGCCCGGCGGGCGGGCGCCGCAACCGGGCGATCTTGGGCGCCCACTTCCCGCCGGGGCGTCCCACCTGGTCAGCCGGGTGCCGAGGCGAAGTGGCCGGCGGCGCCGGGCGCGATCGGGGCCGAACGGGGAGAGCCGGTGCGCCCGTACGAACCGGACGGCGAGGCCGCACGCGGACGGGCCGCACGGACGCCGGGGGCCGGGGCCGGACCAGGAGCGTCAACCGGCCGGGCGGCGATCCACCCCGGAGCGGGGTGAACGGGGCGGACGCCGCGAAGACTTCCGGCCCCGGCTCTCACGGGCCGGAGGGAGGCGGGAGGCGGATGTGGTGGAAGCGGCGTTCCGCGGCGGGCGGCGGGGGCAGCGGGGCGCGAGCCGTCCGGCGGCAGCCTGCGCAAACCTGCCGCGGCGGATCGGCCGGGCCTGTTCCTCCGGCGCTTTACGTGCCGGTGTGCTTCCGCTGCTCTGACAGGTGTCCGGCACCGTCGCGACGGCTCGAAGGACGGCTGATCGGCGGTGCGTCGCAGTGTCGGTTCAGAAGGGGAAGAACATGACCACGCCTCCTCCTCCGCTCCGGGTTTCCCTGGCCAACGGCAGTTTCGAAGAGCCCGGTGTGGCCGGTGTGGAGATCCTGCCGGACGCCTCGCAGACGCAGGCGGCCAAGCACGTCCCGGGCTGGCTCACGACCGCAACCGACCACATGATCGAACTGTGGCACTCCGGCTTCCAGGGCGTCCCCGCGGCCGACGGCGCGCAGTTCGCCGAACTCAACGCCAATCAGGTCTCCACGCTCTACCAGGACCTGCCGACCACCCCCGGCACGAAGCTGTACTGGAAGCTGTACCACCGCGGCCGCCAGGGCGACGACACCATGGCGCTGGACATCGGCAGGCCCGGTGCGGCGGTGGAACAGCGGCGCTTCACCGACGGCAACACCGCCTGGGGCTACTACACCGGCACGTACACCGTCCCGGCGGGCCAGACACTGACGCGCTTCGCCTTCCGCTCCGTCTCCGCCGCGGGCGGCAACCAGAGCATCGGCAACTTCCTGGACGGCATCTTCTTCGGCACGGCCCCGCACGTCGTCCTCGACAAGACCGCGGCCCCCACCGGGCCGCTGGAGGTCGGCGACGTCCTCACGTACCGCATCACCGCCAGGAACGAGGGCGGCGGCGCGGCCGAGAGCCTCGTCCTGACGGACACCGTCCCGCCGGGCACCACCTACGTGCCCGGCTCCCTGCGGGTCGTCGACGGGCCGAACGCCGGGGCGAAGACCGACGCCGAAGGCGACGACCAGGCGTCCTACGACACCGGGACGAACGCGGTCGTCTTCCGCCTCGGTAACGGCGCCACCGCCGCGGAGGGCGGCAGCCTGCCCAACACCGGGGCCCTGCCCGGAGGCACCACGGTCGAGTACCGGGTGCGCGTCGACCGGGCCAGTGGCGGCAAGCTCATCAGCAACACCGCCACCGCCACCTACGAAAACCGTCTCGGCCCCACGCCGGAGCCCCTGACCGCCACCTCCAACACCCAAGCCACGCAGATCAATCCGGCCGCCGACCTGTCCGTGGTGAAGGCGGCCGACGCGACCACCGTCACCGTCGGCCGGACGGTGACCTACCGCATCACCGTCCGCAACACCGGTCCGAACGACGCCACCGGCACCACCGTCACCGACCGGCTCCCCGACGGCCTCGCCTTCCTGTCCGCCGACGGCCCCGGCGCGTACGACCCGGTCACCGGACGGTGGACGGTGGGCGACCTCGCCGACGGCGCCACCGCCACGCTCGTCCTGCGGGCCAAGGCCACCCGGGCCGGCCGGATCACCAACACCGCCACCGCCCACGCCACCGAGACGGACCCCGACACCGGAAACAACACCGACACCGTCGCCGTCTGCGTGGAACCGGCGCCCGCCTGCTGCAATCCCTGCGCCACCGACGGCTGAGGCGCCTCCCGCCGGCCCGCGGTTCCCGGCACGGACCGAGCGGGGCGCCCGCCCTCCGTGAAGCGACCGCCCGGCGCGGGCCCGCGCCGGGCGGAGCCCGTGCGACCGCGGCAGCGCGGGGCCGGTGTCCCCCGGGCGGGCAGGGGCACCGGGCGGTCAGGCCACCAGGGCGCCCAGGAGGGTGACGCCCGCCAGGAACCAGGCGACGTAGTCGCCGACGTGGCCGGAGTGAAGCCGCCGCAGCGGGGTGAACCAGCGGGCCGGTTCCGTGGCCGGGCGCCGTACGGCCCACGCGGCCAGGGCCAGGGCCGCGGCGGTGCCGAGGAGGTCCCAGAGCACACCGGCGAGCGTCCACCGCGGCGCGGCGGTGGGCGGCGGACGCAGTTGCCGGCCGGACAGGACGGCGGCGAGGTAGCCGGGGCGGTCGGTGAAGGCGTCGGCGGCGTGCCCGGCCGCGGTGTGCAGGCCGGGGGCCGTTCCGACCACCAGCGCGCCGGCCAGCAGGAGGGCGGGCACCGCGAGCATCGAGTCCGGGATGCGGGACAGCGGCCCGCCCCGGGTCTCCGGCTCCTCCGCCTCTCCGGTCGTCTCCTCCGGCGCGTCCGGCGGGCGGGAGCCGAGGCCGAGGAACACCCGGCCGCCGGCCCGGAGCACCGCACCGCCGGTGACCGCCGACGCCACCAGGGACAGTGCCGTCCCCCAGCCGCCCGCGGCCTCCTCGGTGACGGCCTTGCCCAGCGCGGTGCCGAACGGCGGCAGTCCGGCGAGGGCCAGGGCGCCGAGCCCGAACATCGCCCCGACGCCGGGCAGTTCCCGTCCGCGGCCGTGCAGCTCCCGCTCGTCGACGCTGCCGTAGCGGTCCAGCAGGATGCCCACGCAGGCGAAGAGCGCCGCCTTGATCCCGGCGTGGGCCGGGACGTACAGGGTCACTCCCCCGACGCCGGCCGCGTCGAGCTGCGCCAGGCCGATGAGGAACAGTCCGGTGTGCGCGACCGTGGAGTAGGCGAGCAGCCGCTTGAGGTGCCGTTGCTGCCAGCACATCACCGAGCCCACCAGCGCGGTCAGCGCGCCCAGGGTCAGCAGCACGCGGTGCGCGGCGGGCGCCGGGATGCCGCCGGGGCCGGCGAAGACCGTCCAGTACACCCGGGCCGTCCCGTACACGCCCAGTTCGACCATCACCCCGGACAGCAGTATGCAGACGGGGGTCGGTGCCACGGCGTGCGCGTCGGCGAGCCAGAAGTGGAACGGCACCGCGGCGGCCTTGACGAGCAGTCCGGCGACGACGAGTACGAAGGCGGCGGTCACCAGCGCGTCCGGACGCCCGCCGGTCCGGGCGCCGAGGGCCTGACCGGTCTGGGCGAGGCCGAGTTCGCCGGTGCGGGCGTAGAGCAGGGCGATGCCCGACAACGTGGCGTAGGCGCCGAGGGAGTTGACGATCCCGAACACCAGGCCGCCGTGGACGGCGCGGGCCTCCTCGACGCGGTAGCCGGTGAGCGCGTAGGCGACCACGCTCATCAGCTCGAAGAAGACGAACGCGTTGAACAGGTCGCCGGTCAGGACGAAACCGCACATGCCCGCCTGGAAGAGCAGGACCAGCGCCGGGAAGGAGCCCGCCCGGCTCCGGGGCGGTTCGTCGAAATACCGCCAGGCGTAGGCGAGGGACGCCAGCACCAGCAGCGAGACCAGGGCTGCGAGCCCGAGACCGGTGCGGTCCCCGACCAGGACGATGCCGACGCCTTGCCCGTGGTGCGGCCGCCAGCCCCCCACCCACTCGACGGGCCGCTCGACGGACGGCGGGGTGGCCGCCGCCGCGCCCAGGGCGAGCGCCGCGGTCCCCGCCGCGAACAGGCAGGCCAGCAGTTCGGCGGCGGGCCTCGGCAACCGGCGGGTCGCCCCGGCCAGCACCGCGGCGCCGGACAGCGGAGTGGCCACGATCAGCGGCAGGAGCCGCGCGACGGTCATCCCCGCAGCTCCGACAGCTGATCGGGGTCCACCGTCCCGTGGCGCTTGGCGATCTGTACGACCAGGGAGAGCAGCAGTGCGGTGACCGTCGCCCCGATGACGATGTCCGTGAGGGTGAGGGCCTGGACGACGGGGTCGACGACCGGGCGCGAGCCGGGGGCGATGTCGCCGAAGACCGGGGCGGTTGCGCCCCCGCGGTAGCCGATGGCGAGCAGCAGGACGTACGTCGACGCCTGGCAGACGGAGAGGCAGCCCACGGCGTGGAGGAGATTGCGGCTGGTGGCCAGCCCGTAACAGCCGGCCAGGAACAGCCACCCCGCGCTCAGGTACGGCAGCACGCTCATGCTCCGCCCTCCGTGGCCGGGCCCGGTCCTTCGTCCTCGATCTCCACGGCCTGGTCCAGGAAGCGGGCCAGCAGGACCACCACACCGGCCGCGACCTCCACGCCGATGGCGGCGTTGAGCAGCGGTACGGTGCCGCCGGAGGCGAGGGTGTTGAAGGTGCCGTGGGGCAGGAAGTTCGTCAGGAACGCCGCGCCGGTCAGCAGTCCGGCCGCGCCCAGCAGGAGGTAGCCGGCCTCGCCCGCGGCGTCCGCCACCTCGTACAGTCCGATCGGGCGGATGCGCTCCAGCGCCCGGTAGTCCACGGCGATGTAGAGCAGGTGGAGCGCGGTCGCCGCCACCACGCCGCCCTGGAAGCCGCCGCCCGGACTGAGTTGGCCGTGGGCGACGAGGTACAGCCCGATCAGCAGGGTGACGGGCAGCACCAGCAGGGCGTAGCGGCGCACCGGGGGCGCCACCCGGACCGGTTGCGGCGGCAGCCGGTCCTCGTCGCGTGACTGCCGCAGCAGGACGACGGTGCCCAGGACGGAGCCGAAGAGGATGGATTCCTCACCGAGGGTGTCCAGCGCCCGCTGGTCGAAGTTGACGGCGGCGACGGTGTTGGCGGTGTGGCGGGCGAGCGCGGCGCGCACCGCCCGGTCGCCGTAGGGGTGCCACGCCCCGCCGAAGGCCGGCAGGTCGCGGAAGGCCAGCAGATACAGCACGGCGGTGCCCAGGCCGCCGAGGGCCAGCACCCACAGGCGCGTCCGCATGGTCACCGGCGGCCCTCCCGGCGCCCGCCGCGGGCCCGGCGGCGCACCTTGCGCACGGACAGCAGCACCATCAGCGGCGTCAGCGCGGAGCCGACCGCGAGCTGGGAGAGGGCGACGTCGGGTGCCTGGAGCAGCAGGAACAGCGTGGCGAGGGCCAGGCCGAACATCGACATCACGAAGGACTGCCGCACCGGGTCGCGTACCAGGACGGTGCCGGTTCCCGCCACGGTCACCAGCAGCAGCCCGAGCAGCAGGGGGAGCCCGTCAGACATCGCCGCCCCTGGTTTCCGCCGGGCTGCCGAGTGCGTGTCCGGTGGTGCCGGGGGCGGTCACCGCGCGGGTCGCGCTCCCGCTGCCGAGCAGCAACAGGGCGCCGATGACCAGGAGTTTCACCAGGGCTCGGCCGGGGCCGGCGGCGAGGCACAGGGGCAGCAGCGCCACCGGCACCGCCAGGTAGCTCACCGCCGTGACCGAGCGCAGCGCGCCGGTGCGCGGCGGGTGGGCCGCCAACTCGTCGGCGAGCAGCCGGACGTAGAGCAGGGTGCCGGCCGGTCCCAGTGCCGAGAGGACCAGCGCCGTATCGGTGTAGGCCGGGCGGTGGAACCCCTGGGCGAGCAGGAGGAAGACCAGGCACAGCAACGTGCAGGCCAGATTCTGTGCCGGGATCCGGCGGTGGATCGGGCCGGTGGCCGCTCCCCACGCGGCCGGTGCCACACCGCAGAGGAGCAGTGCGGTGGCCGCGCCGGTCCAGGCGTTCACCGGCCACCGGCCACCCGCCGCGTCCCGCGGGCGGCGACCGACGCCACCGCGCCGGCACCGGCGCCGACCAGCCACTCCAGGGTGTCCAGCGGTCCGACCAGCACGGCCCACAGCAGCGTCAACGCCGTCCACCAGCCGAGGAGTTCGCCCCCTGCGCACAGCCATCGGGCCACCGCGTACCACCTCTCGCCGCCCGGGAACCCGGCCCCAGGCTCACACGCGGGGCCACGCGGGTCCGGTCAGCGCGCCGCGGGGTACTCCGTTGGGGGTCGCGGACCGCGGCGACGCCGACGCGGGTGCGCCCCCCCGCGGGCCGCGGTGCGGGCAGGTCCGGCAGGACCACGGCTGTGCGGGTGGCCGAGGTTTCCCTGCCCGGCCACCGGCGCGCCGCCGCTCTCCGCTCCGTTCGGCGAACCGGTACAGGTGGCCGGCAGGGGTTGCCGGACCCCGTTGTAATAATTATTGTTACGACTATCCGGCGTCACCGGCACGGCGAGGGAGGTGGAGGTCGACGTGAGCGCCAACAGCAGGCTGACCATCGCGGCGCACGCTCTGACGTGGATCGGGCTGTACCAGCGGCGGGGGCACGAGGTCGCCACCTCCGAGCAGATCGCGGGGAGCGTCAACACCAACCCGGTGGTGATCCGCCGCCTGCTGGGCGAGTTGCACAAGGCGGGGCTGGTCACTTCGCGGCGGGGCGCGGGCGCGGGCTGGACGCTCACGCGGGACCCGGCGGCGATCACCCTGCTCGATGTGTACCGGGCGATCGAGCCGGGACCGGTCTTCGCCCTGCACCGCGCGGCACCGAACCCCGAGTGCGTCGTGGGCCACGGCATCGGGCCGGCGATGACCGCCGTGTACGACGGCGTGGAGGCGGCGCTGCGCGAGGAGTTGACCAGGACGACGCTGGAGGACGTACTGCGCGACGTCCTCAAAGCCGCCTGACCTCGGCCCTCGGCCTCCCCCGTCCGGAGGGGGCCGCCTTTCACACCCATTGACGTAACAATAACAGTTACATTGATGAGAACGGGAGATTCTCATGGGACAGCTGGACAACAAGACCGCCCTCGTCACCGGTGCCTCCAGCGGCATCGGTCTGGCGATCGCCCGCCGTTTCGCCGCCGAGGGCGCGTCCGTCCACCTGACCGGCCGCCGCAAGGCCGAGCTGGACGCCGCCGTCGCACAGGTCGGCCCCCGAGGCCACGCCGTCCAGGGCGACATCTCGGACCCCGCCGACCTCGACCGGCTCTACACCGAGATCACCCACCGCAGCGGCCGCCTGGACATCGTCGTGGCCAATGCCGGGGTCGGCGACTACAGCCCGCTCGGCGCGATCACCGAGGAGGAGTTCGAACGCACCGTATCGATCAATTTCAAGGGCACGGTCTTCACCGTCCAGAAGGCACTGCCACTGCTGACGGCCGGCGCCTCGGTGATCCTGCTCTCGTCCAGCTCGGCCCTGCGGGCCACCCCGGGCCTGAGCGTCTACGCCGCCACCAAGGCAGCGATCCGCAGCCTCGCCCGCACCTGGGCCGCCGAACTCGCCGACCGCGGAATCCGCGTCAACGCCCTCACCCCCGGCCCCGTCGAGACCCCGGGCCTGAACGAGCTCCTCGCCGCCTTCCCGTCCGGCGACCGGCCCACCGCGGCCGAAGCCGCCCCGCCGACCCCGCTCGGCCGCATCGGCCGCCCCGACGAGATCGCCTCCGCCGCCCTCTACCTCGCCGGCGACCACAGCACGTTCACCACCGGCGCGGAACTGTTCGCCGACGGCGGCTCCACACAGCTCTAGACAGCGAACCGGCAGGCGCTCCTACAGCCCGACGGAACGCTCACGAGGCTCGGCGGGCCGCCGAGGTCAAGCCCCCCGGGGGCCGCGGCCCGCCCGGCGCCTCGGGAGGACCGGGAGGCCCAAGGACGACGGGCAAAGGACGGGGCCGCACCGCGCCCTCGTCCGCCCGGTCGGCGCCTCCACCAGCCGGACACACCGGGAGGCGGCCGGGCACGGGCCGGGTGACGGGGTGTCACCTTTCGAAACCGGTTGGCGCAGACCCCGCCCCTCGGCTACAGAGCTCTCATGACCTCGTGGCATCTGACCCCCGAAGCCTTCGACACGACGGACGCGACCAGCCTGCGGCGGGACTACTACGACGAGGTCGCCAGCCGCTACTGGAAGCGGCCCGCGACCTGCGAAGAGATCGATCAGGGCCTGGCCGGCGACGGCGTGGAACTGCTCACCCCGCCCACGGGCCAGTTCCTCGTGGGCCGTTTCGGCGGCGCGGCCGCGGCGTGCGGCGGAGTGCTGATGCTGGATTCCGGGCGCGCCGAGCTCACCCGGATCTACCTGCGGCCCGCCTTCCGCGGAAGGAAGGGCGCCGGCCTCCTGCTGGAGCGGCTGGAGAGCGAAGCGCGCCTGCTCGGCGCCGCCCGGATGGTCCTCAACACCCGTCTGGACCTGGTCGAGGCCCGCTCCCTGTATGTCCGCCACGGCTACCGCGAGATCCCGCCGTACCGCACGGGGCCGTACATGGAGGTCTGGTACGGCAAGGATCTCGGCCGGGCCGGCTGACCGGCCCGCGTCTGCTCCCCGCCGGGGCTCGCCCCTGGCCTCGGCCGTGCGGGGCCGCTTCCCCGAGGGTGGCCGGCCGAGGGCGGGTTCAGCCCCGTCGCAGCGATACGGCGGCGGCGAGCAGCGCGGTGACGTGCGCGCGGTGGTCGTCGTCCCGGCGGGCGATGACGATCCGGCTCGGTCCCGCGTCGGGAACCGGAACGCACACGATGCCCGGGGGCACGGGTGTGATGAGTGAGCGCGGCAGCACGGCGACGACGCGGCCGATCCGGACCAGCGCGACGAGCCCGGCCCCCTCGGAGACCTCGGGTCCGCTCCCGCCACCGGGCACCCCCGGCCAGCGCGGGAAGACCTCGCCGTCGAGTTCGGCCATGGCGATGCTGTCGCGGGCGGCGAGACGATGCCCCTCCGGGAGGACGGCCACGCGGTCCTCGACGTGGAGCGTCTCGGCGGCGAGCCCGGTGAGGTCGTCGAACGGGGCGTAGAGCAGGCCCGCGTCGGCCCGCCCGTCGAGGAGCAGCTCGGTGCGGTCGGCGGCGCCGCTGAAGAGGATGTCGACCTGCCGCGCCGCGGGGTACCGCGCGTAGGCGCCGAGGATGCCGGAGAGCAGGTTCGCGTCGCCGCCGGGCTTGATGACGAGCCTGAGCGGTTCACCGGCGGCGGCCCGCTGCGCGTTCCGCACGGCGACGGTCATCGCGTTCAGCGCATGCCGTCCGTGCTCCAGCAGAGCGGCGCCGGCGGGGGTCAGCGCCACACTGCGGCTGGTGCGGTCGAAGAGCGTGACGCGCAGCCGGGACTCGATGCGCCGGATGGTCTTCGACAGTGCGGGCTGCGCGACGGCGAGCCGGGCCGCGGCACGGCCGAAGTGCAGCTCCTCCGCGACCGTGACGAAATACCGCAGCTCCCTGACCTCCAAGTGATCCATGCCTACAGGTTATCGATCGAGGCAGCACAGGTCTTGGACGCAGGCGGCGAACTGGTGGTCGGATGGGGGCATGTTGCACCACACCCTGTTCGTTCAGTTCACCGAACCGATTCCCGAGGCCGATCTGGAGCACTTCCTGGCGGACCTCGAAGAAGCCGCCGCGGGCACCGGCGTACTCCGGACGTTCGCCGCGCGGCGCCACCTCCGGGTCCCCGGCGAGGAGCAGATCCCGGCGTTCATCGCCACCGCCGTAGTCCAGCTCGGCGCCGCCGACCTGGAAGCGCTGGGGACCCTGTTCGCCGCGCCGGAGGTCGGCGAGGCCTTCGGCAACCTGGCGCGCCCGCCACCCGTTCACGGCGGCCTGGGCGAACCACGAGGCGCTGGTATGAGCGACCTCACCGGCCGGGCCGGCCTGGTCACCGGGGCCGGCAGCGGGATCGGACGCGCCGTCGCCCGCGGTCTCGCCCGCCGGGGCGCGGCGGTGGCCGTCCTCGACCTGGACGAGGCCGCGGCACGGGAGACCGCCGGGGAGATCACCGCGGCGGGCGGCCACGCGGTCGCCGTCCCGGCCGACATCACCCACGAGGACGCCGTCCGGTCGGCGGTCGGCCGGGCCGCGGCGGAGTTCGGACGGCTCGACCTGGCCGTCAACAACGCCGCCGTCACCTCCGGCGGGCAGCCGCTGACCGGGATGACCGGGCCGGAGTGGGAACGGGTCCTGCGGACCAACCTCACCGGCACGTTCTTCTGCCTCAAGCACGAGATCCCCGTACTGCGCCGGGCCGGGGGCGGGGCGATCGCCAACATCGCCTCCGGCGGCGGCCTGTACGCCATCCCGCGATCCCCGGCGTACGTGGCGAGCAAGCACGGCGTCATCGGGCTCACGAAGTCCGCCGCCGTCGACCACGCCGCCGACGGCATCCGCGTCAACGCGCTCGCCCCCGGGATGACCCGGACCTCGCGGCTGGAACAGGTCGCCGGGGGCACCGACATGATCGCCCGCCACGAGGCACTCACCCCGCTCGGCCGCCTCGCCACCCCCGAGGAGGTCGCCGACGCCGCGATCTGGCTGTGCTCGGACGAGTCCGCCTACATCACCGGCACCACACTCGCCGTGGACGGCGGACGCCGCGCCTGACCTCTCGACGGCGTCGGCGACCGCGTCATCCGGGACCTGCTCCCGGGCTGCCCCGCCGCCGGGCCCGCTCCGCTCGGGCGGGCCCGGTCCCGGGCGGTCCCGGGCGGTCCCGGGCCGTTCAGCCGGGGCGCCCGCGCTCCGGAGGCCGTTCCGCCGCCTTTCCGCCCGCGCCGAGCAGACCGGTGGCGGCCAGGGCGGGGCGGTCGGTGAGGCGGGCGCACACCTGCCGTGCGCCGCGGGTGACGAGCCCCGGCAGGGCCGCCCGAACGGCCTGCGCGGCGCGTAGCCAGGGCGGCGTGTAGACGGCGCGGGCCCGCCGTTCGACGGCTCCGGCCAGGCGGGCGGCCACCGGCTCCACGCGGTGCGTGGTCGAGGCGGGCCACGGCAGGGCGGTGCGCAGCAGCCGGGTGGCCGGGTACGCGTCGGCGGCCCGGATCATCTCCGTGGCGGTCCAGCTGAGGTAGGCGATCCCGACGGCCACACCGCGGTGGGCGACTTCCGCGCGCAGCGCGTGCGCGAACGCCTCCGCGCCCGACTTGGCGGCGCAGTACGCCGACAGCAGCGGTGCGGCGGCGATACCGGCCAGGGAGGAGATCTGCAGGTAGTAGCCGCGGGTGCGCAGCAGCCCCGGCAGGAAGACGCGGGCGGTCATGGCGGTGCCCAGGAGGTTGACCTCCACGGTGCGGTTCCACGTCTCGGGGGCGGTCGCGAGGAACGGGCCGCCCTCCGCCACCCCGGCGTTGGCGACGACCACGGACGGCGGGCCGAGACGCCGGGTCACCTCGGCGGCGGTCCGCGCCATCGCGGCCCCGTCGGTGACGTCGACCGGCCAGTACACGTGGGCGCCGGGCAACGCGGCGCACACCCGGGCGAGTTCGTCCTCCTCCAGGCCGAGCAGGGCCACGGTGGCGCCGCGCCGCGCGAGCGCGTGCGCCAGGGCGGCACCCACGCCTCGGGCGGCTCCGGTGACCACGGCGACGCGTCCGCGGAGCGGCCGTTCTGCGGTCATCTTCCGGTCGTGCCTCTCTGCGCGGCGCGGCCGGTGGCCGCGCGGGGGACGGGGGCACTCCGGGTCCACCGTACGGCCCGGGGGCCGGATGTGCCTGTGCACGGCGGGGGCGCCGGGGTCTTCGCGGTCCCGGGCGGCCGGGTCCGGTCGTCCGCCCTACGCTGGAACGACGGCTGACGAACGGCTCCACCGATCGACGAGGGACGGAGGCGGGACGCATGGCGGTGCGGCATCGGCTGATCAGACGGGCCCCGGAGACGGTCTGGGCGGTCCTCTCGGACCGGGACCGGTACGCGGACTGGGTCGTCGGAACGGACACCTCGCGGCCCGACACGGGCGACTGGCCCGAGGAGGGCGCACGCCTGGCCTACACCGTCCGGCTCGGGCCGTGGACCCTGCGCGGCCGGACCACCGTGCGCCGCTGCGTACCGCCCCGGGAGCTGGAACTGGAGGTGGACAGCGGCGCGCTGGGGACGGCCCGGATCGCCATCGACGTCCGCCCGTGGGGTGCCGACACCCTCGTCATCGTCGACGAACATCCCCTGGCCGGGCCCGGCGGCTTCCTGCACAACGCCGCCGTCGACGCCTGTGTCCAACTGCGTCACCGCCCCATGCTGGCCCGGCTCGCCGCGGTGGTCGAAGGATGTCCGCCGGACACCGGCCGCCGGCCGTGAGCCTCCGGGTGCGCAGGAGGGAGCAGCGATGCCCGACGCGGTGGTGATCGGCGCGGGTCCCAACGGTCTGGTGGCCGCGAATCTGCTGGCGGACGGCGGGTGGACGGTCGAGGTGCTGGAGGCACAGCCGGAGCCGGGCGGCGCGGTCCGCAGCGACCGCGGCGTCCACCCCGGCTACGTCAACGACCTGTGCAGTTCCTTCTACCCCCTGGCGGCCGCCTCGCCGGTGCTCCGCGCGCTCCGCCTGGACGCCTGCGGCCTGCGCTGGAGCCACGCCCCGCGGGTGCTCGCCCATCCTCTGCCGGACGGCCGGTGCGCGGTGCTGGAGCGGGAGGTGGCGGACACGGCACGGGCACTGGACGGTTTCGCCGCCGGTGACGGGGCGGCCTGGCGCCGGCTGTGCGGGATCTGGGACCACGTCGGCCAGGACCTGATCGGCGCCCTGTTCGCGCCGTTCCCTCCGGTGCGTGCCGGGGCACGGCTGCTGGCCCGGCTGCGGGTGGCGGGCGGGTTGCGGCTGGCGCGGACCCTGCTGCTGCCGGTGCGGCGGCTGGGTGAGGAGGAGTTCCGCGGTGAGGCGGGCCGGCTGCTCCTCGCCGGGAACGCCCTGCACGCCGATCTCGCGCCGGAGGCGGCGGGCAGCGGGGGTTTCGGCTGGCTGATGTCGATGCTCGGCCAGTCGGTGGGGTTCCCCGTTCCCGTCGGCGGCGCCGGGGAGCTGACCGCGGCCCTGGTGAGGCGGTTGGCGCGGCGCGGCGGCGTGGTGCGGTGCGGGGAGCGCGTCACCGAGATCGTGGTGCGCGGCGGGCGGGCGGTGGCGGTGCGCACGGCGGGCGGCGAGGAGGTGCCCGCCCGCCGGGCCGTCCTCGCGGACGTCTCCCCTCCGGCGCTGTACGGTGCGCTCCTCGACGCCCGGCACGTACCCGGGCAGCTCCTCGCCGATCTGCGCCGCTTCGCCTGGGACTTCGCCACCTTCAAGGTCGATTGGGCGCTGGACGGTCCGGTGCCGTGGACGGCGGAGCAGGCCGCCGCGGCGGGCACGGTCCATCTGGCCGACGGGGTCGACGGATTGACACGGTTCGCGTCCCAACTCGCCATGGGCCGGGTGCCGGACCGTCCGTTCGCGCTGTTCGGGCAGATGACCACCGCCGACGTCACCCGCTCCCCCGCCGGTACGGAATCCGCCTGGGCGTACACCCACGTCCCGCAGCGGGTGCGCGGCGACGCGGGCGATACCGGGCTGACGGGGGCGTGGGACCGGTCCGAGCAGGAGAGCATGGCGGACCGGGTGGAGCGCCAGGTGGAGCGGTACGCACCCGGGTTCCGCGCCCGCGTCCGCGCGCGCCGGGTGCTGGCCCCGCCCACGCTGGAGGCGCTGGACGGCAATCTGCACGGCGGGGCGATCAACGGTGGTACGGCCTCCTTGCACCAGCAGCTCGTCTTCCGTCCGGTGCCCGGCACGGGACGCCCGGAGACACCCGTCAAGGGGCTGTACCTGGCGTCGGCCGGGGCCCATCCGGGCGGCGGGGTGCACGGCGCGCCCGGCGCCAACGCCGCCCGCGCGGCGCTGCGCGCCTGGCCGCCGCCCGCGGTCATGAGCCGGGCCCGGCGCGCCCTCGCCCGCCGGGACGGCCGCACGGGCCGGCCCTGAGATCCATGGGTGAGGGGCCGCACGCCGGGCCGGTGCACGCCGCGCGGGAGCGGCGGACAGTCTGGCCCCGCCGGCGGGCGGGAGCGTACGGCACGGACACGGAAGGGAGATGAGGACGGTGCGGATCGGCTACAAACTGGCCGCCGAGGCGTACGGGCCGGACGAGCTGGTACGGCAGGCGGTGCTCGCGGAGCGGGCCGGTTTCGATTTCGTGGAGATGAGCGACCACTACCACCCGTGGCTGGACGTGCAGGGGCATTCGCCGTTCGTCTGGACGGTACTCGGCACGATCGCGGCGAAGACCGAGCTGATCGGACTGGCCACCGGTGTGACCTGCCCGTCGGTCCGCTACCACCCGGCGGTCATCGCCCAGGCGGCCGCGACGCTCGCGCTGCTCTCCGGCGGCCGTTTCACGCTCGGGGCGGGCTCCGGGGAGCGGCTCAACGAACATGTCACCGGCGAGGGCTTCCCCAACTCCGTACCGGAGCGGCACGCGCGGCTCCGGGAGGCGCTGGAGATCATCCGGCTGCTGTGGCGGGGCGGCTACCGCTCGTACGACGGCCGGTACCTGCGGCTGGACGACGCCCGGGTCTTCGACCTGCCGCCCGAGCCGCCGCCGATCGCGGTGGCCGCGGGCGGCCCGCTGTCGGCCCGTATCGCGGCCGAGTTGGGCGACGGTCTGTTCGCGACGGGGCCCGAGGGGGAGATCGTCGACGCCTTCCGCGCCGCCGGGGGCGACGGGCCGCGCTACGGCGAGGTGCCCGTGGCCTGGGCCGCGGAGGAGGACACCGCCGTGCGGGCGGCGTGGGAGACCTCGCGGTGGGCGGTGACCGGCTGGAAGGTGATGAGTGAACTGCCCAACCCGGCCAACTTCGAGGCCGCGACGGCCACCGTCCGGCAGGAGGACATCCGGTCGCTGTTCGCGTGCGGCAGCGACCCGGCGCGGTACGCCGAGGTCGCGCAGCCCTTCGTCGACGCCGGCTTCGACCACCTGGTCCTGCAGAACGCCGGTCCCGATCCGGAGGGGTTCATCGATTTCCACCGGCGGGAGCTGGACGGTCCGCTCCGCGCCCTCACCCCGGCGGGTGGCGCCTGAGCGGCCGGCCCGGCCCACGCCGCTGCGACGCGCCGCTTCGGTCCCGGCGGGTGGTGCGCGGGCCGGGTGCCCGGAGCGGGCGCGTGCCGGAACGTTGCTTCGTCCAGGAGGTCAGTCCCATGAGATGTGACATGTTCCGCCCCTTCGGCCCGGTGCGGCCGTCCGGTTCTCCGGCCGGAGGCGGCAGATGAGCGCCGGGCGGCCGCGGGCCGCGCTGTTCGACATGGACGGCACGCTGGTGGACAGCGTGTACCTGCACGCCGTCGCCTGGTGGGAGGCGTTCCGGCAGGCCGGTCACACCGTCCCCATGGCGTCGGTCCACCGGACGATCGGCATGAGCGGCGATCAGCTGCTGGACCGTCTGCTGCCCGCCGGCCGCGACCGGGACGGCGACGCCGCCGTCAGCGCCGCCCACGACACCCTCTTCGCCCAGTACTGGACGCGGCTGGCGCCGCTGGAGGGGGCGGCCGCGTTGCTGCGGGCCTGTGCCGACCGGGGGTGGACGGTGGTCCTCGCCAGCTCCGCGAAGGGCCCGGAGCTGGCAGCGATGCGCCGGGCGCTGGACGCCGAGGACGCCTTGACCGCGGTGACCGGCTCGGACGACGTCGCGGCCGGCAAACCCGCACCCGACCTCGTGGTACAGGCGCTGCGCGAGGCCGGTGCGGCGGCCGCGCAGGCGGTGTTCGTCGGTGACACGGTGTGGGACGTCGAAGCCGCGGGCCGGGCCGGGGTGCCGTGCGTGGGCGTGCTCACGGGCGGCTACGCCCGCTCGGAGCTGAGCGCGGCGGGGGCCCGTGAGATCTACGACGGCCCGGCCGCCCTGCACAGCCGGATCGGGGACTCCCTGCTGAGCTGAGCGGAGGTGCCCGCCGGAACGGTCACGGGACCGGCCTTCCGCGGCGGCGCCCCGGGCGGCCACCGTGCGCGAGCCCGCCGCCCGCCCCGCCCGGAAGACACTCCCGTCATCCTGGCAGCGCGCCCGGAGAGGCCGGCTCATAGGATGCGGGCATGGCTGACGCTCAGACTCTTACGCCCCGTGAAGCCTTCGACCTGCTGCTGGAGGGGAATCAGCGGTTCGTCGGCGGCTCGTCGGAACACCCGAACCAGGACGCCGCCCGCCGTACCGAGCTCGTGCCGGTGCAGAATCCGTTCGCCGTGCTGTTCGGCTGTTCCGACTCCCGGCTGGCCGCCGAGATCATCTTCGACCGCGGGCTGGGTGACCTGTTCGTGGTCCGCACCGCCGGACACGTCCAGGGGCCGGAGGTGCTGGGCAGCATCGAGTACGGAGTGAGTGTGCTGGGCACGCCCCTCGTCGTGGTCCTCGGGCACGACGCGTGCGGCGCGGTGGCGGCCACCCGTTCCGCGGTCGAGGACGGGAAGGCGGCGGGCGGCTACGTGCGGGATGTGATCGAGCGGGTGGCGCCCAGTGTGCTGGCCGCCCGTTCCGCAGGGTTCACCGAGGACTCCGACTTCATCGACGAGCACATCCGGCACACCGTCGACCTGCTGCTCGACCGCTCCCGCGCCCTGGCGCAGGCGGTCGACGCCGGGCGAGTCGCGGTGGTGGGACTGTCGTACCGGCTGGTCGACGGCACGGCCCGCCTGGTCACCGCCCGCGGCCTGGAGACCTGCGCGGACACACGTTCCTGACCCGCCTCATGCCACCGGGCCGGGACGCGCCAGGGGCCGATGCCCTCTCGCCGGCTGACCGGCGGGCGCGACCGGCCCTGTGCGCGGGCTGCCCAGCCGCCCCGATGGCCCGGCCCGCCACGGCATCCGGGTAGTTCCCGCGGCGAGGACGTTAGCCGCGCCGCCGCTCGGGGAGCCTACGGAGAGAGCCGGTACGTCCGGCCGGCAGGCGGGGGCATTCTTCAGCCCCCGCCTCTTTCTTTGCTCTGCGCATCCGCAGCCGCGCACCGAAGACAGCCGAAAATTCCGGAGGCATGAGGTGACCGACAAAAAGCAGGAACAGCGCGAGAAATACTACGCGGCGGATCCGGCCGGCGGGCCGCTCACCACCGATCAGGGGGTGGCCGTCGACCACACCGACGATTCCCTTTCCGTCGGCGAACGTGGTCCGACCCTCCTGGAGGATTTCCATTTCCGGGAGAAGATCACACGCTTCGACCACGAACGGATCCCGGAGCGCGTCGTCCACGCACGGGGCGCCGGCGCCTACGGCCATTTCACGCCGTACGAGTCGTGTGCCGCGTTCACCAAGGCGGCGTTCCTCCAGGACCCGTCCGTACGGACGCCGGTGTTCGTGCGGTTCTCCACCGTGCAGGGACCGCGCGGCTCCGCCGACACCGTGCGGGACGTCCGGGGGTTCGCCACGAAGTTCTACACCTCGGAGGGGAATTACGACCTGGTCGGCAACAATTTTCCGGTCTTCTTCATCCAGGACGGCATCAAATTCCCGGACTTCGTACACGCGGTGAAGATGGAGCCGCACAACGAGATCCCCACCGGCGCGTCCGCACACGACACCCTGTGGGATTTCGCCTCCCTCCAGCCGGAGACGCTCCACACCATCATGTGGCTCATGTCCGACCGGGCCATTCCGCGCAGTTACCGCATGATGCAGGGGTTCGGCGTCCACACCTTCCGTTTCGTGAACGCCGACGGCGTGGGCACCTTCGTGAAATTCCACTGGAAGCCGAAGCTCGGTGTGCACTCCCTGGTCTGGGACGAAGCGCAGGAGACGATGGGCCGCGACCCGGACTTCAACCGGCGTGATCTGTGGGAGGCCATCGAAGCCGCGCGTACCCGGAGTACGAGCTGGGTGTGCAGCTCGTACCGGAGAGCGAGGAGCACTCCTTCGACTTCGACCTGCTCGACGCCACGAAGATCATCCCGGAGGAGCTGGTCCCGGTCCAGCCGATCGGCCGTATGGTCCTCGACCGCAATCCCGACAACTTCTTCGCCGAGACCGAGCAGGTCGCCTTCCACACCGCCAACGTCGTACCGGGCATCGACTTCACCAACGACCCGCTGCTCCAGGCGCGCAACTTCTCCTATCTGGACACCCAGCTGATCCGGCTCGGCGGTCCCAACTTCGCGCAGATCCCGGTGAACCGGCCGACGGTGCCCGTCCGCAACAACCAACGCGACGGATACCACCAGGGCAGCATCCACCACGGCACCAGCTACTCCCCCAACTCCCTCGGCGGTGGCTGCCCGGCGCTCGCCGACGCGTCGGACCCGGCCTTCCGGCATCTGACGGAGCGCGTCGAGGGGCGGAAGATCCGCAAGCGCAGTGAGAGCTTCACCGACCACTACTCCCAGGCGGCGCTCTTCTGGCACAGCATGGCCGACTGGGAGCAGCGGCACATCGTGGACGCCTTCCGGTTCGAGCTGGGCAAGGTGGGCGCCAAGGAGGTGCGCGCCCGTACGGTCGGCCAACTCGCCCACGTGGACACCGAGTTGGCCCAGGCGGTGGCCGAGGGGATCGGAGTTGGCGTACCGGAGGCCGTCGGCACCCCGCGTCCGACGCCCTCCCCGGCGCTGAGTCTGGAGAACAACCTGGGCGACGGTTCGATCCGGACCCGGCAGATCGCCGCTCTCGTGACCGACGGGGTCGACGCGACGCAACTCGCCGGTGTGCGGGAGGCGCTGGCGGAACAGGGGGCCGTCGTGGAGGCACTGGCCCCGACGGACGGGGAGGTCTCCGGCGACTCCGGGAGTCTGGAGGCGGACCGGGCGCTGCCGACGGTGGCGTCCGTCCTCTACGACGCGGTGTTCCTCCCGGACGGCGCTCTCGGGTCGGGTGACACACCGGCCGACGCGGCGGCCCGCCGGTTCGTCGCGGACGCCTACCGGCACGGCAAACCCGTCGCCGCGCTCGGCACCGGCGTGGGCGTCCTGCGCGCGGTGTTGCCCGACGGGATCCGCACCGCGGGCGACGGCGACGGCCCCGTGACCGACCACGGGGTGGTGACCGCGGCGGAGACCGGCGACACGTTTGTCGAAGCCGTGGCGGCGGCGCTCGCCCGCCACCGCCACCACCAGCGGCCTCCGGCCCGGACCTGATACCCGCGGTCGACGCGGAGGGTCGCACCGGCCTACGCGGTTCTCATCGGTGGACGAGTACCGCGTAGGCCAGGAAGAAGGCGGCGCAGAGGACGACGACGAGACCGATGACGACGACCGGCCCCCGTGACCAGCCGCGCCCCGGCAGGTGCGGGGGCCCTGTCTCCGGGCCGGTGCCGGATTCCGCGGGCGGTGTCTCCCCAGGGGGGACGCCGCCCCCCGGTTCCAGACCCGTGCTCTCCCCGGGGTCGGGGTCAGGGCTGTGTCCGCTCATGCGGGCCCGCCTCTCTGGGTTCTGTCCGGGAGCCCTCGCCCGGCTCGCGGTGCCCGGGGCCGGGTACGTCACCGATCGCGCCCCGTGCGGTTCGGGCGGGGCGCGGCCGTGTCTTCACGCGTCGTACGGCAGGACGGAGCCGGGGCGAGGTGCCCGGTGGTTCTCCGCGGCGTCATCGGCTCCCCCGGGGCCGGACCGCTCTTCCCACTGTCGGCCCCCGGGACGGACGCGGCAACCGGAGCACGGCGGGCGCGCCCGTGCCCGGACCGGGGGAGGCTGCCGCCCCGGGTGAACACCGCCCGGGGACCGGCCTGTCGGCCAACTCCCCTGGCGATGACCGCCGTTGCCCCGCGCCGCGCCCCGGGCACCCGCGCGGGTGCTCCCCTCGGCCGGCGCGCCCGTGGGCAGACGCAGACCGCGATCACTGTGCGGCGCGCGGGATATGACGCGCCTCGCCGCTTCCCCCACTCTCCGTGCCCACCCGGCCGGGGAAGTCCGTGTCGCCCGCCTCGGGTGGCTCACCCACGCTGTTCGAGGAGCGCCGGGCCCCCGGAGCGCGCCGTCCACCCGAGTGGTGTGAGGAGACGATCGACATGACTCATCCGCGCCGGTGGCGGCGCGCCGTGGTGACGGGCGGGGCCGGTTTCGTCGGCTCGCACCTGTGCGCGGCGCTGCTCGCCGAGGGCATCTCGGTCCTCTGCGTCGACGACTTCAGCACCGGCAGGCCGCAGAACGTCGCGCGCCTTCGCGACCGTCCCGGATTCCGCACGCTCGTCGCCGATGTGACCGGGCCGTTCGACGTGGGCGAACCCCCGGACCTCGTCCTGCACTTCGCCTCCCCCGCCGACTACCTGCGGCTGCCCCTGCACACCCTGGAGACCGGCAGCCTCGGCACCCGGAACGTCCTGCGCCTGGCCCGGCCCAGCGGCGCGCGCTTCGTCCTCGCCTCCACCTCCGAGGTGTACGGCGACCCCCAGGAGCATCCGCAGAGTGAGGGCTACTGGGGCCATGTGAATCCGGTCGGCCCCCGCAGCGTCTACGACGAGGCCAAACGCTTCGGGGAGGCGCTGACGTCCGCGGAGGCCGCCGTGCACGGCACCAACAGCGGCATCGTGCGGCTGTTCAACACCTACGGTCCCCAGATGCGGAGGCACGACGGGCGTGCGGTGCCGACCTTCATCCGGCAGGCGCTGGCGGGCGAACCGCTGACCGTGACCGGTGACGGCCTCCAGACCCGTTCGCTGTGCCATGTGGACGACACCGTCCGCGGTGTCCTCCACATGGCCGCGTCCGACCTGCGCGGCCCGGTCAATCTCGGCAACCCCGACGAGCTGACCATGCTGGAGCTGGCCCACCTGGTGGTGGAGCTGACCGGTTCCCGGTCCGCGGTGCGGTTCGTGGAACGGCCGACCGACGACCCCGCGGTGCGCTGTCCGGACATCTCGCCGGCCCGCGACAAGCTCCAGTGGGAGCCGCGGGTCCCGGCCCGGGAGGGACTGATCCGGACCATCGCCTGGTTCCGCGACCACCCCGGTCTCTGAGCCCGGCCCTTCCCGTTCCCGCACACAGTGCCCCCGCCCCTGTCCCCGTCCGAAAGGCCGCGTCCCCGTCATGCGCATCCTCGGAATCAACGCGCTCTTCCACGATCCGGCCGCCGCGCTGGTCATCGACGGCACGACGGTGGCCGCGGCGGAGGAGGAACGCTTCTCACGCCGTAAACACGGCAAACGGCCGGTGCCGTTCTCCGCCTGGGAACTCCCTGAGCACGCCGCCCGCTGGTGTCTGGACCACGCCGGACTGCGGATCGAGGACATCGACGCGGTCGCGTACTCCTTCGATCCCGCACTCGCCCGGTCCGCCGATCTGATGGGGCTGGACGACCCGTGGGACCACCTGCGGCTGACCTACACCCGCCTCGCCCCCGCCTTCCTCGCGACGGCGCTGCCCGGCCTCGACCCGGAGAAGGTGTGTTTCGTCCCGCACCACATGGCCCACGCGGCCTCCGCCGCCTTCGCCGCGCCCGCCGCCGACACCTCCTCCGTCCTCGTCCTCGACGGCCGCGGCGAGGCCACCTCCCACCTCGCGGCCCGCCGCGTCCAGGGCAAGCTCGAACCGCTCCACGGCCAGGAACTGCCGCACCCCCTGGGCCTGATGTACGAGGAGCTGACCGAACACCTGGGATTCCTGCGCTCCAGCGACGAGTTCAAGGTCATGGCGCTCGCCTCGTACGGCCGGCCGCGGATGCTCGGGGCCCTGCGCCGGTACATCCATCCGACGACGGACGGCGGCTTCCGGGCCACCGGCGTGCCCTGGCGCGAGCTGTGCCCTGCGCGCCGCCCCGGCCAGGAGTGGACGCAAGACCACGCCGACCTCGCGGCGAGCGCCCAGGAGTGCCTGGAGGAGACGATGCTCGACCTGGTGCGCTGGCTGCACGGCCGCACCCTTGACACGACACTGACCCTGGCCGGCGGAGTGGCGCTCAACTGCGTGGCCAACGCCCGTATCGCCCGTGACGGGCCGTTCGAGCGGGTGTGGGTCCAGCCGGCCGCCGGGGACGCCGGTACCGCACTCGGCTCCGCGCTGCTGGTCAGCGCGGAACGCGGGGACGAGCCGCTGCCCATGCCGGGGGCGGCCCTGGGCCGGGACTGGACGGACCGGGAACTGGAGGAGTGGCTGCGCACCGCGCGCGTGCCCTACGAACGGCCGCCCGACATCGCCGCCACGGTGGCCCGCGCGCTGGCGGACAACGCGATCGTGGCGTGGTTCCAGGGCCGTTCCGAGTACGGTCCGCGGGCGCTGGGCCACCGCTCCCTGCTGGCGCACCCGGGCCACCCGGGCAATCTGGAGCGGCTCAACGACGTGAAGGGCCGCGAGCAGTTCCGGCCGGTGGCGCCGATGGTGCGCGCCGAACGCGCCGGTGAGATCTTCGACGGTCAGCTCCCCAGCCCCTACATGCTCTTCGTGCACCGCGTGGCGCCCGAGTGGCGGGAGCGCATCCCCGCGGTCGTGCACGTGGACGGCACGGCCCGGATCCAGACGGTCGACGCGGACGCCGAGCCGCTGACCGCCCGGATGCTGACCGCCTTCGAGGAGCTCACCGGCGTGCCCGTCGTCGTCAACACCAGTCTCAACACAGCGGGCCGGCCGATGGTCGACGACCCCCGCGACGCCCTGGAGTGCTTCGGCTCGACCCCTGTCGACCTCCTGGCCCTGGGACCCTTCGCGGTCCACCGCCGCGACCTCTTCGGCGCGGACCCCACCGGAGCACAGGAGGCCGCCCGATGATCCGCACCGGTCCCGAGGGCCCGCACCAGGACCCCGATCACGCCGTTGTCGTCCCGACCCTGGGGCGGCCCGGTCTCATCGTGTGCCTGCGGGCACTGGCCGAGGCGCGGGGCCCCGGGCCCCGGCAGATCGTGCTGGTGGACGACCGTCCGCTGGACGACTGCGCCCCGCTCGACGCCGGCGTCCCGGCGGAGCTGCGCGACCGTACCGTGACCGTCTCCGGCTACGGTGACGGCCCGGCGGCGGCGCGCAACGCCGGCTGGCGGGCGGCAAAAGACGCCGACTGGATCGTCTTCCTCGACGACGACGTCGTCCCCGGCCCCCGCTGGGCGGAGGAGCTCGCCGCGGATCTGCGCGCCGCCACCCCGCGGACCGCCGGGATCGCCGCGCGGATCAGTGTGCCGCTGCCGGACGGCCGGCCTCCCACCGACTGGGAGCGCAACACCGCGGGCCTGGCCACCGCCCGGTGGATCACCGCGGACATGGCGTACCGGCGCACGGCTTTGACCTGCGTGGACGGTTTCGACGAACGGTTCCGCCGGGCGTTCCGGGAGGACGCCGATCTCGCCCTGCGGCTGCTGGACGCCGGCTGAGAACTGGCCGAGGGCAGCCGGCGGACCACCCATCCGGTCCGGCCGGCCGACCGGTGAGTCTCCGTCCGTGTCCAGGCGGGCAACGCCGACGACGTACTGATGACCCGGCTGCACGGGCGGGGCTGGCGGCGGCGGGCGCGCGAGTACCGCGGGCGTCTTCCCGGTCATCTCGCGGTGACCGCGGCGGGTGGCACGGCGCTGGTCTGCGCGACGCTGGGCAGGCGGCGCGCCGCGCTGGCGCTGGCGGCCGGCTGGCTCGCCGGGACCGCGGAGTTCGCGTGGGCCCGTATCGCGCCCGGCCCCCGCTCCCGGGCGGAAGTGACGACCATGGCGGTGACGAGCGGGCTGATCCCCCCGGTGGCCACGGCGCACTGGCTGCGGGGGCTGGTCCGCCACCGGAGCGTGCCACCGGCGCCGCGCCCCGCCGGTGCGGTGCCCTCGGTCACCGCCGACCGGCCCCGGGAGCGGACATGACGCTGCCCACCGAACAGCCGGGCGGCGGGCCCTGGTTGCACGGGCCCGCCACCACCGGACGCCGGGCCGCCCCGGGCGGCGGCGCCCTGGCCGCGGTGCTCTTCGACCGTGACGGGACGCTCGTGGTGGACGTGCCGTACAACGGCGACCCCGATCTCGTGGCGCCGGTGCCCGGGGCCCGCGAGGCGTTGGACGCGGTGCGGGCGCGGGGGCTCGCGGTGGGGATGGTGACCAACCAGTCCGGTGTGGCGCGCGGACTGCTGACCCGTGGTCAGGTGCTCGCGGTGCAGCGCCGGGTGGCGGAGCTGCTGGGGCCGTTCGACGTCTGGGCGGTGTGCCCGCACGGGCCGTCGGACCGGTGCCGGTGCCGTAAACCCGCGCCCGGCCTCGTCCTGGCGGCCTGCCGCCGCCTGGGCGTCGTGCCCGCGCGGACGGCGGTCGTCGGCGACATCGGCGCGGACATGGCGGCGGCCCGCGCCGCCGGGGCGCGGGGTGTGCTGGTGCCGACTCCGGTGACCCGGCCGGCGGAGATCGCCGCCGCCCCGTGCCGGGCGGCCGATCTCCGCGACGCGGTCCGGCAGTTGCTGGACCACGCCGGCTCCGGGGAGGTGGCGCGATGACCACGCCGCCCCGCACGCTGGTGGTGCGTCTGGACAGCGCCGGCGATGTGCTGCTGGCCGGCCCGGCCGTCCGGGCGGTCGCCGCCGGGTCGTCGTACACCGCGCTGCTGTGCGGGCCCAGGGGCGAGGCCGCCGCCCGGCTGCTGCCCGGCGTGGACGAGGTGCTGGTCCACGACGCGCCCTGGGTCGGCCTGCGGCCCGCGCCGGTCGACCGGCGCGCCACGGCGGACCTGGTCGACCGGATCGCCGCCGGCCGCTTCGACCGGGCCCTGGTCCTGACCTCCTTCCACCAGAGCCCGCTCCCCGCGGCGCTGCTGCTGAAGCTCGCCGGTGTCGGCTGGACGGCGGCGGACTGCGTGGACTACCCGGGCGCCCTGCTGGACCTGCGGCACGGACGCGCACCCGACCGCCACGAGGCCGAGGCCGCCGTGGATCTCGCACGGGCCGCGGGGTACGGCCCGCCGCCCGGGGACGACGGGCGGTTGCGGGTACTGCCGCCGCCGGACGCCCGTGCGCTGACCGGTGCGGACCCGTACGTGGTGCTCCATCCCGGCGCGGCGGTGCCCGCACGGGCGTGGAGCGCGCGGCGGGCGGCACGGGCCGTGGACGCCCTCACCGCCGCCGGGTACCGGGTCGTCGTCACCGGCGGGCCCGGGGAGCGGGCGCTGACCGCCGAGGTGGCGGGGGCGCGCGGCGTCGATCTCGGCAGCCGTACCGACCTGCGCGGACTCTCCGGCGTCCTGGCCGGTGCACGGGCCGTCGTGGCCGGGAACACCGGACCGGCGCATCTGGCCGCCGCGGTGGGCACCCCCGTCGTCTCCGTCTTCGCACCGGTCGTCCCGGTGGACCGGTGGGGGCCGTACGGCGTCGCGTCCGTGATCCTCGGCGACCAGGGGGCGGAGTGCGCGGGGACCAGGGCGCGCCGCTGTCCGGTGCCGGGACACCCGTGCCTGGACTCCGTCACGGACGCCGCGGTGCTCGCCGCCCTCGGCCGGTTGACGGGCGGCCCGACGGCACGCGCCGGGCCCGACGGCGGCGCACAGCACCGGCCGCCCCCGGCCGGGGAGCTGCCCAGCGACGACAGAGGGGCGACGGTATGAACATCCTGCTGTGGCACGTACACGGCTCGTGGACAACGGCGTTCGTCCAGGGCCCGCACACCTACCTGGTGCCGGTCACCCCGGACCGGGGAGCGGACGGACGCGGACGCGCGCGGACGTTCCCCTGGCCGGAGTCGGTCCGGGAGAGAACGCCGCAGGAGCTGCGGACGGACCCGGTCGACCTCGTCGTCCTCCAGCGGCCGCACGAGGCCGAACTGGCCGAACGCTGGCTCGGCGGGCGCCGCCCCGGGCGGGACGTCCCCGCCGTGTACCTGGAGCACAACGCGCCGCACGGCGACGTGCCCGGCACCCGGCACCCGTGCGCGGGGCAAAAGGACCTGGTGCTGGTGCACGTCACCCACTTCAACCGGCTCTTCTGGGACAACGGGCACACCCGTACAGAAGTGATCGAGCACGGCATCGTCGATCCCGGCCACCGCTACACCGGTGAACTGGCGCGCGCCGCCGTGGTCGTCAACGAGCCCGTGCGCCGCGGCCGTACGGTCGGCACCGATCTGCTGCCCGAGCTGGCCCGCGCGGCGCCCCTGGACGTGTTCGGTATGCGCACCGAGGCGCTGGCCGGGCGGCTGGGGCTGACGGAGGAGGAGTGCCGCACCGCCGATCTTCCCCAGGGGGCCCTGCACGGGGAGATGGCCCGGCGGCGGGTGTATCTGCACCCGATCCGCTGGACCTCGCTGGGGCTGTCCCTGCTGGAGGCGATGCACCTGGGCATGCCGGTGGTGGCGCCGGCCACCACCGAGGCGGTGGAGGCGGTGCCGGCGGGCTGCGGGGTGCTCTCCACCCGGCCCGAGGTCCTGGCCGAAGGGCTGCGCCGCTACCTCGACGAGCCGGAGACCGCGGCCCGGGACGGGGCGCGGGCACGGGCCGCGGCACTCGACCGGTACGGCCTGAAGCGTTTTCTCGACGACTGGGATTCCCTCATCACGGAGGTGGCCGCATGACCGCCGAGCAGTCCGCCGGGCTGACCCTCGCGCTCGTCTCGGAGCACGCGAGTCCCCTCGCGACCTTGGGTGGTGTGGACGCCGGGGGCCAGAACATCCACGTGGCCCGGCTCGCCGGGGCGCTGGCCGACCGCGGCCACCGGGTCGTGGTCCACACCCGGCGCGACGATCCGGGCCTGCCGGGCGAGGTACCGCTGCGGCCGGGCGTGACCGTGCGGCACGTCAGCGCGGGGCCGCCGTGCCACCTGCCCAAGGACGAACTCCTGCCGCACATGGCGGAGTTCGGCCGGCAGCTGGCCGCGGACTGGCGGCGGCGCCCGCCGGACGTGGCGCATTCGCACTTCTGGATGTCCGGCGTCGCCGCGCTCGCCGCGGCGCGCGCCTCGGCGCTGCCGCTGGCGCACACGTACCACGCGCTGGGCAGCGTCAAGCGCCGGCACCAGAAGGAGCGCGACACCTCACCGCCCGGCCGGATCGCCACCGAGATCGGCGTGGGGACGGGGTGCGGCCAGGTGATCGCCACCTGCCGGGACGAGGTCGAGGAGCTGCGGCTGATGGGCGTCCCGCCGGAGAAGGTCTCCGTGGTGCCGTGCGGGGTGGACCCCGAGGTCTTCACCCCGCACGGGCCGGTCGCGCCCCGCGAGGACGACCGGCCCCTGCTGCTCCAGCTGGGCCGCCTCGTCCCCCGCAAGGGCGCGGTCGTCTCCATCGCGGCGCCGGCCCGGCTGCCGCGCGCCCGCCTGGTGATCGCCGGGGGCCCGCCGCCGGAGCGGCTCGACGCCGACCCGGAGGTACGGAGGCTGCGGGCGGTGGCCGAGGGGGCGGGCGTCGCCGACCGGGTGCGGTTCACCGGCGGGGTGGCGACCGGAGAGGTCCCGGCCCTGCTGCGCGCGGCGGACGTGGTGCTGTGCCCGGCGGACTACGAGCCGTTCGGCATCGTGCCGCTGGAGGCGATGGCATGCGGCCGCCCGGTGGTGGCCACCGCCGTCGGCGGGCAGTTGGACACCGTCATCGACACGGTGACCGGACGGCTGGTGCCGCCCGGCGACCCGGTGGCACTGGCCGACGCGGTGGCCGCGCTGCTCGCCGATCCGGCCCTGCGGGCGGCGTACGGCGCCGCGGGGCGGCGGCGGGTCCTGGACCACTACGGCTGGGCGTCGGTCGCCGCCGCCACCGAGTCCGTCTACCGGTCGTTGCTCGCACCGCGGCCCACCGCGTCCGAGACCGCCGCCTGACAACGCGTCACCGAGACAGACCGTCACCGACCGGTCGCGGTACCCGCACGGCCGGCTCCCGCCCGTATGGAAGGGACGTAGTGTCATGAACCACTCCCTGGACCGCGCCCACGAACACTGCCGGTCCCTGCACCGGGCCCTGGACGGCCTGCGGCAGGACGGACTGCCGCTGCTGGGGCGGTGGGCGTCGGAGCTGCGGACCGCCCTGTCCCGGGGCGGCCGGCTGCTGGCGGCGGGCAACGGAGGCAGCGCCGCCCAGGCCCAGCATCTGACGGCCGAACTCGTCGGCCGCTACGCCCTGGACCGGCCCGCCTATTCGGCGGTCGCCCTCCACGCGGAGACCTCCGCCGTCACCGCCATCGGCAACGACTACGGCTTCGACCAGGTCTTCGCCCGGCAGGTCACGGCCCACGGGCGGCCGGGTGACGTCCTGGTCCTGCTGTCCACATCCGGCCGGAGCGGCAACCTCCTCACCGCGGCCGAGGCGGCGGGCCGGGCCGGGATGCGGGTGTGGGCGCTGACCGGGCCGCGGCCCAATCCGCTGGCCGACGCCGCCGACGAGGCGCTGTGCATCACCTCGGCCAGCGCCGCCACCGTGCAGGAGGCCCATCTGATCGCCGTGCACATCCTCTGCGAGAACTTCGACGCCGCACTCGCCGGACCGGCCGCGCCGGGCCGTCGCCCCGCCGATCTGGAGGACGCCGTATGACCCGCCCGCTCCCGTCCGTACCGGCCCGCCGGGACCCGTCGTGACCGGCCGCGGCCGACCGCTGGTCATCGTCGGCGACACGCTCCTCGACCGGGATCTCGACGGCCCCTCGACCCGCCTCGCCCCGGACGCGCCGGCGCCCGTCGTCGAGGTGGCACACGACCGCGCGCGGCCCGGCGGCGCGGGGCTCGCCGCCGTCCTCGCGGCCCGCGGCGGCCGGCCGGTGACACTGGTGACCGCCCTCGGCACGGACCGCGCCAGCCAGGAGGTACGCCGGGCGCTGCGCGGCCGGGTCCGGCTGGTGGAGATCCCGCTCGACGGGACCCTGCCGGAGAAGACCCGGGTCCTGGCCGGCGGGCGCCCCCTGGTCCGCTACGACCGCGGCGGTGGGCGTCCGGGGCCGCCCGGCCCGCGGGCGCGCGCCGCGCTGGAGGACGCCGGGGCGGTGCTGGTGGCCGACTACGGGCGCGGTACCGCGGCCGTGCTCCGCCGCCACCTCGCCGGTTCCGCGCGCCGGGCGCCGCTGGTGTGGGATCCGCATCCCAGGGGTGAGCGGCCGGTGGCCGGGGCGCGGCTGGTGACCCCCAACGGCGCCGAGGCGCGGGCCTTCGCCGGAGGGGACGGCCGGTCGCTGCGCGCCGAGGCGCGGTGTGCGACGCGGCTCGCGGCCCGGTGGCGGGCGGCCGCCGTCGCGGTGACGCTCGGTGCCCGCGGCGCGCTGCTGGCGCGGGCCGGGCACGAGGCGCCCATGGTGGTGCCCGCACCGTTCCGGGCGGGCGGCGATCCGTGTGGCGCCGGTGACTGCTTCGCCGCGACGGCGGCCGGGGCGCTGGCGGACGGCGCGCTGCCCGAGGAGGCCGTACAACTGGCGGTCGCCGAGGCCGCGGCCTTCGTCGCCGACGGCGGCGTGGGCGCCCCGTCCCTGTGGGGACGGCCGGACGGCGAGGCGCCCGTCACCACGGGCCCGGCGGCCGCCGCGGATCCGTTCGCCCTCGCCGGGACGGTGCGGGCCCGCGGGGGCGTCGTGGTCGCCGCCGGTGGCTGCTTCGACCTCCTGCACGCCGGTCACGTGGGCCTGCTGGAGAGCGCCCGGCGCGTCGGCGACTGCCTCCGGCGCGGTCCATCAGCTCGCGGTCGGGGCCGAAGCCCAGTACCGCGTGCTGGTGGCAGTGGGTCTGCACGGTGGCCGCGCGGGCCAGGGCCGGGGGCCGCCAGTCCTCGCCGGCGTACCCGACGAGGTGTTCGGCGAAGGTCCGCACCTGCCGGGACAGGCGTTGGATCCCGTCGTCGTCGGGGAGCAGCTCGGGGGCGTCGCCGCGCAGGACGGCGGTGCAGGACGGCTCCAGGCCGATGATCGGGGTACCGGCGTCCAGCCACGGGCCGAGGGTGTCCAGGGAGCGGCGCAGCACACGGGTGGCCGCGCCGAGTTGGCCGGTGGTGAGCCAGGTCAGCCCGCAGCAGACGGGCCGGGGCGGGACGGCGACGTCGAAGCCGGCGTCGCGCAGCACCCGCACGGCGGCCTGGGGGATCTCCGGATGGAAGTACGTGCCGAAGGTGTCCGGCCACAACAGGACGGTGCGCTCGCCGGACGGGTCGGGTGCGCATCCGCCGTGCCGGGCCCACCACCGCAGGAAGGTCTCGGCAGCGAAGACGGGGGCGGGGCGTTCGGCCGCCACCCCGGCGGCCCGCTTCGCGACCCGGGCCAGGCCGGGGGCCGCGAGGCAGGCGTTGGCCAGGCGGGGCGCGCGGCTCGCGCCGCGGGCCCAGAGCGGGAGGCGGCCCATGCTGTAGTGCGCGGCGGGCCGCGGGCGTCCGGCGTAGTGGTGGGAGAGGAACTCCGCCTTGTACGTCGCCATGTCGACGCCGACGGGGCAGTCGGACTTGCAGCCCTTGCAGGCCAGGCAGAGGTCGAGGGCGTCGCGCACCTCGGTGGAGCGCCAGCCGTCGGTGACCGGCCCGTCCCGGTGGCCGTTCAGCATCTCGAAGAGCAGGCGGGCCCGGCCCCGGGTGGAGTGTTCCTCCTCGCCGGTGGCGCGGTACGACGGGCACATGACACCGCCCGTCGGGGCGCGGCAGTTGCCGATGCCGACGCAGCGCATGACCGCCCGGGTGAAGGAGCCCTTGTCGTGGGGGTAGCCGAAGTGCGGTGGGCCGGGGTCGGGCCGCCAGCCGGGGCCCAGGCGGAGGTGGGTGTCGCTGCGGTGGGGCGCCACCACTTTGCCGGGGTTCATCCGGTTGCCGGGGTCGAAGAGGGCTTTCAGTTCGCCGAAGGCCGTGATGAGGCGGTCGCCGAACATCTTCGGCAGCAGTTCGCCGCGGGCCTGCCCGTCACCGTGCTCCCCGGAGAGCGAACCGCCGTAGGAGCACACCAGGTCGGCGGCGCGCAGCAGGAAGGCGCGGAAGGCGGCGACACCGTCGGTGCTGGTCAGGTCGAAGGGGATCCGGGTGTGCACGCAGCCCTGCCCGAAGTGCCCGTAGAGGGAGGGGTGGTCGTAGCCGAACTCGTCGAAGAGCGCCTTGAGGTCGCGCAGGTACGCCCCGAGGTGTTCGGGGGGTACCGCGGAGTCCTCCCAGCCCTCCCACGTCTCCCGGTCGTCGGGGGGCCGGGCGGTGACGCCGAGGCCGGCCTCGCGGGCCCGCAGCATCCGCTGTTCGCGCGCCGGATCGTCGGAGAGGGTGACGGTCCGGTCGCTCTCCCCGCGGCCGAGGGAACGCAGCAGGGCGCGGGCCTGGTCGTCGACGGACCGCCGGGTGTCGCCGCTGAACTGGAGCAGCAGCCAGCTCTCACCTTCCGGGAAGGTGTCGAGGGAGTCGAGGTAGGCGCCCTCCTCGCGCATCAGCTGCGCCATCCGTCCGTCCAGCGCCTCCAGTTGGGTCGGTGAGCTGTGTTCCAGGAGCCGCGGCACGTCGTCGGCCGCGGCGCAGATGTCGGGGTAGCCGAGGACCACGAGGGCCTCGGCCGCCGGGACGGGGACCAGCTCCAGTTCCGCCCGCAGGACGGTGACCAGGGTGCCTTCGGAGCCGACGAGAGCGCGGGCGAGGTCGAAGCCGTTCTCCGGCAGGAGGGCGTCGAGGTTGTATCCGGACACCCGGCGGGGCAGGGAGGGGAACCCGGTCCGGATGTCGGCGCGGTAGCGGTCGGCGAGGTCCCGCAGGCCCGTGTACAGCGCGGCCGCGCGGCCGCCCGCGGCACATACGTCCGCGTACTCCGCGTCCGAGGTACGGCCCACCCACAGCCGGGTGCCGTCGTAGGTGAGCACCTCCAGACGCCGCACGTTGTCGGCCGTCTTGCCGTACGCCTGCGCCGAGGCCCCGCAGGAGTTGTTGCCGATCATGCCGCCCAGGGCGCAGTGGCTGTGCGTCGACGGCTTGGGCCCGAACTTGAGGCGGTACCGGGCGAGTTGGCGGTTGAGGTCGTCGAGGACGATGCCGGGTTCGACGGTGCAGCGGCGCCGCTCGGGGTCGACGGTGAGCAGGCGGTGGCAGTACTTCGTCCAGTCGATGACCACGGCGGTGTTGGTGCACTGCCCGCCCAGGCTGGTGCCGCCGCCCCGGGAGAGCAGGGGCGCGCCGAACTCGGCGCACACCGCGACCGCCGTCTCCCCCGCCGCTACGCTCCGCGGCAGGACCACGCCGAGCGGGGGCTGGCGGTAGTTGGACGCGTCGGTGGCGTAGGCGCCGCGGGTGCCGGCGTCGAACCGGACCTCGCCGTCGACGCGCCGCCGCAGCGCCCGCTCCAGCCTTCCGAGGTCCGCAGGTGAGCTGTTGCCGGTGGTGTGGGTCATCGCCGCTGTCCCTCCGCCCGGCGGGCGGGCCGTTCAGCCCGCCAGCCGGGGCAGCACCTCGGTGCGGTAGAAGTCGAAGAAGCCGCGCTGGTCCGGGCCGATCTGACTGATGTGGACGGTGTCGAAGCCCGCCTTCTCGTACGCCCGGACGGCGTCGAGGTGGGCGTCCACGTCGTCGCCGCAGACCACGTTCGCCGCGATGCGCTCGACGCCGACCAGCGAGGACGCCTGTTCGAGGTGGCGCGGGGTGCGCAGAATCTGCGGGAGTTCGCCGGGCAGTTGCTCGTTGGGCCACAGCCGGTGCGCGGTGCGTACCGCCTCGTCGCGATCGGTGCCCCAGCAGAGCTTGAGGCCGCCGCGGACCGGCTTCGTGCCCCCGCCGCCGCGGCGGAACCGCTCCACGGCCTCGGCGTCGGGTCCCATGGCAATGAAACCGTCGCCGATCCGGCCCGCCAGTTCCGTCGCCGCGGGGCCGAAGCCGGAGATCTCGATCGGCACCGGCTCGTCCGGAACGGTGTACAGCCGGGCGTTCTCGACGGTGTAGTGCTTGCCGTGGTGGCTGACCTCGCCGCCCTCGAAGAGCCGGCGCATCACGTGTACCGCCTCTTCGAGCATCTCCAGGCGGACGGCGGCCTGTGGCCAGCGCGCGCCGGTGACCTGCTCGTTGAGGGCTTCACCGCTGCCGATACCGAACCGGAAGCGGCCCTCCAGCTGGACCGCGGCGGTCGCGGCGGCCTGGGCGTTGATCACCGGATGCATGCGGACGGTCGGGCAGGTCACGGCCGTCTCGACGGGCAGCGAGGTCGCTTCGGAGAGCGCCCCGATCACCGACCAGACGAAAGGCGCGTGGCCCTGCGCGTCGTTCCAGGGGTGGAAGTGATCGGAGATCCACAGCGAGGTGAATCCCGCTTGCTCGGCCATGCGCGCCTGCTCCACCAGGGCCTTCGGCCCGTGCTCCTCGCTGGAGAGGAAGTAGCCGTACTCCGTCATCAAATCCTCCGCGTTCGTCATCGGCGTGTGCCATGGGGAATGCGGTACCGCGAGGTGAGAGAGGTGCGGGCGGCCGACGGGCCGCCGGGAGTCCCGTCCGTTCGGGCGTGGGGGCGGTCCCGGCGCGGGGCGCGGGACTGTACGCGGCCCCCCAAGGGACGGTACGCGAGATGTCCGGGGCCCGCCGTCCGGATCACCCGCCGTGGCGGGCCGGACCGCCGGCACGCAGGGTGAGGCCGTGTCCGGGTCTGCCGTCCGCCCCTGGGTGCACGGCACCGCCGTCCGGGGCGAGCACCCCGTCGAAGAGCATGTTCTCGATGCGTACATGGTCGTGGAACCACTCCAGGTGGCGGAGGTTGGGGACGCTGGCGCCGACGGCGGCGTGGAGGTGCGGGGCGCAGTGCGCGGAGATCTCCAGCCCGGCGGCCTCGGCGAGCGCCGCGGCCCGGAGCCAGCCGGTGAGTCCGCCGCAGCGCGTGGCGTCGGCCTGCAGGCAGTCCACGGCGCCGGCGGCGAGGATCCGCCCGAAGTCGGGCAGGGTGTAGCCGTATTCGCCGATGGCGATGTCCGCGGTGAGCGCCGCCCGGATCTGCGCCAGTCCCGTCAGGTCGTCGGCGGGGACGGGTTCCTCGTACCAGGTGACGCCCTCGGCGGCGAGGTGGCCGCCCATGCGGACCGCCTGTTTGCGGGTGTAGCCGCCGTTGGCATCGGCGTACAGCTCCGCGTCGGGGCCGATGCTGCGGCGGGCGCGGGTGAGACGGTCGCGGCCGGGACGGCCGCCCCGCGACTCACCGATCTTGATCTTCACGCGCGGAATGCCCTGCCCCTCGACCCAGCCCCGCAGCTGCGCGTCCTGCTGCCGGTCGTCGTACGTCGTGAAGCCGCCGCTGCCGTACACCGGAACCGCTTCCCGGCAGGTGCCCAGCAGGCTCGTCAGCGGGAGGTCCAGCAGGCGGGCCTTGAGGTCCCACAGCGCGATGTCCACCGCGGAGAGGGCCCCGGCGATCAAACCGGGCCGCCCCGCGTTGCGCACCGCGCGGGCCATCGTCTCGTGGACGCCGAGGACGTCCCACACGCTCCGGCCCCGCGCCAGCGCCGCCAGGTGATCGTCGACGACCGCCGCGGTGGCCGGGGCGCCGTAGGTGTAGCCCAGGCCGGTGCTGGTGCCGGACACCGCCGTGACCAGCACGAGTGTCGTGGAGTCCCAGGTCAGTGTCGCGTCTTGCTCCGGAGCGTCGGTGGGCACGGTGTGGACCTCCGTTCCGATCGCGTCCACGACCGCGGAGGTGTCGTCCGGGGCACACATCCGATTCCGCCCTCCTGCCTCGGGTACGGGCCGGGCGGGCCCGCGTGACGCCGGGTTCCCGGCACGGGCCCGCGGCTAACCTCCTGCTCCCCCTGCCCTTCCGCCGCGCACCCGCCGGGCCGCTCCCGTCCCGTCGCGGCCGCTCGCCGGATGCCGCACAGTGGAGGAAGAGCCCGCGCCCGCACGGGAGCCGCGCGGGCGCGCCGGGAGCCACCCGGGCGCCGCCGCACGAGCCGCCGGCGCGGACCCCGCGCCGGCCTCCTCGCGCCGCTCCCGCCCCGCGCGGGCACGCGCATCCGCAACCGATCGCGCTCTGCAGCGAAGGAGTGAGGACCGTGTCCCACGGCTGAGACGTCATCGCGGAACTGACGGTTGATCACCGTGAGGTGGACGAACTCTTCGACCGGTTCACCGCGGCACCGAGCGGCGGCGAACGCCGTCGGCAACTCGCCGACGCCCTCACCATCGAGCTGGTACGCCACTTCGTGGCCGAGGAGGAACACCTCTATCCCGCGGTCCGCGAGCACGTCGACGGCGGCGACGCGCTGGCGGACAAGGAGTTGTCCGATCACGCCCGCGTCGAGGAACTGCTGAAGGAGCTGGAGGGCAAGGCGCCCGATGACGACGGCTTCGACCGCCTCGTCGCCACCTTGCGGACAGAGGTCACCGGCCATGTCCGCGACGAGGAGGACAACCTCTTCGTCCGGCTCCGGGACGCCACCCACCCCTACATCCTCGAACTCCTGGGTGAGAAGGTCCGCGAGGCGAAGCGCACCGCCCCCACCCGGCCGCACCCCGGCGCCCCCAGCACCCCGCCCGCCAACAAACTGCTCGCCCCCGGCCTCGGCCTCGTCGACCGCGCCCGCGACCTGCTCACGGGCCGCGGCGCCTGAAGGGGCGCACGGCGCCCGGCCCGGCCGTGGCGGGCGGCGATCGCGTTTGCCAGTGCGCCGATGACCGGCGACGAGCCCGGCAGCCGGCACCCCGTACACTCCTGAGTTCTGCGAATCGTCGTAGATGAACAATTGCACGCGCAACGCCAGATGCGAGGGACACGTGAGCGGGAGCAACACTCCGATATACGAGGGCTTGATCGAGGAACTCGGGGACGTTCCGGGGAAAGTGAAGGCCACTGCGGAAAGGCAACTGGAGCAGCTCCAGCGTGACTTCGGCTTCAGCCCTGTGCGGGTGGCCGGGAATACGGGGGCCGAGGGATTCCCGCACGGGCGCTCCCCGCGGGCCCTGTCCGCGTGAGGGCTGGGGTGGGTGGCGGTTCCGCCGCGGGCAACGCGCGTCCGCACTGAACGCCGAGCGCCATGTGCCGGCCCGGCCGGATGCCGGGCCGGCACGAACCCCGGGCACGAACTCCGGGTTGCCGGCCGGCCCGCCCGTCCGGTGAACGGCACGAGGGCGAGCAATACCGGCAAGCAGCAAATGATGGAATAAATCCGATACGGCCGCTCATAAAAGGGCAATTCCGCGGCTCCTGCGCGTACTTGGGCACCGAACACGTCTCGGATTACGGGCTCCCCATTGCGCAGCGCACCCGCGCCCGTACGATGCCGGAACTTCGTCCCGCCCGTATCTCCTCGGGAAGGCCATCGCGGAAATGCCCGTATTCAAACGCCGCAAAGGCAGTCACGCCCGTCTGCTGCCCGAACTCGACGACGCCGCTCTCGGGCAGGTCCGGCGGCGCGTCGAGTCGTGCTGGGACCGCGGCTCCCTCGATACGCCGGTCATGGCCTTGATGGCGGACGTCCTGGACGACGCGGGTACGGACTGGGACCGCAAGGCGCATCGCCTGAGGGTGCTCGCCGGCTCCGCGGGGCGGGCGCTGCCCGGCATCTGGCGGGAACGGAACCCGGACAGCCAGTCCGCCGTGCTGCTGCACGCCTGGTCGGATCTGCTCCAGGCCGGTCGGGAGGGTTCCCCGGTCGACCTCGGCGCGACCCGGAAGTCCTGCCTGCTCGCCGCCGAACTGCTGCCCGCCGACCCCACACCCTGGACGGTGTACCTCGCGACGCTGCGCCGCGAGCGCCGCCCGTCCGGCGAACTGTCGGCGGTCTGGCGCGAGATCAAGGCCCGTGACCCGTGGAACCGGGAGGCCCACCTCCAGGCCCTGGGTTACCTCTCGCCCGACGAGTGCGGCTCCAGCGGCCACGTGCTCGACCTGCTCGACAGCGTCCGCGCCATGCCGGCGAACGCCCCCGCGGCCGGCCTGGAACTCACCGCGCTCGTCCGCAGCCACCAGCGCGCCATGGCGTCCGGAGGGGTGAACGCCCTCGGCGCCGGAGAGTTCTGGCGCCGCCATGACGCCGTCACCGTGCTCGACCGCGCGGCCCACTACTGGCCGAGCCCCGGATTCCTCCGGCACGCGCAGGCGCTCGCCGACCTGAATCTGCTGGCCTACGCACTGATCAAGGCCACGCGGCCGAGCGACGCCGCGGCCGTGCTGCGCGCCACCGGCGGCGTGGCGACACCCTGGCCGTGGAACGCGGAGGACGAACCGCTGGCGGGCTTCGCGCGCCACTACGCCCGCGCCCGCGAGAGCGCTTGACGCGTGGGCCGGGATCCGTGTGGCCCCGGGCGGCGCGGCCGGCCGGGGCCGGCGGACGTCATCCGCCGTCGGTGAGGAAACCGGCTATCGCGGCCGCGACGGCTTCGGGCTGCTCGTCGGGGATGAAGTGCCCGGCGTCGGGCACGACGATCCCGGTGGTGTTGCCGGCCCATGGGCGGAGGGCGGCGGCCATGTCCGGGATGGAGCCGTGGCTGCTGGAGACGCCGAGGAGGGGCACGGTCAGGCGACGCCCGTCGAGCGCCTCGCGGTTCTCGCGCGCCGACCCGGCGGCGTCCCGGTAGTACGCGAGGCAGGCGCGCAGGCCACCGTCGGCGGCGAGCGCCGCCGCGTAGTGGTCGACCTCGGCGTCGTCGAACGTCCCGGGGGCGAGGGCCTTCGCCTTCAGGAACCAGCCGACGTATTCGCGTTCGCGGCCGGCGAGCAGCGTTTCGGGCAGGCCGGGCACGGTGTGGAACGCGAAATGCCAGGTCTTCCAGGCGCGATCCGGGTCGGTGGGGATCGACTCCGGGAGGGTGATGCCGGGGATCCCGGCGTCGAGCAGGGCGACCCCGCGCAGCCGGCTCTCGAAGGTGAGGGCGAGGGAGAAGGCGACCCAGGCGCCGATGTCGTGGGCGGCCAGCCAGTAGTCCGGCACGCCGAGCGCCTGCACGGCGGCGTGGACGTACGCGGCGACCGTGCGGGTGCCGTAGCCGTGCTCCGGGCGCTCGGAGTGGCCCTGGCCCGGCAGATCGATCGCGATGACGCGGAACCGGTCGGCGAGTGCGGGCATCACCTCGCGCCAGGCCCACCAGGTCTGCGGGAAACCGGCGAGCAGGACGACGGCCGGGCCGTCCGGCCGTCCGCCTTCGACGGCGTGCAGGCGAACGCCGCCCCCGTCGACCCAGCGGTGGGCGAACCCGGTCAGATGCCGCAGGGGCAGATCGCGGACGGGGTTGCGGTCGGAGAGATGCGAAGCGCTGGTCGCCGGGCCGGTCACGAGGGCCTCCGTCGGTGTCGGGGATGCGGGGGGGGGCACGGGCCGGCCGGCGGCGGGGACCACGTGGTGCGTTGCCCGCGCGGTCGCGGAGTGCGCGGTGTGCCGGGCCAGGGCCCCACGGGAAAGCTAACACATCTTGAACCGATCGGTTCAAGATAGAATGGTGTGCGACCCGGTCCGGTCCATCGACGCATCGACAAAGGGAGTGCCGCGTGGCAGGCAAGAAGCAGTTCGACGTGGACACGGCGCTCGACGCCGCGATGCTGCAGTTCTGGCGCGCCGGCTACGCCGACACCTCCCTGGACGACCTGTCCCGGGCGACCGGCCTGAACCGCAGCTCCCTCTACTCCTCCTTCGGCAGCAAGGACACGCTCTTCCTGCGCTGCCTGGACCGCTACGCCACGCGCTACGGCGAGAAGTACGACACCGCCCTGTCGTGCGCGGCCACCGAACCCGTCGCCGCGATCCGCGCGTTCTTCGACGTCACCCTCGACCGCGTCGCCGACCCCGAACTGCCCGACGGATGCCTGGTCGCCCAGTCTGCCATGGCCGTTCCCGTACTGAGCCCGGCCGTCGCGGACCACACCCGGCAGGCGCTCGGCTCCCAGCGCCTGCGCCTGCGCGCCGCGCTGAAGGCCGGCGGACTGACCGACCGGGACGCCGAGACCTTCGCCGTCCACGCGGCGGCCGTGAACCAGTCCCTCGCCGTGATGAGCCGGGCCGGAGCAACCCCGGCGCAGCTCCTGGCCGTCGTGGGCGTGACCGTTGACGCGCTGTCGCAGGCGGTGCGCGCGTAACGCGTCCGATATGGGCAGCCGGCCCCGCCCCGGAGCGGGACGGGGCCGGCTGTTCGAACGGGACGTCCGTCACGGCGGGGCCGGTTCACGGACGTGGCCAGGACGCCGGTGCGGTGCGCGGGCGCCGGATCTACTCGGGGAACAACGACCGGTAGACCGGGTGGGAGTGCGGGGCGCGGCCTCGGTACGGGGAGAAGTGGTGCGCGCGATGGATTCCCCCGGCGGTGTGCAGCTCGCCCGAGAGGTCGTATTCCGGGTGGATGCCGTCTTCGCTCAAGATGGTCCGGAAGGTCAGACGCAGGACGTCGCCCGCTTCGACCGGGATGCCGTCTTCGAACAACGGCAGGTAGATCGACGCCCAGTTGGTCTTTCCCCGCATGGCGTCGAGCGGCTCCTGCTCGGGGAGGCACCGCACCACCAGCCAGGTGAGCACACCGTCCACCGTGCCTGACCGCGTCATGGTGAGGCGCACCTCGGTGTCCTGCTCCACTTGGAGGTCACCGTTGAATTCGAGCCGCTCCACCGGCGCACTGTCCGAGAGGAGGGCCTCCTGCGCCGGGTTCACGACCCGCAGCCGGACGTCGAACGGCCCGCCGTTCCATTCGAAGAGCCGCTGGAGTTGCGGGAGTGCGGCACCGGAGAAAGCCGGTGTGCGGCCTGCGAGCAGGTCGGTGAAGTTGACCGCCGCCGCCCGTGTCAGGCACAGGTCCGGAACGATGACCGCGTCCGGCGTCAGAAGGCGTCGCTTCGCATCGGCGAAAACAGCCGCCGCGCCCTCGGCGCTCGGGAGGGAGCCGAGGATCTCCGCGACGCAGACCTCTGCTCTGGGCTCGATGTCGAGCGCGGTCGACTCACCGTGCAGCAGGGTCGCCCGGTGCCCGTCGGCGCGGCCCGCCAGTGTCTGCGACGCGGTCCGGAACGACTCCTCCATCGCCTCCATGGCGAAAACCCGGCGGGCACCGGACCGCAGCGCCTCCCCGGCCCAGAAGATCTCCGGTCCCGTACCGATGTCGAGGACGATGCGATCGCGCGCGTGCTTCTCCAGCGCTTCGCGGAACCTCCAATTGCGTTCCGTGTCGGCCATCATCGCGTCGTACAGCTCGGTGTCATAGATCGGGTACTCGCCGTGGGTCGGCATCAACGCCGGTGCGGTTTCCGGGCCGGCGGATGAATCCACCAGGACTCCGGTGCGCCAGCCGGTACCTTCGATGTATTGGACCGTCAGAGGTGACTCAGATCCTTGCGCCTCAACTCGCCGATTCTTAGCGACCATTGTCGGAGCATAGCAAACATGTTCAGAATTCATTATGGCTCTGCCGTGTTCACTTCGCGCTGATGTATCGGCGGCACACCGGCCACCGATGTCCGCGAATGCGGAAAAGAAGCCGGTGGTGGCCGGTCACCGAAGGAGACACGGCCACCACCGCTGCCGGTACCGCAATACTCGGCGGCCATACGCCGTCGAGGCATACGGCCAGCTTTAGCTCAGCCCTCCGGCGGAAGGGGAAACGCATACCCCTGGGCCACCAGTTTCCTGACGAGGCTTTCCGGTAGCCGGCGCGTTTCCATGGAGGGGCACATCACGACGTCCCGCATTTCGGGGAGCCGTTCGTCCACGCGGAAACTCTGAATCCCGCGGTGCGGGTCGACGATGTGCAGGAGGTGACCGGAGCAGTTCACCCACGGCGCAAGGACGTACCGGGACCGTTCGTCGAAGGTGAGCGGTTTCTCCATTCCGTAGGCCTCGAAGAAGATCTGCGCGGTGGGGTCCTCGTAGTCCGCGTAGATCCGGCGCGCGCTGCCGAACCGGGCCCTGTTCTCATCTATCTGCCGCTGGACCGGCGACTTCTTCAGCGGCTCGGGGGCGCGGTCGGGCCGGCTGAGCATCTCCAAAGTCAGTGCGGTCACAGCGGCCTCCGAGAACGCCGCCCGCCCGCGGTCGAGGGCGGCTTCCGCCACCCGTACGCTCAAGGCCCTGTCCCTCCCCGACAGGAGGGCCTTCACCAGCGAGCCGGGATCCACGACCGGACCCATGGTGGACCGGCGGACGGGGACCAGCGTCAGCTGCTGGGGGAACCACTCCTGGAACGCGTGGTGACCGCCCCAGGCTGTCGTCACCACCTGATGGCCGTTGACCAGCGACGCCAGCACGGATGAGCCGAAATTCTCATCGGAGTGCAACGTCGGCGACACCAGGACATGAGGCTCCTGGTGCACGTCGTAGAAGAGCCAGTCCCGAGGTTTGAGTCCGTGCCACGTCACCACATCTTCCAAGCCCAACGACGCGGCGAGCCCCCGTAGGTAGGCGCCGTAGTCCGGATACTCGATACCCATGTTGGGGCTGCCGAGACCGTCTTGGCCGCCGTACACGTCCAAGGTGAACGCCGGCGCCGAGGCGTACGACGTACGCATCATCCACAGGGCGAACAGCAAGGTGTGTAAGTTCTTCTGCTCCGAAATGCGCCCGACGTAGGCCAACCGCGTGGTCTCGGCCTCCGTACGCCGTTTTCTGCTGTTCACCTTGAACTGGTCGACGAGCGGAAACGGGATCGTTTCAATGCGGGCTTTCGGGAAGCAGGTACGCACCGTTATCGCTTCCGCTTCGCATGTGACGACGAATGTGTCTCTCTCAGTGAGCACGTCCGCGAAGGCGCCGAAAGCTTCGAACCCATCGGTGCCGTCGCCGAACATGTAAAGCGTCATCGGCGCGGGCACCTCCATCTTCGACCTCAGACGGAGTGCGGCCTTCACTGTTCCGGGTGTCACCGTGACCAGGACGATGCGCTCGAACCGCGAAGCGCGGGCATGAAGGCGCTGCTCGGTCTCCGGCGGCAGGGGCACGCACAGCGTGCTGACGGTCTTTTTCTGGGACCGCCCGATGCCGTCCCAGATGCGCTCAATGGCGGGGACGACTTCCTGCAGGCTCAACCACCAGTCTTTTTCCCTGGTGGTCAGCACGATAATGCCCTCGTCATTCGACACGTGTTCCCCTCAGGTCCGATGTCGGTCGGTTTCGTTGCCGCGAGGTGCTGCGCCGTTGTCCAACGGGCTCAGGCGGGAAGGGTGAGGATCGCACGGATGGGGTGGAAGCCGATCTCGGCGGCGTGGTCGGCTGCGCCGTCCCGTCCGGCGCCGGGCCGGTGGCCGCCGGTCTTGCGGGCGTTGACCAGAGCGACCTCGTAGGTGCCGGGGGCGAGGTTCTCGAACAGGCCGGTGGATTCGTACCGGCCGCCGGTGACGTCGCCCCGGACGCTCCGGGTGCCGAGGATGCCGGATCCCGTGTCGCCGATGTCGCGGAGCCGGAGTTCGCCGCTGATAAAGCCGCCGTCGTGGTACCAGAAGGGGCCCCGCCTGTACTGCGTTTCGGCCGTCCAGCGGGCGACGATGCTCCGGCCGCCGTCGCCCTCGGACGTGGCCCGGTACAGGGTGATCCGGTGGCGGGCCCGGGTCAGGCCGCCCGGTGAGTAGTCCTCGCCCTTCGGTCCGGACACGCTCTCGTGGAGGGTGAGGCCGGTTTTCGGCGGGACGTAGGGCTCCGGCGGCGGGGGCACGTCGGTGTCGACGCCGCGGTGGACCAGGATCAGATTCCGGCTCCCGCCGGCCTCGGTGTAGGTGAGCAGGGCGGGGGTGTGCCGACTCTCGTGGCCGGCGATGGCCTCGCCCTTGCTCCACCTGCCGTTCTGGTAGACGGCGTGGTGCAGCAGGTCACTGTCCGGGGAGGGGTAGACGGCGTGCAGCTTGCCGTCGTAGGAGGCGATGGACGCGCCGCGGCGACTGGTGAGGCCGTCCAGAGCTGTGGCCTTGCTCCATGTGTTGCCGTCGTAGGTGGCGTGCCACAGGCGCGGGTCGTACTCCTTGCAGTAGACCAGGTGGAGAAGGCCGTCGTGCTCGGTCAGGGCATAGTTGCCCGGGGACTTCACGTTGGCCGCCCTCGCGGCCTCCTCCTGCTCGGCGTTCACCACGGCGAGCTGCACCCCGCCGGGCCCTTGCCGGACGGGGACCCACTCGTGGTCCTCGGAGAGCGTCGCGTGCTGAACGATCCCGCCTTCCCAGCCCTCGGGTTCCTCGCCGGTCCTGTCGCCGGCGAAGACCAGGTGGAGCCGGTCTTTGTAGACGGCCAGGCCCGGCCAGCGGCCCGGCCCGTTTCCCCGGTCGCCGCCGTACTTCCTCGCCTTGGTCCATGTGCCGCCCGCCGGTCGGTACGTCGTGCCGAGCCCTTCCCGGCCGCCGTCCCAGAAGCGGTAGTACACCGAGTAGACGGTGCCCTTGTACGCGGCGACGGTGGGAGTGTGGAAGGCGAAGTTGCCGTTGCCGACGTCGGAGTCGGGAGTCCACCGGGTGGCCTCGTCGACCGCGGCGGTGGCTTCGGCCAGGTCGGCGTCGAGGGCCGCCCGGTCCGCGTCCGCCAAGTCCTCGCGGTAGCGGCCCTTCACCTCGTCGACCCTGGCCAGCAGCGCCTTGACGTCCACCGGGGTGTAGGACGTCCAGCGAAGCGGGGTGCCCTCCCTCACCCCGTGGCGAGCCCCGCGGTGGACACAGACCAGGGTGTCACCGTCCAGGGTGAGAGCCGGTGTGGCCGCGCTCAGATGGTCGGCGAACCTCCCGCCCTCACTCCAGCCGTCGGCGGTGGTGTACACCGAGCACCACAGGTTCCGGTCTTCCTCATGGGCGATCGTGGGGGCCATACACACTCCTTGAAACGAACGAACGAGGACGAGCCACCAGGGGATCGGCGCGCACGAGGCCCGACCGTGCCCTGGGCGGCGCGCCTGACGGACGGTGGGCACGTCGCGTCGAGGGCGCGGGTGCGGAGCACGTTGCGCGCGGGGACCGCCCCGGGGCGTACCGATCGGGTTGGCGGCATGGCGCGTCATCAACCTGCCGCCGTCTTCGACGGCTTCGGGGGGGGCGTCCGCGTCAGGTGCGGCGGATCACGATGGCGGTGGCGTCGTCCCTGGCACCATCGGCCCCGATTCCGGCGGCGGCCACCAGGGCCTCCGCGAGAGCCTGTGGCTCGCCCTCGTACGTGCGGGCCAGTGCCTCCATCGCGCCGTGCGGCACCTGGTCGTGGACTCCGTCCGAGGTGAGCACCACCAGAGGGGAAGCGGTCCACGCCTCCGCGACCGTGGCGACGGCGGCGGTCTTCACCGTCGTACGCACCCACTTGGCGGCCAGGCCCGGAATCTCGCCCTCGTACCCGCACGCGGTGAGCTGCTCGGCAAGGTTGTGATCGGCCGTCAGCGGCCGGAGTTCTCCGCCCTCCAGGGCGTAGGCACGGCAGTCACCGACCCATGCGATGCGGACCTGGTCCGTCTCGGCCCGCACCGTCGCGATCACCGCGACGGCGTCCGGCTCGGGCCCTTCGTCCGAGCCCGGATCGGCCACCAATTCGGTGCCGGTGAGAAGACCGGCGAGCGCGCCCCGGCGGACCGCGGTACGGGCCATGACCGTGGCGAGCAGCTGCGCGACGGATGCGACACGGTGGCTGTGTCCGGTGCCGTCGACCAAGGCCGCGGCGGTGGTGCCGTCCTTCTGCACACGGACGGCGACCGCGTCCCCGCTGGGGACGATGGTGCCTTCCCTCGTGGCATTCCCTATGCGCACCTTCCCGCCCGCGCCGGTCACGGCCACCTCAGACCACCTCTATGAGCACGGCGGACTGGACGATCCCCACACCCTCGCTGTAGACGATGGCGATATCACCCGTGGAAAGCTCGCCGGATTCGATCGCGAAATGAAGGGACACTATCGGGTCCGCCCCGCCCATATGGCCGATCTCACGTCCTATGGCCTCGCTGGATCGCGCGTACTCGATGTTCCCGATGTACGGAAGATATTCCTCCTCCATCGCCTGGCGGCCCTTGAAGGGCAGTACGATGCGGGCCACTTGTTCCCGTTCGATGCCGGCTTCGGCCAATACTCGGTCAATGACGATGCCTGTTCCGTCCCCACGCATTTTCCAGGCTTCTTCGCGGGGTATGCCGGACGTCGAATAAAAGGCATGGGAGCGCTCCGAAAGGCTTACCGGAAGGCTCACCCCGTGCCCGAACACCCGGGGCCCGCGGTGAACCCCTTCGAGCTGCGGCTGCGTATACGTCACCGCCGCGAGCAGACGCGCGAATCCACGCTCCCTGGACATCACCACGGCTGCTCCGCCATCCCCGAAAGGTACGTCCGGGTCGACGGTCCACCGATCGATGACCTCTTTCGGCTGCCAGCTCTCGGCGGCGGTGATCAGTGCTGCCGGCTGATCGGCGTCGCAGGTGAGGTGAGCCGCAGCCCAGCGGATGCCGTTCACCACTCCGTCGCACCCGTTCATCAGCTGTGCCACGTCCCGGAAGGCGCCCCCGCCGAGTTCCCGTTCCAGCCACAACGCGGGGTTCGACATACGAGGGGACGGGTCCAGGACGGAGGTGTGGACGAAGAGCCCGACGTCGTCGAAGGTGTATCCCGAATCGGCGAGGGCCGATCGCGCCGCGCGGGCGGCGAACGCGCCCGGAGGTTCGTCCTCCGGGGCGACTGTGACGGTGCGCTGCGCTGTGCGTTCCGCGAGTTTCGACGGGTAAATTCCGTCCGCTACGGCCTCTGAAACCGGGATGGCGGGCGGCAAATCCACAGCCGTCGCCGCGATAAAGATATTGCCCCAATGCGCCATGATGGCCTCCGTCCACGTTTTCGTGCTTCGGGTTGCATTTCTACGGGCCGGTCCGAGCGTCTCCACGGCACCGTAGCAGAGGAGTTTTCATATCGCTTGCGGCGAAGGCGAGTTCAGGTGGCGAGGGCGCTCGGGCAGAGGTCGCGGCGTTGCGGGTGATACCGGCCATCTGCTGTCCGGGCGGGTGGCGGTTGGCCATTTCCGCGCTCGGCGGCGAGGGACGGCTGTCACCTTGAGAACCCTGCCTGTCCCGCTTCTCCCGGATCTCATCGCGATTTCCGCCCCGCCGGTTGACGGATGCACGGGATTCCCCTGCCCATCTTTTCGGACATTCCACGCTTCGGTGTGCGGCGCCGGCGCCGTACGGATCGTCCGGCCACGATCCCGGGGCGGCGCGGCATGAGCGGGTCTCCGGTCAGTTGAACACCGCGTACAGGAAGGGGAGTTGGGCTCTCGGAGGACGTTTGCCCCGGCCCCCGTGCACGTGATCACATGGTGCGGTGACTAACTGTGATGAGGAGACGACTGTCCGACCGATGACCCTGGCCTGGGTGAACCAATACCTGGACGTCGGCGAGCGGATCGTCGGAATCGAGACGCTGCACGGCGGTATGACCGCCGAGATGCGGAAGCTCACCATCGGCACACGGGACGAAGTCACCCGTCGGCTGGTGCTGCGGAGTTTCGTCGACCCGTACTACCTGGAGAATGCCAAGGAGTGGCTGAACAGGGAGGCCGGTGCCCTGACGCAGCTCACGGAGACCGATGTGCTCGCCCCCGGGCTGGTCGCGGTCGACCCGACCGCCGCGCGGTGCGAGTACCCCTCACTGCTGATGACGCATCTGGCGGGCCGGTCGGTCCTCGACGACGAAGGCGTGGAGGTGCGCGTTCCGCTGCTGGCCCGTCAGCTCGTAGCCATCCACGCGCTGCGGCCGGCCGAGCGCCCCCAGGAATTCAAGACGCTGACGACGGCCGAGACCGTCGTGATTCCGGAGGGCGGCGACGCGACGGCGTGGGCCGCAGCGATCGACGTCATCCGCAAGCCCGCACCGTCCTACGAGGGGCGGTTCCTGCACCGGGACTTCCAGCCCGGCAACGTGCTGTTCGACGTGGTGCCCTCGGACCCGGCACGCACCCGGATCACCGGCGTCGTCGACTGGTCACAGCCCTCGTGGGGCCCCGCGGACCTCGATGTCGCCCACTGCTGCACCAACCTCGCGCTGCTGCACGACCCGTCGTGGGGCCTGCGGTTCGCGCAGGCGTACGAGAAGGCGGGCGGGTCGCTGGCCGCGGCGCGGAACGAGCGCCTGTACTGGCTGGTGCGGGACGCGATGGCGTGCTCCGAAGAGGTGGCGCTGTGGGCACAGGCGTGGCAGGAGGCCGGGAGGACGGACCTCACGACGGGCATCCTGGAACGGCGGCTGGACACCTACGTCACCGGCCTGATGACCGCGCTGGGCTGAGTCACGGCGGTCCGGAGTACGGCCCGCCTCGTCACTCATCGTGTCCGTGTCCCCGTCGAACATGACGGGGACACGGTGACCGCCCACTCCCCCGGGCGCGCTGTCCCGGCCGGGCGCGCGGCGGCGCCGTCCGGTTCATCTCGCGGCCCGGAAGCGGGTCAGCGCGGGGACGGCGAGTCCGATGACGACGGCGCAGCCGATCACACTCGCCCCGCCGATGAGCACGCTCGCCGACGGGCTGATCAGTGACCCGACGGCGCCGGCCCGGAAGTTCCCCAGTTGCCCGCCGCCCGCGCCGATCATCATCTCGACCGAGGCGACCCGCCCCCGGAACTCGTCCGGCGTCGTGGCCTGCACCATCGCGCTACGGAACACCACGCCGATCGCGTCGGCCGCGCCGGCGAACGCCAGCGCCCCCAGGGCCGCCGCCAAGTTCCCGGCCAGCCCGAACCCGACCAGGCCGAGCCCCCACCCCGCGCCTGCGACGAGCAGCGCCAGCCCCTGCCGGGTCACGCGCCGGACCGGACCGGACAGCACCGACCCGACCACCCCACCGACGGCCGGCGCCGCGTTGAGCAGGCCGAGCGTTTTGGGGTCGCCGCCGAAATGCATCGCGTTGACCGCCGGGAACAGCGCGGCGGGCATACCGAGCACCATCACGTTCATATCCGCGAGGAAGGCCCCGCCGATCACACGGTTGCCTTTGACGAACCGCAACCCCGCCACCAGGGACCGCAGTCCGGGACGGGCCGGCGTGCCCTCCGGGCGCATCGGCGGCAGCCGATGGACGCCGTACAGGGCCGCGCCGAAGCCCACCAGATCGATCAGATAGCACCCGCGCAGCCCCCACCCGGCGGTGACCAGTCCCGCCACGGACGGACCGATGATCAGGCTGCCGTGGAACGTCAGCATGGTGAGCGCGGCCCCCGCGGGCAGCGACTGAGGCGGCAGCAGCCGGGGGACGAACGTCCGGCGGGCGGTGCCGTCCACCGACGCGATCACCGACTGGATCACGACCAGCGCGTACAGCAGCCCCACCTGGCGGAGCCCGGCGAACGCCTGCGCCGCCAGGGCCCCCGACACCACGGCGAGCAGTCCGGTGGTGAGCAGCACGAGCCGGCGCCGGTCGACCGCGTCCACGAGCGGGCCGCCCAGCAGCCCGGCCACGACCGTCGAGGCTCCGGCCGCCAGGCCCACACCACCGACCGCCAGCGACGACCGGGTGATCGTGTACACCTGCAACACGACCGCGAACACCGTCATCTGCGCGCCGATCGCCGACAGGCCGCTGCCCAGCCAGAACCGGCGGAACGCGGGCGACTCCCGCAACGGCCGGAGATCCATCAGGAGCCGCGCCGTCACCCGGCCAGCGACCCTCGGACGTACCGGACTCCGCGCCGCGCGCACGCCCCGGAGGTGGCCGAGCGGGCGGACGGGGCGGCCACGACGGACACATCGCGACCGGTCCGGGGGCGCGCGTCCGGTGAGGAGCGGGCCGGGGATGCCGGGAGCCGCGCCGCGCCGGCCCGGTGGCCGCGGCGGGAAACGCCCGTCCCGACCACGGACTCGGCGTCGGTGCCGACTGGCTGCGAAGTCACGGTGTACTCACTCCATCGGGGCGCTGGGAGGGGTCAACGGCCGAGCGGGCTCAGGAGGTTGTCCTTCAGGAACCAGTCGATGGTCTTCTTGATCCCGGCTTCCAGGCTAACCACCGACCGCCAGCCGAGGGCCCGCTCGGCCTTGCTGATGTCCGGTTTCCGTACGGCCGGGTCGTCCTGCGGGCGGGCCACGAAGGCGATGGCCGAGGAGGAGCCGACGAGACCGCGGATCATCTCGGCGATGGCGAGCACCGTCATCTCGTCCGTCCCGCCGATGTTCACCGGCCCCTTCTCGTCGCGCGCCCGCAGGAGCCGGAGGAGTCCTTCGACGGTGTCGCTCACGTAACACAGGGAGCGGGTCTGCGTTCCGTCGCCGGTCACCGTCAAGGGCTCGCCGGCAACGGCCTGGCGGATGAAGGTGGGGATCATCCGGCCGTCGTCGGCGCGCATGTGCGGCCCGAACGTGTTGAAGATCCGGGCGATACGGGCGTCCACCCCCCGCGCGTCCCGATAGGCGACGGTCAGCGCCTCGCTGAAGCGCTTGGCCTCGTCGTAGACGGCGCGCGGACCCACCGGGTTCACATGGCCCCAGTAGCTTTCGGGCTGGGGGTGGATCCGGGGGTCGCCGTAGACCTCGCTGGTGGACGCGAGCAGGAAGCGCGCGCCCTTGCGGCAGGCCAGTTCCAGGGCGTGCTGGGTACCGAGGGACCCGGCACGCATCGTCTCCAGCGGACGTCGCAGATAGGCGGCGGGGGACGCGGGGGACGCGAGGTGGAGCACCGCGTCGACCGCTCCCCCGATCTCCAGCCCGGCCGACACATCGGCCTCCAGCAGCTGGAAGTCACGGTGGCGGGCCAGCGGTTCGACATTGCGTACGGCGCCGGTGCTGAAGTCGTCGACGCACACCACCGCACAGCCCTCGCGTAGGAGCCGCTCGCACAGATGCGAGCCCAGGAAGCCGCCGCCGCCCGTGACCACTACACGTCCCTCGTGTTGCGCCATGGCCCTTCTCTCCTTGAATTCGGGATGTCTACGGCGTCGCGGTCCGCGCTTCGTGCGCGGGCCGCTGCGCCACGTCCGGTGCCGCGCCGCCCGCTCAGACGCGTGTGGCGAGAGCCGACTTCACGGAGGCGTCGAGGATTTCCAGGGCGTGGTCGATGTCGCCGGAGGAGACGGTGAGCGGCGGCAGGAGTTTCACGACCTCACCGGACGGGCCGCAGGTCTCCACCAGAAGACCGCGGTCGAACGCCGCCGCGCTGATCCGGTCGGCCAGGTCTTGCGAGGAGGTCCGCAGGCCCAGGGCGAGGCCACGCCCGCGGGCCGCCAGCCCCTCCCCGGGGTAGGAGGCCACGATCTGCTCCAGCCCTCCGGCGACGCGTTCTCCCTTGGCCCGGGTGGACTTCTCCAGCCGGTCATCGCTCCAGTAGGCGCGCATCGCCTCGGCGGCGGTGACGAACGCCAGGCTGAACCCTCGGTAGGTGCCGTTGTGTTCCCCCGGCCCCCACACATCGAGCGCGGGCCGGATCAAGGTGAGCGCCATCGGCAGCCCGTAGCCGCTGATGCTCTTCGACAGGCAGACGATGTCCGGCTCGATCCCGGCGTCCTCGAAGCTGAAGAAGGAACCGACGCGACCGCAGCCCATCTGGATGTCGTCGACGACGAGGAGTACGCCGTGGCGCCGGCACACGGCGGCGAGGTTCCGCAGCCACTCGGCGCGGGCGACGTTGATTCCGCCTTCGCCCTGGACGGTCTCCACGATGACGGCGGCGGTTCCGGTGAGGCCGCCGGCCAAGGCCGCCAGTTGGCGCTCGATGTCCGCGGCGTCGGTGTGGTGGTCGTCGTAGGGAAGTTCCGCGCGGTCCGCGAGCGCGGTCCCGGCGCTGCGGCGGGTCGCCGGGTTGCCGTTCACCGAGAGGGCCCCGAGGGTCATGCCGTGGAACGCGTTGCCGAAGTGGGCCACCCCCTTCCGCCCGGTGGCCTTCCGCGCCAGTTTGAGCGCCGCCTCCACCGCGTTCGTCCCGGCGGGGCCGGGGAAGACGACCTTGTAGTCCAGCCCGCGCGGAGCGAGGATCTTCGACTCCAGCGTCTCCAGCAGGTCCCCGCGGGCCACGGTCCACATGTCCAGGGCGTGGGTGACCCCGTCGTGTTCCAGGTAGTCGACGAGCGCCCGCTTGAGCACGGGATTGTTGTGGCCGTAGTTGAGGGCGCCGGCCCCGGCGAAGAAATCCAGGTAGGGCCTGCCGTCCGCCCCGTGGAGCCGGCTTCCCGCCGCCCGGTCGAAGACGACCGGCCACCGTCGGCTGTAGCTGCGCACCCCGGAGTCGAGCCGCTCCGCGGTGCTCATGACGAGAAGCCCGCCGTCCACAGCAGCGCCGCGGCGGCGGCCGACGCCTTGTGATGGGCCTGCCGCGGCACGAGCGACGTCACGCTGTTGCCGTCCAGGACGTCGGACATCACCTCCTGGTCCCGGACCGCGGGCAGATCGTGCAGGAACACCGCCTCGGCCGGTCCGCTGAAGCGCCGCATCAGGTCCTTGGTGACGACGAAGTCCGCGAAACGGGCCAGCCAGTCCGCATCGTGCCGGGCGGCGCTCATCGACTGCCACCGCGTGGTGTAGACCGCGTCGACCGGGTCCGGCGCGGCAGGCACGTCGTGGTGCTGGCGCACGACCTCCTCGCCGCGCATGGCGTTCAGCGACTCGATCTCCTTCGCCGAGAAGCCCGAGCCGTGCGGGCTGTACACGTCGAGGCCGCGGAACGGCAGCTTGCAGACGAGCATGGCCAGGGACCGGGCCGTGTTGTTCACCTCGCCCAGGTAGGCCAGACGCAGGTTCTCCACGTCGCCGAAGTGCTCGCGCAGCGCGCAGAGGTCAGCGATCGCCTGGGTGGGGTGCTCCTCGTGGGTCAGCGCGTCGATCGTCGCCGGTACGTGCACCGCCAGCTCGGCCAGGTCGCGCTGCGGGCCGTTGGTCCGGGCGACGACGGCGTCGAGGTAGTTGGCCAGCATCGCGCCGGTGTCGCCCCACGTCTCCCCCGTGGAGATCTGCAGATCGGCCGGGCCCATGTGCAGCACATCGCAGCCCAGGGTCAGCGCCGCGCTCCAGAACGAGGTCCGGGTGCGGGTGGACGGCGCGGTGAACATCAGGCCCACCCTCGTCCGGGCCAGCCGGCCCGCGAAGGCGTTCGGCGTCCGTCCGTAGCGGAAGGCGATGTCGCCGAGGTCCGTGATGTCTTCCGTGCCGAGGTCCGCCAGGCTGAGCAGCGGCCGGCGGTTCGAAGGTCCAGCAGTCACTGAAATCACCTACTCCTCCGGTCAGTCCAGATAGCGTTCGGGCCCGCCCTCGCGCACCGTGTCCAGCGTGACGCAGTGGAATCCGCCGCCGAGCACCCGTGAATGGCGCAGCCGGCGCGGTACGACCGTGATGCCCTTGGACTCCAGCAGCCGGATCAGCTCCGGCTGGTTGCGGTCGACGATGGCCATTTCCGGGCTGACCATCAGCAGGTTCATCCCCACCCAGGGGGTGCTGAGCGTGCGCGGGAGCAGCGGCGCCACGGGCTCGTTGATCGGCGGGCACCAGAGCACGTCCCATCCCCGCAGCGGCTCCGGGATGGTGTCCGGCGTCACCCGCGAGGGGTTGAGCAGCACCAGTCCCGGTCGCAGGAAGCAGATCGTGCTGTCGATGTGCGTGCCCTGGTACAGGTCGCGGAGCGGATGTACCCGGATGTCGCCGAGCAGCCCCAGCGTCGACTGCAACCAGCGCAGACCGATCTCGTTGCCGCTGCGGGAGACCTGGTAGAAGACGTCACGCCCCAGGCGCAGGACGTTCGCCGCCTCGAACGCCGGCTCCGCCTCCCCCAGCGTCGGGTTGCCCTCCTTGTCGGTGAGGAACAGCTCGTCCCGCAGCTGCGGCCGCGGCGCGCCCAGCCAGTGGGCGCCGCGCACCAGGTAGTCCTGGAACAGCTCCCGCAGGTTCGACAGTTCGAAGTACCGGCCGCGTGACGGGCTCGGCGTCTCGATGATCGTCGATCCGACGACCAGGGCGAGATCCCGCGGGCAGTACGAGTGACGGCCCCGCGTACGCCAGCCGGGGCCACCGAACTCCTGCTCGTGGTCGGAGGCGGGCGGCTGGTGCACCACCACGCCCATCTCGCGCAGTGTCGTGACGAGATCGGCCAGGTCCTCGTTGGTCTCCTCGATCACCCGTTTCGGGAACTGTCCGCCGACCTGCTGCCGTTCGGACGGGGTGAGTTCGGGATAGTCGTTGAGCCAGGCCGAGAGATCGGTCTGTGACGGGACTCCCGCGCCGGTGGCGTCGCCGACGACGATTTCCCGCAGCGGGCTGAATTCGTCCCAGGAGTTCACCGCCGTCGAGCGGTGTTCCTGTGCCGTCGCGTGGTTGATGCTGAGGTCTGCTGTCGACTCCGTGCCGGGCAGCGCTGCCATGTGTGTGTCCTCCTGTGCCCTCGTCGGCTGTTCTGGCCTGACTACTCCGGTACGCGCGTGCCCCAGCGACGGAACGTCAGGGCGGATCCGCAGATCATGGTCCGCATCAGCCAGCGGTCCGTTCCGTCGAAGCGCGCGGTGAACGGCGTGCGGGCGTGGACGACCCGCTTGTTGTCGAAGATCAGCAGATCGCCCTTCTCCATCACGTGGGAGATGGCGGCCTTGTCCAGCGCCACACCGAGTTCGCGCAACGCGTCCGCCGCCTCGGTGTCGGCCTTGTCGAGGGGTTCCAGGTGGTGCGTGTCGTAGGCGATTTCCGGTGAGGACTGTGACCCCGACAGGATCGCGAGGGGGCGCATCGGCACATCGTCCGGAAGTACGTGCGCGGGGTCCGGCCGGACGTGATAGCGCGGCTGGCGGAGCACCGCGATGAGCTCGGGCGCGAGATCGACGTCCTTGGCCTGCGAGTATTTGGACGCGCCGGAGGGATCGCCCCGCAGGCACAGCAGCCCGGCGTAGTCGCAGCGGTCCTCGCGGAAACTGTCCTCGCAGTGCCAGTCGAGCATGCCGGTGCTGCTCTGGCTGGTCTGGGTGAATTCCATCTTCCGCACCGGCACCATGTTCTGGACGATGCGGCCGTGGTAAAGGCTCGCGTAGTTGAAGGGCTCCCCGAGCATGACCGTGACGGAGGCGAGCAGCAGCGAGGCCCGCTGGGCGGGGCCGGGGGGCGGCGGCGCGTACGGGGCCGGTGCCGTGGCGGGAAGCTCCGCGCTGTCCGGCAGAAGTCCGCGCAGGAGGATCACGTCGCCCGCCGGTGCGTAACGCCGGTATTCGGTGACGTGGCGGCGCAAAAAGGCCGGCAGGAGCGAATTCGCGGCAAGCGCCAGATCGACGAATTCGTCCGGGGTCAAGGTTTCCAGGTCCCTGTTGCCCACCATCTTTCCGATGGCGGACCACAGCTCTTCAGCTTCGTGCGGCTGTAACTTGATCGCCGATGTGGACGGTTTCGCAGTGGATTCCACTCCAGTCCCCTCTCTTTTCAGCGTTTCACCCTCAAGCCTAGATACCCGGCGCTCACAAAAGGAAGGCGATGGCGCACCCCGAGGAACACGTGCGGGACATGAGCCGGGCCGGTGAGTCCGGTGCGCGCTGCCACGGAGAAGGAACACCCGCCGTCACCGCCGCCGCCTTCCGCCGGCCACTGTCCGACCATCCGTATCGTTTTCGGAAAACGGCCGGTGGCGACGGCACATTTCCCCCCGGTCTTCACCGTACAAACCCTGCGGAACGTCACCGGAGACGGCAAGTTCCTACGTCTTCCCGTAATGGGAGAAGGGGTCGGCACCGGTTGCCGTGTTCGTCACGGCGGTCCGGTACGGGACGCTGCCGTGGATCATCCCGGATGGGCTGCGGAGCCGTCCAGAGCGGACGTCCGTCCCGGTGCGGCTGTCTCCTCGGTATCGGCCCGGGATGCCGGCCCGGGTCCCCGGCGCTTCCACCTCGCCCGCCGACGTGGCCTCGTCGCGCCCCGGGCGAGCCCGCTCAAAGATCCTCCGCGAGCGGCGGCCGCGCTCCGCAGGCCGCCGGGCTGGACGGGAAGGGGCCTGGTCAGCCGGGGTTCCGACATACCAGCGTGGCATGTGCAGCTGCGGATTTTCCGCGCTTGCACGGCCGGCCCCAGCACTTCGGACAGTTTCAAGAGGGTTGTGAGGGAATTGCCCGTTCCGGGCGTGTTCTCACCGCGCTGGACGCCCGCGGCGTCTCCTGCGAGCCCCCTCCACGCCGCCCGGCGAGCGGTACGCGGGGAGCGGGGGCCGCCGAGTCCCGGACCGGACCGCGAAGAGCGCGCCGCGTACCAGGCAGATGTGTCTTCCGGGGTATACACGCCCGGCACCGGACCGCAAAAATATGGCAAGCGGAAGGAGGGTGACCGGAAGTACGGACGACACCTTCCCATAGATCCAACTCGCGTGCATGATACACCGAAAGAAAAGCACACGGATTTGCGGTGATGGTCACCGGCGGACGCCCTAGAGGGAGTTACGTCATGGATATGCGTGAAACCGGACCTAACGGGCACGATACCGAAATCATGTTGCGGCGATTTTCGGCCGATGGGGATGCGCCCGTGGTGGAGCTTCCGGTCGCCGAGCTGGTCCTCGCCGAATCGCCTCGCTCAAAAGGCATCTCCTCATCCCACGTCCATATCCTCAAGGAGACGGACGCCACGCTCCCCCCGATCCTGGTGCACCACTCCTCCATGCGCGTGATCGACGGAATGCACCGGGTCCAGGTGGCCATCCTGAAAGGGATGCAGAGAATCCAGGCCCGGCTTTTCGAAGGAAGCCACGACGAAGCATATTTATTGGCAATAAAGATGAACACCACGCATGGATTACCTCTGCAGTTGGCGGACCGGCGCCTCGCCGCCTCACAAATAATCAGAATGCACCCGGAGTGGTCGAACCGGGCCATCGCCGAGGTGGCCAACCTGTCCGACAAAACAGTCGCCAAGCTCCGCAGCCAAACATCGGGCGAACCCGAGAAGCGGAAGCACAGAATAGGCAAGGATGGGAAGTGTCGCCCGGTGAACATCAACGACGGGCGGCTGCGGGCGAGCCAGACCATCATCGCCCACCCGGACGCTTCACTGCGCGAAATCGCGAAAGCCGCAGGCATCTCCCCCAACACCGCCAGGAAAGTGCGTAACAGCCTGCAGAAGGGACAGAACCCGCTGCTGGAGGCGGTGTCCGCGGGCGCCGATTCTCTGGAAAGAGCCGGAATCCGGGAAAGGTTCTCCCGCCCCCTGGCCAAGACCATCTCATCGGTTCCGGCGGCGGGAGGGGGCACGACGTGGGTTCAGCTCAAAAGCGATCCCTCCATACGGTCGACGGAGGCGGGAAGATTTCTGCTCCGGAGCCTGAGCCTGAACGCGATCAACGCTGATACCTGGGACAAGATAATTGAGGCCATTCCGCGCCACTGCGTCAAGGGCGTGGCCGACGCCGCACGGGAATGCGCGGCCGCCTGGCAACAGCTCGCCGACAGGCTCGACAACGCGGAGCACTGACGCCTCCGTGTGACAGCAGGCCGCGTGTGGACGGCGGGAAAGCGTCCCTTCTCCGGCCGCGCCGGGCGCCCTGCCCCGGGGGCCCGGCGCGGCTTGTGCCGAAGGTCGCCCACGGGGGACGCGGAGCCCGGCAGCGACGTCGTCCGCGACGGGCCCCGCCCCCTCCTGCCGGCTCCCCGCTCAGGCACCGACGCTCTGGTAGCCGCGCATCTGCCGACGCCACCACTTGTACGCGGCGGCGAACCACAGCACGCCGATGAGCGGCGCGGCGACGGCCAACGGTGCCGGGATGTGCAGGGTGTCGGCCTTGCCCAGGAGAACGCTCGACGGGATGTACGCCACGACGGCCACGGGGAGTACCCAGGTCAGCCCCCACGTGAGGACACCGCCGAAGACGCGCGTCGGGTAGGAGCCGAACATGAGGTAGATGTTGTCGATGAGTTGGCCGGCCGCCCAGGTCTGCACGAAGCGGAAGCTCAGCGACGAGACGACGACCGCGGCCGCTCCCTCGGCGAGCGCGCCCCCGATGACCGCGAGCACCAGGTACACGACGCTGAGCGGGGAGAAGTCGATGTCGACCAGGTTCACGGCGATCGTGAACAGGACGGCCGCTGCCGTCACGTCGCCGATCACGTTCATCTGGAACCGGCTGGTGATGATCTGGAGGAACGGATTGAGCGGCCGCACCAGGTAACGGTCGAAGCGGCCCTCGCGGATCGTGGTGTCCATGAATTCGAGCTGGTGGAAGGGGACGACCCACACGGCGTGCGCCATCAGGCGCAGCGAGTAGAGGAAGGCCAGCTCGCCGAAGTTCCAGCCGGCGATGGTGTCGAAGGTCCGCAGCACGACCCACACGAAAGCGATGCCGCTGCCCTGGTACACCAGGCCCAGCGCGCACAGCATGACGAAGTTCAGCCGGTACTGCATCTCGCCCCGTATCGCCGCCCGGTAGAGCGCGAAGGTGATGCGCATGCTTCGCACAGCCATCATCCTCCCTGAACCACGACACGGTGCAGCGCCCGTGACCAGATCAGCCGGGCGACCCCCGCCAGCAGGACGACCCACAGCAGCTGGACACCGATCGCCCGGACCGCTCCGCCGCCCGCCAGTTGCCCTCCGTAGATGGCGACGGGGGTGAACGTGGTCGCCTGGAAGGGCAGGAGTTCGGCGACCGCCCGCAGCGCGTCCGGGAAGAAGTACAGCGGGATGAGCGCGCCGGCCAGGAACTGGCTGACGAGGGTGACAAGCATGCTGAAGGCACCGATCTCGGTCGTCCAGAAGGCGCTGAGACCGACGATCAGGTTGAGCAGCACGGAGATGCCGAACGCGCACAACAGGCTGATCAGCCAGTAGCCGAAGGCCGCCGGTGAGGCGGGCGGCCCGAGCGTCCCGACGAGCGCGACGAGGGGCAGCGCCGCTGTCGCGAACAGCACCATGGCCAGGGCTCCCCCCACCAGGTGGGCCAGCATCTGCGGAACGAAGCCGGCGGGCCGCAGGATGTCGAAGACGATGCGTCCTTCCCTGACCAGCGCGTACAGGTGGGACCCGACGGCGTGGTCCTGCATCGCCCAGTTCTGGAGGTTGGCGATCGTCAGGTACACCAGCACGTCCGCCAGCGCGACCCCGTTGACCACTCCCGCCGTGCCGTACAAGGCGGTCCAGACCTTGCGGAGGATGAAGATCTGGACGATGACCACGGCCAGCATGAAGAGCGCGTTCTGACGGTAGGTCACCGCTATGCGCAGCCTGCCACGAACGATCTGCAGGTAGACGGGCATGTTACGGAAGGGGCCGGTGAAGCACGTGGCCCGGTCGGCGTTCATACGGCGGCCGTGCGGTTGCCGTACAGGGTGCGCATGACGTCCTCAAGCTCGGGTTCCGCGATCGAGAGGTCGGTCACGGGGCAGCGGCCGGTCACCGCCGCGATGATCTCCTGGGCCGAGATCCGGTGCGCTTCGAAACGTATTCTCAGCGTCGGTTCCCCGTCGGTGATCACGTCGCCGGGGAAGCCGGGCCCGAGCAGTTCGGCGCCCCGGGCCGCGGAAAGGCCCGGGGCGAGCTGCACGACCAGCGTGCGGTACGGCGCGTACGCGGCCTTCAGATCCGCGACGCTGCCGTCGTAGAGGATCCGCCCCTGGTCGATGAAGACGACGCGGGTGCACAGGGCCTCCACGTCGACGAGGTCGTGGGTGGTGAGCACGATGGTGGTGCCCGTCTCCCGGTTCGTTGCGGCGATGAAGTCGCGCATCCGCTCCCGTGCCACGGCGTCCAGTCCGATGGTCGGTTCGTCCAGGTAGAGGAGGGGCGGTTCGTGGAGCATGGCGGCGGCCAGGTCGCCGCGCATGCGCTGGCCGAGGCTCAGCTGGCGGACCGGCCGGTCGAGGAACGGGCCCAGATCGAGCAGGTCGATGAACCCGTCCAGCCTGCGGCGGTAGGCCGCCGCGGACATGCGGTACATCTTTCCCAGCAGGGTGAAGGAGTCCCTCAGCGGCAGGTCCCACCAGAGCTGGCTGCGCTGGCCGAACACGACTCCGATGCGCATCGCGTTCTTCTCCCGGTCCCGCCAAGGGGCGACGCCGCCGACCTCGAGCAGACCGCCGGTGGGGACGAGCACCCCGGTCATCATCTTGATGGTCGTGCTCTTCCCCGCGCCGTTGGGCCCCAGATATCCGACGAGTTCGCCGTCCGACACGGTGAAGTCGATGCCGTCGACGGCCCGGACCTCGTCGTACTGCCGGGTGAGCAGGGTGCGCAGACCGCCCAGCACGCCGTCGTGGCGACGCGGGCGCCGGTAGTACTTGGTCAGTCCCTCCGCCCTGATCAGTGCCGGCATGCGGCGCCCCCGATCCCGGGGGTGAGCGGGCGGGCCACCGGGGACCGGTGGGGTCCGGGTGGCAATGCCTTCGCCGCTGGTGCCCTCCCGCCGTCGGACACCTCGTCGATGACGGTCTCGGCTGCATGGCTGCCGTCCGGTACCTGGTAATTCAGGTCCGGTAAGCAGAAACGTGGGTTTTTCCTCCAGCTGCATGACGGAATGACGTCACTCACCTTCATCTGCACGCTTTCTCCCTGGACTGCACCGCGGTCTGCGGGAGCGCCCCCTCCGGGGACGGCAGACCAGGAATGCACGATCTTCTGACCTGACCAGCGGGCATACCGAACCGCTACCGCGCCGGTGAAGCAGCCGCAGTCAGCGCCCCGTGGTCCGCTCCAGCCATCGCCAAGTGGTGCAGCAGAGGGCGGGCTTCCTGAAGTGTCTGCCATTTCGCCACCGGAATGAGTCCGCCCACTCCAAGGGTGCTCAATGCCGCCGAACGGATATATTCCACCGGAGTCCAGTCACGGGTGCGCAATCGTGCACCGGCGACCCCGAGTAGATATGCCGCATTCCACAGTTCGCGTACCGCGGACGGGTCGATCAGGCTCTCGGCATGCCGCGCCGCGGGATCGTACCTGGACCACTCGTCCCAGCCGGAATCAACCTGTTCGGCGTCCACACCGAATACACCTTCCGCGCCCCGCCAAGGATTCCGTCGCCAGACTTGGCGGCCGGATTCGTTTTCCGGCAGGAGAATGTAGGCCGCGCCTTCCCGATAGTATGGAACGGCCGTCAAACCGCTGAGAAATCCCGGACCTGGGCGATCGGAGTTGCCGTGCCTGCACGCAGACCGCCATCTCTCGGCGGAGTTCCCGGCGATGCTTTTCCTTCCCTCGTGTTCGATCAGGTTGGGAATCGCCAGCAGGACGGGAACTTGATGCCGTTGCAGGTAGTCGAGCATCACCGCATCGTCCTCACGCCGCGTGGGCACAAGGGGACGTGCCTCTTCGGAGAATTGGGCCGCGTGGTCCACCGGCAGCATCAGAGCCAGGGTCGGCGTATAGATGTCATCTATTGCCGAGACCCACCCGGCACCGGCCAGCGCACCCAACCGGACCGCCGCACCGTCGGGTGCATCCCAATTCGTATAGAAAGCCACGGCCGATCGAGGAAATTCCGCGGCTGCCCGGCGCGCGACGGACAGCAGATCGGGTGAGGGCGCGATGTCATCCTGGAGTACGAGATGATGCGTTGCGCCTTTGCCGTACGCCGCCCACGCTTCGACGCTGGTACGCAGCGGGCTGGGTATCCCGCCGGGGTCCGGATCCATGACCACCTCGGCTTCGCCGCCGAACAAGCCCGCCAGCTCGCCCGCCATCGCGGAACGGGCCGGGTGCGCCATGATGGTTACGCTCAGGAGAACCTTTTTCACCACTTGTCCTCGGCAATCGAGAGGAGCCCGGTCATCGGGCAGAGTTCATCCGCCCGTATCTAGAGCTGTACGCGCCAAGCGACTTCGTACCCCAGTATCTGGTCCCAGCGCTCCCTGTCCGTCGCCCTCAGACCGAGCGCGGGGAGCTGACTCCTGTACGAGAGAACGGCGCTTCGCTTACGCTCCTGACTGTCCTCGTCCAGGGGGAAAACTTTCCGCTCGGCGCACATCCCGTCAATTCCCTGGGAGATCATTTCGGAATTGAGCCAGAAATCGACATCGAGGTATTCAGGACAAGGCTCTCCCGTTACCCAGCTGGGCCAGCCGTACGCCAGGGAGTACGGGAGATCGGCGTAAAAGTACAGTTCGGGAGCGTGGTCTCCCGCGGCGCGGCACGCTGCGAGCGTAGCTTTCCGGACCGCGATGTGATCGGCGTGTCCACCGATGGCCGCCGGCGCCCACACCTCCGACGCACTGTTCACCCACGGCGAGATAAGAACCGCAAGGCGGCCGATATCCACTTCGGACCCCGCACGGTATTGCGCTTCCGGCTCGTCCAGATGCCGAACGGAACAGCCGATAGCGTTCATCGCCTCCGCATCCTCGACCAGTCTTTCCTCATGGCGTGACGCAGCCGATTTAGCGCAGGTCAACGCGTCCCAGACTGTTTCTCCCTGGCCTTCGGAAGGTGCTCCGCCGAAGACGGTCACCACTGTGCTGCCGGGACGGAACGCCTGCACCGCGGCAGATAAAGCAGCATCGTCGAAATGGGGTGACAGTACGAGTTGACTGCCTTCCCTTATCCGGGCGGATTCCACTCTTTTGCTCCGGGAGCGCACCTTGCCTTCATTCATGGCACCGATCGTGAATGCATTACTGATGCACGTCAAGTGTCCGGCGGAGCCCCTCCGGACACTTTCGGCGGAAATAAACCGCTTGACATTCCTGAAGCGGCTACCGAATGGGCGGGGTGACGGTCCGGCCGTCCCGGTCGGACCGCGCTCCCGGGTGTGCGGGGCGGGCAGGACGAACAGGGAACGGTTGATGGACCCGTTGTCGCCGCCGCGCAGGATGTGGCGCAGGCTCCCGTCCCAGCCGTCGGACGTCCTCAGCGGTGCGTCCGCACGGCCCGCCGGCCGCCGAGGTCGATACCGGCGCCCAGATGCCAGTCCTGCGGCACGCGGAGCGCGACGGACGGGCCGCGAGGAGCCCCGGTGCGCGCACACGGGAGCACCGGCATGACAAGCCGTCAGGCCGGTACTGCGTAGACGCGTTCCGGGGTACCCCGCCACGCACTCTCCCCGAACCGGTTTCCCGCCGAATAAACCCCTGAACGGCACCGCCCCCCGGCTCACGGTCGCGGAAACGCCGGCAGGACCGGGGTGGCCTTCCTGTTCGTGCGGTCACGGGCCGCAGTGCCGCCGGACCGCACCGCTCAGGCGCGCGTCTGGAGCGCCGCACCGGGGCAGGGGAGCAGCCCGCGCGGGTCGGTGCGGTTCAGCGGGTCGTTGCGGGTGTAGGTGTACGGGTTCTCGGCGCCGCCCGGTCCGGCCTTCTCGGTGGTGACCGGGGTGCGGGAGGTGTAGCGGCCGAGGCCGGTGTGGTGGCGGCGGGCCCGGAGGTTGAGGGTGTCTCCGAGGGCCTGCTCACCGCGGTGGCCGAAGCGTGGCACGCGGCGCGGGGAGCCGGGAGCGCCCGCAGTCGCAGGGCCCGTGGTGCGCGCACCGGTCGTGGTCGTGCCCGTCGGGGTCGCGGTGGTGGCCGTCACCGTGATCGTGGCCGTGCCCGTCGTCGTGCTGCCGGTGCGGCCGGCAGCAGCAGCCCGGGGGGCCGCGGCGTCCCCGCCGGGCTCCCCGAAGAGCCCGTAGCTCTCGGCCTGCGCCCAGGCGCGCGTGCGGTGGGTACGGACCGTCGAGCCGTGGATGTCGCGGTGGAAGTTCTCCCTGCCGCCGCGCCAGGTGGCGAACGTACGGCCTTACCCGTAGCTGCAGTCGGCGTTGAACGGGCTCGGGTTGGCCGCGGTCGGTGTCGGCCGGTTCCGGGTCGGCGCGCCGGCGGAGGGCGGCCGGGATCGACGCGCGCTCACCGGGCCGCAACCGGGGGAGGTGTCGGCCGCCACTCCCGCCTGAGCAGGCCGAAGACCCAGGTGTCGGACACCTCACCGTTGACGACGCACTCCTCCCGCAGCGTCCCTTCCCGTACGAAACCGATCTTCTCCAGGACCCGGGCGGATGCCAGGTTGCGCGTATCGGTCTCGGCCTGGACCCGGTTCAGGTCCGGGGTGCCGAACGCCCATCGCAGCACGGCGTGGGCGCTCTCCGTCGCGTAGCCGCGGCCCCACATCGCCTCGCCGAAGCAGTAGCCCAGCGACGCGCTGCGGTGGTCGGGGTCCCATCCGGTCAGACCGCACCAGCCGACGAAGGCACCGTCGGCGGCGCGGTCGACGGCCACGCGTACCCCGGTGCCGTCGTCCGCCATCTCCCGGCATCGCGCGAGGAAGCGCGTGGCGCGGGCCCGCTCACTCCACGCGGGGGAATCCCAGTAGCGCATCACGGAGGCGCTGCTGTGCAGCGCGAAGAGGGCGTCCGCGTCGGCGTCGGTGAAGGGGCGCAGCCGCAGGCGGGAGGTGTGCAGGACGGGGGTGGCAGACATCATGCCGCTCATCCTGCGCCCTCAGGAGGCCGGCGGACACCGGTTATCCGGTAACGGGGCCGGGCCTGACGGCCGGGGCGCCGCCCACCGGCGGACCGTGCGCGCCTCCCGGCCGCTCACCGGCCGGGCCTCCGGTGAGCCACCCGGTACGACCGTCCGGCCTGCCCGTCCGTGCCCCGGGCCAAGCCCTTGCCGGGGGCGGGGTCGGCGATGTCTGCGGGCCCGGGGCGCCCGGCGGCGAGGGGCCGCCGGACACCGGAAAGGCTCAGGTGCCGGCAGCCTGCTCACGGTTGCCGGCTCTGCCGCGCCAGTGGGAGAGGTCCTCCCGGGCGGCGAGGGTGTGGGGATGGCCGGGGCCCGACACCCGCTCGCGGTCGTCGAGCAGGTCGGCGAAGGCGGTGGCGGCTCCGGCCACGTCCCCGGCCTCGCCCCGCCACCGGGCGGCGCCGCTACGGGTGTTGAGCGTGTCGGGGTGGTCGGGCCCCAGCACGCGCAGCATGTCGTCCAGCAGATCGGCCAGGGCCGCGGCGGCTCCGGCGGCGTCCCCGGCCTCACCTCGCCAGTGGGCGAGGCCGGCGCGGGTGTTGAGGGTTTCGGGGTGGTCGGGGCCGAGCACGCGCAGCATGTCGTCGAGCAGGTCGGCCAGGGCCGTGGCGGCTTCGGCGGCGTCTCCGGCCTTGCCCCGCCAATGGGCGTCGTTGGCGCGGGCGGTGAGGGTGTTGGGGTGGTCGGGGCCCCATACCCGGAGCGCGTCGTCGAGCCAGACGGCGAACGCGGAGCCGGCTCCGGCGATGTCCCCGGCCTCACCCCGCCACCGGGCGGCGTCGACGCGGATGGCGCGCGTCTGCGGGTGGTCGGGGCCCAGTACCCGTACCGCGTCGTCGAGCAGTTCGGCCAGGGCGCCGCCGGCTCCGGCCACATCGCCGGCCTCCCCCCGCCAGTGGGCGGCGCTGTTCCGGATCATGAGCGTATGGGGGTGGTCGGGGCCCAGCACCCGCTCGCGGTCGTGGAGCAGTTCGGTGAACGCGGCGGCGGCACCGGCCGCGTCCCCGCTCCTGCCCCGCCAGTGGGCGGCGCCGCCACGGGTGGCGAGGGTGTGGGGGTGGCCGGGGCCCAGCACCCGCACCATGTCGTCCAGCAGCTCTTCGACCGCGGCGGCGGCACCGGCCACGTTGCCGGCCTCTCCTTGCCAGTGCGCGAGGTGGGCGCGGCAGGTGAGCGCGTCGAGGTGGTCGGGCCCCAGGCGGCGCGCCGCTGCCGCGGTCAGGTGGTGGAAGTGTGCGAAGGCGGCGGCGACCTGACCGGAGTCGCCGGCGCTCGTACCGGCCCGGTACAGCACGGGGTGGAGGTTCGGCCGGTGCAGGGCGTCCGCCGCGTGACGGTCCAGGGCGTCGGTGTTGGCGCGCAGGGCCTGGGCGAGTTCGGTGTCGCGTTCCACCGCGGGCCAGGCGGCGGTCAGGGCGTCCGCGGCGGTGCGGGCGAGCGCGTCGCGCCGGGCGGGTGCGAGGCCGTCGCAGGTGGCGCGTTGGATGAGCTGGTGGACGCGGACGGTCGAGTACGGGTCGTCGGGCGTGTGGTCGATCAGGCTGAGGCGGTGCAGGGCCCGCAGCGCGCCCACCGCGTCCGCGACGGTCGCCGGGGCCGGGCCCCGGCCGCGGTGGGCGCTGAGGTGCGCCAGGGCGGGTGCGCCGGTCAGGACGGTACCGGGGGTGCCGTTGGGGTCGAGTACGGCGGCCAGTTGCAGCATGGGGCGGGCCAGGCCGGCGGGGCGGAGCTGGTCGGCGCGTTCGACGGACAGCGACCAGGTGGCGGCCACGGGGGTGGCCTGGCCGTCGGGGAGCGCACCGGGCTCGGGAAGCAGATCGGCCAGCCTTCCGACCCGGTCGCCCAGCAGGCGCCGGTAGTCGGCGCAGCTGAGGGCGGTGTCGATGAGGTAGGCAGCGGCTTGTGCGAGGGCCAGCGGCAGATACCCCAGGTCGGTGGCGAGGGCGGCGATCTCCTCGGCCGGGTCGTGGCGGCCGTGTGCGGCGAGGGCGGTCGCGAGGTACGCGGCGGCCTCCCGCGGTGTGAACATGCCTACGTGGACGAGGCGTCGGCCCTCCCCGGTCACCGCGGCTTCGCGGCGGCGGGTGGTCACCAGCGTGCGGCCGTACCGGTCCGGGGGCCACAGCCCGCGCAGATCGGCCGGGTCCACCAGATCGTCCAGGACCACCAGCCACCGGCATCGCCGCCGGCCGCCCTTGGGCTCCAGCCAGGCCAGGAAGGCTCGCGCGGCCTGCTCCGGGGTGCCGGGGTCCGCGCCCAGCAGCTCCACGGCGGCCTGCGCATACCCGGCCATGATCGCCTGGCGGCTGCCGGCGGTCACCCACACCAGGACGTCCACCGTGCCGTTCTCCCAGGCGCTGCGGGCGTGGTCGGCGGCCAGTTGGGTCTTGCCCACGCCGCCGGTCCCGCTCAGCACCTGGCTCAGCACCGCGGTGCCCCCGCCTTCGACCACGGTTCGGAGGTGATCGGCCTCGGCCCGGTGCTGGAAGGACAGTGCCCGGGAGGGAATCACACCGACCTGGTGCGGCCAGGCCACCGCCGTACGGGGCGCGGCGAAGTGGTGGACGTGCGTGGCGGAGCCGACCGCGAGGCCGCCGCGGTCGGCGTGGACACCGGCGGGTCGGCCGGGAGCGGGGGAAAGGGCTCCGGGACCGCTCAGCCCTGTCGCGGACCCGGCTGGGGAGGGTTTCCCAGGGACACGTTCCCCATGCTCCAGGCGGCCGCGGAACCGTGGGCGGCCTCGATGCGTACGTCACCCGCGACGGCTTGTCCCCCGTCACCCGCCGACGCCCCGCCATGAACGGTGTGCCGGGCCAGAAGGGCGCTCAGCTCCTCGGCGGCCCGGCCGCGCTCCGACGCGTCCAGGCTCTCCAGCAGGGCCTCGATCCGGGCCTGCCATGCCGCCTCCTGACGAAGACGCATCCGCTCCGCCGCCGCCCCTTCGGCCGCTTCGAGGTCGTCCGCGGCCCGGTCCAGACGCTCCAGCTCCGCCCGCTCCCGCCGCTCGTCACCCCGGCCGAACCAGCGTGCCACCGCCTGCCGCAGCCCGGCCCACACGTCCGTGCCCGCGGCCTGCACCACCGCGGCGCCGCCCGCAGCGGCCACCGCCCCCAGCGCCTGATCCAGCATCCCCGAATCTCCCCTCCCGGAACGTCCCGGCAGCACCGTAACGCGGCGCCCGGCGTCCGCTCAGCCCCCTGGACACCTTCGCACAGCTCCCGAACGCCCGGCGGGTGCCGGACGGCTGGCCCTTCGGGGCGGCCGCGGTGGTGTCCCTCGTGCCGAGCGGGGGCCGGGGTGCCCCTCACTCTCCGAGCGCACCGCGGTCGCCGCCCGCGTCCTCAACGCCGCGGCAGCAGCGCCGCCGCGGCCGACGCCGTGAGCACGATGAGGCCGGCGGCGAGCAGCAGGCTCACCCGCATCCCGGACGCGAAGTGTCCCGTGAGGAGCGTGCCGAAGACGGCGATGCTGAGCGCTCCGCCCGTCTGGCGGCCGGTGTTGAGCAGCGCCGCCGCCGTACCGGCCCGCTCGGCGGTGACGCTGTCGAGCATCAGGGAGGTCAGCGCCGGCATGGCGAGGGCGCCGCCGACGCCCAGGGGGATCATCACCAGGGATATCGCCCACAGGGGCGTGCCGGCGGCGACGGTGAGGAGCGCGCCGCAGCCCAGCGCGACGGTCAGCAGACCCGCGACGATCACCGCCCGCGCGCCGAAGCGGGAAACCGCCCGCGGTGAGAGGTAGTTGACGGGGGCGGTGGCCACCGCCATGGGGACGAACATCAGCCCGGCCGAGAGCGCCGACCGACCCCGCTGTTCCTGGAAGAAGAGGCTGAGGACGAACACCCCGCCGTAGAAGGCCGCGTTGCAGGCGAAGCCCGTCGCGACCGGCACGGTGACACCGCGCCGCCGGAACAGCTCCAGCGGCAGCATCGGCGCACGCCGCCTCGCCTCGACGGCCACGAATCCGGCCCCGGCCGCCACCGCGATCCCGGCCGCGGCGAGGACGGTCCCGGTGGGTCCGTGGTGCCCGCCCTCGATCACGGCGAAGGTGAGCGCGGCCGGTGTCAGTACCGCCGTCAGTTGCCCCGGCAGGTCGAACGCGGCGCGGTGGCGCGGGGAGCGCGCGGCCCGCAGCAGGATCAGCAGACCGGCCGCCCCGGCAGGCACGTTGAGGAGGAACACACCTCGCCAGCTCCACGCCGTGGTGAGCAGTCCGCCGAGGACGGGACCCGCGGCGACGGCCACCGCGCCGCCGACCGTCCACAGGGCGATGCCCCGCGCCCGCGCGGCCGGGTCGGGGAGGGCCTGACGGATCAGCGCGAGTGAGGCGGGCAGCATCACGGAGGCCGCGCAGCCCTGCACCACGCGCGCCGCGATCAGCGTCCCGAGCGTCGGCGCCGCCCCGCAGACCAGCGAGGCGAGGACGAAGACGCCGAGCCCCCAGCCGTACGCGCGCCGCGCGCCCACCGTGTCGGAGAGTGCGCCGGCGGAGAGCATCAGCGCCGCGAACATCAGGGTGTAGCTGTCGGCGACCCACTGGAGGCCGGACATCGAGCCGCCGAGGTCGTCGCCCATGGCGGGCAGCGCGATATTGACGCCGGAGACGTCGAGTGTGATCACGAAGAAGCCCAGAACGGCGGCGGTCAGGGCGGCGACGGCGGCCCCCGGCCGCTCGCGCCCGACCCCCGCGCCCGCCCCTGCTTCCGCGTCCGCCCCGCACCGCGTCACGCTCACCGTGCACCGCCCCTCACCGTGCCCCCTGCCGGAGTGCCGATCCTGCCGGAACGCCGGTCGCGTCCACCGGAATGCCGGCCTTGTCCACGTGCCGTTCCCGTCGGATCCGGAGAACGGAGTGCGCCGCGGGCGCGCCCGCGGGAAGGCCGGGGCGTACGGTACGCCTCCGCCCCGCCCGAGCACCGGTGGCGTCTCCCGCATCGTCGGACAGCTCGGTCACGGGCCGCCGGTGACCTGCGTCATGTCCGGATTCCGGGGTGCGCAGTACGCTGAACGCATGATCCCGCTCGTTCGCCGCCGCCACGTGGACTACGTCCGCGTCACGAGCACGGGCTGTCGACGCTCCTTCTGAGCGGTCCGGCCCGCCTTTTTCCCGCGCCGTTCCGGCCGCTCCTCAGCCGTACACCTCACCTTCCTCAGGCCCCGGCCCCGCCACACCCCGGCGGTGTACGGGCGCCCCGTACACCCTGCGGACGCATCATGACGAACGTATCGACGACGCCCCTGCCGAACCCGCACGCGTCGCACCGGCAACTGCCGGTCATCGACCTCTCCGCCGCCGACCGCGGCCCCCGGGCGCGGGCCCGGCTGCACGCGCAGCTGCACGGTGCCGCGCACGACGTGGGGTTCTTCCAGCTGACCGGGCACGGGATCGGCGACGACGAGGCACAGCGGCTGCTCAGCGCAGCGCGGCGGTTCTTCGCGCTGCCCGAGGAGCAGCGGCTGGCGATCGACAACGTGAACTCACCGCACTTCCGCGGCTACACCCGGACCGGCGACGAGCGCACCGGCGGGCGGCGGGACTGGCGGGACCAGCTGGACATCGGCGCCGAGCGGCCGGTCCGCGCACCGGGGCCCGGTGAGCCCGCGTACTGGTGGCTCCAGGGGCCCAACCAGTGGCCCGTCGCGCTGCCGGAGTTGCGGACGGCCGCCCTGCGGTGGGTCGAGCGGCTCAGCGGCGTCGCCGGGAAGCTGCTGCACGAACTGCTCGCCGCGATCGGCGCCGACCCCGCTTTCTACGACGGCATCTTCGGCGCGCACGCCCACCCGCATCTCAAACTCGTCCGCTACCCGGGCGGCGCCGGGGACGGCGCGGATCAGGGCGTCGGCGCCCACAAGGACTACGGCTTCTTGACGCTGCTGCTCCAGGACCGGATCGGGGGCCTTCAGGTCCAGCGGGAGGACGGGCTCTTCCACGCCGTACCGCCGCTCCCCGGCGCCTTCGTCGTCAACCTCGGCGAGCTGCTGGAGGTCGCCACCAACGGCTATCTGCGGGCGACCAACCACCGGGTCGTCTCGCCTCCCGGCACCACCGAGCGGTTCTCCGTGCCGTTCTTCTACAACCCCCGTCTGGACGCCCGTGTCCGGCCCCTCGTCTTCCCGTACGCCGCGTCGGCTCCCGGTGTCGCGCAGACGCCGGACAACCCGCTCTTCGCGGAGTACGGCTACAACGAGCTGAAGGGCAAGCTCCGCGCCCACCCCCTGGTCGCCGAGCGGCACCACGCGGGGCTTCTGACGCCGGCGTGAGGAGCGCTTCGAGGAGGTGACGGCCTCCGCCCCGCCCGGTGGGTGAGGCGGAGGCCGTCGCCGTGCGGGGCGTACGCGCTCCCCGTTCCCGAAAGCTTGTGCGTACGACAAAACATATGCGGATGACAAGTATTGCAAAGTGCAAGGAAAGGTCTGGCCACCTCTCGCCAAATGCCCGGGATGAGGTGAATTCCGAGCGGCCGACGGCGGCATGCTGGGCGGGCAAGTGAGAGCGCCCGCCTCCGGCCGGCGCTGCTCTGCCGTGTGCGCGAGAGAGCGGTGAACGTGGTACGAGGACGAGGAAAGGCCAAGGCCGAGGCGGCACGCGCGGTGTCCGAGGTGACCGAACAGCTCTTCCGCGCGGGGCAGTTGTTACGGAGGGCGCCGGCCACCGCCGATCTGCGCGCCGTCGACCGTTCGGACCAGAGCGTCAACGACAGCCCCTACCGCGACCGTTGGGCCCACGACAGGGTCGTGCGCTCCACCCACGGCGTGAACTGCACCGGCTCGTGCTCCTGGAAGGTCTACGTCAAGGACGGTCTGATCACCTGGGAGACCCAGCAGACCGATTACCCCTCGGTGGGCCCCGACCGGCCCGAGTACGAACCCCGCGGCTGCCCTCGCGGCGCCTCGTTCTCCTGGTACACCTACTCACCGACCCGGGTGCGCCACCCCATGGCCCGCGGCGTTCTCGTGGAGATGTACCGCGAGGCGAAGCGGCGGCTCGGCGGCGACCCCGTCGCGGCCTGGGCGGAGGTCACCTCGGATCCGGAGCGGCGGCGCCGCTACCAGTCGGCGCGCGGCCACGGCGGACTCGTCCGGATCGGCTGGGACGAGGCGCTGGAGATCGCGGCCGCGGCCCAGGTGCACACCCTCGCGGAGTACGGCCCCGACCGCATCGCCGGGTTCTCCCCCATCCCCGCCATGTCGATGGCCTCCCACGCCGTCGGCGCGCGCTACCACTCCCTCATCGGCGCGCCCATGATCTCGTTCTACGACTGGTACGCCGACCTCCCGATCGCCTCCCCGCAGGTCTTCGGCGACCAGACCGACGTACCGGAGTCCGGGGACTGGTGGGACGCCGCCTATCTGATGCTGTGGGGCTCCAACGTCCCCGTCACCCGCACCCCGGACGCGCACTGGATGACCGAGGCCCGCTACCGGGGCCAGAAGGTCGTCGTGGTCTCGCCCGACTACGCCGACGCCACGAAGTTCGCCGACGAATGGCTGCACCCGCACCCGGGCACCGACGGCGCCCTGGCCATGGCGATGGGCCATGTGGTGCTCACCGAGTTCTTCGTCGAGCGGCAGGTCCCCTACTTCACCGACTACGTGAAGCGCTTCACCGACCTGCCCTTCCTCGTCGCCCTGGAGAAGCGCGACGACGGCCGGTACGTGCCGGGGAAGTTCCTCACCGCCGCCGACCTCGGGACCGCGCCGCACGCCGACGCCGCGGCCCGGCGCTGGATGCCGGTGCTCGTCGACGCGGACACCGAGGACGTCGTCGTCCCGAAGGGCACACTGGGCGACCGGTGGGCCAAGGGCGGCGAGGGCCGGTGGAACCTCGACCTCGACGGCATCGACCCGCTGCTCTCCTTCCACGGACACCGGGACGGCCCGGCGAGCGGCGCCGAGGTGGTGCTGCCCAGGTTCGACGAGCCGGGCCGCACCGTGGTCCGCGGCGTGCCGGTACGGCAGATCGGCGGGCGCACGGTCACCACCGTCTTCGATCTGCTGCTCGCCGGGTACGCGGTCGCCCGTCCGGGTCTGGCGGGGCGGTGGCCCGCCGGTTACGAGGACGCCGCCGCGCCCGGCACCCCGGCCTGGCAGGAGGAGATCACCTCCGTCCCGGCCGCCGCGGCGGTCCGGGTGGCGCGGGAGTTCGCCCGTACCGCGGAGCAGAGCCGCGGCCGCGCCATGATCGTGATGGGCGCCGGCACCAACCACTGGTTCCACTCCGACACCATCTACCGCTCGTTCCTCTCCCTGCTCCTGCTCACCGGTTGCCAGGGCGTCAACGGCGGCGGCTGGGCCCACTACGTCGGCCAGGAGAAGGTGCGGCCCTACACCGGCTGGCAGCAGCTGTCCTCCGCCGCCGACTGGGTCCGCCCCTCCCGGCAGATGGCCGGCACCCCGTACTGGTACCTGCACACCGGGCAGTGGCGTCACGAGTCGTACGCCGCCGACGCCCTGGCCTCGCCCACCGGCCGCGGCCTCTTCACCGGGCAGCACACCGCCGATCTGGTGGCGCAGTCCGCGCGGCTCGGCTGGATGCCGTCGTACCCGACGTTCTCCGCCAACCCCCTCGACCTCGGGCGCCGGATCCGTGAGAGCGGCCGCGAGGCCCGCGACTGGGTCGCCGAACGCCTCGCCTCGGGCGAGCTGGACTTCGCCTGCCAGGATCCCGACGCACCGCGCAACTGGCCCCGGGTGCTCACCGTGTGGCGCGCCAACCTCATCGGCTCCTCCGCCAAGGGCAACGAGTACTTCCTCCGCCACCTCCTGGGCTCCCGGGACGCCGCCACCGCCGACGAGGCCCCGCCCGGCCGGCGCCCCCGCACCGTCACCTGGCGTGACGATCCGCCGCCCGGCAAGCTCGACCTGCTGCTCACCCTCGACTTCCGGATGACCTCCACCACCCTCTTCTCCGACCTGGTCCTGCCCGCGGCCACCTGGTACGAGAAGCACGACCTGTCCAGCACGGACATGCACCCCTACGTGCACGCCTTCAGCCCCGCGATCGACCCGCCCTGGCAGGCCCGCACCGACTTCGAGATCTTCCACGGCCTGGCCCGCAAGGTCGCCGATCTCGCCCGCGGCCGCCTCGACGTGGCGTACGACCTGGTGGCCACCGCCCTGCACCACGACACGGAAGGGGAGACGGCCCAGCCCGGCGGCCGCGTCGACGACTGGCGTACCGGGCCGACGCCGCCCGAACCGGGCCGCAACGCACCCGAGGTGACGCTGGTGGAGCGCGACTACACCGCCGTCGCCGACCGGCTGGCCGCCTTCGGTCCGCTCGCCGAGGAGCGCGGGATGACGGTCAAGGGCGTGACGGTGCGGCCCGGTCCGGAGGCGTCCTGGCTGGCCGCCCGCTGCGGCACCGCCCGCTCCGGCGCGGCCATGGGCCGGCCGCTGCTCGACACCGACGTCAAGATGTGCGAGGCGATCCTGGCCCTGTCCGGCACGACCAACGGCCGGCTGGCCGCCGAGGGCTTCGGCCGGCTCGGCGACCGCGTCGGCTCCCGCGCCGGATTCGGCGACCTCGCGGCGTCGGCCGCCGAACGCCGGGTGCTCTTCTCCGACACCCAGGCGCGGCCGGTGCAGGTGGGCGCCAGCTTCGAATGGTCCGGCAAGGAGGCGCCGGAGCGCCGCTACTCGCCCTTCACCGTCAACACCGAGCACCACAAGCCGTGGCACACCCTCACCGGCCGCCAGCACTTCTACCTCGACCACGACTGGATGGCCGAACTGGGCGAACAACTCCCCGTCTACCGGCCGCCGCTGAACCTCGCGGAACTGGGCGAGTCGGGTCCGGGCGCCGGTGGGCGGGACGGCCGCGCGGTGACCGTCCGCTACCTCACCCCGCACTCCAAGTGGTCCATCCACTCCGAGTACCAGGAGAACCTGCTCATGCAGACCCTCTCCCGGGGCGGCCCGGTGATCTGGATGAGCCCGCAGGACGCCGGGGCGATCGGCGCCGACGACAACGACTGGGTGGAGGCGGTCAACGCCAACGGCGTGGTCGTCGCCCGCGCGGTCGTCTCCCACCGCATGCCGGCCGGCACGGTCTTCCTGTATCACGTCCAGGAACGGCTGGTGAACGTTCCCCGGTCCGAGGCGACCGGCCGGCGCGGCGGCGTCCACAACTCCCTCACCAAGCTCCTGATCAAACCGACCCATCTCATCGGCGGCTACGGCCAGCTGTCGTTCGCCCCCAACTACTACGGCCCCACCGGCAATCAACGCGACGCCGTCACGACGATCCGCCGCCGCTCCCAGAACGTGGAGTACTGACATGGCCCGCAACCGCACCCGTACCCGTCAACGCACCGCCGGCGCCGGGACCCGCCGCCGGGTCATGGCCCAGGTCGCCATGGTCATGAACCTCGACAAGTGCATCGGCTGCCACACCTGCTCCGTCACCTGCAAACAGACCTGGACCAACCGCACCGGCACCGAATACGCCTGGTTCAACAACGTCGAGACCCGCCCCGGCCAGGGCTATCCCCGCGGCTACGAGGACCAGGAGACCTGGAAGGGCGGCTGGCGGCTCCGGCACGGCCGCCTCGTCCCCCGCGCCGGAGGCCGCGCCCGCCGCCTCGCCCGGCTCTTCGCCAACCCCGAACTCCCCACCCTCGACGACTACTACCAGCCCTGGACCTACGACTACGAGATCCTCACCACCGCCCCGCTCGGCGACGACGTCCCCACCGCCCCGCCCCGCTCCCTGACCGACGGCACCCCGACCGCCGTCACCGGGGGCCCCAACTGGGACGACGATCTCGGCGGCGGCCCCGACCGGCTCGCCGCCGACCCCGTACTGCGGGCGATGAACGACCGGGTGCGCCTGGAGTACGAGCAGGCGTTCATGTTCCATCTGCCGCGCATCTGCGAGCACTGCCTCAACCCGTCCTGCGTCGCGGCCTGCCCCTCGGGAGCGCTGTACAAGCGGGTGGAGGACGGCATCGTCCTCGTCGACCAGGACCGCTGCCGCGGCTGGCGGATGTGCGTGAGCAGCTGCCCGTACAAGAAGGTCTACTTCAACCACGCCACCGGCAAGGCCGAGAAGTGCACCTTCTGCTACCCGCGGATCGAGGCGGGCGAGCCGACGGTCTGCTCCGAGACCTGCGTGGGGCGGCTGCGCTACCTCGGCGTCATGCTCTACGACCCGGAGAAGGTCGGCGAGGCCGCGTCCCGGGAGAACGCACAGGATCTCTACGAGGCACAGCTCGGCTGCTTCCTCGACCCCGACGACCCCGAAGTCGCCCGCGACGCCGAGGAGTCGGGCATCCCGCACGACTGGATCGAGGCCGCCCGCCGCTCCCCCGTCCACGCCCTGATCAGCCGTTTCCGGGTGGCGCTGCCGCTGCATCCCGAGTACCGCACGATGCCGATGGTCTGGTACGTTCCCCCGCTGTCGCCGGTGGTGGACGCGCTGACCGCGACCGGGCACGACGGTGAGGAGCCGGCCGGGCTGTTCGGCGCGATCGACGCGCTGCGCATCCCGGTGGAGTACCTCGCCCACCTGTTCACGGCCGGTGACCCTCAGCCGGTGGAGGCGGCCCTGTGCCGGCTCGCCGCGATGCGCGCCCACATGCGGCGCGTCAACCTCGGCGAGGAGCAGGACCCGGCCATCGCCACCGCCGTCGGCATGACGGAGACCGACGTCCTCGACCTGTACCGGCTGCTGGCCGTCGCCAAGTACGACGAGCGCTACGTCATCCCCACCGGCTACCAGGGCTCCGTCCCCGACGCCGGTGCCCCCGGCGGATGCAGCCTCGACACCGACGGCGGTCCGGGGATGATGCCGGACGGCTTCGACGCGGGCGCCTTCCACGCCCCGCCCACCGCCCCCGCCGGCCCGAGCGGCGGTCTGCGCGGCCGCCTCGACCTCCTGAACTGGAACGGCGTGGGACGCCCCGAGGGTCTCTTCCCGCGCGGCGGGGAGCGGCGGCGATGACCGACTCCGCCCTCTTCCAGTCCGTCGCGCTGCTCCTGGGCCATCCCGAACAGGACTGGCCGGACCGGGTACGCGCGGTCCGCGCCGCCCTCGCCCGCGTGCCGCTGCCCGAGGCGCCGCTGCTGCTCGGCTTCTGCGCGCGGACGGACGGCACGGCGCCGCTCACCCTCGCCGCCCGCTACGTCACCACCTTCGACCGCAGCCGGCGCCGCTGCCTGTACCTGACGTACTACACGGACGGCGACACCCGCCGCCGCGGCGCGTCCCTCGCCCGGCTCAAGGCGCTCTACCGCGATCACGGCTGGCTGCCGCCGGAGGACGAGCTCCCCGACTTCCTGCCCCTGATGCTGGAGTTCGCCGCCCGCGTCCCCGGTGCGGGCATCCCCCTGCTGACCTCCCACCGCCCCGCCCTCGAAACCCTCCGGCACGCCCTGACCGCCCACCGCAGCCCCTACGCGGACCTGCTCGGGGCCGTCTGCGCCCGGCTGCCGGGCGATACGGCCGCGAGCCGGGAGGCCGCCGGGCGGCTGACCCGCAACGGACCGCCGGCCGAGTCCGTGGGCCTCGATCCCTTCCCCGCACGGCCGGAAGCGAGCGAACGAGGAGCCCGACGGTGACCCACCTCCGCATCGCCCTGTGGGGCGTCCTGCCCTACCTCACCCTGGCGCTGCTCATCGGCGGCACGGCCTGGCGTCATCACTACGACCGGTTCGGCTTCACCACCCGCTCCAGCCAGTTGCACGAGAGCCGCCTGCTCCGTATCGGCGGGCCCCTCTTCCACTACGGGCTGCTGTTCGTCGTCGCCGGTCATGTCGCCGGGCTGCTCGTCCCGGAGTGGCTGACCGAGCGGCTGCACGTCAGCGAGGCGATGTACCACGCGAACGCGCTGTTCGCCGGGGGTGCCGCCGGGCTCGCCACCGCCGCGGGTCTCGCCGTCCTCCTGTACCGCCGGCTGCGGGTGCGGGCCGTGCGGGCCGCGACGACCCGCAGCGACCGGGTCGTGTATCCGCTGCTGGCGACGGTGCTGCTGGCGGGGCTGACGGCCACCGCCACCGGGGCGTCCGCCCACGCCTACGACTACCGCGTCGGCGTCTCGGTCTGGTTCCGCAGCCTCTTCGCCCTCGACCCGGACGTGGCCGCCATGGCCCACGCCCCGCTCGTCTACCGGGTGCACGCCCTGCTCGCCATGGCGCTGTTCGCGCTCTGGCCGTTCAGCCGTCTGGTGCACGCCTTCACCGCACCGCTCGGCTATCTCGTCCGCCCCTACATCGTCTACCGCTCCCGGACCCCGGCCGTCCCCTACCGGCACCCCGCCGTCGGGGTCCGCCGGAAGGGCCCCGGGCGGCGCCGCTGACGCCGGGCCCGCCGCCCGGCCGCGACGGGCCGGCGGCCTCCGCACGGTAACGTTGCCGGTCAGGGCAGGGACGGCGACGTGAACGGGCGGGGGCCGAGCGATGGGCGGGGAGACCGGGCGGCGTACGCCTGCCGTTTCCGGTGACGGCGAGAGCGGTGACCGCGCGGCGCTCGCCCGGGAGGCGGACGAGGTCACCGAGGCGGTCATGGCCGCCTCCCGCCTCCTGGTCGCGGTCTCGGCCCGCGCCCTGGCACGGGCGGGCAGCACCCTCACCCTCCCGCAGCTGCGGACCCTCGTCGTCCTCGACGAGTGCGGGCCGGTCAAACTGGCCGAACTGGCCGCCACGTTGGATGTGAACGCCTCCACGGCGATGCGGATGATCGACCGGCTGGTCTCCGGCGGCTTCGTCGACCGCAGGATCAATCCGGACAACCGCCGCGAGGTCGCCCTGCGCCTCACCGACACCGGCACCGAGCTGGTCGGCGCGGTCCTCGCGTACCGCCACCGTGAGATCGCCGCGCTGGTGGGCACGCTGCCCGCCGACATCCGCGCCGGCCTGGTCCGCGGCCTGCGCGCCCTCACCGACGCCGCACCCGGCCCGGCGGGCGGGGTCTGAGTCCGCTTCCGCCCCTCCCCCGGCCCGTCCGCGTCGAGCGGACCGGCGGCCGGTTCCGCGCCCGCGCCCCGGCGCGCGGCGCCCTGCCGCCGCCCCGGTCCGTACCGCTGTGGCGTGCCTCCTGGCGGGCGGCCCCGCCGGTACCGGAGACGTCGGAAATGATCACGCTCGCCGCCCGCGGCGCGGATGCCGGGCGTGCCGAACTGGCCGGTGAATCAACGGAGATCGCTCCTGGCCCGCGGCATCGTACTGCCGGAGAACCGGGGCGCACGCCGGAGTACGATGGAATGGCGCTTTGCGCATTTACGGGAGAAATATCCCGTTGTCTCCGACAGCGGAGCGGAAAGTATGGCCGCAGAAGAAGAGGACGAGACCGAGCGGACCCGGCGCGCCACCGGCGGACGGGCCGCCGAGGAGTCCGCCGACGCTCCGGCCGGCCGGCGGGCGGACGACACCGGCAAAAACCGCACGACGCACCGCGTCACGGCCGCACGCGCCATGCGGTACGCGGTCGAGCAGCTGCAGGAGCTGCTGGGGCGGGCCCCCGAAAGTGTCTCCACGGTCAAGCCGACCGAGGAGGGCTGGGAGGCGGCCGTGGAGGTCGTGGAGGTGGAGCGGGTGCCGGATACCACGAGCGTGCTGGCCAGCTACCGGGTGGCGCTGGACGAGGAGGGCGGACTGGTGGCCTACGAGCGCGTCCGCCGCTACACCCGAGGGCAGATCGACCCGCACATGTAGGACCCGGCCCGGTCACCGCGGCGATCCGTACGCCTACGGGCGGCGTCGCCGGGCGGCCGGAGACGGGGCCCGGAAAGGAGCCACCGTGACTGTGGTGCCGCAAAGCGGAGGAGCCGTGGCGCGAGGAGGCGGAGCGAATTCCGGAAATCTCTACGACATTCTCGATCTGATCCTCGACCGTGGCCTGGTCATCGACGCCTTCGTGCGCGTCTCGCTGGTGGGCATCGAGATCCTCAAGATCGACGCCCGGGTCGTCGTCGCCAGCGTCGACACCTATCTGCGCTTCGCCGAGGCGTGCAACCGCCTCGATCTGGAGGCCGGTGCCAAGAAGCCCCAGGAGCTGACGGATCTCGTCGGCGACATCACGGAGGGCGGCTCGCACGGCAAGGCCAAAGGCGCCCTGAGCGGCGCCGCGGAAGCGATCACCGGAGCCCTCAAGAAGGGCGGCGCGGACCCCGAGGAGGAGGCCGAGGAGGAGCCGGAGAAGGAACCCGTACGGAAGCGCTCCCGGCCGGCGCCCCGGCCGAGCCCGCGCCGAGGGGGCTGAACCATGACCGTGTACGTCTACTCCGTCGTCGCCTCCGCGCATCCGCAGCGCCTGGACGGTCTGCCGGGGGTGGGTGACCCGCCGGCCACGCTGCGCACGGTGCGCGACGGCGAACTGTCGGCCGTGGTCAGCGACGCCCCAAAGGGCCTGCGCCCCAAACGCCGCGACCTCGCCGCGCACCAGGACGTCCAGGAGCACCTGCTGGCCGAAGGCCCGGTCCTGCCCCTGCAGTTCGGCTTCACCGCCGAGGACGACGAGGCCGTCCGCGCGGTGCTCCGGGAACACGCCGACACGTTCACCGAACGGCTGCGGGCGGTGGAGGGCCGCGTCGAGTACCACCTCAAGGCCGCCCGGGACGAGGACGCGCTGCTGCGCGAGGTGCTCGCGGAGTCCGACGAGGCGCGGGCGCTCAACGAACGGATCAGAAGCGGCACGGGCGGCCCGGACCTGCCGCTCGCCCTCGGTGAACTGGTCGCCCGGGAGGTGCGGCTGCGCCAGGACCGGCTCGCCGCCACCGTGCTCGGGGCGCTGCGTCCTCTCGCCCGCGAGGAGAACGTCTCACCGCCGCCCGGCGACGACTTCCTGAGCGTGTCCTTCCTGGTGGACCGGGAGAAAGAGGAGGACCTCCGTACCGCGGTACGGAACCTCTCGGCCGAGCTGGGCGACGACGTCGCGCTCCGGCTGCGTGGCCCGCTGCCCGCCTACAGTTTCGTCTAGGGAGCCCCCATGGGCCTGTTGACGCAGATCGCCACCCTTCCGCTGGCGCCGGTGCGCGGCGTGGTGTGGGTCGTGGAACGCGCGGTCGAGGCCGCGGAGGAGCGTTACTACGACCCCGGGCCCGTCGAGCGGGAACTCGCCGCGCTGGAGCGACAGCTCCTGGCGGGCGAGATCGACGAGGCGGAATTCGACCGGCGTGAGGACGACCTGCTGGACCGGCTCGAAGAGATCCGGGCCCATTTCCAGACCGACCCGGCCCCTTTCCGGACCGATCCGCAGGTCCGGGCCGACCCGCACCGCGATACGGGGTGATGCCGCCGTGACCGCCCCCGTCCCCCGCAGGATGAGCGAATCCCCGTCCCGGGCCGCCCCGTACGGACAGGGGTCGTCGGCGAATCTCGCCGACATCCTGGAGCGAGTTCTCGACAAGGGGATCGTCATCGCGGGCGACATCCAGATCAACCTTCTCGACATCGAACTGCTCACCATCAAACTGCGCCTGCTGGTCGCCTCGGTGGACAAGGCGAAGGAGATGGGCATCGACTGGTGGGAGCACGATCCCGCGCTCTCCTCGCGGGCCTCCGGCGGCTCCCGGGCCCTCGCCGACGAGAACGCGCGGCTGCGTGCCGAGGTCGAGGCGTTGCGGGAGAGGACCGAGCTGCCGCCGGACGAGCCCGCCGAGAGCCGTCGCGCCCGGCAACGCGACGCGCTCCCGTCCCGGGCCGCACACAGCCGGCGGGCGGCCGGGCCCGAGCCCCGCGGCAGAAGGCGGGGCGGGACATGACCGGGTCCCTCCTGTACGCGTACGCCGTCGCGCGGGGTCCCGACGGAACACTGGCGACGGAACTGGCCGGGGTGACGGGGGTGGCTCAGGCGCCGGTGCGGCTGGTGCGGGCGGTGCGGGGCGATGACGCCGTGGCCGCGGTGAGTCCGGTGCCGGCCCGGGACTTCCGCGAGGAGGCGCTCCGGGCCCGTCTGGAGGACCTGGCGTGGCTGGAGGAGGTCGCCCGCGCCCACCACCGCGTCATCGAGGCGCTGGCCCTGCGGCACACCGTCCTGCCGCTCCGGCTGGCCACGGTCTACCTCGACGAGGAGCGCGTACGGCTGATGCTGGCGGCCGGCCGGGAGGAGTTCGCCGCGCGGCTGTCCGAACTGGCCGGTCAGGTCGAGTGGGGCGTCAAGATCTACGTCGACGCCCCGGCCAAGGCCGCTGCCGCCGCGCCGTCCGCCGGGGCGGAGCTGAGCCCGGGGCGCGCCTACCTCAGCCGGCGCAGGGCCCAGCGGCACGCCCGTGAGGACGCGTACCGGGAGGCCGAGCGGGTGGCGCGGGACGTGGAAACCGCCGCGCACCGCCACGCGGCCGGCCGGGCGCGGCACCGGCCGCAGCAGGGCGAGCTGGCCCGCGGCCCCGGGGAGAACGTCGTCAACGACGCCTATCTCGTTCCCCGGGAGGCCGCGGACGTCTTCCCCGCCGAGGTGCTGCGGGCCGCGGAAGGCGCGCCCGGCGTCCGGGTCGAGGTCACCGGGCCGTGGGCCCCGTACTCCTTCGCCACCTCGCCCGATGCCGGGCCGGAGGCGGGAGAGGCGCCATGAGGGCGGTGGACGGGACGCCGACCGCTTCGGAAGGGCCGTTGCCCGACCGGCAGGTCGCGCTGATCGATCTGCTGGACCGGCTGCTCAGCGGCGGTGTGGTCCTCACCGGCGATCTGGTGCTCTCGATCGCCGGCATCGATCTGGTCCGCGTCTCGCTCAACGCGCTGATCGCCTCCGTCAGCGAACAGACCCCCGTTCCGTGGCCGCCCCTCCCGCCCGTACGTGACGGCCATGAGGGGTGAAGGGCGCGGTCCGCGGGAGCGCTTCGACGATGTCGCCGACGCGGCGGCCCGCGCGTTCCGGCTCCTGCCCGCGCCCGGGGAGACCGCGGGCGCCGGTGACCGGACGCGCCGCCCGGCCCACCGGGTCAGCGCCGACCCCGACACCGTCGAACGGGACCTGATCCGGCTCGTCCTCACCCTCGTCGAACTGCTGCGGCAGCTCATGGAGCGCCAGGCGCTGCGGCGGGTGGACGCCGGGGATCTCACCGAGGAACAGGAGGAACGGCTGGGCTCGACGCTGATGATTCTGCACAGCCGCATGGCGGAACTCTGCGACCGGTACGGCCTGTCGATGCGGGATCTCAATGTGGATCTGGGGCCTCTCGGTCCGTTGCTGCCCCCGCAGGAATAGCCGGCGACCACCACAGGAACAGCCGGGGAAAGGAGGGCCGGACGCATACGGAAACCGGGCCGGGGCCGGACGGAACGCCCCTGTGCGCCAGGCCCCAAGGCCGTTCCCTCCGTTCTTGGGAGGCACTCATGGACAACGGTACGAAAGTCTCTCTCACCGCCGCCCTCGCGGCCGGATATCTCCTGGGCAGGACCAGGAAGGGAAAACTGGCCATCGGCCTCGCCTCATTGGTGGCGGGCCGTCACATTCCCCTCGACCCACGGGAGGCCGTCGGTCTGGGCATGCGGAAATTGGCAGAGAACCCGCAGTTCGCACCGCTGATCGAACAGGCCCGGGGCGAAGTGCTGGAGGCCGGACGCACCGCCCTGTCGGCCACCGCGGACCGCAGTCTCGCTTCTCTCGCCGGCGTGTTGCAGCAGCGCACCGAGGCCCTGCGGGAGCCGGTGGAGGACGACGCCGCAAAAGAGGAGGCGGCGGCGGAGAACACGACCGGGGACAACGGCGAGGAGGCCGGAGCGAGGAGGACCCAGGAGGCTCGAAAACGTCCGCGGAAAAAGCGGACCGAAGCCGGTGAAAAGGGGAAGGCCGCTGCGGAGAAGGGGACGGCGGAGAAGTCCGCGGAAAGGGAGCCCGCCGCCAAAAAGCCGGCCGCGAAGAAGGCCCCGGCCCGTCACAGCCGTAGGAGGTAGCTCTCATGACGAAGAACGAGCGCAACCCGACGGACGGGAAAGTATCCGGTCTGGATCAGTTCAAGGAGCAGTTGACCGCCTATCTCACGGCGCGGGGCCGGCGGATGGCCGATTCGGCCGCCGGGAAACTGACCGATCTCACGCAGGGGCTCCAGGACACGGCCGGGGACGGCGGGGGTGATCTCGTCGAGATCGGGAAACGGGTGCTCGGTGGCGAGAATCCGGTGAAGGCGTTCGTGGGGGAGAAGGCCGGCACGGTCAAGGACAAGGTGGTGGACTCGGTCAAGAACGCCTTCGGGGGCGGTGGCGGAAAATCCGGGAATGCGAAGGTGACCAATATCGTGGAGTCCGTCGATATCGGGGTGCCCCTGCGGACGGTGTACGACCGGTGGACCGAGATCGAGGAATTCAGTTCCTTCACCAAGGGGGTCACCGGCGTTTCGCAGAAGGATGAGACCGACAGCGACTGGAAGGTCAAAATCGCTTTCTCCCAGCGCAGTTGGCGGGCCACGGTCACGGAGCAGATACCCGATGACCGGATCGTGTGGACCTCCGAGGGCGCCAAGGGGACGACCCACGGCGCCGTCAGCTTCCATGAACTCGCGCCGACCTTGACCCGGGTCATCGCCGTCGTCGAATACACCCCCGCCGGATTCTTCGAGAAGACCGGCAACATCTGGCGCGCGCAGGGCCGCCGCCTGCGACTGGACCTCAAGCACTTCCAGCGGTACGTGACCTTCGCCGGGGACGGGGAGGCCGAGGGCTGGCGCGGCGAGATCCGTGACGGCGAGGTCGTCCGCACCCACGAGGAAGGACTCCGGGACGACGAGGAAGAGGCGGAAGAGGAGTACGAGGGGGACGAGGGCGGCGAGGCCGGTGGGCCGGAGGAGGACGACGAGCCGTCCGAGGCGGACGGCGGCCACGGGGCCGGCTACGACGACGAAGAGGAGGGTGAAACCGGGGACGGCTCCGAGGAGTCGTGACGTGGCCGCGCGGCGGGCGGCAGCGGCTCGCGCAGGGCGCTGCGGCCCGCCCGCCAGGCGGTGAGGAGGTGGCGGGCGAGCCGGTCCTCGACGTGTCCGGTGGCGTGGATGCCGAAGGCGACATCGGCTTCGAGCGCGGGTTCCTCCCGCAGCAGGCCGCCGATCACCTCGCGCCGGACCACCTGCTCGTGGACGGCGTCGGCCACGACGTGTTCGGCGTAGAAATGCTCGGCGGCGGGCCCGGCGCCGGTGCGGCGCATGGCCTCGGCGAGGCGGCGGGCGCCGGGCGGTGAGGTGATCTCCACGGTGGCGAAGTGGCCGACGAGCGCTCCGCGCAGCGAACGGTGCAGGCCCAGCAGGGACATCAGGTTGACGGTGGTGAGCGCCTCCGCCGGGGCCAGATCGACGTAGTGGCCGTAGCGGGTGGCCAGGCCGAGGTCGGTCAGGAGGCCGGCGAAGAGCCGGGCGTGGATGTCCTCGGCGCGGCCGGCGCCGAACTCGTCGAACTCGATGGCCGCCAGGCCCGCTTTGGCCCGTCCGCGCAGCCGCGGCAGCGCCCAGGCGTGCGGGTCCGCCTCCTTGAGGTGGTACAGCGAGCGCAGTGCCGCGTACTCCCGCAGCTGGCCGAGGTCCCCCCGGCGGTGGAGGTGGCGGGAGACGTCGGTGCCGTCGTCGGTGGCCGGTTCGGTCAGCAGGGTGGAGAGTGCGGCGGACAGGCCGGTCGCGGGGACGTCGGCGCGCAGGGCCGCGAGGAAAGTCTCCTCCAGTCCTCGCCGTACGGCGAGGAGTTCCGGTTCCCATTCGAGGTCGTCGTCGACGCCGTCGAAGCCGCGGTAGTGGAGTTCGTAGAGGACGTACAGGGCGGTCTGCGGATCGGCGCCGTAAGGGTCGGCGCGGCGGCTGTCGTCGTCGGACGGGAGGCGGCCGCGTCCCTCGCGCAGGCGGGCGATGACCGCGGCCGACAGCGGTCCGCGCGGCCGGGGCAGGGGCGGGGCGGCGGGGTCGGCGGTCATCGGGGGCCGCTCCCGGGCGCCGCCGGCGGGGTGCGGTCCGTGCCGGGCGGCGGCTTCGGCTGCCGCCGGTGGCTGGTGTCGCACCACGGGTAGTCGCGGCTGCGGCGGCAGGTGCACAGGGCGACGGTGAAGCGGTCGGAGACGGCCACCTCCCCGTCGTCGCCGGTCACCTCGACCGGGCCCTCCACGAGGACCGGGCCGTTGCGGGTGAGGGTGACGCGGCGGGGGCGTTCAGCGCTGTTCGGCACGGATGATCACCAACTCCTCCGTCTCCTGCGCGGGGCCGAGCAGTCCCTCGCGGCGCAGCCAGGCGTACCGGGAGCGCAGCACCGGGCCGAGCGGGACCGCCGTCCGGTCGACCGCCGTGGCCCGAAGGCCCGCCGAGGTCAGGCGGGCGAGCGTCGCGGGGGTGCCGCAGAGGGCGGAGTGCACCATCAGCAGGACACCGCCGGGGCGCAGTACGCGGGGGGCCGCGTCACAGATGCGGTCGATGTGCAGCCGCCCGTCGCGTCCGGCGTCCCAGGCGCGGGCCGCGGCGCGGGCGGGCCGGCCGCCGGGCGCGGGGACGTAGGGCGGGTTGGTCACGAGGACGTCGAAGGTGCGGCCGTGGAGCGCGGTGGCCAGATCGCCGCGGTGGACGCGGACGCGGCGGCGGCACAGCAAGGCGTTGAGGCGGGTGGAGAGGACCGCGGGCCAGGCGATGTCGACGGCGGTGACCCGGGCGCCGTATCGCGCCGCCGCCACCGCGAGCGCCCCCGTGCCCGATCCCAGGTCCAGCACCGTGCTCCCGGCGCGTACCCCTTCCCGGTCCAGGGCCCGCAGCAGCAGGCGGGTGTCGTCCTGGGGGGTGTAGACGCCGGGCAGCGCCACCAGCGGAAGGGAGGGAAACCGGATCACCGCGCTCATCTGCACCTCCGTGTCCTGCGACCGGGGAGAGTTGCGCCGGAGGACTGCCGGTCCGGCGGTCACGCTCCTCCTATGGTGCGGACAGCCGCGCTCCCGGGCCACTCGGCCGTTCGTGCGGGCGTCGCGGCCGGTCCCTATGGTGGAGGGGACGGCCGTACGGGGGCCGGGAGCCGTTCCGGCCGGCGCCCGATCCGGGGGCGCCCCGCGGCCGTCTCGCCGGGCGGTTCCCCGATCGTGAGGGCGCGGCGGCTTCACGGCCCTCCGCGCCGCCCACCGCACCATCGGACACGCGAAGGGGCGATCAGCGTGCGGGCACTGACATGGCACGGCAAGCGGGACGTCCGGGTGGAGACCGTCCCCGATCCGGTGATCGAGAAACCGGCCGACATCCTGGTGAGGATCACCTCCACCGGTATCTGCGGCTCCGATCTGCATCTGTACGAGGTGCTGGGGCCGTTCATGGCGCCCGGGGACATCCTCGGGCACGAGCCGATGGGCATCGTCGAGGCGACCGGGCCGGAGGTCACCACGCTCTCCCCCGGCGACCGGGTGGTGGTGCCGTTCAACGTCTCGTGCGGTACGTGCTGGATGTGCGAGCGGGGGCTGCACTCCCAGTGCGAGACCTCCCAGGTGACCGAGCACGGCATGGGAGCCGCCCTCTTCGGCTACACCAAGCTCTACGGTCAGGTCCCCGGCGGGCAGGCCGAGTTCCTCCGGGTGCCGTTCGGCGACACCCTCCCGGTCCGGGTCCCGCACGGGCCGCCGGACGAGCGGTTCGTCTACCTCTCCGACGTGCTGCCGACCGCGTGGCAGGCCGTCGAGTACGCCGATGTGCCGCCGGGCGGCAGTGTGGTCGTCCTCGGGCTCGGCCCCATCGGGGACATGGCCGCCCGGGTGGCGCTGCACCGCGGCGCGGGCCGGGTGATCGGTGTGGATCTGGTGCCCGAACGGCTGGCGCGGGCCCGGGAGCGCGGGGTCCACGCCCTCGATCTGGACGCCCTCGGCGACGGGTTGGCGGATGAGGTCCGCCGCCTCACCGGCGGGCGCGGGGCCGACGCCGTCGTCGAGGCGGTGGGGATGGAGGCGCACGGCGCGCCGCTGGTCAAGGCCGCACAGGACGTCGTCGGGCGGTTGCCGGACGCGCTGGCCGAACGGTTCATGACGCGGCTGGGGGTGGACCGGATGGGCGCCCTGCACACCGCTGTCGATGTGGTGCGGCGGGGCGGGACGGTCTCCGTGGCCGGGGTCTACGGGGGCGCCGTGGATCCGATGCCGCTGCTGAAGATGTTCGACAAGCAGCTCACGGTGCGCATGGGGCAGGCCAATGTCCGGCGCTGGACGGACACCCTCCTGCCGCTGCTCACGGACGGCGACCCGCTGGGCGTCGAAGGCTTCGCCACCCACCGGCTGCCGCTGGAGGACGGCCCGGAGGCGTACCGGATGTTCCAGGCCAAGCAGGACGGCATGGTCAAGACGCTGCTGACGCCGTGAGGCGGTGGCGCCTGACGCCGTGAGGCCGGGGGCGCCGGGCGTTCTCGTCCGGCGCCCCCGCGGGTGCGGGAGCAGACGGCGGCGGCGCCCCGCTGCGGGAACGGCCCGCTGCGGGAACGGCCGGGCGTCCCCGGCTCAGCCGGCCACGATGACCACCTGGGGCGCCGCCTCCTTGACGCGGGTGGTGAGCCACGCGATCTGAGTGCCCGTCTCGTCGCGGCAGGCGGTCGCCGCGGCCAGCAGCTCCGGCTCCCGCAGCGCCTGGGCGACCTGGACCAGAACGGTCCACCGCACGTGCGCGGCCTGGGCCTTGGCGTGGAGCAGGTACAGGTCGTCGAGAAGGTCGCCGTCCGGTGGCGGTGTCCGCCCGCCGGCCGTCTCCCGCCCGGCGGGCGGCGCGGTCCCGGGCGGCGGGAGGGCGGGGCCGAAGCGCTCCGCCCACGTCCTGAGGCACACGGTGTGCCGGTCGCACTGCGCGGCGACCGTACGGGCCGGATAGTGCGTCCCCGCGTCGTCCCCCCTGCGGTCGGCGACGTCCCGGTAGGCCGCCGCGAGCGCGGTGACGTCGGCGTGGAGGTGGCGCAGGAGGGGGTGGACGGAGTTCATCGCGGCTCCCGGAGGCGGTCCGGAGGGGCGGGCGGGCCGTCGCCGGAGGGCCGGCCGTCCGGCGGTGCGCCGGTGATCGGGCGCACCTGTACGGGGGTGAGCTTGAACAGGGGCTGTTTGGAGACCGGGTCCCATTCGGTGCGGGTGAGTTCGTTGGCGGCCCGCTCGTGGCGGGTGGTCTCCGGCCGGTCGGCGTAGCCGTAGTGGAACGGGGCGAAGACGACGCCCGGCCGGTGGCCGCGGAGGACGGCGGGTGCCTCGACCGCGCCGTGGCGGGAGACGACCCGCACGGTGTCCCCCTCGGCGATACCGCGGGCGCGGGCGTCGTCGGGGTGCAGCTCCACCCACATCTCGGGCGCCGCGGCGTCGAGTTCGGGGACCCGCGCGGTCTTGGTGCGGGTGTGCCAGTGGTGGACGCGGCGGCCGGTGGTCAGGCGGAGCGGATAGGTCTCGTCCGGCGGTTCGTGGGGCGGCAGATACTCCGCAGGCCGCATGCGCGCCCGCCCGGCGGGATCGTGTGCGCGGTAGGCGTCGGCGGTGTACTGGGCGCCGGTCGTCAGGTCGTGTCCGTAGTCCTCGCAGCGGTCGGCGGAGGTGGGGAAGGTGTGGTCGGTGTAGAGGCGTTCGGTGCCGGTGGCCGCGCCGTCGGGGTACGGCCAGGGGGTGCCGCCGCTGTCGCGGAGGCGGGCGTAGGTGAGGCCGGACTGGTCGCAGGGGCGGCCGCCGGTGAGGGCGATGAAGTCGTGCCAGGCGTCCTCGGGGCGCTCCCAGGACGGCAGCGGGTGGCCGTCGCGGTCGGTCAGGCCCATCCGGCGGGCGTAGTCGAGGAGGATCGCGAAGTCGCTGCGGGCCTCCCCGGGCGGTTCGACGGCCTTGTGTGTCAGGTGGACGGTGCGGTCGGCGTTGGTGGCGCAGCCGGTCTTCTCGCCCCACAGGGCGGTCGGGAGCACGACATCGGCGAGGGCGGTGGTCTCGGTGGGGAAGGCGTCCGACACCACCAGGAAGAGGCGGCCGGAGGCGAGGGTGCGCCGGATCCGGGCGAGTTCGGGGAGGGAGACGGCCGGATTGGTGCCGGTGATCCACAGGAAGGTCACCGTGCCGTCCGCGCAGTGGCGGAAGATCTCCATGGCGTGGGTGGACGGCGCCCAGTGCGGGATGCGCTGCGGATCGACGTTCCAGTGGTCCGCCAGGCGCCGGACGTGGTCGGGGTTCTGCCAGTTGAGGTAGGCGGGCAGGGAGCCGTCCGCGCCGGTCTCCCGGGTGTTCTCGGCGGTGGGCTGGCCGTTCATCTGGAAGACCGTGGCGCCGGGCCGGCCGATCATGCCGCGCAGCAGGTGCAGGTTGTTGACCTGGACGGCGGCGGCCGTGGCCTGGTGGGACTGGTAGACGCCCTGGAGGACGGTGGAGACCAGCCGCCGGGAGCCGCCGAGGAGTTCGGCGGCGCGGCGGATGTCGCGGGCGGGGACGCCGCAGATCTCCGCGGCGCGTTCGGCGGGGTACGCGGCGACCGTGGCGGCCAGTTCCGGGTAGCCGGTGGTGTGGGCGTCGAGGAAGGCGTGGTCGAGCCGGTCGGTGCGGATCACCTCGTGCAGCAGACCGTTGAGCAGGGCCACGTTGGTGCCCGGCCGGAGGGCGAGGTGGACATCGGCCTCGCGCGCCGCCGGTGTCAGGCGCGGGTCGGCGACGAGCAGCCGGGGCCGGTCCGGGCCGTGCAGCCGGTCGAGCATCCGGGCCCACAGCACCGTCTGTGTCTCGGCGACGTTGTGCCCGACGAGGAAGAGCGTGTCGCAGTGGTCGATGTCGGTGTACGAGCCGGGGTTGCCGTCGCTGCCGAAGCTCTCGATCAGCGCCCACTGGGCGGTGGCGGTGCACAGCCGGGTGTTGCCGTCGAGGTGCGGTGTGCCGATGCCGCCGCGGGCGATCACGGCCTGGGTGTAGTACTCCTCGGCGAGTAGCTGGCCGCTGGTGTAGAAAGCCATGGCGAGCGGACCGTGCTCGGCGAGGGCCTGGCGCGAGCGTGCGGTGACGGCTGCCATGGCGGTGTCCCAGTCGACGCGGCGCAGCTCCCCGTCGATCCGCATCCGCGGGTGCAGCAGCCGGTCGGGGGCGTTCCCCGCCTGCCAGCCGTACAGGCCCTTCGGTCCGAGCCGCCCGTGGTTCACGCGGTCGTCCGGGCGCCCCCGGACCCCGACGATGCGGCCGTCGGCGACGGCGATGTCCAGTCCGCAGCCGTTGGAGCAGAGCACGCAGGCGGACGGCACCCAGCGTTCGACGCGCTCCGGGGGCACCGCCAGGCAGGCGTCCGCGCGCAGCGGCCAGGCGCCGCCGGCGGGGTAGGGCGTCCGGTCGCCCCAGACGTCCTCGATCCGGTCGGTCATCGGTCGTCCTTCCGTGACGTGGGCGGGGCGGCGGCGCCCCGGTGCGCCGCCGGGGAGGAACGCCGGGCTCCTCGCCGGGCCGGGCCACCGCCGGTCGACGGCTCGCGGGCGGGGCGGCCCACCCGGTGGAGACGGCGGAGCACGGGCATCCGGCCCCGGAACCCGCCAGGTCGGCGGCTCCCCGGCGGGTCCTGTCCCGCGCTCGCCGGTGCACGAGCACCGCGTGGGCCGGGAAGGAGGCGGCGCAGCGCACGGCGACATCCCCTCCCGGGTGCGGTGTGTGAGGCGCGGCCGTACGGTTCCGCGTCGCGTGGGCGGGGCGGTCCCCGGCGGTCCCGGCGTTGTGCCCGCTGCGTCCGCGGCCGGGCGGCGACGGGGCCGCGGTGCGCGGGGCCGGGCTCCCGGTAGGGCTGGTGAGGGGCCCGCGGCGTTGTGCTCCCCCGCGCCCCGGCCCGGCTTCTCCACTGTCGGCGCCCTCCCGGGCGGGGGCAACCGGGCCCGGGGCCTGACACGGCTGCCGGCCTCGGGCGGAGCCGCGGGCGCCGCCGCCCTCCGGCCCGACGCTCTCCGCTCCGGCGGCCCCGGCCCGACGCGCGCCGGGCCCCGTCGCGCCCGCCCGCCGGATGCCGCAGAGTGGGAGAGGGGTCGGTTCCCGCCACGGAAGCCACCGCCGGGAGCCGGGGAGCCGCCTTGACGGGCGCTCCGCCCTCGCCCCCGAACATTCCGCACACCGGACACCGTCCGGTGCCTGCCACCGCCCCCGAGGGACAGGAATGCGCATGCGTTTCGGCTCGCCCGGCCCGGCCCCGCGCGGCATCGGGCCGGAACCGCCCTCCCGGCCCGCGCCCTCGCGCGAGCCGCCGTTCCCACCCGATCCCGAGGCGCCCCGGCCTCCGCCGCCGGGCGCGCCCCCGCCGTCCCGGCGCCCGCTCTTCCCGCCCGACCCGGAGGCGCCCCGGCCGCCCGGACCCGACCACGGGAACGCGCCGCCGGGCTCCGGCACGGCACACGCGCGGCACGCGCGGCCCGGCGCGTGAGCCCCCGGGCGACCGGTCGCCGCGCCCGTCGCCTCCCCACGCGATGACGGCACCGAGGAGTTCCCGCCCCCACGACCGAGGAGGACCCATGCCCGCAGGCTCCAGCAAGAAGCGCGAGCGGCAGTACGAGCACATCAAGGAGCAGGCCGAGGAGCGCGGCACCTCGACGCGGCGCGCCAAGGAGATCGCCGCGCGCACCGTCAACAAGGAACGCGCCCGCTCCGGTGAGGCGAAGACCGCGAGCAAGGTCTCCACCCAGGACCCGAAATCCGCACCCCAACGCGGCGGCGAACGGTCGCACAAGGGCGCGCAAGGGCCTACGCGCGACCAGCTCTACGAGGAAGCGAAACGCAAGAACGTCGAGGGCCGCTCGAACATGAACAAGGCCGAACTGCGCAAGGCCGTCGGAAAGTAGCCCGGGGCCGCCGCCGGGAGCGCGGCACCGGGGCGCGGCCTCGCCGTACGTCCCGCGCACCGCAGCGCGGGACGCCCTTCCTTCCCCCCGCTCCGGCCTCCGGGCGATCCGCCGCGGCGCGTCACGCCCGGAAGCTGTCCGGGTCCGCCGCCTCCCAGTCGCGGCGCCACGCGGGCGGCGGTCCGGTGAGCAGTTGCCCGGGTTCGAGCCAGGTGTACAGCTCCCCGTACGACAGGACGGTGCGCGGGTCCAGGCGGCGGCGCAGCTGGTGCGGGGCGAGTTCGCCGGGGTTCCGCACGCCCATGGAAGCCATGATCTGCAGGGCGCTGCGCACCGTGGCCTCCTGGTAGCGGCGGACCCGTGCGGACTTGTCGTCCACGTCGAGGGCGCGGGTGCGCCACGGGTCCTGCGTGGTGACGCCGACGGGGCAGGTGTTGGTGTGGCAGCGCTGGGCCTGGATGCACCCGAGGGCGAACATCATGGCGCGCGCCGCGTTGGTGTAGTCGGCGCCCTGGAGCAGGCGTTTGACCAGATCGGCGCCGGTGGCGACCTTTCCGCTCGCGCCGATCCGGATGCGTTCGCGCAGTCCGGTGCCCACCAGGGCGTTGTGGACGGTGATCAGCCCTTCGGTGAGCGGGGTGCCCAGATGGTCGGCGTACTCCAGGGGAGCCGCGCCGGTGCCGCCCTCGGCGCCGTCCACGACGATGAAATCGGGGGTGATCTCCTCCTCGCACATCGCCTTGCAGACCGCGAGGAATTCCCGCCGGGAGCCGACGCAGAGTTTGAATCCGGTGGGTTTGCCGTCCGCCAGCCGCCGCATCCGGGCGAGAAACCGGACGAGTTCGCGGGGTGTGCGAAAGACCCGGTGGTACGGGGGCGAGATGACGGTGCGGCCCTCGGGAACCTCGCGTACCCGGGCGATCTCGGCGTTGACCTTACCGCCGGGGAGCACTCCGCCGATACCGGGTTTGGCGCCCTGCGAGAGCTTCAGCGACACGCATTTCACCTGGGCGTACGCCGCTTTTTCGGCGAAGTCCTGTGCGTCGAAGTCACCTTCCGGGGTGCGGCAGCCGAAATATCCGGTGCCGATCTCCCAGATGAGGTCACCGCCGTGCCGCAAGTGGTATTCCGACAGTCCGCCCTCGCCGGTGTCATGGGCGAATCCGCCCTGCGCCGCGCCGCGGTTGAGCGCGAGGATCGCCTTCGCCGAGAGCGAGCCGAAGCTCATCGCGGAGACGTTGAGCAACGCCATGTCGTACGGGCGGGTGCAGTCCGGACCTCCGATCCGTACCACCGGCTTCTCCTGCGGTACGGGCACCGGGGACATCGAGGGGACGAGGAATTCGTATCCGGCGAGGTAGACATCGCGTTCGGTGCCGAACGCCTCCTCGGCCTCGGTGCCTTTGGCGCGCTGATAGACGATGCTGCGGACATCGCGGTCGAAGGGGCGGCCGTCGAAGTTCCGCTCGATGAAATACTGCTGCATTTCCGGGCGGATGTACTCCATCAGATAACGCAGATGCCCCAGCACCGGATAGTTGCGCAGCACCGAATGCTTGCGCTGCAGAACATCTCCCACGCCGAGCAGCGCGGGCGGCAACAGCAGTCCGGCAGGCACCCACCACCAGGGCGAGAACACCAGAGCCAGGATTCCGGACGCCACCGCGGCCGACACGGTCATCGCGACGCTCATCAATCTGAACACCCGCCGAGTCAATCGCAAGTCCCCCACCGGGTGGCGTAATTCCCGCCCCTTCGGCCTGCCGTGCCGGTCGGCGCGGGCCGCCCGCGCCGACCGGCACGTCTCGGGCCGCCCGGCCGGTCCCGCACATACGGGTCCCCTCCGCCACGCGCGGCCCCGCCCGGCGCAGGTCACCGCGGACAGCGCCGCACCCTCCCAGGCATTTGCCTATAGGTCGTAGGCACATGCATACTCTCAATAGGCAAATCGAGAGCAGGTGATGGTTGTGGTTCGGGCAGGACTGAATCCGGAGCGGCTGACGCTGGCCGGCGCGGAGCTCGCCGATGAGATCGGCTTCGGCCAGGTGACCCTGTCAGCGCTCGCCCGGCGCTTCGGGGTGAAGCCCGCGAGCCTGTACTCCCACCTGAAGAACTCCCACGAGCTGAAGGTGCGGATCGCGCTCTTCGCGCTGGAGGAACTCGCCGACCGGGTCGCCGACGCCGTGGCCGGACGCGCGGGCAAGGACGCCCTGACGGCCTTCGCCAACGCCTACCGGGACTACGCCCGCGCACACCCCGGCCGGTACGAAGCGGCCCGGTACCGGCTCGATCCGGAGACCGCCGCGGCCAGTGCCGGCGTCCGGCACGCGCAGATGACACGGGCGATCCTGCGCGGCTACGACCTCGCGGAGCCGGACCAGACGCACGCGGTCCGCATGCTGGGCAGCGTCTTCCACGGCTATGCCGCCCTGGAGGCGTCCGGCGCCTTCGACCACACGGACGTCGCCACCGATCGGTCCTGGGCCTGGACCCTGGACTCCCTCGACCTCGCCCTGCGGAGCCGGTCCGCCTCCTGACCCTCCGCACGCCCCCGGGCCGGCGCACCCCATACCGCCCCGCGCCCCCGCACTCGTCTCTCCCCCGAACGGACCGGAGGCTCGCAGTCATGAGCACCGAACAGACCCTGATCACCACCCCGATCACCGCCGAATTCCTGCGCGGACACCTCGACGTGGAACAGACCGCGCACGGTCTGCTGCCGCACCGGCTGCCGCCGCGGGCGCGCCGCCAGATCCCCGACGACCTGCTGGCCGTGGCCGAGGCCCAGCCCTCCGGGGTGCGGCTGGCCTTCCGTACCGGCGCCACCACCATCGCGTTGGACGCCCTGGCCACCAAGCGCGCCTACGTGGGTGTCCCGCCCCTCCCGGACGGCGTGTACGACCTGCTGGTCGACGGCCGGCTCACCGCCCAGGCCACCGTGGACGGCGGGAACCTCCGCACCATCACCGATATGCGGACCCAGGCCGCCGAGTTCGTCCCGGGACCGGCGGGCACCGCGCACTTCACCGGCCTCCCGGCGGGCCCGAAGAACATCGAGATCTGGCTCCCGCACACGGAGATCACCGAGGTCATAGCGCTGCGCACCGACGCCCCCGTCGAACCGGCGCCGACCGGCGGACGCCGGGTGTGGCTGCACCACGGCAGTTCCGCCAGCCAGGGCTCCAACGCCGCCTCCCCCAGCGCCACCTGGCCCGCCCTGGCCGCGGCCGCGGGCGGGGTGGATCTGATCAACCTCGGGTTCGGCGGCAGCTCACTGGTGGACCCGTTCACCGCGCGCGCGATGCGGGACACCCCCGCCGACCTGATCAGCGTCAAACTCGGTCTCAACGTCGCCAACAGCGACGCCATGCGCCGCCGCACCTTCGCCCCGGCCGTCCACGGTTTCCTCGACACGATCCGCGACGGCCACCCGACGGCCCCGCTGCTCCTCGTCTCCCCCCTGCTGTGCCCGACGCAGGAGCACACCCCCGGCCCCCTGATGCCGGACTTCTCCGGCGGCACGCTCCGGTTCAAGGCCACCGGCGACCCCGCGGAGACCGCCGCCGGGCGGCTGACGCTCACGATCATCCGCGAGGTGCTGGCCGAGATCGCCGAACAGCGGTCCACCGAGGACCCGCACCTGCACTACGTGGACGGACTCGACCTGTACGGCGAGCGCGACCACGACGAGATCCCGCTGCCGGACGGGATCCACCCCAGCCCCGAGGCGCACCGGCGCATCGGCGAGAACTTCGCCCGGCTCGCGTTCACGCACAGCGGCCCCTTCGCCGCCACGACCGGCTGAGAGGAACGCCCCGACCGGCTGGAGGGCACCCCCGGCACCCCGGCCTCTCCCGCGTGACCCGCAGGTACAGCGCGTACGAGAGGCCGGGCCCGGGGCTCATCGGCCGTACCTATGCTTGACCTCATGGCCCCCGTCGAACTGCGTCATCTGCGGTATCTGCTCGCCGTGGCCGAGCAGGGCAGCTTCACCCGCGCCGCCGAGGAGCTGCACATCTCGCAGCCCACGCTGTCCCAGCAGATCAAGCAGTTGGAGCGGAGCCTGGGCGTGCAGTTGCTGGACCGCACCGGCCGGACGGTGCGGCTCACCGACGCCGGGGCCGTCTACACCGACCACGCCCGGCGCGCCCTGCGCGACCTCGCCACCGCCGAACGCGCCGTCCACGACGTGCAGGACCTCTCCCGCGGCCATCTGCGCCTGGGCGTCACCCCCACCTTCACCGCCTATCTGGTGGGCCCGCTCACCGCCGAACTGCACGCCCGCCATCCCGGCGTGCGCCTCACCCTGACGGAGCTGACCCAGGACCGGGCCGAGGCGGCGCTGCTCGCCGACGAACTGGACCTGGGCATCGCCTTCGCCGGCACCCACCTGCCCGGTATCACCGCGACCGCGCTGTTCACCGAGACCCTCAGCCTCGTCACCGGCGCCCCGCACACCCGGAACCCGTCCGGCCCGGTACCGGTCCACACCCTGAACGACGAGCAACTCGCCCTGCTCAGCGCGGACTTCGCCACCCGCGTCCATATCGACTCCTACTTCGCCCGCCACCGGGCGACCCCGCGCATCACGGTCGAGGCCAACTCCCTCCAGGCGCTCACCGAGATCGTCCGGCGCACCGGCCTGGCCACCGTCCTGCCCGACGCCATCACCGACGACCACCCCCACCTCACGCCCGTCCCCCTCGACCCGCCGCTGCCCACCCGTACGGTGACCCTGCTGCACCGCGAGGGCGCCTACCGCAGCGCCGCCGCCCGCGCCTTCACCCGGCTCACCCACGACCTCGTCCGCGCCCGCGGCTACACGCCCGCTCCGTGACGCACCGGACGGCGCGGGCCAGAGCCGCCGGCGGGGCCGGGGCGGGGTGGGGCGGGTTCCCGTCCGGTCCAGGAGATGTCCGGGAGATGTGGTGAGCCGGACGGTGCCCCTGCCGCTCGCTCCGCCGCGCATGCCGCTCGTTCCTACGCGAAGCGGGACGGGTCCCCCGCGCCGTGGCGGACGATCTCCGGAGTGCCGCCGGAGAAGTCGACGACGGTGGTGGGTTCGGTGCCGCAGTCACCGGAGTCGACGACCGCGTCGAGGACGTGGTCGAGGCGCTCCTTGATCTCCCAGCCCTGGGTCAGCGGCTCGTCCTCGTCGGGCAGCAGCAGGGTGCTGGAGAGGATCGGCTCACCCAACTCGTCCAGAAGCGCCTGCGCGACGGTGTGGTCGGGGATGCGGACGCCGACCGTCTTCTTCTTGGGGTGCTGGAGCTGGCGCGGTACCTCGCGGGTCGCCGGGAGGATGAAGGTGTAGCTGCCGGGCGTGGCCGCCTTGAGGGTACGGAACACGTCGTTGTCGATCTGGACGAGCTGGCCCAGCTGCGCGAAGTCGCGGCAGACGAGGGTGAAGTGGTGCCGGTCGTCGAGCTGACGGATCGACCGGATCCGGGCGACGCCGTCCCGGCTGCCGATCCGGCACCCCAGCGCGAAGCAGGAGTCCGTCGGGTACGCGACGAGCCCGTCGGAGCGGATCAGTTCGGCGACGGTGCCGAGGGTGCGGCGCTGGGGGTTGTCCGGGTGTACATCGAAATACTTCGCCATCCGGCGAGTGTAGGCGGCCCGGCGCCGCGGGCCCCGGCGGCGCGGGCCGGACGGCGCGGGCCGTCCGGCGGTCCTACGGTGAGGGGATGGACGAGGCCGAAGCGGGGTTCCCGGCGTACCGGGCGGCGCGTTGCGCGAGCGTCGCGGAGCTGGACGGGGCGGTGACCGGGTGCCGGGCCTGTCCGCGCCTGGTGGCGTGGCGGGAGGAGGTCGCGGCGGTACGGCGGGCGGCGTTCCGGGACGAGGAGTACTGGGCGCGGCCGGTGCCCGGGTTCGGTCCGGCCGACGCGTCGCTGGCGGTGGTGGGCCTGGCACCGGCGGCGCACGGCGGCAACCGTACGGGGCGGATGTTCACCGGGGACGACGCCGGGGACTTCCTGTTCGCCGCGTTGTACGCCGCCGGGCTCGCCTCCCGCCCGACGGCGGTGCGGCCCGGCGACGGGCTGGAGCTGTACGGCGTACGGATCACCTCGCCGGTGCACTGCGCGCCGCCGCAGAACCGGCCGACGCCGGCCGAGCGGGACACCTGCCGCCCGTGGCTGGCGGCGGAGCTGGCGCTGCTGGCACCTGGGCTGCGGGCGGTGGTGGTGCTGGGGGCGTTCGGCTGGCAGGCGCTGTGGCCGGTGCTGGCGGCGGCCGGGTGGCGGCTGCCGCGCCCGCGCCCGGCGTTCGGCCACGGCGCCGTGGTGACGCTGCCCGGCGCGAACGGCCGGGGCCCGCTGCACGTCCTGGGGTGCTACCACCCCAGCCGCCGCAACGTCTTCACCGGGCGGCTGACCGCGCCGATGCTCACCGAGGTCCTGGAGCGGGCCGCCCGGCTGGCCGGGGGCGGCACGGGGTGAGGGCCGGGCGGCGTGCGGCCACGATCCCGGACGGCGCCGGGCCGGCGCGGGCCGGTGGCCGGGTGGGCGGCGGGCCGTCCGCGTGCGGAGCGCGGCGGTGGCCCTGATCCTGAAGCGGGGGCCGCCGTCCGGCGTGTGCGCGCCCGCGGTGGCCGGTAACGGATCCGACAGGCAGCAGTCGCGGCACCGTGACAGCGGAACGGACACAGATGAGCGACGGATTCATGGGCCCGGAAGGCTTCGAACCGGACCCGTTCGGCGACTTCCTGGGACGCGTCTTCGGCCGTCCGGGCGGCTCCAGCCGGATGCCGCGGCAGGCGGACATCGCCCGGCTGATGAGCGCCGGCGCCCGCGATCTGGTGACGTCCGCGGCGACCTACGCCGCCGACCACGGCAGTACGGAGCTGGGTACCGAGCATCTGCTGCGGGCCTCGCTGACCGCGGAGCCCACCCGCAGCCTGGTACGGCAGTCCGGCGCGGACCCCGACGCGCTCGCCGCGGACATCGACCGCAGCGCGGGCTCGGGCCCGCAGCAGGCGCGGGTGGCGGTGACCCCGGCGGTCAAGCGGGCGCTGCTGGGCGCGCACGACATGGCGCTGGGCTCCGGCGCGTCGTACATCGGCCCGGAGCACGTCCTGGAGGCGCTGGCGGCCAATCCGGACTCGGCCGCCGGGCGGATCCTCAACGTCTTCCGGATCGACGCGCAGCACGCGGAGCGGGGCGCGGCGCCGGGCCATCCGCCGGCTCCGCCGGAGCCGGGCGCGCCGCCCCGGCACGAGACGCCGACGCTCGACAAGTACAGCCGTGATCTGACGGAGCTGGCGCGGGCCGGGCGCATCGATCCGGTGATCGGGCGGGAGACGGAGATCGAGCAGACCGTCGAGGTGCTGTCGCGGCGCGGGAAGAACAATCCGGTGCTGGTCGGCGACGCGGGCGTGGGCAAGACCGCGATCGTCGAGGGGCTCGCGCAGCGGATGGCCGACGGGGACGTGCCGGAGACGCTGGCGGGGCGGCGGGTGGTGTCGCTCGACATGACGGGCGTGGTCGCCGGGACCCGCTACCGCGGCGATTTCGAGGAGCGGATGAACGCCATCATCGAGGAGGTACGGGCGCACTCGGACACGCTGATCGTCTTCATCGACGAACTGCACACCGTGGTGGGCGCGGGCGGCGGCGCCGACGGCGGCAGCATGGACGCCGGCAACATCCTCAAACCGGCGCTCGCCCGCGGTGAGCTGCACATCATCGGCGCCACGACGCTGGAGGAGTACCGCCGGTACATCGAGAAGGACGCCGCCCTGGCCCGCCGTTTCCAGCCGCTGCTGGTGCCGGAGCCGGACGTGGCGGACGCGGTGGAGATCCTGCGGGGGCTCCAGGACCGGTACGAGGCCCACCACCAGGTGCGGTACACCGACGAGGCGCTGCTGGCGGCGGTGGAGCTGTCCGACCGGTATCTGACCGACCGGTTCCTGCCGGACAAGGCGATCGACCTGATCGACCAGGCGGGTGCCCGGGTCCGGCTCCGCTCGGGCACCAAGGCGGCGGGCGTCCGGGACCTGGAGCGGGAGGCCGAGCAGCTGACGCGGGACAAGGACCAAGCGGTGGCGGCGGAGCAGTACGAGCGCGCCACCGAACTGCGGGACCGGATCACGGCGCTGACCGAGCGGATCGGTGCGGGGGCGGGCGAGGCGACGGGGGACGGCCGGGTCGTGGAGGTCACCGCGGCGGACATCGCGGAGATCATCTCCCGCCAGACCGGCATCCCGGTCAGCAACCTCACCGAGGAGGAGCGCGAGCGGCTGCTGGGCCTCCAGGAGCGGCTGAGCGCGCGGGTCATCGGACAGGACGACGCGGTGGCCGCGGTGGCGGAGGCGGTGCTGCGCTCCCGTGCCGGGCTGGCCGATCCGCAGCGCCCGATCGGCAGCTTCCTGTTCCTGGGGCCGACCGGGGTGGGCAAGACGGAGCTGGCGCGGGCGCTGGCGGAGGCGCTGTTCGGCAGCGAGGACCGGATGGTGCGGCTCGACATGAGCGAGTACCAGGAGCGGCACACGGTGAGCCGGCTGGTCGGGGCGCCGCCCGGATACGTCGGACACGAGGACGCGGGGCAGCTGACAGAGGCGGTGCGCCGCCATCCGTACGCGCTGGTGCTGCTGGACGAGGTGGAGAAGGCGCACCCCGATGTCTTCAACATGCTGCTGCAGGTGCTGGACGACGGGCATCTGACCGACGCGCAGGGCCGGACCGTCGACTTCAAGAACACCGTCGTCGTGATGACCAGCAATCTGGGGTCGGAGGCGCTCAGCGGCGGCCGGGGCACGCTCGGCTTCGGCCCGTCGGGCGGCGACGACGCGGCGCGCGAGCGCGCGATGGCGGCGCTGCGCACGCACTTCCGGCCGGAGTTCCTCAACCGGCTCGACGAGATCATCGTGTTCCGGCAGCTCACCGACGCGCAGCTGCGGCAGATCACCGCACTGCTGCTGGACGCGACGAGCCGCCGGATGCGGGCGCAGGACATGACCATCGAGTTCTCGCCGGAGGCGGTCGACTGGCTGACCCGCCGCGGCCACCGTCCGGAGTACGGGGCGCGGCCGCTGCGGCGGACCATCCAGCGGGAGATCGACAACTCACTGTCGCGGCTGGTGCTCGACGGGGCGCTCTCCCCAGGTGACCGGATCCGGGTGGAGATCGAGGACGACCGCCCGGCGTTCCGCACCACGTCCGGCCAGGAGCCCGCCCCCGGCGCGGAACCGCCGGGCGGCGCCACGGCGGACGGGAGCCACGAGGGACCGCCGGCCGGGTGAGCGGCCGGGCGCCGGATGCCGGCGCCCTCAGGGCGCTCCTCCGGGCGCCCCGGAACTCATCGATTCGCCCGGTTATCGACCTGTTTGTCGCTGGCGCCGCCGGGTACGACAGGGGCACGGGGCACGGACCGGTACGAGCCACCGGGAGGTTGGCGTGATCATTCTCGGCCTCATCCTTCTCGTCATCGGCCTGGTGACGGGCATCGCGGTGCTCTGGACCATCGGCGCCGTTCTGCTGATCGTCGGGGCCGCGCTCTGGCTCCTGGGCCTCCTGGGACGGGGCGTCGGCGGACGGCGCCACTACTGGTAGGCGAAGGCCCGGACGGGCGGCGGTCCGCCCGTCCGGTCCGTACGCGGAACGCAGCTTCGGAGCACCTCATGTTCGTCTTCCTCGGACTCGTCCTTCTGATCGCCGCAGTCGTCGTCGGTGTCGCCGCGGTCGTCGGCAACGTCGGTGCCGGACACGAACTCCTCATGGCGTTCAAGGTGTTCGGCTACCACCTGACGGGCTCCGCCGGGGCGCTCTTCCTCTTCGGCGTGATCGTCGGCGGGGTGGCCGTACTCGGCCTCGGACTGCTGGTGGCCGGGGCGGGCCGCTCCTCACGGCGGGCGCGGACCGAACAGCACGACCGCCCCGCGGCACCCGGGAAGCCGCACCGCCGCCACCTCTTCGGCCACCGCACCGCGCCCCGCTGACCCGCCCCGGGCGCCGCTCCCGCCAAGCCGCCCACGGCGGACCGCACGCCACGTCCCGTACGAAGAAGGGGATTTGGCCATCACTCATGTGCCCGGCGCCGTACCGGAGGTACGCGCCGGCCCCGGCATGACCTGAGGTCCACGGCCCGCGGGGCCGGGGAGACCGGTCGCGGCGGGCCGCGGCGTTGTGCCCGCCCTGGCCGGGATGTGCTGGGTTTGTGCCAAGTTCCTTTGACATGACCGCGATGGCGGTACTTTTCTGTGGCAGTCCGCGCCGCAGCCGGGTGGCGCCGGGTCCGCCGGCCACCGCCCCGTCGCGCTGCGGCCGCGCGGGCGGGAGGGCCGCGGACGGCCCGGACTTCGAGGGGGCTCGACTTTCATGCGTACAGCTCGGATGAGAAGACTTTCGGCCATGGGCGCGGTGTCCGTGGTGGTGGGGGTGGTGGGCGCGGTGCTCCCGGCGTCGGTGGCGTCGGCCGCCGACCGGGAGGGGCACGAGGGCCGGGCGGTCGGCTGGCATCTGCGGACCGGCAAGCACACCGCGATGTGGACCGGCACCCACGTCCTGGACGACGGCAGCCACGCGCTCTGCCTGGACCTGGCGCTGTACGGCCCGGACGGCAAGGACAACGGCTACACCCGCACCGGCGCGCCCGAGCAGCTCTCCGAGGACACCAAGGCGCGGCTGGCGGAGCTGGCCTCGCGGTACGGCACACTGCCGGACACCGTCGAGGGCCGTAACACCTCGGCCGCCGCCGCGCTGGTGACCTGGGCGCTCGCCGCCCACGACGGCATCGACGAGAGCGGCTACAACGGCGAGAAGATCCCCTGGCAGCAGTGGCTGGACAAGGGCATGCCGAAGGGCGCGGTGGCGGGCTACGGCGGCGACGCGTCGGTGGACACCGCGCCGGTCGTCGCGCAGTTCAACCGGCTGCGCAAGGAGATCCTGACGGTCGACGCGGCGCCGTACACGCTGAGCGTCGAGGGCTCCGGCACGACCTTCCCGTACGAGCGCACCCCGCGGGAGAAGGAGCTGACGGTCAAGGTCGCGCAGGGGAAGAAGCCCGCCGAGGGCGTCGAGGTGAACACCACGGATCTGACCAACGTCGCGCGTCCGGCGCGGCCCGGCGCGGTGGGCACCACCGACGCGCGGGGCAGGGCGGTCTTCCGCTTCACGCCGGACGAGCCGGGCAAGGACGCGGGCGCCGCGTTCGGCGCGGAGGTGTCGGTGAACTCGCCGACGTTCTGGCACACCGACCGCACGGTGCACGGCAAGCCGATGCAGCGGCTGGTGTACTTCGTGGCCGAGCGCAAGCCGCTCACGGCGTCCGGTGAGATCCGCTTCCAGCCCGCCGCGGTGGTGATCGCGGTGAAGAAGGACCGCGCCACGGGCGAGGCGGTCACCTCCCCGGCGACGTACGAGATCCGGGCGGACGACAAGGGCGCGCCGGGCGAGGTCGTCACCACCGTCACGACCGGGAAGGACGGCAGGTCCGAGGCGGTCGACCTGCCCGCCGGGACGTACTGGATAGTCGAGACGAAGGCGCCCGAGGGGTACCAGCTCGACAAGGAGCCGCGGAAGATCGAGGCGGTGTCCGGGGAGCGGCGGACCGTGACGGTGTGGGACAACGCGGTGCCCAGCCCGTCGCCGTCGCCCTCCGCCCCGGCGACGCCGCAGCAGCCGACGCCCAACCGTCCGGCGCCCGCGGGCGTCACCGGCGGCTCGCTGGCGCACACCGGCGCCGACGGCACGCCGTATCTCGCGGCGGGCGCGGCGGCGCTGGTCGTGGCGGGCGGCGGCGCGGTCGCGTACGCACGGCGGCGCCGCCCGGCGGACAGCCGCTGACCTGCGGGATCGAGGGGCGCGAGCCCGGGGTGGCGGGGCGTGGCCCGAGGGGCCGCGCCCCGTCGCCACGTACGGGGCCGGGAACGGGCCGGGGCGCCTGGCGGAGGGCCCGTCGCCCCGTACGGGAACGGGCCGGACCGCGGCGCGCAGGGCCTGCCGCGGTCCGCGTACGAAGACGCCTCACCGCGAGGCCCGGCAGCGCCTCGTCGTGGTGCGCGGCGCGGCACCGCCCCGGGCCCGGAGCGTGAGCCCCGCAGCCGTGCCGTCGCCCCGTGGGCCGTCGTGCCCGGACGGAGCAGCGTCTCACCCGTCCGGGTCATCATCCGGGCGGTGGGTGGCGGTCCGGGTGGCGCGGAGGGCCGGGGGCTGATGACGATCGGGCGACGTCCCGTTCCACTTCGGCGGGGCGTGACCGCCGACCGCCGGGGAGACGCCGTGATGAGCGCACCGCCTCGCACGCCCAAGCTGATCCACGAACTCCTCGCGGAGTTCCTCGGCACGATGGTGCTCATCCTTTTCGGCTGCGGTGTGGTGGCGCAGGTCAACGCAGGTGGCGCGCTGACCGACCCGAAGGGCGGGCTCGGCGGCCACGACAGCATCGCCTGGGCCTGGGGGCTCGGCGTCACCCTCGGCGCGTACGTCGCGGCGCGGATGACCGGCGCCCACCTCAACCCGGCGGTGACGGTGGCGCTCGCCGCGTTCAAGGGGTTCTCGTGGGCGAAGGTGGCACCGTACGCGCTGGCCCAGACGGTGGGCGCGTTCTGCGCCGCGCTGCTGGTGCGGTGGAACTACACCGAGGTCATCGCGCGGGCCGATCCGGGGCACAGCATCAAGACCCAGACGATCTTCTCCACCCTGCCGGGGAACGGTTCGACGGCCGCCGGGGTCCACGAGTGGGGCGCCTTCCGGGATCAGATCCTCGGCACCGCCGTCCTGATGATCCTGATCTTCGCCCTGACCGATCTGCTGAACACCCCGCCCGGCGCGAACCTCGCGCCGTTCGTCATCGGCCTGGTGGTCGTCGCGATCGGCATGGCCTTCGGCACGGACGCCGGCTACGCCATCAACCCGGCCCGCGACTTCGGTCCGCGGCTGGCCAGCTTCCTGACCGGATACCGGGGCGCCTGGCGTGATCAGTGGGGGAATTTCTACTTCTGGGTGCCGATCGTCGCGCCGCTCTGCGGGGGTCTGATCGGCGGCGCGGTCTACAAGTTCCTCATCGGCGACTTCCTGCATCGCATCGAGGCCGAGCCGGAGCCGCCCGGCCGTATCCCCACGACCGACGAGGCGTGAGGCCCGGCGGGTCCGGAACGGCGACCGGCCGCCCCGGGCCCGCGGCGCGTACCGGGCGCGGCGGGGTGGTCAGAGCGCCGTGCGGATGGCGCGTTCGAAGCCCTCGACGTGCGCGGCGGCCAGTTCGGCGGCCTTCTCCGCGTCCCCGCCGGCCACCGCGCGCAGCAGCGGCCCGTGCTCGCCGATGTGTCCGGCGACCCCGGGCAGCCGGTCGACGAAGAGGCACCACACGCGGGTGGCGAGGTTGTCGTAGTGCACGAGGGTGTCTTCGAGGTAGGGGTTGCGGGTGGCGGCGTAGACGGCGCGGTGGGCCTGGAGGTCGAGGCGCATCAGCGCGCCGGGGCTGCGGGGTGCGGCGGGGGCGCCCTCCAGCTCCGCGGTGAGGGCGGTGAGCGCGGTGCGGTGGGCGTCGGTGGCGCGGCGGGCGGCCTGCGCCGCGGCCATCGGCTCCAGCTCGCGCCGGACCTCGGAGATGTGGGCGAGGTCGGTGATGTTGACCTCGGTGGCGAAGGTGCCGCGGCGCGGGTAGACGGCGATCAGCCGCTCGTACTGGAGGCGTTTGAGGGCCTCGCGGACGGGGGTGCGGCCGACGCCGAGGGACTGGGCGAGCTGGTCCTCGCTGATGGGGGCGCCGGGGCGGATCTCCAGCATGATCAGCCGGTCGCGCAGGGCGCGGTAGGCGCGTTCGGCGAGCGAGGGCTCCCCCGCTCCGGGGTGGGCGTCCGCCGCCCGGTGCTGCGTCATCCGGCCCCCTTGACCTGCTCCCGATCGGCCCCTTACGTTACCGCAGGCTACTGATATATCAGTTGCCCATCAAGCGCATTCCAGGAAGGCGTGCAGGTCGGAGAGGTGCGGGGCGGTCGGCGCGGGTGCGCGGGGCGTTCCGGGGCCGCTTCCGGCGCGCCCGCCGCCCGCCTCCGCGACACGAAGGGAACCGCCGGATGAGCTCCCCCCTTCCGGAACACCCCGCGCACCTGTGGCGCAACCCCGAGCCCCGCTCCTCGTACGACGTCGTCATCGTCGGCGGCGGCGGGCACGGGCTGGCCACCGCGCACTACCTCGCGTCGGTGCACGGCATCACGGACGTCGCCGTCCTGGAGAAGGGCTGGCTGGGCGGCGGCAACATGGCGCGCAACACCACGATCATCCGGTCCAACTACCTCTGGGACGAGACGACCGCCCTCTACGAGTACGCGCTGAAGCTCTGGGAGACGCTCCCCGCCGAGCTGGACTACGACGTGATGTTCAGCCAACGCGGCGTCCTCAACCTCGCGCACACCCTCCAGGACGTCCGCGACTGTGCCCGCCGGGTCGGCGCCAACCGGCTCAACGGCGTCGACTCGCACTGGCTGGAGCCCGACGAGGTCGCCGAGGTCTGCCCGATCCTCAACACCTCGCCGCACAGCCGCTACCCGGTCCTCGGCGCCACGTACCAGCCGCGCGCCGGTATCGCCAAGCACGATCACGTCGCCTGGGCACTGGCCCGCAGCGCGGACGCGTACGGCGTCGATCTGATCCAGGGCTGCGAGGTGACCGGCTTCACCACCGACGGCGGGCGGGTCACCGGCGTGACGACCACCCGCGGCCGGATCGGCGCCGGGCGGGTGGGGCTCGCCGTCGCCGGACACAGCGGCGTCCTCGCCGCGCGGGCCGGACTCCGGCTGCCGGTGCAGTCCCATCCGCTCCAGGCGCTCGTCTCCGAACTCCACGAGCCGGTCCACCCCACCGTCGTGATGTCCAACCACGTGCACGTCTACGTCTCCCAGGCGCACAAGGGCGAACTGGTGCTGGGCGCCGGGGTCGACGCGTACAACGGCTACGGGCAGCGCGGCGCCTTCCACATCATCGAGCGGCAGATGGCCGCCGCCGTCGAGCTGTTCCCGGTCTTCGCCCGCGCGCACGTGCTGCGCACCTGGGGCGGGATCGTGGACGTCACACCCGACGCCTCCCCCGTCATCGGCGCCACCCCGCTGGCGAACCTCTTCGTCAACTGCGGCTGGGGCACCGGCGGTTTCAAGGCCACCCCGGCCGCCGGGTGGACCTTCGCCCACACCCTGGCGACCGGCGCGCCGCATCCGCTGAACGCGCCGTTCTCGCTCGACCGGTTCACCACCGGCGCGCTCATCGACGAACACGGCGCCGCCGCCGTGGCCCACTGAGAGGAGACCTGGTGCTCCAGCTGACCTGCCCGTGGTGCGGGCCGCGCGACGAGACCGAGTTCCACTACGGCGGACAGGCCCATGTGGCCCGGCCCGCCGACCCGGCGGCGCTCGACGACGAGGCGTGGGCCGCGTACCTCTTCCTCCGCGACAACCCGGCCGGACCGTTCGCCGAGCGGTGGGCGCACAGTCTGGGCTGCCGCCGCTGGTTCCACGCCGTGCGGGACACCGTCAGCTACACGGTGCTCGCCACCTACCGCCCCGACGAACCGCGGCCCGCCGCCGCCCGACCGGACGGAGAGGCCCGATGACCCGTCGCCCCGACCAGCCCGCCCGGCTGCCGCACGGCGGCCGGACCGACCGCACCACCACCCTCCGCTTCACCCTCGACGGCCGGGAGCTGACCGGCCATCCGGGCGACACGGTGGCCTCCGCGCTGCTCGCCCACGGTCTGCCCGGCGCCGCGCCGTCCCTCTACCGCGGACGGCCGCGCGCCGTCATGGCCGCGGGCGTCGAGGAGCCGAACGCCCTGCTGCGGGTCGAGGGCCCCTGCGCGGAGAGCATGCTGCCCGCCACCACCGTCGAGCTGTACGACGGGCTGCGCGCCACCGCCCTCTCCGGACGCGGCCGCCTCGACCCCACGCCCGACCCCGCGGTGTACGACAAGAAGTACGTGCACACCGACGTCCTGGTCATCGGCGGCGGACCGGCCGGTCTCGCCGCGGCGGCCGCCGCGGGCCGCTCCGGGGCGCGGGTGCTGCTCGTCGAGGACCGGCCGGAGACCGGCGGCGCGCTGCTCGCCGCCGCCCCCGGCGACGGCCCGGAAGCGGCCGCCCTGACCTGGGCCACCGCCACCCGCGCGGCGCTGGAGGCGGAGCCGGACGTCCGGGTGCTGACCCGCACCTGCGCCTTCGGCGCGTACGACGGCAACTACGTACTGGCGCTCCAGCGGCGCACCGATCATCTGGGACCGGCGGCGCCCGCCGGGGTCTCCCGGCAGCGGCTGTGGCACATCCGCGCACGTCAGGTGGTGCTGGCGACCGGCGCCCACGAGCGGCCGCTGGTCTTCGCCGGGAACGACCGGCCGGGCATCATGCTCGCCCACGCGGTACGCACCTACCTGCACCACTACGGGGTGCTGCCCGGCCGCCGCGCGGTGGTGGCGACCACCGGCGACAGTGCGTACGCCACCGCCTCGGCCCTGGCCGCGGCGGGCTGCGCGGTCGCCGCCGTCATCGACTCCCGGCCCGAACTGACCGCCACCGCACGGGAGTTCCGCGACCGCACCGGGGTGCCGGTGCGCACCGGCAGCGCCGTGACCGCCGCCTCGGGGACCGAACGGGTCGACGGGGTCACCGTCCGCCCGCTGGACGCGGCGGGGGCGCCCGCCGGGCCCGGCACGGCGCTGACCTGCGATCTGCTGGCGGTCTCGGGCGGCTGGAGCCCCGTCGTCCACCTGCATTCCCAGCGGCAGGGCACCCTGCGGTGGGACACCGGTCTCGCCGGGTTCGTGCCCGGTGCGGCGGTGGACGGACAGCACACGGCCGGTGCGGTGCGCGGTACGTACGACACCGCCGGCTGTCTCGCCGAGGGCGCCCGCGCCGGGGCGCTGGCGGCGACCGCCGCGGGCTTCGCGGCCACCGTCCCGCCGCCGCACCGGCCGCAGCCCCCCTCCCCTGTCCGGCCGCTCTGGCTGATCCCCGGCGACGACGGCGACCCGGCCACCTGGGACACCCACTTCGTCGACCTCCAACGGGACGTGACCGTCGCCGATCTGTACCGCGCGGCGGGCACCGGGATGCGTGGCGCCGAACACCTCAAGCGGTACACCTCGCTGGGCACCGCCAACGACCAGGGCCGGACGTCCGGCGTCGCCGCGCTCGGTGTGCTCGCCGCGCTGCGCGGCGCGGATTCCCCGGCCGCGCTGGGCACCACCACCTACCGGGCGCCGTACACCCCCGTCGCGTTCGCCGCGCTGGCCGGGCGGGAGACCGGCGCGCTCTACGACCCCGCGCGCCGCACCGCGCTGCACGAGGGGCACCTCGCACGCGGCGCGGTCTTCGAGGACGTCGGCCAGTGGAAGCGACCGCGTTACTACCCGCGGCCCGGTGAGGACATGGACGCGGCGGTGGCGCGCGAGTGCCGGGCCGCGCGGGAGGGCGTCGCCTTCATGGACGCCTCCACGCTCGGCAAGATCGAGATCCGGGGCGCGGACGCCGGGGAGTTCCTGAACCGCGTCTACACCAACGGCTTCAAGAAGCTGCGCCCCGGCTCCGCCCGCTACGGCGTGATGTGCGGGGAGGACGGAATGATCGTCGACGACGGTGTCACCCTCCGCCTCACCGACGACCGCTACTTCATGACCACGACCACCGGCAACGCCGCCGCCGTCCTCGACCGGCTGGAGGAATGGCTCCAGACCGAATGGCCCGAACTGGACGTCACCTGCGTCTCCGTCACCGAACAGTGGGCCACCGTCGCCGTCGTCGGCCCCCGCTCCCGCGCCGTCGTCGCCCGCCTCGCCCCCGCACTCGACGTGAGCCGGGAAGCCTTCCCCTTCATGACCCTGCGCGAGACCGTCCTCGCCTCCGGCATCCCCGCCCGCATCTGCCGCATCTCCTTCTCCGGCGAACTCGCCTACGAGATCAACGTGGCGGCGTGGTACGGCCAGGCCGTGTGGGACCACGTCGAGGAGGCGGGCCGCCCCGAAGGCATCACCCCGTACGGGACGGAGGCGATGCACGTACTCCGCGCCGAGAAGGGGTTCCTCATCGTCGGTCAGGACACCGACGGCACCGTCACGCCGCTGGACGCCGGTATGGACTGGGTGATCTCCCCCCACAAGGACTTCATCGGCAAACGGTCGCTGTCGCGCCCCGACACCGCCCGCGCGGACCGCCGGCAACTCGTCGCCCTGGTCCCCGCCGACCGCCGCACCCGGCTGCCGGAGGGCACCCAGATCATCGACCGGGGCACCCCCCTGACGCCGCAGAACGGCCCGGTCCCGATGCTGGGCCACATCACCTCCGGCTACCACAGCCCCGCGCTCGGCCACCCGTTCGCGCTGGCCCTGATCGCGGGCGGGCGCGCCCGGATCGGCGACGAGGTGGTGGCTGTCGTCGGCGACACCCCGGTACCGGCCGTGGTGTGCTCCCCCGTGCTGTACGACCCCGAAGGGACCAGGCGTGATGGCTGAACCGACCGCACCGGAACCCACCGCGCTGCGCCGCTCCCCGCTGGCGCACCTGACCGGCGCCCTGCGCGCCGCGACCGTCACCGGCCCGCGCGCGGTGGCCCTGAGCGAACTCCCCTGCCGGACGATGACCGCCCTGCGCGCCGCCCCCGACGGCCCGGCCGCCGCCCGCCTGACGCGGGTGCTGGGCGCGCCGCTGCCCACGCGGTGCGGGGACACGTCCCGCGGCGACCACGGCACCGCGCTCTGGCTGGGACCCGACGAATGGCTGCTGCTCGCTGAGGACGGCGCCCCGGCGCCGCTCGCCGCCCTGACGACGGCTCTGGACGACGCCCCCGGTCACGTACTGGACGTCTCCGCCCAACGCACCGTCCTGGAACTGCGCGGCCCCTCCTCCCGCGACGTCCTGGAGAAGGGCTGCGCCCTCGACCTCCACCCCCGCGCCTTCCCCCCGGGCCGGGCCCTGGCCACCGCCCTCGGCACCGTCCCGCTCCTCCTCTGGCACCCCGCCCCCGGCACCTACCGCCTGCTCCCCCGCTCCTCGTTCGCCGACCATCTGGCGCACTGGCTGATGGACGCGATGGCGGAGTACGGGCTGCCGGAGGTGGGGTGAGGGGCGAGTCCGCCCGGCGCGGGGGCCGGCGCACGGGCCACGGTGTGCCGGCCCCCGTCGTCACTGCGTGAAGACGATCTCCGTCTCCGGGCCGAGGCCCAGCTCAGGGCCGGTGCGGGGGGCCGGTGTCGTCAGCAGGATGTTGTAGTGGTTGGGGAAGTGGCAGGCGTCGAAGCCGAGGACGGTGGCGATACGGCGGCCGTCGGCCCAGACGGTGTCGCCGCGGTCCAGGACGCCGCCGCACTCCAGCTCCACGAAGCCCAGGAACCCCACCCGGTCCACGGGGCCCTCGGCCGCGGTCCCGGTGTGGTCGGTGGTGACCAGCTCATGGACCTCGCCCGCCCGGACGCAGCGGGAGGCGAACGGCTCCAGCGTCATCCCCCGGTCGTCGCGGCGGTGCGTGAGGACCTTCACCAGCCGTCCGTGCACCGCCCGCTTGGGGCCGTCCTCCGCCGGGTTCACGCGCGGACCTCCCGCCGGGTGCCGCAGGCGTAGGCGTCGGCGACGAGTTCCGCGGTGACCAGGCCGTCCGGCGCCGTCGGACCGCCGCTCACGCCGGCGCGTACGGAACGGGTGAACTCCCGCAGCACGCCCTCGTACTCGTGCCAGAGCGAGCCCTTGAACGCGGTGTGTCCGGCAAGCATGTCGGCGTGGTCGGTGCGGCCGTCGGCGAGGCGTACCTCGACGGTCTTCCGCTCCCCCGGGTACGACCAGTCCAGCACGATCCGGACGGCGGTCCCGGCGGGCGTGTCCAGTTGGAGCTGCGCCGCGCGGTCCACACCGCGGGCGTCGAGGTGCAGCTCCGCGCCGGTGACGTGGACCTCGCCGAGGAGGAGACGGGCCACGTCGAGGGCGTTGGGGCCGTTGTCGGCGAGGCAACCGCCGCCGCAGCGCGCCGGGTCGAGGTACCAGCGGTCCCGCCCGGCGTGCTCCTCGATCAGCTCCTCGTACCGCACCGTCAGGGCCGTGACGTGCGCGTCGCGGGGCAGCCGGTCGCGGAGAGCGAGCACCTCGGAGTTGTAGCGGCGGTGGAAGGAGGTGAAGAGCACGGCGCCCCGCTCCCGCGCCAGGGTGACCAGGCGCCGGGCGTCCTCGGCGCTGTTGGCGAGCGGCTTCTCCACACAGACCGCGCGCCCGGCGGTGAGCGCGTCGCGGCAGACGGGGAAGTGCAGGTCGTTGGGGACGTTGACGATGACGGCGTCCACCTCGGCGGTGGCCAGCAGGTCGCGGTGGGCGGTGTACCGGGCGACGTGCGGCGGCAGATCGCGGTGGGTGGCGGTGTCCGGGTCGCAGACCGCGACGAGGTCCGCCTCCGGGGAGCGTTCGAGGGCGGCCAGGTAGAAGCGGGAGATGACACCGAGCCCGATGATGCCGATCCGCAGCGGGGTCATGCGGTACCTCCGGCCACCACGGCGCCGGGGAACGGCAGTCCGGTGGCGTCCGCGACGGCGCGCAGTTCGGTGTGGAGCGCGGCGGACAGCGGGACGCCGTGGGCGCGCCGGTCACGGCTGCGGCGCTGTTCGTGCCAGCCCGGGTAGCGGACGGGGTCGTCCGGATCGTGCGGCGGGCAGTCGAGGAGCGCGCCGAAGAGGCCGGTGGCGGCGGTGGCGAAGGCGTCCGGGGAGCGCAGTGCGGCCGGGGCGACGGCGAGCAGGAAGTAGCCGACGTCGTCGTCCGGACGGGAGGTCGGCCGCCCGCCCGCGACGGGCTGCGGGCCCACCCCGGCGCCGGGGACCAGCGCGGACAGCACCTCGACGAGCAGCCCGAGCCCGAAGCCCTTGTGGACGCCGCGGTCCGGGTCACCGCCCAGCCACCGCAGCTGGGCCTCGCCGCGGTCGTACGCCGCGGGGTCGGTGACGTCGCCTCCGGTGGCGTCGGTCAGCCAGCCGGGCGGGATCGTTCCGCCCGCGCGGGCGGCGGCGCGGATCCGGCCGGTGGGGACGACGCTGGTGCTCATGTCGAGGGTGAACGGCGGGTGATCGCCGGCCGGGGAGGCGAGGGCGAGCGGGTTGGTGCCGAGCATCGGGGCGGCGCCGCCGGGCGGCGGGACGAGGCGCTGGTGACCGCAGTTGGCGGCGGCGAGGCCGATCATGCCGTGTCCGACGGCGCGCAGCGCGTGGAACCCGGCGCAGCCGAAGTGGGTGCCGCCGCGGACCGAGACCATGCCGATGCCGTGGGTGCGGGCCCGTTCGACGGCGAGGTCCATCGCCTCGGCGGCGGCCCAGAGTCCGAGGGCGCGGCGGGCGTCGAGGAGGACGGCGGCGCCGGTGTCGGTGACGGTCTCCGGTTCGGCGTGCGGATCGCAGCGCCCGGAGTCCAGGAGCGGCAGGTAGAGCCGGGCGAGGTTGGTCAGGCCGTGGGTGGTGAAGCCGGTGAGGTCGCCGTGGCACAGCGCCTCGGCGGCGGTGGCGGCCCGCCCGCCGGGCAGGCCCCGTGCGCGCAGCACGCCGGCGGTGAAGGCGAGCAGCGCGTCGTACGGGACGCGGACCTCGGGGACGGGGCCGGGGACGGTGTCCGGGGCACGGCCGGTGGCCGGTGCGGCGGGGGTCGGGGGCATCGTGGCGGGGTTCCTCTCGGTGTGGGCGGGACGGTCGGCGGGGCGCGGTGGGGTGGCTCCGGGGCGCACCCGCCCGTTGGGGTTCCGGGGCGGGCGGCGCGGCGTTCATCCGGAGCGGGCGCGCCGCCGGGCGGTGAAGGCGGTCAGGACGCGGGCGATCTCCTCGGCGTAACGGTCCAGGTCGGCGAGGTCGGCGAACTCGCCGTCGGCGTGGGCGCGGTTGGCGCCGAGGTCGCCGGGGCCGAGGACGGCGGTGCAGCTGTCGGGGACGTCGGCCATCCAGATGGCGTCGCAGGTGAAGGCCGGTTCGGCGTCCGGCCAGCGGGTGAGTCCGGCGTCCTTGCCCAGCAGGTCGTCGGCGAGGGCGGCGCGGCTGTGCAGGGCCGGCAGGCCGCGTTTGTGCCAGCGGACGGAGGTGAGGGCGGCGGCGTCCTCGACGGTGCGGGCGAGGGTGGGTTCGGCGGCGGCCGAGGCGCGGAAGGCGGCGATCCCCTCCCGTACGGCCGTGTGGAGCGCGGCTTCGGCGGCGCGGGCGGTGGCGCGGTTGCCGTAGGAGAGGTTCAGCAGCAGGCGGCCGGTGCCGTAGACCTTGTTGTGGCGGTCGCCGGTGTGGAGTCCGGCGACGCAGACGCCGGCGTCGGGAACCCGTCCGGGCAGGACGGTGGCGAGGTGGTGGGCGAGGTGGCCGAGGAGGGCGGTGGCGTTGTGTCCGGCGGCCGGGCAGTCGTCGACCGCGTCGGCGCCGTCGACCTGGACGCAGGCGGTCATCGCGGCGGTGGCGCGCGGCAGGTAGCGGTGCCGGGTCGGTTCGCAGAAGAGGTTGAGCGCGCCGGTCAGGCCCTCGCGGACCAGCGGCCGGGTGCCGTAGGTGCCCATGGCGCCGCCCTCCTCGCCCGCGACCGCCTGGACGAGGACGGCGGTGTCGGTGCCGACGGCGGGGTCGCGGGCCATGGCCGCGCGGATACCGGCGAGGAGGGCGACGGCCGGGCCCTTGGCGTCGATGGCGCCGCGGCCGTGGAAGCGGGTGCCGTCGAAGGTGGCGGGCCACCAGCCGCCGACGGTGTCGAGGTGGACGTTGAACATGACGGTGTCCGCGCGCGGCAGCGGCGGCCCCAGCCGCAGGACGAGCGAGGGCTGGCAGGCGAGGAAGTCGGGACGCCCGGCGGCGGCCTCGCGGACGGTCAGCGGCACGTCGTCCCGGTCGAGTTCGTCCGGGTGCGGTGCGGCGTGGCGCACGGTGGCGAGGCCGAGCGGGGCGGCCGCCGCGGCGTAGGCGCGTCCGGCGTCCCAGAGGCGGACGCCGGTGGTGTCGCCGCCGTTCTCCAGCGGTCCGGCGGTGGGCGTGTCGAGGAGGCGGAGCAGCAGGTCGCGGTCGGCGGTCCGGAGGCGGGCGGGTGCGGTCACGGGTGGCCGCCCGCTTCCGCCGGCGCCGTGCGGACCTCGCGCTCCACGAGGCGTTCCAGGGCGCGGCCGTACGCGGTGAAGGCGGCGATGCCGTCCAGTTCGCGGTGGTCGGTGCCGTCGTGCGGGCGCAGCCGGGTGTGCGGCTCGATGGACCAGGTGCCCTGCCAACCGCGGCGGGCCAGGGTGGCGAGGCAGGCGGCAACACCGGACTGTCCGTGGCCGGGGAGGGTGTAGACGATGTCGCCGTCCGGTCCGGCGGTGGCGTCCTTGACGTGGACGTGGGCGACGTGGTCGATGACGGCGTCGAGGAGGGCGGGGGCGTCGTAGCCGTGCGGGACGCCGTTGCCGATGTCGAACAGCAGGCGCAGTGCGGGGCTGCCGACGTGGTCGAGGAGGGCGAGCATCCGGTCGGCGCGGGTCCCGGCCCAGCCGTGGCAGTTCTCGTGGAGCAGAACGAGCCCGTGGTCCTCGGCGAAGCGGGTGAGGGTGGTCATCCGGTCGAGGACGCGGCGGCGCCATTCGTCGTCGGTCAGTCCGCCGTCGGGGTAGGACATCACGCGGACGTGGCGGGTGCCGAGGGTGGCGCAGCGGGCGGCGAGGACGCGCAGTTCGTCGAGGTCCTGGGCGAACGGGCCGGTGGCCGGGCGGCTCCAGTTGGCGATGCGGGAGTCGACGCAGACGACGTCGGTGCCGGTGTCGGCGAGGCGTGCGGCGAGGGCGTCGAAGGCGGCGGGGGGCAGGTCGGCGAGGGCGGTGCCGTCGACGGAGCGGAGTTCGACGGCGCGCCAGCCCAGACCGTGGACCGCGGCGAGCTGCCCTTCGGCGTCGGCCGCCGCCTCGTCGCCGATGCCCGCGTAGCGGATGCCGGGCGCGGCCCATCCGGTGCCCGGCCCCGGCTGCGGGTGGGGGGTGTGTCGGGCGGACTCAGCCGGCATGTCCGGCCACCTCTTTCCGGTCGGTGGTGCGGGTGGGCCGCGACGGGGCCGCGGCGGCCAACCGGCGGGCGTCGTCGAGGAGTTCAACGGTGCGGATGTGCAGGTCGAGAGCGCCCGGTCCGCCGGGGAGGGCGGCGTCGTCCGGGGTGGTGCGGCCCGCGGCGTGGCGGTAGGCGCGGAGCAGGCAGCGGGTGAGGGCGTCGTCGGGGAGCAGTTCCCGGGTGACGGCCGCGGGCCCGGTGCCGGACCGGTGCTCGATGCGGAGCTGGGCGATGTCGTCGTCCTCGCTGATCGGGTAGTCGCCGGTCAGCCGGGCGCGGTCGGTCTCGATGACGATACGGCGGCGGCGGACGGGCGAGGTGAGGTCGGAGTGGACCTCGCTGCGGGCGCCGGCGGTGTGGGCCAGGCGTAGCCGGGCGGTGCCCAGGCGGGGGGCGACGGCGTCGCCGAGACGGACATCGCTCCAGGCGGCGTCCTCGGCGCGGGCGTCGCCGAGCAGCCGCAGCAGCACCCCGACGGCGTGCGGGACCTCGACCTCGAAGGCGCTGCTGTGGCCGGCGGTGGTCAGGGAGCGGCGGAAGCGCGGTTTGTGCTGGGTGACGCCGATGTGCCGGACGGGCCCGAGGTGTCCGTCGCCGAGGAGAGCGGCGAGACGGTCGGTCAGCGCGCTGTGCAGCCAGGGGGCGACGACGGTGACGTCCAGACGGTGGCGGTCGACGGCGGTACGTACCCGGTGGAGTGCGGTGCGGTCGGCGGCCAGTGGCTTCTCGACGACGAGGCGGCGGAAGCCGAGCGCCGCGACCTCTTCCAGCACGCCGTCGCGGACGGCGGGCGGGGTGCAGAGGTGGACGACGGTCCGCTCGGGGTCGAGGAGGCGGCGGGCCTCGCGGAGGTCGGCGGCGAGGGTGAGCCCGTCCGGGGCGACCGGCGTCCGGTCCGGGTCCACGCCCACGACCGGCTCCGCGGCGAGAAGACCGGGCTCGGCTCCGCGGGCGCGCAGCAGGACCGGCAGGTGAAGCCCCGTTCCGGCTCTGCCGAGCCCGACGAGCAGGGTGCGCAGCACGGTGGGTGTGCCTCCTTCGTGATGTTCGGTGTGTCGGCCGGACGGCGCCCAGGAAGCCCGGAGCCGTTCCCTTTTCCGGCGATCGCCGTTTTCCTGGTAAGTCCTGCTTGCCCCTCCTTTTCCCGGCGAAATTCAGCCAGGATCCGAAGGACGGAACACCTCCGCCCGGAAGGCCGGAGGGCGCAAATCCGCACCGGCATCCGCACCGGATCGGCCAGCTCATCGGACGGAAAGGAAAACGTGTTGTCACTCCATGACGAGCGGTCACGTTACCTCTCTCGCACGTCCGCGACTTGCCGCACCGAAACAATTGATCACATTCGACGAAGGGCGATCAAAAAAGCCGGACAGTGACCACCTGCGGGCAAATTCAGAATGATCACGAGCGAACCTGAACACTTTCACCAATCCGAGTGAACCGCTCTTCTCGAAGCCCCTTCGAACGATTCCGCTCATTTAAGGTTGTGCCGAAAATCGGGGGATCGTACGGGATTCCTGCGAGGGACGCAGCGTGAGGAGAAATGGTGGAAAGACTGGCCGTGATCGGTCTCGGTTACACAGGGCTCCCGCTGGCGCGCGAAGCCTGCGCCGCGGGAATGCAGGTCACCGGGGTGGATACGAATCCGGCCGTGCCGGCGACGCTGGAATCCGGCCGCTCACCGCTGCCGGATCTCACCGAAGCCGATATCGCGGCGATGCGCTCCGCCGGCTTCCACGCCACCACCGACCCCGGCGTCCTCGCCGAGGCGTCCGTCGCCGTCCTCTGCGTCCCGACACCGCTGGACGACGCGGGCGGACCGGATCTGACGCACGTCCGGGACGCGGCACGGGCGCTGGGCACCCATCTGAAACCGGGCACACTCGTCATTTTGGAATCCACGTCGTTCCCCGGCACCACCGACGGTCCGGTCCGCGCGATTCTGGAAGAATGCTCCGGTCTCACCGCCGGCCCGGATTTCTCCCTCGCCTTCTCACCCGAGCGTATCGACCCCGGAAATGAACACTTCGGCGTCCGCAACACCCCGCGCGTGGTCGGCGGTCACACCCCGGCCTGCACGGAAGCCGCCCTCGCTTTCTTCCGGAAATTGTGCGACCGCGTGGTACGGGCCTCTTCCGCCCGCGAGGCGGAGCTGTCCAAATTGCTGGAGAACGTCTACCGCAGCGTCAATATCGCCCTGGTCAACGAAATCGCGATGACCGCCCGCGCCTGGGGAATCGACGTCTCCAACGCCATCGACTGCGCCAGCAGCAAACCCTTCGGTTTCCAGGAATTCCGCCCCGGCCCCGGCGTGGGCGGCCACTGCATTCCCGTCGACCCCGCCTATCTGACGCACTGGGCGCGCGAGATCGGCTCCCCGCTGCCGCTGGTCGAACTGGCCCAGCGCATCAATTCCGCCATGCCCTCCCATGTCGTCCACCGCGCCGGACAGCTTCTGAACGGCGCCGGGAAGGAATTGGCCGGCTCCCACGTCCTGCTCGTCGGCGTGACGTACAAGCGCGACAGCCGCGACCTGCGGTCCACACCCGCCGCACCGCTCGCCCGCCTGCTGGACGAGGCCGGGGCCCGGGTGACGTACCACGATCCGCTCGCCGACGGCTGGTCCCCGGACGGCACGGCCGTCCCCGCCGCGCCGAATCTGCGCCGGGCCGCGACAGAGGCGGACCTGACCATCCTGCTCCAGGACCACCGGGTGATCCCCGTCGACGAACTGCCGCGGTGGGCGCCGCTGCTGCTCGACACCCGCGACCGCCTCCGCGGCACCACCGCCCAGCCCCTCTGAGCCCGCCGCGCCGAGTCGGCCGTACGGCCCGCGGGCGCTCCACCGGATCCGCATCCGGGGAGCGCCCGCGGGCCGTACGCGGTGGACCGGTCTCACGTCCACCGGCCGGTACCCAGCGGTTCCGCGCCGCGCGGGCGCACCAGACGGCGCAGTTCGAGGCGGCGCACCTTGCCCGTCTCGGTGCGCGGGATCTCCTCCCACTCCCACACCAACGGCTCCGCCATCGCCGGCAGATCACCCACCGCCGCGGCCCACGCCTCCGCGTCGAGCGTGCCGTCGGCGGTCACCAGCACCGGCAAAAGCTCCGGCCCCGGGACACCCAGGACGGTGCACTCGACGACATCGGCGAGCCGGTCCTCGATCACGTCCTCCAGCTCCACACAGCTCGCGCCGGGGACGGAGTCCACCTCCCGGTCGGTGAGGATCAGACTGCCGCCGCGGGTCACCGTCCCGATGTCGCCGGTGTTCCACCACGGGCCGTCGGCCTTCGCCGCCCAGCGCTCCGGCTCGCCCACGTACCCCACGCACCGCGCCTTGGTACGGACGAGGATCAACCCGGAGCGGCCCCGTCCCACCGGGCGCAGCGTCTTCGGGTCGACCACCCTCAGCCGGGTGCGTCCCGGCACCGGCCGCCCCAGGTCACGGGTGGTGGGGTGACGGTCCCCACTCCGCTCCAGGGACTTGCGGGTCAGCATCCGGAAGGTCAGCGGACCGGTCTCGGTCTGGCCCCAGCCCTGGAGCCAGCGCGGCTGCCGGTGCCCGGAGGCCGCCAGGAACCCGCGGACGGTCGGCGGGTGGACCGCGTCGAAGGTGCTGATGTAGAGCCGGACGTCCCGGAAGGCGTCGCTGCGGCGAGCGGCCAGTTCACGCCAGGTGACGAAGGTGCCGGGGGCCGCCTCCAGCGTGGTGGGCGGGGTACGCAGCAGTGTCCGCTCCGCCGTCTCCGGGTCGTGGTCGGCGAGGAGGACGACGGCGCGCGGCTCCAGGTGCAGCACGCTGATCGACCAGGGCACGGCCCGGCCGTGGGTGAACGGATCGGCGCTCGCCACCGTGTCGGAGCGGCGGCTGGCGAGCACCGGGACGCGGTGGCACTCGAAGTGGGCGAGGCGGTGGACCATCGTCCGGGTCGAGTGCTCCACCAGCTTCGGCAGCCCGGTCGTCCCGGAGGTGTGGTGAATGATCATGGTGTCGTCCACCGCGCGCGTGACCACCGGCGGGACGGTGTGCCCGTCGACGTCGTCGGCGGTGAGGAGCTCCCCGGCGGCGGGGCCGTCGTACGGCACACCGCCGACGAGGAGGGTGCGCGCGGCGCAGGCGGTGAGGTCGGTGCCGGGGCGGGCGGTGAGGGTGGTGGCCGTGGTGACCAGCAGCGCCGGGTCGATCCGGTGTAGCAGGTCACGGAGGGTGTCCCCGCGCAGCCGCGGGGAGAGCAGCGCCGGGACGGCGCCGAGGCGGGACGCGGCGCAGGCCAGCAGCACGGTGTCCCAGTGGTTGGGTTTGACGACGGCCACGCGGTCGCCGGCGCGGACGCCCGCGGCGGCCAGCCGGGCGGCGGTCTGCCGCACCAGATCCGCGAGTTGCCCGATGCCGTACTCCGTCGGACCCTCCGGGGCCAGGTCGAAGGGGCGGCTGAGGTGGACGGCGGTGCGGCTGCCGCGGTCGGCCAGGACGTCGAAGAGGGTGCCGAGAGCGGGGGGTTTCACGGTGCCGGGTGTCCCTTCCGGGAGGTGTCGGAGGCGGGGCGCCGTCCGTGGACGGTGACCATCACCTGGGAGAGCCAGCAGTGGGCGGGGTCGGTCAGCTCCACCTGGGCGCGGGCGAGCCGTTCCTCGGTGACGGCGCCGCGGGCGAGCATCGCGGGCGTCAGATGCTCCAGCCACAGCGCGAACCACCGCGCCGCGTCACTGCCGCCGCGCACCACCGCCGAACGGCCTTCGGCGACGATGTCCACCAGCCCGGCGTCGGTGGCGAGTTGCACGTCGAGCAGCCCGCAGCGCGGGTGGTATCCGGACGCGCACATCACCTCGTAGGCGGCGCGTTTGACGTCGCTGAGGAAGTCGCCGTGCGCGGGGTGGCTGAAGAGCGAGGCGGTGTCGGTGTCCTCCAGGACGAGGTGGCCGCCGGGCTTGAGGGCGCGGTGGAGACGGTCCACGGCCTGCTGCCGGTCACCGACGTGCTGGAGGACGAGACGGGCGTGGATGAGGTCGAAGTGCGCCTCGGGCAGCTCGTCGGTGACGACGTCGTGGCGGTGGACGGTCACACCGCGGCCGGTCAGCCACTTCAGGCGCTCGGTGTCGAGGTCGGCGGCGACCACCTCGCCGGTCGGTCCGGTCCGGTCGGCCAGCCAGGCGGCGATGGAACCGCGCCCGGCGCCGATCTCCAGGCAGGACCAGCCGGCGCCGACACCGGTGGCGGCGAGCCGTTCGCGGGTGCCCGGGTCCCAGAGCGCCTCCCCCAGGGCGAGACGTTCCTCCTCGCGGGCGAAGGCGGTGGCGAAGACGTAGCGGTCGGCAGAGGTCACCGGAGCGCTCCTTCCGTGGCGAAGGCGCAGACCGCGTCGGCGATGTGCTCCACCTGCGTGTCCGTCAGATGCGGGTACACCGGCAGGGCCAGCTGCCGTTGCGCCGCGCGCTCGGCGTGCGGCCAGCGCCGTCCGGCCGGGGCGTACGGGGCGAAGGCCGGCTGGTGCGGCAGCGGCTGCGGGTAGTAGACGTGCGAGGCCACGCCCTGCCCGGCGAGGTGGTCGCGGAGGGCGTCGCGCCGCTCGGCGAGGAGCGAGTAGACGTAGTAGCAGCGGCCGTTGCGTCCGGGCGGCGGGGGCAGCACCCCGGCGTCGCGCAGCGGGGTGAAGCGCTCGGTGTAGTAGGCGGCGATGCGGGCGCGGCGCTCCAGGCGGGCGGCGAGTCCGGGCAACCGGTGCAGCTGGAAGGCGGCGAGGATCTCGTCGAAGCGGCTGTTGTATCCCAGCCGCTGGTGGACGAAGCGCGGGCCTTCCTGGCCGTGGTTGCGCAGCGCCCGCACGGTGCGGGCCAGCACCGGGTCCGAGGTGAGGACCGCGCCGCCCTCCCCCGCCGTGCCGAACGTCTTGACCTGCACGAACGAGAAGACTCCGGCGTCGCCCCAGGTGCCCGCGGGCCGGCCGTCGAGAACGCCGCCCTGGGCGACGGCGGAGTCCTCGACGAGGCGCACGCCGCGGTCGTCGGCGAGCTTGCGCAGCGCCGGCATGTCGGCCATCACGGAGAACATGTGGGCGGGCATCAGCGCCTTGGTCCGGCCGGTGACCGCATCGGCCATCGCCTGCGGATCGGCCACCATCGTCCAGGGATCGATGTCGGCGAAGACCGGGGTGGCGCCCAGCCCCGCGACGGTGTTGGCGAGCGGCGCGCAGCCGTAGGCGGGGACGACGACCTCGTCGCCGGGGCCGATGTCCATGGCCCGCAGGACGAGGGTGAGGGCGGAGGTGCCGCTGGAGCAGGCGATGGCGTCGCCCGTGCCGTAGGTGGTGCGCAGCGCGTCCTCGAACGTGGCGGTGCGGGTGCCGAGGATGAACTTCTGGTCGGACGCGGTGCCGATCTCGTGGACGAGGTCGATGAGGACCTCACGGTCCTGCTCGAAGAGGTCCGGCGGGAAGAACGGGATCAACGGGCGGCCCTCCCGGTGGCGAAGCGGTGGATGAGGTCGCAGACGCGATCGACGTCGCCGGTGCCCAGATCCGGGTAGAGCGGCAGCGCGACGGTCCGCTCGCAGGCCCGTTCGGCGTGCGGGAACTGCCCCCGGCGGTACCCGAGGTGGGCGAAGCAGGGCTGGAGGTGGAGCGGGACGGGGTAGTACGTCTCGGTGCCGACGCCGTGCTCGGCGAGGTAGGAGACGAGGGCGTCGCGGCGTTCCACCTCGATCAGGTAGACGTAGAAGACCGGTTCGGTGGGGACGGCGTGCGTCACGAGGGTGGGCAGGCAGAGGACGCCGGGGGTGGAGCGGAGCCGTTCGGTGTAGGCGGCGGCGAGGGCGGCGCGGCGGCGGATGTCCTCGGCGAGGGAGGGGAGTTTGCCGAGGAGGACGGCGGCCTGGAGGTCGTCCATCTTGCTGTTGACGCCGATGAGGTCAGTGGGGCGGTTGATGCCCGGGAAGTGGCCGAGAGTGCGGCCGTGGCGTCCGTGGTGGCGCAACGCCGCGACGGTTTCGGCAAGTTGCGGATCGTCGGTGAGGAAAGCCCCGGCGTCGCCGAGCGCGCCGAGAGTCTTGGTGGGGAAGAAGGAGAGCACACCGCCGGCGCCGAGGAGCCCGGCGTGGACACCGCCCCAGCGCATGCCGATCGCCTCGGCGCTGTCCTCCAGGACGGTCAGACCGTGCCGTTCGGCGACCCCGGTCAGGCCCGCCATGTCGGCCATCTGGCAGAAGAGGTGCACCGGCATCAGCATCCGGGTGCGGTCGGTGACGGCGGCCTCCGCGGCGGCGGGGTCGAGGCCGTAGCCGACGGGGTCGATGTCGGCGAAGACGGGGGTGCCGCCGGCGAGGGCGACGGAGGACGCGGTGGCCATGAAGCTGAAGGCGGGGACGACGACCTCGTCGCCGGGGCGCAGCCCGCAGGCGCGCAGGGCGAGGACGAGGGCGTCGGTGCCGCTGTTGACGCCGACGGCGAAGCGGGCGCCGGTCCAGGCGGCCAACGCCTGCTCGAACCGGCCCACTTGACTGCCGTGGGAGAACTTGCCGTCGTCGGCCACCTCGGTGAGACGGTCGCGGATGGCGGGCCAGCGCTCCTCGAAGGAGCGGGCGTGGGTGAAGAAGGGCACCGGGCGGGGCGGCGCCCCGGTGCGGCCGGTTGCGGTGTGGTGGTCCATGGGTCCTCGGGGTCGGTGCCGGCGGGGCGGGCCGGCGGCGGGAAAGGGCCGGGCCCCGCACCCGTCGGCGGAGGTGCGGGGCCCGGGGCGGGTCACAGCAGGGCGACGTCGAGCTCACCCGCGTGGTACTTGTGCACGGCCTGGACGAGTTCCTCGACGGACAGCACGCCGTCACCGTTGGCGTCGATGGCCGCGAACGCCGTGTCGGCGGTCTCCTCGGGGCTGCCGATCGCGCGGATCCAGGAGCGGAACTCCTTGGGGTCGACCTTGCCGTCGCCGTCGGTGTCGCAGAGTCCGACGATGGAGCTGATGGTCGGGCGCAGCACCTCGTTGAAGCCTTCCGCACCGCGGTCGAGGACCTGGCGGCCGGCCAGCTCACCGAACTGGGCGAAGTCGAGCGAGCCGCCTTCCTCGATCCCGGCGTGGCCGGCGAGGTAGTCCCACATGCCGAGGTAGGCGCTCAGCACGGCCTCGCCCTTCTCCGAGGACGGGGCGGTCTCGAAGGCCCGGAGGATGCGCTGGGCCTCCTCGTTCCAGTCGCTGCGGTCGATGCGGCCGTCGCCGTCCCGGTCCCACAGCTGGAACCGGCGCTGGAGTCGCTCTTGCTGTACGGCGTTGGTCATGAGTTTCTTCCTTCTCAAGGGAGGGTCATTGATAGGGGACGGACGTCCGCACGGCTGTGCCGTGGTCGCCCCCACCGCGGGCCGGAGCCCACAGGAGGTACAGCGCGACGACGACCGGCAGTACGAGCGTGATCAACTGCGCGACGACGTCGAAGAGGGAGAACATCCCGAGGTGGTACAGGTGGAAAAAGAGGTGCGGCACGGAGAAGACGAGCTGGGCCAGTGCCGCGGCCCGTACGAGCTGCGGGTGCGGCGAGCGGGCGGCGCAGAGCAGCACCGCCGCCAGCGCCACCACGAGCGAGCCGAAGTCCCGGACCAGATGCTCGTTGTACGGGGCGAAGACGGCGACCCAATGCCGGCCGGGCAGCGGGAAGTTCCGGAAGAAGCTGTGGGGCAGCAGGAGCGCCCACGCACCCGGAACGCCCTGGGCCAGGGCCGAGAGGACCAACGCCGCCCGTGTCCGTGCCGTCCGCGGGCCACCACGGCCCACGCGCAGTGCGGGCCGGAAGGACCGGACCGCACCACGGGATGGGAACACCACCCAGGTCAGGCGCCGAGCAGCGGGGCGTCCAGGTCACCGGCGTGGTAGCGGCCGACCGCGTGGACGATCTCCTGGACGGAGAGCTGACCGTCGCCGTTGGTGTCGACGGCCCGGAAGGCGGCGTCGGCGTCGGTGTCGGCGTTGATGGCCTTCAGCCACTTCGCGAACTCGGGCGGGCTGATCTGGCCGTCGCCGTCGGTGTCGGCCAGGTGAACCATCGCGTGGATGCTGGGCTGCAGGACGCGGGCGAAACCGGCCGGCCCGTCGGCGAGCACCTGCTCCTCGGCCACCTGAAGGAACTGCTCCTTCGACAGCGTGTCGCCGGCGCCGGCCTTCTCGCTGAGGTAGTCGAACAGCATCGGGTAGGCGTGCAGCAGCAGCTGTGCGCGGGGGGAGTCGGCCGTCTCGCCGAACGCCTCGACGATGCGGCGCGCCTCGTTCTTCAGGTCCTCGCGGCTGATCTGGCCGTCGCCGTCGGTGTCGTAGAGGGCGAAGCGCTGCTGAAGGCGGTCCTGCTGCAGGTCCTTGGTGTTAGGCATGACACTCCTTGAGGAATGAGTGACGGGCGGAATGTGCGACGAAGGGCGCCGGAAATGCGGCCGCAATAAGAATTCGCGGACAACTTGCGCCACAGGCATGGCTGACGCAAGGGATGGTGTCGTGGATACGCACGACGCCTCTGGGAAACCCACCGCTCTCACGGCGCTTCGTGCAGTCCAAGAATGTCCCAGCCGGGCCGAGGTATGCACCGGATGGAGCAAGGACGATCCGTACGAGTGACGTCGGCACCCGTTTCCCGCCACCGTCACTTACCTGGGCGGATGGGTTGGAGAAACGTTCCGAACAGGCCGCCGGGGCAGGGCCTGGGCGCCCGGAGGCCCTCCGCGTGGCGCGGGCCGTTCGAGGCCGCGCCTTGAAAACGATCACCTGATCTGATGAACATGCGCAACTGGCCTCTCAGTGGGTTCGACACGTCTCATACGGTCACTCCCGATTGATATTCGGCGGGCCGTTTTCGAGGCCCGCCGTGACCTGGGAGAGTTCTGTGACCCACGATTCCCATGGCGCCGTAGCGATTGCGCCACCCGTCTCCTCGGGGAAATTCGCTGCCTATTGCAGACTGGCCAAACTCGACATCTTCGACTATTACCTCAGCCTCGCCGTGGCATGGAGCCTGCTGGCCGCGCCGCTGCGCGCGGACTCCACCGCCCTCGCGGTGCTCGCGCTCTTCGGCCTCGGGATGCTCTGTCTCGTCGCCGCGATGACCACGTTCGACGACGTGACGGGGTTGCGTGACGGCAGCGACGCGGCCAACTACGGCCCCGACGCGCCGCTGCGCAAGCTCCGCCGCAAGCCCCTCCTCGCCGGCACGCTCACCGAGCGGGAGGCGATCCGCTTCGGCTGGTCCACCGCCGCCGGGTGTGTGCTGCTGTGGGGTGCGGCCGTGGCCCTCGCCCCGCACGCGCCGTGGTGGGCGGTGCTGACCGCCGCACTGTGCCTGGTCACCTCGGTGCAGTACTCCTACGGCCTGAAGATCAGCTACCACGGGTGGCAGGAGATCTTCATGGTCGCTCTGGGCCTGGGCCTGGTCGTGGCCCCGTACGGGCTGCTCAACGGCCACGCCACCGGCTTCGCGCTGGTGCAGGGGACGCTGTTCGGCCTCGGGCCGATGCTGTTCGGCGTCTACTCCAACACCAACGACCGGGCGGGGGACGCCGCCGTGGGCCGTCCGACGGTGGCCGTACTGACCTCCGAGCGCGGCAACAAGGTCTTCATCGGCGCGGTCTCCCTCCTGGAGAGCGTGCTGATCGCGGCGGCGACCGCCACCGGTCTGGCGCCGTGGTGGTTCCCGCTCGCGATGCTGCCGGTCATCGCGCTGCGTGCCACGCAATTCGTGACGGGCGTGGTCCGCGGCCGGATCCTGACGGCCCGCAAGCTCGGCACGTACACCCACCGTGTCTCGGTCGTGGCGCTGGTCGTCACCAACGTGCTGCTCACCGCGGCTGCCGGTGGTGGGGTGTGAGCACCGCCCATGACGTCGTGGTCGTCGGAGCGGGGATAGCGGGCCTGGCCGCCGCGGACACGCTGCGGCGGGCGGGCCGCTCGGTCACGGTGCTGGAGGCGTCCGACGCCGTCGGCGGACGGATGCGCTCCCACCGGGTGGACGGCTACGTCATGGACACCGGCGCCGAGTTGCTGTCCACCGCCGGATACGACGCGACCTGGCGGCTGATCCGCCGTACCGGGCTGGGGCCGGCCGACACCGTCCGTATCCCGGACCCCGTCGCGGCCTGGCGGGACGGCCGGGCGCACCGGCATGTCGGGGCGTCGCGCGCGCTGCTCAGCGGCGGCGGCCTCTCGCTCCGCGGACGCGCCGCGCTGGCCCGCTTCCTGGCGACGGAGAGCCGCCGCCGGGGCGCGTACGACCCGGATCTGCCCGAGCGCACCCCGCTGGGCACCCTGACGCTGGCGGAGTACGCCCGCGGGTACCGGTCCGAGCTGCACGACTTCCTCTTCCAGCCGATCGCCGGGTGTTTCTTCGGCTGGGACACCACGCGCTCCGCCGCCGCGCCGTTCGTCACCAACATGCTGGCCTGCGGCTCCACCACCCGCTGGCGCACCTACGCCGACGGGATGGACACCCTCGCCCGCCGGCTGGCGCGCGCCTGCGACGTGACGACCGGCTGTACCGTCCGCGAGGTGATCTCGGCCGCGGGCCACGCCCGGGTCGTCACGGACACCGGCACGCTCACCGCCCGCGCGGTGCTGCTGTGCGTCCCGGCACCGGTGGCGCTGCGGCTGCACGTCAACGCCCCGGAGGACGAGGTCCCGTACCTCGACGCGTGCGGCTACGTCCCGCGGCTGAAGGTGAGTTACACGCTCGACCGACCGCTGGCGCCGCGGTCCGGCGAGTCGGCGTACTGCGTCCTGCTGCCGGCGGCCGGGGAGCCGGAGCTGGCCGGTCTGATGATGGAGCACAACAAGGCCGGCCGAGTGCCGGAGGGCCGTGGTCTGGTGTCGGTGATGGCGGCGCCGGCCGTCGCCCGGGAACTGGTGGACGCGCCCGAGGGCGAGATCCTGGCCCGGCTCGGGGACGCCGCCGCCCGCTATCTGCCGGAGCTGCGCGCGGCCACCCTCCGCACCTTCGTGCACCGCTGGCCGCACGGCATCCCGGAGGCCACCCCGCGGGCGCTGGCCCATCGCGACGCCTTCCTCGGCCGCGCCGCCGCGCCCGTCGAGTACGCGGGTGACTGGCTGATGCTCCGCCCCAGCAGCGAAGGGGCCGTGCGGTCCGCCGAGTTGGCGGCGGCGCGGGTCCTGTCGCGGCTGCCGCGCACCGCGCCCGCGCTGCCGGGCCGCTCCCGCACCCGCTGATCCGTCGTGTGCCCGCCGCTCCGGCCCGGGGCGGGCGGACGGCGCACGCCACCGGGCCGGATGCCCCGTCCGCCGCACGGCTCCCGCCGGCCGGACGCCACCGTCACCATGTGAGGGACCTTCATGACGAGCACCGTCGAAGCGAACATCGGCGAAGACAACCCGGTCATCCGCAGCTCCTACGAGCAGCAGCTGCAGACCTACTGGGACACCAAGACCACCGACGACATCAATCTGCTCCTCGGCGCGGAGGACGGTCTCTACCACCACCACTACGGCGTCGGCGGCTACGACCCCGCCGTGCTCGCCGCCCCGCCCGAGCGGCGCGAGGCGCTGATCCTGCGGGAGATGCACCGTATGGAGAACGCCGAGACGGAGCTGATCCTGGACGCGCTGGGTGACATTCCGGCCTCGGCGCGCGGGATGGACGCCGGTTCGGGGCGCGGCGGCACCTCGTTCATGATCGCGGAGCGGTTCGGCTGCCGGATGGACGGGGTGAACTTCTGCGCCCACCACATCGCGTTCGCGGAGCGTGTCGCCAAGGAGCGCGGCTGGGACGACCGGGTGCAGTTCCACTACGCGAACATGCTCCAGACGCCGTTCGCCGACCGTTCCCTCGATTTCATCGTCAGCAACGAGACGACGATGTACGTCGATCTGCACGACCTCTTCGCGGAGTTCGCCCGACTGCTGCGGCCCGGCGGCCGGTACGTCTGTGTCACCTGGTGCCGCAACGAGACGGTCGCGGACCGCTCCGACGCCTCCCGGCGGATCGATGAGCACTACGTGAGCCGGATGCACCGGCGCGGTACGTACTTCGAGGCGATGGCGGCCAACGGGCTGGTGCCGTACCACGTGGGGCGGCACACCGCCGAGGCGATCCCGTACTGGGAGCTGCGCGATCACTCGGAGCGGCGGACCGGGGTCGAGAAGCCGTTCCTGGAGGGTTACCGGGAGGGCAGCATGGACTATCTGGTGATCGGGTGTGAGCGGGTGGGCTGACCCGGTCCGGCCGGTGGGCCGGGCCCGTTCCGGCCGGCGTCGTCGCCTTGTGCGGCGGCGCCGGTCGGCGTGTGCGGCCGGGTGACGGGAGGCCGCGCGTTGACAGCGGGCGGACGGCTGTCCGTTAATAGGCCCGGTGGCGCGTGGCACCGGCCAAAGAGCAGTGGGCCGGCCGGTGACCGGGCGTGCACCCCGATCGTGAGGGGCCTGCCGTGAGCATGTACTCCGCGCCCTGTCCGTGACGTAAGTACCGCCGCCGGGCGGCACCGTTCCGCGGTGTCCGCCGTGCGGTCGCTGCGTCGAGCCGTCTCTTCCTTCTCCGCCGCGGCGCGTCCGCACGGGCCGTGTCCCATGCCGCCGCGTCGTGTTCCCGGCCGGTCCGTCCCCGCTGTGATCCGGGGCGCCCGGTCTCCGTCACCGCGGCTGAAGCCGCCCACTCCCCCGGAGTCACATCCGTATGTCCTCGTCCTTCAACCTGTCCGTCATCGAGGAGTTCCGCGCCCACGGCGGGCGCGTCGGTGGCCCCATCGCAGGGGCCGATCTGCTGCTGTTGACCACCACCGGCGTCCGCTCGAGCCGGCCCCGGACGACGCCGCTCGGCTACGTCCGGCACGGCGGCGCGCTCCTGGTCGTCGCCTCCAACATGGGCGCGCCGCGTCATCCGGCCTGGTACCGCGATCTGCTGGCTCGCCCTCTCGTCCGGGTGGAGCTCGGCGCCGACGCCTTCGAGGCGCTGGCGGTGCCCGCCGAGGGGGCGCGGCGGGCGGAGCTGTTCCGGGAGGTGGTGCGGGTGGCTCCCGGGTACGGCGATCACCAGGCGGCCACCGCGCGGGAGTTGCCGGTGGTGGAGCTGGCTTCGGCGGAGCCCGACGGCTGGGCCGGGCCGCGGGAGGTCCGCACGCTGGCCGATAAGATCCTTCAGGTGCATGCCTGGCTGCGGGGGCAGTTGCGGCAGGTGGCGGCGGAGACGGAGGCGTACTTCGCGGCGCGGGACGCTCATCGCGGTGACGGTGCGCCGCCGGTTCCGGGGCTCGGGTTGCAGATCCGGCAGCGGTGCCTGGCGTTCTGCCAGACGTTGCGGTTCCACCATGACGGCGAGGACGGCCATGTCTTCCCGGTGATGGCCGGGCACCATCCGGAGCTGGCCGAAGTCTTCGCGCGGCTGGGCGCGGAGCACCGGGTGATCGCCGGGGTGCAGGAGCGGCTGGCGGCGCTGCTGGCCGGTGCCGGGGTGGCCGATCCGGAGCGGTTCCGCGGCGAACTGGAGCGGATGTCGGCGGAGTTGCTGGCCCATCTCGCGTACGAGGAGGAGACGGTCGTGCCGCTGCTGGCGGAGGTGGCGTGGCCGCCGCCGGGCGGGAAGGGGTGACGGGCCCGGCCGGTGGCAGCCGGTTTCCGGTCATTGCCGGGCCGCAGGGACTGGTCAGGGGCGGCGGAGGGTACGTCGGTCCTTCGAGCGGGCGACGCGAAATCGCTGGGCACCTGACGCATCTGCACATATCATGCACATCATGTGCTCAACTTCTGCACCTGGGGCGTTTCACGCCCGATCCCTGACCGAGGTGAACGCCGCCATAAGGGCGTTCATGACGGCACGGGCCGGGCGTTCACTCGGTCCCGAGGAGCAGGCCGAGTACGAGCAGTTGCTCGCGGCCTGGTCGGCCGCCGTCGCGCGGACGCCGGACGCCCCCGTGGAGCGCCCGGCGTCCGCGCCGCTCACCCCGTGACAGCCCGGGGCCGCAGCCGGACCGCGGCGGTGCCCAGCCCCGTGGGCCCGCCGAGACGCCGGCCGTGGACGGTGACGGGACGGCGCAGCTCCGCCTCGTCGTAGCGGCGGCAGCCCTCGTGCCAGATGAGGATCCCGGCGAGCCAGCGCTTCAGCTCTTCCGCGTAGCCGGTGAGCGTGGCACGAGCGGTCGCGTCGAGGCCGAATTCGTCGAAGAGAGCGGGGAGTTCGACGGCGAGAACGTGCTCGAACTCCCGCATCCGGGAGGTCATCAGATCGTTGACGATCTCCAGCCCCTCCTGGACCCCGACGCCGAAGAAGTGCTGGACGACGAGGACGGCGTTGTGGATCTCGCCCTCGAACTGGATCTCCTTGCGGTAGGAGAACAGGTCGTTGAGGAGTCCGGCGTAGTCCGCGGCCGCGTTCTGCATGGCCTGGACGGGGCGGGAGCGGTACACCTCGGGCGGCACGGAGCGGCCGTGGCCGAGGCGGGAGAGGCTCATCGTGAGGTCCGCGCCGAAGGTCTGCCGGCGCATCTCGATGTAGTCGACCGGGTCCGGGATGCGGTTCGCCCAGTGGTTGTCCAGCTCCCACAGCCAGCTTCCGGTCATGTCCTCGATGGTGCGGCGGAAGGTGCGGCGGGCGGCGGGGGTCATGGGGCCGGCGGTGCGCCGCCACAGATCGGCCAGACCGCGCTCCAGCGGGCCCAGCGGTTCGGGGGTGTCCGCGCCGGATTCGACGGGCATGAAGGCCGCGAGCCGTTCGGTGCAGGTCTTGGCGCCGACCGCGTCGCGGGTGCGGCCGAAGACCACCGGGTAGTAGTCGTCGCCGTAGGTGCCCCAGGCCAGCCAGCCGGTGGTCAGGTCGAGGGCTTCGGGGGTGGCGTCCGGGTGGATTCCGGCGGCGCACAGGGCCAGGTCGAAGGCGCGGATCTTGTGCTCGTCCCAGACGGCGGTCGGTGCGGCGGCGCCGTCGGGCAGCCGCGGCGACTGCTCCAGCATCCCCATCCGGTGCGCCCAGGCGACGACCCGCTCCCGGGCGCCCGCCAGGTGCGGGGAGAGGCGGGTGGTGTACGGCAGGTACAGCTCGGGGAGCCGTACCTCCTCGATGACCTGGAACGGGACGTGGCTGTGCTGCCGGACGCGGGCCGGGAGGGTGGCCGTCAGGGAGGCGGCGATGCGGGCGGCGGAGGTGCCGAGGCCGGTCGGTCCGCCGAGGACGGGCGCGGCGGCGAGGGCGCCGTGGCCCCGGCCCGCGGTCTCGTTCATGTAGCGGCTGGAGCGCAGATGCCATTCGTGGCCGCCGGACTGCCAGTCCTGGAGCCCCTTGACGTACGCGGCGATGTCGGCGCACTCGGAGGGGGTGAGGCCGTGTTCGGCGCAGAGGGCGGGCACCTCGGTGAGCGCGGTGTGCTCGAACTGGTGGAGGCGGGAGGTGAGGAGGTCGTTGACGGAGTCGGCGGCCTCCTGGGTGGTGCAGCCGAGGAAGGTTTCGAAGACCAGGACGCCGTTGGAGAGTTCGCCCTCCTCCTCGATCTCACGCTGGTAGGAGAAGAGGTCGTTCCGCAGGTGGACGGCGTCGGAGAAGGTGTCCTTGAGGACCCGCAGCGGGCGGCTGGTGGCCACCGACGCGGGGATCTCGGAGCCCGCGGCGTACTCGACGAGCCCGGCGGACCAGGGGGCGCCGCCGACCTTGCGGCGCATCTCGATGTACTCGACGGGGTTGGCGACGCGGCCGGTGCTGATGTTGGCCAGCTCCCACAGCGACTCCTCCAGGAGGTGCTGGGTGTACTCCGCGAAGCGGCGCCGCCAGTCGCGGGACATCGCCGGGACGGTGCGCCGCCACAGGTCGGCGAGGCCCTTCTCGACGGCGTTGACCGGCTCGGGCGGCGGTCCGGACGGGTCGACCGGCATGAAGGCGGGCAGCCGGTCGAGGTACGCCTTGGCGCCCGCCATGTCCTGGCCGCGTTTGAAGCTCTCCAGGAAGTGGTCGTCGAAGAAGAAGACCCATACGTACCAGTCGGTGACGGTGGCCAGTTCCGCGGCCGGGGCGTCGGGGTGGGTGTAGGCGCAGAGCAGGGCGTAGTCGTGGGCGTCGAAGTCCCGCTCGTCCCAGATCCCCGACCCCTCGATCATCTCCATCTCGCGGGCCCACGCCTTGGAGTGGTCACGGACCGCCTCCAGGTGCGGGTTGAGCCGTGCGGGATACGGCTCGTAGAACTCCGGAAGTACGAAGGGCTGTGTCATCTGCGCCTCACCTCGTCTCGTCGTGTCCGGTCCGGCTCCCGGTCAGTCCCGGCGGCCGATCTCGACGTTCTCCAGTACACCGAGCGCGTCGGGGACCAGGACGGCGGCGGAGTAGTAGGTGGAGACCAGGTACGAGATGATCGCCTTGTCGTCGATGCCCATGAAGCGGACGGACAGGCCCGGCTCGTACTCGTCGGGCAGGCCGGTCTGGTGCAGGCCGATGACGCCCTGGTTGTCCTCGCCGGTGCGGAGCGCCAGGATCGAGCTGGTGCGCTCCTTGGTGACCGGGATCTTGTTGCAGGGCAGGATCGGGACGCCGCGCCAGGCGGGGACCTGCTGGCCGCCGAGGTCGGCGTGGTCGGGGTAGAGGCCGCGGGCGTTCATCTCACGGCCCATGGCGGCGATGGTGCGCGGGTGGGCGAGAAGGAACTTCGTGCCCCGCCGGCGGCTGATCAGCTCGTCGAGGTCGTCCGGGGTGGGCGGGCCGGAGTGGGTCTGGAGGCGCTGGCGGTAGTCGGCGTTGTGCAGCAGACCGAACTCGGGGTTGTTGATCAGCTCGTGTTCCTGGCGTTCGCGCAGCGCCTCGATGGTGAGCCGGAGCTGGTGCTCGATCTGGTCCATCGGCTCGTTGTAGAGGTCGGCGACGCGGGTGTGGATGCGCAGGACGGTCTGGGCGACGCTCAGTTCGTACTCGCGGGGCTTCAGCTCGTAGTCGACGAAGGCGCCGGGGAGGGTGGGCTCGCCGGTGTGGCCGGAGGCGAGGGCGATCTCGGCCTCGCCGTGCTTGTTCTGCGCCTGCTGGGGCAGGGCGGCGAAGTCCTGGAGGTGGCTGCGGAGGGCGGGCGCGGTGTCCAGGACGGTGGCGAAGTCGCGGCGGGTCAGGACGAGGACGGTGCCGGCGGTCTCGGCCTTGGCGGTGTACTCCCACACGGCGTCGGCGTCGGTCAGGGCCTCGGCGCCGAAGTGGTCGCCGTCGGCGAGGGCGTCGAGGCCGGCGGCCTGTCCGTAACGGCCGTCGGCGGTACGGGCGATGCGGCCGTGGGCCAGCAGGAAGACCTGGTCGGCGGGGGTGCCCTGTTCGGCCAGGACCTCGCCGGGGGTGACCTCGCGCTGGGTGAAGCGGCCGGCGAGGGCGGTGAGGACGCCGGTGTCGGCGAAGCCGCGCAGCGGGGCGAGTTCGCCCAGTTCCTGGGGGATGACGGCGACGCGGGAGCCGGTCTGGTCGAAGTCGATGCGGCCGTCGCCGACGGTGTAGGTCAGGCGGCGGTTGACGCGGTAGGCGCCGCCCTTCGTCTCGACCCAGGGGAGCGTCTTCAGCAGCCAACGGGAGGTGATGCCCTGCATCTGGGGGGCGGACTTGGTGGTGCTCGCGAGATTCCGCGCGGCGGCGGTACTCAGGCTCTGCTGTGCGGCGGCGCTCTGCTCGGTACCGGCGTCGATCGTCATCCGGCGCTCCTCATCGTGGTGGACGCCCGGTCCGCGCGGTCGCCGGGCGTGCGGCAACCCGGCGTCGGTGGGCGGGGATTGAGTGGGGGAAGGTGACCCCGGAGCGGTCGGGCGGACGGTGGCCGGGCCGTTCGGGGGATCCGTTGATCACACTAAGGCCGGGTCGCGGGGGCGGAGGCCGATTCCGGTGCCCGGCCGACCCGGTACGCCCGGACGAGTGACAGGGCGCCCGGCAAACGTGAGACCGGCCTCGGCTGGCTGGTTTTCCTCCCTGCCGATGCGGGGGTGCGGCCCCTTCCGCGCCCTCGTGAGCGTTGTCCCGGAGCGGGTGCGGGCGGCCGGGTCATCTCGATCATGGCGTGTTGTTGTCGGCCGGAGGGTGAGGTTCCGCCCCTGCCGGGAGGTCGGGCGCTCCGGCAACGCGGCGCCGGAGGGCGGCCGCGCGCCGCGCCACCCGACCCGCGACAAAAAGTGCATTGCGCATTTTGCGGACGCGGGATCCCGGGGGCGGCTGTGACCCCGGCCATAGGTCCTCCGTCACGTACGACGCCGGTTAGTGGACGTGCCGGGGCCGCGGGCCTCATACGCAGGGCGGTCGGCGGGGTCCGGAGCCGGAGGTCTACGCGGCGGGGTAGTACGGGACGTCGTTGCCCGCGAGGCGGCGGCCGCCCAGGATGGTCGGGCCCCGGGCGGACCGCCGCGTCCACCGGGCCGCCGGAGCGCGCACGGAGCGCGCCGGCGGGGCGGGAGCGCCGGACGGTCCTCCCGCGTGCCAGGGCGCCGGGCCCGTGTGGGCCCCCGGCCGGTCCGGCGTACGCCGACCGCGGGCGAGTGTCCGGGCCATCGACGACGCACGCCGGGCGCAGCCGTGTCCGGGCGGGCGGAGGACGGAGTGCAGATGCCGCAGGACAGCGGGAACAACGGGCCGTATCCGGCGGACCTCCCCGCGGACGGGGCCGGGCCCCGGCCGCCGCGCCGCCGCCGTCGGGGGCTGCGGATCGCCGTGTGGACCGCGGTGGGTGTGGTGGCCGTGGGCGGCGCCGGGACCGCGTACCTCTGGTCGCATCTGAACGGCAATCTCCAGGGCGTCGACATCGACGCGGCGCTCGGCAAGGACCGGCCGGGCGGGTCCCGGGACGGCGCGATGAACATCCTGCTGCTGGGCTCCGACTCGCGGGCGGGGACGGGCGGCGCGTACGGCAAGGGCATCAGCGGGGCGCGGTCGGACACCACGATGGTGCTGCACGTCGACAAGGACCACCGCACGGCGAGTGTGGTGAGCATTCCGCGGGACACGATGGTGGACCGGCCGGTGTGCCCGAAGCCGGGGGGCGGTTCGGCGCCCGCCGCGCATCAGGTGATGTTCAACGAGTCGTACCAGGTGGGCGGCCCGGGGTGCACGGTGAAGACGGTGGAGTCGCTGTCCGGGGTGCGGATGGATCACTATCTGGAGGTCGACTTCACCGGCTTCAAGAAGATCATCGACGAGCTTGGCGGGGTGGACATCACCACCAAGCAGGCGGTGAAGGACGTCCACAGCAAGCTGGACCTGCCGGCCGGGAAGCACACGCTCAAGGGTGAGCAGGCGCTGAGTCTGGTCCGGACCCGGCACGGTGTCGGGGACGGCAGCGATCTGGGGCGGATCCAGTTGCAGCAGGCGTTCGTCAAGGCGCTCACGCACCGGATCGACGATGTCGGGCTGAGCAACCCGGCGAAGCTGTACTCCCTCGCGGACACCGCGACGCGGACGGTGCGCGCCGACTCCCAGCTGGCCTCCACCGGCAAGCTGCTGGGCCTGGCCGAGGAGTTGAAGGGCATCGGCCCGAAGAACATGAAGATGGTGACGATGCCGGTCACCTACGACCCGCGGAACCCGGACCGGGTGGTGCCGCTGCGGACGGCGTCCGCGCAGGTGTGGCGGGCGCTCAAGGACGACCGGCCGATACCGGCGTCCGCGGGGCGCGACTCGGTGGGTGACAAGGGCGCGTCCCCGGTGGTGGCGCAGTCCTGAGCGGGCTCCCGGACGGGGTCCGGCCGGGCAGCGGATGCAAAGTGCCGCGCGACGCCGGAGCATGGGCTCATGGATGAGGCAAGCGCCGCCGGGACGGGCCGGGACGGGGACGGCCGCGGGGCGGCCGGCCGGACGCGGGAATCGCTCGATGAGGTCGGCGAGGCCCTCGTCTCGTCGGGCTCGTGTCTGATGCCGCCGGCCGCCGTGGCGCGGCATCTGGGCGTGGCGGAGGCGTCCTGGCCGCGGTTCGCCCGGCACTGGGAGGATCTGGTGCCGGATCCGTACGCGGCCGAAACGGGGACGCGGCGGCTGCGGCGGTACGGGCATTTCTCCCTGTCCCGGACGGGAGAGATCGTGGCGAGGCCGGTCGGGTCCTTCGTCCAGCCGGAGGAGAGCAACCCGCTGTACGTGGCGGTGGACCGCCGTTTCGAACCGCTGACCGTCGCTTTCGAGGCCGACCCCGCCCTGGCGTCGTTGATCCGTATGCTCGGCCGGATCGCCGCCTGTCTGGAGGAGGCGGACGAGTGGACCGTGAAGGTGCACCCTTTCCGAGTCGTGGCCGAAGCCGGCGGCACGGGACAGCCCACGCCTGAAGGCCGCCACCGCGACGGCGTCACCCTGGTCACCTCCCTGCTCATCGACCGGGTGAACGCCGCGGGAGGCGAGAGCACGGTGTACAGCCCGGACGGTACGGAGGCGATGAGGGCGACGCTCAGCCGCCCCGGGACCCTTCTCCTGGGGGACGACCGGGCGACGCTGCACGAGGTGTCGCCGGTCCGCCCGCTGGACGCCGCACGCCCCGCCTGCCGGGACGTGCTCGTCACCACCCTCGCGCCCCGCTGAGCGGAGCGTGCCGCCGGGGCCACGGCCCCGGCGAAGCCGTGCGCCGTGCCCTCCGCCTCGGGGGCCGGTACGCGCGGCGCTTTCCCGCACCCCGTGACCGGGGCGCCTGCCGATGGCCGTGGCGGGAGCGCGGCGCGGCGGCTTCGGGGGCGCATCCGCAGGGCGTGGGGGTACGGGCGGGGCGTGCGGACGGGCGAGGGCCGGGCGGGTGCGCCCGCGTACCCCCGTTTTTCCCTTTCCGTCATCGGTGATGACGGTCCGTCAGGGTCCGGGGCGGGTATCAGCCGGGGGTCCGGTGGCATTCCTTCGCGTCTCCCGGAGCCGCAGATGATCCAAGCCCGTCCGCAACCCGGCGACATAGGTCTGACTCAGATAAACGGCACCGTGGGCCGGTTGATCCGGTTCGGCCAGTGGCTGAACGGCAACGGCTTCGCCGACTACCAGCACGCGTTCCTCGTCCTGCCCGGTGACCGGCTGATCGAGGCCGAGCCCGGCGGCGCGCGGATCGTCCCCCTCGATTCCTACGCGGGCGCGGACGTGCTGTACGTCTGCCCGTCCGGACTGACCGACGCGGACCGGGACCGGATCTGCGCCGCGGCCCTCGCGTACGAGGGCGTGCCGTACAGCTTCCTCGACTATCTGGCCATCGCCACGCACCGGCTGCGGCTGCCGGTGCCGGGGCTGCGGAGCTATGTGGCGGCGACCGGCCACATGATCTGCTCCCAACTCGTCGACCAGTGCTACCAGGACGGCGGGGTGCATCTCTTCGACGACGGCCGGTGGCCGGGGTACGTGACGCCACTGGCGCTGTACCAGCAGTTGGGCGGGTGAGGTGCGGGGCCGTCCGTGCGCGGGCGGCCCTTCGCCGCGCACGGACGGCCCCGGCGCGGCGGTCAGCCGAAGCCGAGGCGCGGGTCGGTGCCGGTCAGCTCGGCGCTCTCGGCCCACAGGCGGGCGGCGACGGCGCGGTCGGCCATGTGCGGCGGCACGGGTTCGCGCCGGGGCACGCCGCGCAGACCGAAGACCCTCGGTCCCCACAGGTCACCGCCCGCCACCCCCAGGTCGAGGACGGCACGGACGAGGGGCCACGCCCCGGCCTCCTTGCCCTGGACGAGCACTCCGGCGGGCAGGGCGCGCAGCCGTGCGCCGGGGGTGGGCGTGTGGACCGGCGGCCGGGCGGGGGTGAGGCCGTCGAGGGCGCCACCGGGGTGGGCGACCACGCTGAGCACGGTGCTGCCGATGGCGCGCAGATGGCGGTCGAGAGCGAAGCCGAAACTCATCTGTGCCAGTTTCGACCGGCCGTAGGCGCGGGCGGGCCGGTAGTCGCGCCGGGATTGCAGATCGTCCACGTCCAGCCGTTCGGAGCGCGCCGCGTAGCTCCCCACCGTCACGACGCGGCCCGCCGGGGCGGCGGACAGCAGAGGGCCCAGCCACCGGGTGAGCGCGAAGTGGCCGAGGTGCTGGGTGGCGAACATCAGCTCGTGGCCGTCCGCGGTCTCCCGGCGCGGCGGGTGGTCGAGGGCGACCCCGGCGTTGTGGACGACCGCGTCGAGCCGGTCGAGCTCCAGTCCGGCCACGGCCGTTTCGAGGGACGGCAGGTCGGCGAGGTCCAGCGGCAGGTGCCGCGCGCGGGCGCCGGGGACGCGCGTACGGAGCGCGTCCAGGGCGGCGGCGGCCTTCGCGGCGTCCCGGCTGCCGAGCACGACCGTGGCACCGGCGGCGGCGAGCTGCTCCGCGACGAAGTAGCCGATCCCGGCGTTACCGCCGGTGACCAGGATGTTCCGGCCCTCGGCGGACGGCGGCCGACGCACGTCCCACGGACGGCCACGGGGGACGGAGGACGGGGCGGAACGCATGACGGAACTCCTCGGCTCGGCGGCGTACCCACGGGGGCACCGGTCCGTCCAAGATCACGGATGCCGCCGACAGGCCGCCGACGGGGCGCGGGCCGCACGGGGCGAAGCCGACAGGGCGCCGACAGGGCGGGGACGAGCCGCGGCGACCGGGCGGGCAGGCTGGAGCCGCTCCGTCCGTGACGAGTCGCCTGCGGGCGCGGGGACGGGTTGCCTCGGGCGGGCGGTGCCCGACGGGGCGACCACCGGGGCGCGGCGGCCCCGACCGGTGCGGGGCTCCGCCGCCCGGTCGGCGGAGCGCGGCGGCCGAGCCCTCGAAGAGCGGGCGGCCGCCCTCTAGCGTGACCAGCGTGATCACCGGACGTACCGACCGCCGCCCCGGGCCTCTCGTGGCGGCCGCGGTGTTCGCCGTCGGCATGGCGGGGACCACCCTGCCGACGCCGCTGTACGGGCTCTACCGGCGTGAGCTGGGGCTGTCGGAGCTGATGGTGACCGTGGTCTTCGCGGCGTACGCGCTGGGGGTGATCACGGTGCTGCTCCTTGCCGGGAACGTCTCGGACGAGGTGGGGCGGCGGCCGGTGCTGCTGGTGGCGCTGGGCCTGTCGGCGGCGAGCGCACTGTGTTTCGTGGCCGAGGGCGGACTGCCGCTGCTGTTGTCGGGGCGGGTGCTTTCGGGGTTCGCGGCGGGGCTGTTCAGCGGGGCGGCGACGGCGGCGGTGCTGGAGCTGGCGCGGCCCGGTGGTGAGGCGTGGGCCGGATTCGCGGCGACGGCGGCGAACATGGGCGGGCTCGGGTGCGGCCCGCTGCTGGCGGGGGTGCTGGCGCAGTACGCGCCGTGGCCGCTGACGCTGCCGTTCGTGGTGCATCTGGCGCTGCTGGCGGTGGCGGCGGCCCTGGTGGTCCGGGTGCTGCCGGAGACGGTGACGGCGCCGGGACGGCCGTCGCGCCCGCGGCCGGGGCGGTTGGTGCCGCCGCCGGAGGTGCGGGGGGTGTTCGTGCCGTCGGCGGTCGCGGCGTTCGCCGGGTTCTCGTTGCTGGGGCTGTTCACGGCGGTGGCGCCGAGCTTCGTCGGGCAGACGCTGGGCGTGCGGGATCTCGCCGTCTCGGGCGCGGTGGTCTTCACCGTCTTCCTCGGCTCGACGGCCGGGCAGACGCTGTCCGGGCGGCTGGGGGTGCGAAGGGCGCTGCCCGCGGGATGTCTGGTGCTGGTCGCCGGACTGCTGCTGGTGGGCGCGTCGCTGGTGGTGCGGTCGCTGCCGCTGCTGGTCGCCGGGGCGGTGTGCGGTGGCGCCGGGCAGGGGCTCGCCTTCCGCGCCGGGCTGACGTCGGTGGGCGCGGCGGCGCCGCCCGCGCACCGGGGCGGCACGATCTCCGCGTACTTCCTCGTGGCGTACGTCGGCATCTCCCTGCCGGTGGTGGGCATCGGCGCGCTCACCGTGCCGCTGGGGCTGCGCGGCGCGGCGCTGGTGTTCGCCGGGTGCGTCATCGTGGTCGCGGTGCTGGTGGGCGGCTATGTGCTGCGGCACCCGCCGCGCGAAGGCTGAGGACGGCGGGGCGGGCGGAGCGGCGACCGGCCCGGGAGGGGGATCCGCCGGGGCCCGCCGGGACGGGCAGGGCGGGGCCGGACCGCGGCCGACGGGCCGGGCCCGGCCGAGCGGTGCGCTCCGGGTTCCACGGGCGTGGCGAGCCGGGAGAGCCGCGACGCCCGGCGCGGTTCCGGCGTCACGAGCCCGGAGGGCCGGGGTGCCCGGGTCCGCGTCTGCGGCCCCGGGGTGCCGTGGTCGCCCGGCGCGGTTCCAATGGAGGGAGAACGGCCGTACGCCCGCGCCGCTGCGGGGGCGGGCACCCGCCTACGGCGAGGAGGGCACCGGAGATGACCATCGCGACGCGGCTGCTGCCCGCACTTCCCAGCGCGTACCGTGACCGGCTGATGGCGCTGGCGCGCGAGGTGTCGTTCGAGCAGGACACCCGCATTTTCGAGGAACGGGGCCGCGCCGACCGGTTCTGGGTACTGCGCTCGGGGTCGGTGACGCTCGATCTGCGCGTCCCGGGCCGCCGCCGGGTGACGGTGGCGACCCTCGGGCCCGGCGATCTGCTGGGCTGGTCCTGGCTCTTCCCGCCGCACGAATGGGATTTCGGCGCCGAGGCGTTCAGCCCGGTGCGCGCCCACGAGTTCGACGCCCGCAGCGTACGGGCCCTGTGCGACGCGGACCCGGCGCTCGGGCTGGCGCTGGTCAGCACCATCACGCAGGTTCTGGCCCACCGGCTGGAGGCGACCCGGGCGAAGCTGATCGACCAGTACGCGGTCCCGCACTCGGTGACGACGTGACGTAGAGCCACCGCCACGCTTGGGGTCGCCCCGCCGTACGGGGCACCGCGCAGGAGCCGGGCGCCGCACGGCGCGGGGAGCCCGGCGGCGCCGGCCCGCCGCCCCCGCACGTCCCGGTCCTCCCGGGGAGACACCGGCCGCCGGCCTCAGCCCCGGGCGGCCGCGAGGGCGTCCTGGGCGCGGTCGACGAGGGACTGGAGGCGGGCGTGGTGGGCACCGCGCCAGTAGACGCGGTCGCAGTCGGCGCAGCGGGCGAAGACGTCGTAGGTGCGGCGGGTGCCGTGGTGGAGGCGTTCGACGACGGTGTCCTTACCGGCGTCGGTGAGCGGGCCGTTGCAGGCGGTGCAGCGGGTCCAGGGCGCCGCCTCGGGGACGAACCGGCCGAGGACATCGGTGAGTTGTTCGTCGGGGCGGTGGCTGTAGACGTAGGCGCCGGCCCAGAGTTCGCGGCGGTGCAGCAGACCGCGGTCGCGGGTGAGCAGGACCCGGCGCTCCGCCGCCGAGCGTGCCGCCAGCGCGGCGTCGCCCGGGTCCTCGGCGGTGTACGCGGCGTCGATGCCCAGCAGCCGCAACCGGCGGGCGAGGGTGCCGAGATGGACGTCGAGGAGGAAGCGCAGCGGTGCGCCGGGGACGGTCTGCGGGCGGGCGACGGCGTGCACCGTGACGCGCTCCCCCGCGTGCGGCACATGCGCCGGGGTGACCGGGACGCCGTCCACCCGCAGTTCCCCGACCTCGGTGAGCGGGACGCCCAGCGACTCGACGACATGGCCGAGCGAGGCGGCGCCGTCGGTGACGACGCGGGTGTGCTCGCCGGAGCGGCCCGCCGGGAGGAAGAGGTGCAGCGCGGGGGCGAAGCTGAAGGGGATCTCGGGTCCGTTCACCTCTCCAGCATGGCACCGGCCGCACCCCGTGAGCCAGGGAATTTCCGCTGGTGGGGACAGGTGCGGCCGGGCCGGGGAGCGCCGGTCGGCCGCAGGCCCCGGTGCGCCGCGGGACCGCACCGGCCCCGGGTGCGGCCGGCCCCGGGAGCGCCGGTCGGCAGCGTGCGCCGTTCCCGGGGGCGGCCCGCTCCTCAGAGCGCGTCGGCGAGTTCTCTGAGGCGGTCGGCGAGGCAGGGGTCGGGGTGCGGGACCCGGCCGAACTCGTCGTCCTCGTCGACGGTGAGCAGCCCCAGCACGGCGCGGAGGGCGGCGCGGGGCTGCCGGGCGGCGGGGAGCGGGGCGGTGCGGGGGCGGGTGAGCACGGCCGGGCCGCCGGCGAGGGCGGCCGCCTGTCCCGCCCAGTGTTCGGCGTCGCGGAGTTCCCCGCGGGCGAGGTGGAGCAGGTGCAGGCAGGAGGCGGCCGCGGCGTTGCCCGCCCCGGCGGCGAACTGCCACCAGAACTGGGTGCCTTCGGGGAATCCGGCGAGATGGAGGAGGCAGCCGAAGTACAGGGCGCCGTCGGGGTCGATGCGGCGGCTGTTGACCAGTTCGGCGAGGAGGTCGGCGGCGTCGCCGCGGTGCAGCGTCTGGGCGCACAGGCCCCGCAGATCGGCCCCGGCCCGGTCGTGGGCCGTGCGCGTCACCGGCGCCGGGGCGCGGCGGGACGGGCACGGGGCCGCGTCCCGCCGTACCGCGTCGGCGGCGGCGAGGTCGTACGCCAGGTGCCGTTTGGAGGCGGCGAGGTCGAAGTCGGCGAAGGCGTCGGGGATCGCGGCGTCGTCGAGGACTTCGTGGATGCTGCGCGAGGACCGCACGGTCACTCCTCTTCCTTCTCGTCGCCGGTGGCCGCGGTCAGCGGCAGACCGAGTCTGCTGGCGATACGGCGCCGGGCGAGGCACCGGTGGGACCGGACGGTGTCACGGGTGACGCCCATGATGTCGGCGACCCGGTCCGAGGGGTAGCCGAGGACGTACAGCAGCACGATCACGTCGTACTGCCGCTCGGGGAGGGAGGCGATGGCCGCGTAGAGGCCGAGCGAGGTCTCCATGACCTCGAACTGGCGGCGGACCGATTCGAGGGCGGCGCGCGCGGTGCGCTGGAAGGCCGTGGTCTCCACCATCCGCGACGAGGCGCCGGTGAGCCGGAGGTGGGTGTCGACGCGGACCTTGAGCAGCGCCCAGGCGTACGCCTCGGGGCTCTCCTCCTGGATGACGTGGGCCCAGTTGAGGGCGAGGTGGGAGAAGCAGCGGCGGACGACCGCCTGGGCCGCGTCCTTGTCGCCGAGCATGGTGTACGCGTAGTTGAGGTACGCCTTGACGTACAGGTCGTGGAAGGCTTCCAGGGCCGTCGGCAGGGTGTGCTGCACCGGCGGTAGGTCGGCGTTCACGGGGAGACCTCCTCTTCCCGGGCGGCAGGTACCCGGTCGGTGTGCCACCCGGGGGCGGGCGGGCGGTCCTCGACCAGTGCCGCCGCGCCCACGCGGACTCCCGCCCGCAGCAGACGCCGGGTCAGATGGCGCAGGTCCGGGGCGAAGACGCGCACCGCGGTGAGCAGCAGGAGCAGGGCGAGTGCGTCGTTGAGCGTCACGTCTGTGTCCTCCTTCCGGTCCGGTGTCCGCCACGGCGGTGCGGCGGACACCGGGGTTCGCTGTCCTCTCCGCAGGATTTCGGAAGGGGGTGGGCAAACGTGCAACGCGGTGCGCGGAAAAATACGGAAAGCGATCATCCGGTGACCGGGGGCGTCCGCACGCCACGGCCGGGCATGCGCCCCCGGACCGCCGCCGGGCGGACGGCCGCCGCCACGCCGACCTGCGCGATCTTTCAAATGCCTCTACGGGCTGGCAAGTTGACTGCCCGCCGGGCACATGACGCGGACATCTCCACCTCTTCGCCATGTGAGGCAGATCACTGACCGTCGCCGCATGATTCCGGCGGGTACCGGAAACCGGATCGCCCGGCAACTCAGGCGCCGACGGGCTCCAGGCCGAGGCGGCGGTAGTGGACGCGCTGTGTCTCGCCGCCGTAGCCGTAGCTGTCCGGGTCCGGTTCGTGGAGTGCGACGCCGCGCCGGGCCAGCGGGCCGAGGACGTCCGCGAGCGGCGCACCCGCCGCGGCGATGAACGCCGCCCGCTCCTCGGCGGTGTTCGTCCCCCGCGTCGGATTGCCCTCGACGTACGCGTCCCGGCCGCCGGTCAGCGGGGCGCCGGCCAGGTGGTAGCGGCCGGGCGGGACGAGGTCGAGGTCGAGGTGGACGAGGGTGCGCGCGGCGGACTCGCGCAGGACGCGGACGGCGAGGTCGGTCAGCCCCTCGGCCAGGGCGCGTTACGTACCGGCGGGCAGTGCGGGGTCGGTGACGGTGACACGGAAGTACGGCATGGCTCTCCCGGGGAGGCGGTGGCCGGCGGGCTCCGCCCCGGCCGTGGACGCGCCCAGCCTCACCCGCCCGGCATCAGAAAGCCACGCATCCCTGTCATCGCTCCATGAGGCCGCCGCATGTCCGTGAACCTTCCCCAGCTCAGAGCCTTTCTCGCGGTCGTGGACACGGGAGGGTTCGGTGCGGCGGCGGACGAGTTGGGGGTGAGCCGGTCGGCGGTCTCGCACGCGGTCGCCGCCCTGGAGCGGGCGCTGGGCGGTCCGCTCCTGGTACGGGCGGCTCCGGCGCGGCCCACCGTGCTCGGGCGGCGGGCACTGCCGCACGCCCGCGCCGCGCCGGCGGCGGTCGGCTCGCCGGAGCGGCTCGCGGCCGACGGCGCCGGGGCACCGCGCGGCACCGTCCGGCTGGCGGCCACCCCCACCGTCCGCCGGGGGCTCCTCCCGGACCTGCTGCGGCACTGGCGCGCGGAGCTGCCCGGCGTCACGGTGCGGGTCTTCGAGGGCGACAGCGGTGACCTGGCCGACTGGCCGGCGAACGGTACGGCGGACGCCGCCGTCCTCGTCGACCCGCCGCCCGGACCGGGCCTGCCCCTCACCACGGACGGCTACCGCGCCCTGCTCCCCCGCGACCATCCGCTGGCCGGTGCGGAACGCCTCGCCCTCGCGGACCTCGCCGACGACCCGTTCCTGGTCTCGCCGCACGGCTGCGAGGAACGGGTGCGGGAGCTGCACGCCCCGGCCGGTGTACGGTTCGCGCCCGCCCGGCGGGTACGCGACCTGACCACGCTGATCAGCATGGTGCAGGCGGGGCTCGGGGTGACCGTGCTGTCGGAGGCGTCCCGGCCGCTGCTCGGACCGGACCTGGTCCTGCTGCCGCTCGACCCGCCCGCCGCCTCGTCCTGAGCGGCCCCGGCACCGGCCCCTGGCACCCGGCGCTGCGCCCGCCGGCGGCGACCGCCGCGGCGCACCTGGGAGAGCGCTCCGGGGCCGGGCACGCCGGTTAGGTGCGGGCACCGACCCGTGGCGCGGATGCCGTCCCCCGGGCGTCGCACCCGGTCAGCGGCCCCTTTTACGCCTGCGGGGGGCCGTCGCGCCCGGTGGCCAGCGGTGTGCGGCCTCGCCGGGGGCGAGGCGGTCCACCACCTCGGCCAGTTCCCGGCAGGCGTCCTCGATCTTCGCGCGGACGGCGTTCTGTTCGGCGACGAGCGCGGCGAGGAGGAGCGCGGTGAGCGCCGCCGCGCCGTTCAGGGCCTGGAGGTTGACCATCACCAGCAGGAAACTGTGCCCGGCGAACGGCCCCGACCGGTCGTTGGCCGCCACGATCGCCAGGACGGAGACGACCAGCGCGACGGGCGCGGCCCCGGCCAGCTGGAACCGTACCGCCGCCCACACGATCAGCGGGAAGACCAGGAAGAGCAGCGACATCGAGCTGCGGGTGCACAGCAGGGCGACGCCGACGGCGGCGAGCAGCAGCGCCACCGCCTCCACGGCGCGCGCCGGACGGACACCGCGCGGCCGGCGGGCGTGCCACGCCACCAGCAGCAGCGGGGTGACGATCAGTACGCCCATCGCGTCGCCCGCCCACCAGGCGGCCCACGCGGGCCAGAACTGCGCGGCCGGGAGGTGGGCGATCAGCACCTGGTTCCCGGCGCCGAACGTCGCGCTGATCAGCATCCCGGCCAGCGCGCCGAGGACCACCAGCGCCACCCCGTCCCGCAGCCGGTCCAGCTCGGTACGGAACCCGGCCCGGCGCAGCAGCAGCGCGGCGCAGACCGGGGCGAGGGTGTTCCCGGCGAGGTTGCCGAGGATCCCGGCGTCCACCGGGCCGATGTCCGCGATGACGAAGAAGGTGCCGAGCAGGATGCCCGGCCAGGTGCGCAGCCCGAAGACGAGGAGGCAGGCCAGTGCGATGCCGGTGGGCGGCCACATCGGGGTGACCACCGTCCCGTCGATGACCACCTGTTCCAGCAGGCCGATCCGGGCGCCCGCGAAGTAGGCGACGGCCAGGGCGAGGATCTTCAGGACGTCGGCAGCGAGAGGGGGCACTTTCCCGGTGCGCATCCCCCCAGCATCGGACATCGGCCCCGGCGCCGCTCGGCCACCGCCACGGACGGCGCAGCCGGTCACCCGTCGCCGCGGTCCGCCCGGTCGTAGCAGAGGGCGACGACCGCGGCGTCGTCGGTGTGGCCGGTGAGTTCCGCGACGTCCATCACCGCCGCGGCGACGACGGCCGGATCGCCGGTCGGGGCGCGGTCGCGCACCCGCCGGACCGCCTCCGCCAGGCCCGCCTCGATGGGGAACGACGGGCCCTCCACCACCCCGTCGGTCAGCAGCGCGAAGGCGCCGCGCGGGGCGAGCCGCCAGTAGGTGACCGGGTACGTCTCACCGGGCAGGACGCCCAGCGGTGCGCCGCCGGTCTCCTCGGCGATACCGCAGCGGCCGTCGCCGGTGGCCCACACGCCCGGCGGGTGACCGGCGCGGGCGGCGGCCACCTCCCAGGTCACCGGGTCGAAAGTGAGGAAGGTGCAGGTCGCGAAGAGCGGGCTGTCCACGGAGAGCAGCAGTTCGTTGGCGCGGGCGAGGACGACACCCGGGTCGGCGCCGCCGCCCGCCACGGCGCGCAGCCCGATGCGGATCTGCCCCATGAACGCGGCGGCCTCGACGTCGTGCCCCTGGACGTCGCCGATGCAGAACGCCAGCCGCCCGCCGGGCAGCGGGAACCCGTCGTACCAGTCGCCGCCGATGTCCAGGCCGTTGCGGGCCGGTGCGTACGCGGCGGCGGACCGTACCCCGGGGACGCCGGGCAGGACGGCCGGCAGCATCTCCCGTTGGAGCGCCTCGGCCAGTTCGACCCGGGCGCGCTGGAGTTCGGCCCCGGCCCTGGCCTGGGCGGTGAGCCGGCCGAGCGTCGACAGCAGATCGTCGGCGCTCGCCTCCCGCGCGGGACGCCGCCGGAACATGGACGCCTCCGTGGTGCGGGTCTCGGGTCCGCCGCGGGAGGCGCACGCGGCGCTCGGTTGCCGCCTCCTGGTGCCCCCGCCGGCCGACCGGGCGGGCCGGTGCGGAAGCTCCCGTCAGGATAGGCCGGTATGCCCGTTCCCGCCCGGCGGGCGGTGGCGCCGCCGGGGCCCGGCGCGAGCGGGACGTACGACCGCCCCGCGCCCGTGCCGCCGGTCCCGCTGCGTACCGCTGCGTACCGCTCAGTCCACCGGTACCGGAGCCGGGGCCGGTACGGCCGCCAGGTAGCGGAGGCCGGAGCGGACCGCCCAGACGAACAGCGCCAGGGACAGGGCGGCGACGGTGAGGGAGTCGTACGGGGCGGGCAGCAGGCCGGTGCCGCCGAAGGAGCCGAGCTTGGACAGGACGGTCAGCGCGGCGAGGTAGCAGACCAGCCAGGCGCCGGTGCGCAGTTCGGCGGCGAGCGGGCGGCGGGGCGGCTCACCGGGGGCGGGGACACTGCCGGGGCGCCGCATGAGGAGGAAGAGGAGCAGTCCGCCGAGGACCATCGGGAGCGCCAGGTGCAGCGCCTCCCAGCCCGACCAGTAGACGAACTCGCTCGCCACCACGAAGCTCACGGGTGCCAGCCAGCGCAGCCCCGGCACCCAGCCGGCGGTGACGGTGCCCGGGTCGGCGCGGAAGACGGCGGCGGCCACCGCCGACGCCGCGTAGATCAGCAGGTACATGTCGCCCATCACGCTCACGATCTGCTGCCAGCCGCCGATCGGCAGCAGGAAGAGGACGATCACGGCGAGGTTGACGACCAGGGCCCGGCGGGGCACACCGGAGCGGGCGTCCACCTTCATGAAGTAGCGCGGGATGGTGCCGTTCTTGGCGAGCGCGTAGGTGTGACGGGCGTCGAGGGCCACGCCGACGTACGCGGAGCCGCCGGGTGAGAGGACGGCGTCGGCGTAGAGCAGGCTGGAGAGCCAGTGCAGGTTGAGGATGAGGGCGAGCTGGCCGAAGGGCGATTCGAAGGAGACGCCGTGCCAGCCGCCGCCGAGCAGCGACTCGGGCACCGCGAACAGGAACGCCACCTGGAGCGCGAGGTACATCAGCACGGCCAGCCCGATCCCGGCGAGGACGGCGGCGGGCAGGGTGCGGCGCGGGTTGCGGGTCTCACCGGAGAAGTCCAGCGGCGCCTGGAAGCCGTTGACGGAGTAGACGATGCCGCCGCCGGCGAGTGCGGTCAGACAGGCGGCGTAGCCGTACGGGGCGAAGCCGCCGTGGTCGGTGAGGCGGCCGGAGTGCCAGCCGGAGGCGAGGAGGGCGGCCACGGTGAGCACCGGCACGACGATCTTGAAGACCGAGATGAGGTTGTTGAGCCGGGCGAACATCCGCACCGCGAACCAGTTCAGCACGGTCAGCACCACGCTGAGCCCGGCGGCGAGCGCCACGCCTGAGGCGGAGAGCGTCTTCCCGTTGTAGAGGTCGGGCAGATAGTGCGCGGCGTACTGCATGATCGCGCTGATCTCGGCCGCGGTGCCGCCGACCGACAGCAGTACCGACCAGCCGACGAGCGTGCCGACGAGGGGGCCGCCGGCGTGCAGCGGCCAACGGACGGTGCCGCCGCCCTCGGGCCGGGAGGCGCCCAGTTCGATCATGACGAGGGCGACCAGCGCGCAGAGCAGACCGGCGCCCACCCAGGAGAGCAGGGAGGCCGGGCCCGCGGTCTGCGCGGCGTAGAGGGCGGCGAAGAGCCAGCCGGAGCCGACGATGTTGGAGAAGCCGATCGCGGTCAGGCCCCAGAAACCCAGGTCCCGGCGGAGCCGCCGCTCCTGCGCCGCCACCGGTGGCGCCTCCGGCTCCCCGCCCCCGCCCCCGCCCGTCACCTGATGCTCCACCACGTATCGGTCCTCCCGCTCCGCTTCCGGCTGTACGGCGCCGTGCACACGGAGCCCGGTACGGATTCTGCCGGGCGCGGGCCGGTTTTCCCCAAGCGACCGCGGAACGGGGCTCCGGGTGTGGCGGGTTCGTCAGCGGATGCCGCAAATCTTCCCGGGCGGGCAGGTCAGCCGCAGCACCAGCAGCCGGACCAGCAGGCGGAGCGCGGTGGGTGGTGGTGGCGTTCGGAATCGTCCGGGGGGACGACCCAGTCGGCGGCGTCGGCGCCGACGCCGGCGGCGAGCCGGGCGTAGAGGATCACGGTGATCGCCGCCAGCTCCTCCGGTTCGGCCACACCGCCCTCGATGCGCAGCCCGATGTCGCGCGGCGCGCCGGGCGGGGCGGTCACGGCCGTCCCCCGCGGGACCTGGCGGGCGGGGGCAGGGGGCGTCCGCGCGGTACCGTCGTCCGCCGCGAGAGCGGGCCGGGCGGGACTTCGCGGACGCCCCCCAGGGCTTCTGAGCTGGTCAGGGCGGTCACACGGCCGACCCTAGGAGCGCCGGTGGGGGCTGTCGCGCCCGTACGGACCGATCGGGCGAGGCACGCGCGGGCGCGGGGGCAGCCGGTCGGGCCTCGCGTGTGCGGGGCGCCCGATCCTGGCCCGGGTCAGCCGCCGGTGGTGCCCGGGGCGTCGAGGAGCGCGTCGGCGACCGGGGTGCGGCGGTAGAGGACCGAGGCCCCGGCCCGGCGGCGGGTCACCAGCCCGGCGTCGAGCAGGATCTTCAGATGCCCGCCGACGGAGCCGAGGCCGAGGCCGGTCAGGGCGGCGAGCTGACTGGTGCTCCGGGGCGGGCCGAGGAGGGTCAGGAGGGTGGCGCGGTTGGTTCCCAGGAGGCGGGCGAGCGGTTCGGGTACGGGCGGCGGGGCGGCGGGCGTGGCACGCGGATCGTCCGCGCGGGCCGTGCCGGACGCGGGGTAGATCATCGCGTACCGCTCGGGCAGTTCCCAGGCGACCCAGCCGTTCGGACCGCCGACGGGGACGAGGACGAGGTCGGCGCCGGTGAGGTCGCGGGCGGGGCGGTCGGCGCCGTTGATGCGCAGGCGGCCGTTGCCGAGCCAGCGGGTGCGCGGGCCGAGGTCGGCGAGGGCGGCGGCCCAGCCGTGACGGCTCAGCCGGTGCGCCCGCCCGATGACGTCGGCCTCCAGCACCCGGCGGCGGCGCGGCCAGTCGGGGCGGACGAGGTGCTGCCACACCGTGTCGAGGAGGTCGGCGGCGCGGCCCGCCGGGTCGGGTACGTCCAGCGCCCGGGGCAGCCGCCCGCCGCAGGCCGTGGCGAGGTCGGCGCGGGCCTCGGGGGCGGGGGTGGCGCGGACCCGGGCCAGTTCCCCGGCGAAGGCGGGCGCGTCGTGGCGCGGGGGCCGGGTGAGGAAGTCGGGCGTCCAGCGGACACCGACCCCGGCCGCCGCCCAGGCACGGACGAACGGATCGGCGGCGAGCCGCGCGCGCAACGCCTCCGGGGCCGACGGGTGCCCGCCGCGCCGGGCGGGGAGCGGGCACGCGGTCAGTGTCCGGAGCGTCGCGACCGTCTCGATCAGCGGGGAGAGCACGAACCGGCTCCGCGCCAGCACCTCCGCGTCGACCAGCCACTCCCCCATGCGGTGCTGCCCTTCCTCGTCCGTCACCCGGCCGGTGTCCCCGCCGGACCGCTGTCCGCCGCCCTCGGCACCCGCCGCGCGGCCCGGTACGCCGTCGGTCCGCCTCCCGCGCCGGGCCACGTGGCCGGAAGGCGTCCTTTCGTCCCGGAGGTTTCCGGTGCGCCGAGCGCCGGCCCACCGGTCTCACCGGACCGTTCACCGCGTCCGGGAAGGCCCCAGGATGCCGTCCCGCCGAGGAAGGGCGCCCGTCGGGCTCTCTCCCCGGACCTCGCGGCCGGTCCCCGCTCCACCGCCCTCATCGCCTCATCCGCCCAGGTCACCGGCGCTCCGGCGGCTCCGTCCGCCCCGCGCGCCTTTCGTACCGGGACGAAACAGTAGGGCTCCGCGGCCGGGGCGCCTCACCCTGTCCGCCATGCAGCCGCCCGAGAGCCTTCCGCATCAGTTCCTGCGCACCCGCCGCTTCGCGCTGGGCGCCCCCGACCGGTTCACCGTCACGCCCGACGGCGCCACCGTCCTTTTCCTGCGCAGCGCCGCGGGCGACGATCCGGTGCGGTCTCTGTGGGCGCTGGACACCGCGACGGGCCGGGAGCGGCCGCTGTTCGATCCGGCCGCTCCGGCGTACGGCGCGGGCCCGCCCGGCGACGGCGTCACGGCGTACGCCACCGACGCCGCGGGCACGCTCGCCGTCTGCCTGTGCGGCGGGGCGCTGTGGGCGGTGGAGACCGCGACCGGCCGGGTGCGGAGAGTGCCCGTCGCCGGGTGTCCGTCGGACCCGCGGCCCGATCCGGCGGGCCGCCGGATCGCCTATCTCGCGGCCGGCGCGCTGCGCGTGACCGGCGCGGACGGCACCGGGGACCGCGTCGTCGCCGTGCCGGACGGGCCCGATGTCCGCTTCGGCGCCGCCGAGTACGCGGCGACCGCCTCGATCGGCCGCGACCGGGGGTACTGGTGGGCGCCGGACGGCTCCCGCCTGCTGGTGGCGCGCGTCGACGAGAGCGCCGTCGCCCGCTGGTACCTCGCCGATCCGGCCCACCCCGACCGGCCGCCCCGCACGGTGCGGTATCCGGCCGCGGGCACCGCCAACGCGGAGGTGACGCTGTGGCTGGTCCCGGCCGCGGGCGGCCCCCGCACCGAAGTCGCCCTCGACCGGGCCCGGTTCCCGTACCTGACGGCGGCCGGCTGGGACGCGCACGGTCCGTTCGCCGCGGTGCAGAGCCGGGACCAGCGCACCCTGCGGACGTACGCGATCGACCCGGCCGACGGACGGACGTCGCTCCTGGCCGACGTGCGTGACCGGTGCTGGGTGACGCCGGTGCCGGGTACCCCGGCGCGTACCGCGTCCGGTGCGCTGGTGGCGCACCACGACACCGGGGGTCCCGGCGGCACCCGGCGGCTGACCGTCGGCGGTACGCCCGTCACCCCCGACGGGCTCCAGGTGCGGGAGGTCCTCGGGGTGAGCGGCGAGGAGGTGCTGTTCACGGCGGGTGCGGACGTGACCGGGCAGGCGCTGTGGAGCTGGCGGCCACGGGACGGCGCCCGTCCGCTGACCACCACCGCGGGCGTGCACACCGGGGTACGCGGCGGCCCCACGCTGGTCCGGATCGCCCGGGAGCCGCACCGGCCCGGCGCGACGGTGGTGGTGGCGCGCTCCGGGCGCCCGGACCTGCCGGTGGCCTCGTACGCCGAGCGGCCCGTACTGGCGCTGCGCGAGCGGCGGCTGACGGTCACCGGGCGGGCGCTGCGCAGCCGGCTCCTGCTGCCGTCGTGGCACCGTCCGGGCGGCGGGCGGCTGCCGGTGCTGGTCGATCCGTACGCGGGACCGGCGCTCCAGCGGGTGACCGACGACCAGGCGCCGATGATGTTCGTCTCGCAGTGGTTCGCCGAGCAGGGCTTCGCGGTGCTGGTGACCGACGGCCGCGGCACGCCGGGTCGCTCCCCGGACTGGGAGCGCGCGGTCCACGGCGATGTCCTGTCGGCGGCGCTGGAGGATCAGGCGGCGGCGCTGGAGGAGGTGCTGCGGCGGTTCCCGGAGCTGGATCCGGGCCGGGTCGCCGTACGCGGCTGGTCGTTCTCCGGGATGCTCGCCGTGGCGGCGGTGGTGCGGCGTCCCGACCTCTTCCACGCGGCGGTCGCGGGCGCGGGCCCTTACGACCCGCGGCTGTACGACACCCACTGGCGCGAGCGGTTCCTCGGCCATCCGGACGCGCACCCCGAGCGGTACGACGCGTGCGACCTGGTGCGGGAGGCGCCGCTGCTGACCCGGCCGCTGCTGCTGATGCACGGGCTGGCGGACGGCAACGTCCACGCCGCCCACACCCTGCGGCTCTCCGCCGCGCTGCTGGCCGCCGGCCGCCCGCACGAGGTGCTGCCGCTGCCCGGCACGGCCCACGCGCCCACCGACCCGGCGCTCTTCGCGAACCTCCTGCGCCACCAGGTCGATTTCCTGTGGCGGCACCTGGGCCGGACCGGGCGCAAAACCCCCGCGTGACGGCTCGGGAGGGGCGGGCGACGGCGCCGCCCGCCCCACTTCTCACTCGATGACCAGCTCGACGTCGATGTTGCCGCGGGTGGCCTTGGAGTACGGGCAGAAGCGGTGGGTGGCCTCGACGAGTTCTCGTCCCCGCTCGCCCGCGAGAGCCTCGGGCAGTTCGACGCGCATGACGACGGCGAGGCCGAAGCCGGTGTCGTCCTTGCCGATCGAGACCTCGGCGGTGACCGACACCTCCGCGGTGTCGGTCTTCATCTGGCGTCCGACCTGCGCCATCGCGCTGGCGAAGCAGGCGGCGTACCCGGCGGCGAAGAGCTGCTCGGGGTTGGTGCCCGCGCCGTTGCCGCCGAGTGCGGGCGGCATGGCGAGCGCGAGGTCGAGCTGTCCGTCGGAGCTGACGGCGCGGCCCTCGCGGCCGTTGGCGGTGGCGGCGGCGGTGTAGAGCGCGTCCATGGGGTTTCCCTCCGGTTCCGGCGGCCGCGTCCCGGCCGCCGCAGAGAACAATGGCACACAATTGAGTTGTACACAACTCAATGGTGTGCCATTCAATGCCGCGTCGAGCTAACCTGGACCCATGGCCGCCTCCTCCAGCCCCACCGGCTCCCCCGACGCCCCGCTCTCCGACGCCGACCTGCTCCGCCTCGACCACCAGGTCTGCTTCTCCCTGCACGCCGCCTCACGCGCCTTCGGCGCCGTCTACCGGGACGCCCTCAAGGACCTCGGACTGACGTACCCGCAGTACCTGGTGATGCTCGTGCTGTGGGAGGACGGCCCGCTCCCCGTCAAATCCATCGGCGAGCGGCTGCGCCTCGACTCCGGCACCCTCTCCCCGCTCCTCAAGCGCCTGGAGACGGCGGGTCTGGTACGCCGCGAACGGAGCACGGAGGACGAACGCTCGGTCACCGTCCACCTCACCGACACCGGCGCCGCCCTGCGCGAGCGCGCCCTGCCCGTCCCCCACCGGATGCTCGCCGCCACCGGCCTGGAGCTGGCGGAACTGCGTACCCTGCGCGGCCTGTTGAGCCGGGTGACCCACGCCCTCGACGAGGCGTGATCCGCGCGGACCGGCCGCCGCACCCCCCTCGATCCGGCCACGCCCCGTACCCTCCCGTCGCCCCGCGCCGTTAGACGGGGCGAGTGCCTTCCGCGCCGTACGGGCAGGGGCGCGCACCCCGCGTGCGCCCCCTGCGGAGCCCCTCACCCCATCGAGCGAACGGCGTTGGGGAGTCTTCCGGACGAAGACGTATAAAGGGTGCCGCCGAACCAGCCGGAGCCGCCGGCGAGCCCCGCCAGGACGCGGTTGGCAACAGCGCCTAAGAAAGCGGAGGAGTGCCACGTGAACGCGGCAGAAGTCGTCAACACCCTGCTGGTCCAGCGATTCGGGGTCGATCCGGCCGCCGTCACCGCCGAGACCTCGCTCCAGCACCTGCGGATGGACTCGCTCGCCCTGGAGGAGCTGCGGCTGCTCATCGAGGACCGCCTCGACGTCGACCTCGACGAGGTCACGCTCACCTCCCGGGACACCGTGGGAGCGCTGGTGGCGGCCATCGACGGCGAAGTCGCCGCGTGACGGCCCACACGCCGTTCGCCGCGGCCGTGACGGGCGTCGGTCTGGTCACCGCCGCGGGCGTCGGCGCCAAGGCCACCTGGCACACCGTCACCGGCGAGACCACCCCCGTCGGCGTCCGCCATCGCCCCGAACTGACCGATCTGCCCTGCGACTTCATGTACGGCGTCGACGATCTGGACACCACCGAGGTCCTGGGCGTCGCCGCCCAGCGGCTGATGGACCGCTTCGCGCAGCTCGCGGTGGTCGCCGCCCGGGAGGCGCTGGCCGACGCCGGGATCGACCACGAGGACTGGGACGGCACCCGCGTCGCCGTCGTCATCGGCTCGGCCCACGGCGGGCTGCCGTTCTACGACGAGCAGCACACCACGCTGCTGGAGCGCGGCGCCCGCCGGATCTCCCCCAAGCTCGCGCCGCTCTCCGTCATCAACAGCGCGGCCAGCAGCGTCGCGATGGATCTCGGCGCGCAGGGCCCCAGCCTGGGCGTGGCCACCGCCTGCTCCTCGGGCACCGTCGCGCTGGGCACCGCCCATCAGCTGCTCCGCTCCGGCGCCTGCGACATCGCCGTCGCGGGCGGCGCCGAATCGGTCTGCTCCCGGCTGCTGATCGCCAGCGCCTGCCAGATGAAGGCGGTCTCCACCCGCCGTCAGGATCCGGCGGCCGCCTGCCGCCCGTTCGACGCCGACCGGGACGGCTTCGTCATCGGCGAGGGCGCCGGGCTGCTCGTCCTGGAGCGCCCCGAGCACGCGCGGGCCCGCGGGGCGACGGTCCGGGCCCACGTCGCCGGGTACGGCGCGTCCAGCGACGCGTACGCCGCGGTCGCCCCGGACCCGGAGGGCCGCGGTATCGAACGCGCGCTGCGCACCGCGCTCGCCGACGCCGGGGTCGGCCCGCGCGAGATCGGCCATGTCAACGCGCACGGCACCTCGACCGTCGTCAACGACCGGATCGAGGCGGCGATGCTCCGCCGGGTCCTGGGCGAGGACGCGCTGGTCACCTCCACCAAGGCGATGACCGGGCACACCCTGGGGGCGGCCGGCGGTATCGAGACCGCGCTCACCGTCCTCGCGCTGGAGTCGCAGCTGGTTCCGCCGACCGCCAATCTGGACACGCCCGATCCCCGGATCCCCCTGGAGATCGTGCGCGGCGCGGCACGGTCCGCGCCCTTCGACTGGGCGGCCAAGACGTCGCTCGGCTTCGGCGGCCACAACGCCGCACTCGTCCTGGCCCGTGCCTGAGGCACACCTCCCCCTCCCGCGGATCTCCCGAGAAGGAACCGTCATGCCCGAGGAAACGATCCGCTCCCTGTCGGTGGACGGGATCTCCTACGCCTACCGGCTGCTGCGCCACCCGGACCGTCCGGACACGCTCACCGAACCCGTCATGGTGCTGGGCGGCGCCCTCCAGGGCATGTTCGGATGGCCGCAGATGGAGGAGCGGCTGAAGCCGGTGGCGAACGTGATCACCGCCGATCTGCCGGGCATGGGGGGCGCCGACCCGCTGCCGCCCGGCCCGAGCGCCGACCTGCTGTGCCGGGCGATCGAGCACGTCCTCGACGACCTGGGCCTGACCCGCGTCAACCTCTTCGGCTTCTCCTACGGCGCCGGACTCGCCTTCGGCTGCGCCCGGCGCTTCCCCTCCCGTATCGCCCGGCTGGTGCTGGGCGGCGTCCCGTCCCGGATCGGCCCGGAGCAGTACGCCCACTGGGAGCGCGCCGCCGCCGAGCTGCGGCGGGGCGAGGTGGACGCCTTCGCGACGCTCGCCGCTGACGGGCTGCTCTGCCTCGACGAGGGGCGGTACGTCACGCGGCGGCGGCTGGCCTACCGCTACGTCCGGCGGTCGATGCTCCGGGCGGCCCGGACCTCCCCGCACGCGCTCGACTCGCTGTGCCGTGCGGTGACCGACCGCCCGGACTTCTCCGGCGGGCTGTCCGGTGTGCCGACACTGGTGTTCAGCGGCGCCCACGACACCGTGACCACCCCTGCCCACCAGCGGCGTTTCGCCGCCACCATCGACGGCAGCCGCTTTTTGGTGATCCCGGACGCCGACCACTGGGTCGTTCTGGAGCGCCCCCAGGCGGTCGCCGACCTCACCGCCCGCTTCTTCACCGGCCGCCCTCTCTCCTCAGCCCCGGCCCTGGCACCGGTCCCCCGCGACGACGAACCGACGGGCGGGGCGGCGGCGTACGTCTGAGCCCGACCGGTACGCCGGTACGCCGCGCCGCGGTACGGGCCCGGCCCGGGTGCGAGCGCGGACCGCGGCGGGCCCGGCGGCGCATCCGTTGCGCCCCGGCCCTGCCGCACCCTTGGCGCCCGGCCGCCGCTCCCCCGGGCCGCACGCCTCCCACCAGCGCGGACGCACCTCGGTCCCGCAGGCCGGACGCGGTCCGGACGACCGGGGCGGGCCCCGTCCGGCCGTCCGGACCGCACCCCTTCTTCTCCTGTGGCGCGGGCCACTTCAGCGCCCTGCGCGCCGTGCGTTCCGGCCGCCGCGGAGTGAGGCGAGGCACAGGACGTACGTCACGTACGAGGGCGGTTAGTCGTTCCCGGGGCCCACTGCACTCCAAAAAACACGGATAACTCCGGACATCTCTCCTCACATCACTACGAGGGGTAGTACGTCACATCATTGTCACCGCTTCCGGACGGCGCTAACCATGGATCCCGCAAGCACCGAGAACGTGCCGGCGGACTCCTCCCCTGGTGAGTGAGCGCGGCCTGACCCTCGGTTCCCCCGTGCCACCGAAGGCCACCCCCGCACGAGCGCCTGAGAAGAGGTCACCACCGCATGTCCCGTTTCGCCCTGCTCCGCAACGTCCGCATCACCCGCACCCAGAAGGTCGCCACCGCCGTGCTGGCCGCCGCCGGCGCCACCACCGCCCTCGCCGTGACGGCCGCCCCGAGCCAGGCCGCGCCGGCCGCCTCCGCGCACGCCCCGGCCGCCGTCAAGCCCGTGAGCGCCAACGGTCTGCCCAAGACCGTGGCCCCCGAGAGCGACGGGTCCGCCTCCGCCACGGTGTCCGCCGCCGGTCACCTGAAGGTCACCGCCGTCGAGAAGCAGGGGCACGCCGCCAAGCAGGCCGCCACCCGCTCCGCCGAGCGCCAGGCCCCGAAGTCGTACGCGAACAACCTCGACGGCTGGATCCGCCAGTCCCTCGACATCATGAAGAACAAGGGCATACCCGGCTCCTACGAGGGCCTGCACCGCAACATCATGCGCGAATCCTCCGGCAACCCCAACGCCGTCAACGACTGGGACATCAACGCCATCAACGGCATCCCCTCCAAGGGCCTCCTCCAGGTCATCCAGCCCACCTTCGACACCTACCACGTCAAGGGCACCGCCCATAAGCTCACCGACCCCGTCGCCAACATCACCGCCGCAGCCAACTACGCCGCCCACCGCTACGGCTCCATCGACAACGTCAACTCCGCCTACTGACACGGAAGTTGACGTCCGTCACCACTGACGGCGACATCACGGGCGACCGGCACGGACCGGTCGCACCACCGACGAGGGCCCCCTCCGCTTCCCGCGGACGGGGCCCTCGTCGTCGTACGCGGCCGCCTACCGGACGAGGTTGCCCAGCGGCCCGATACCGAGGAGCGAGCCGACGACCTCTCCGGCGAACTCCAGACCGGCCTTCTCCTTGGGCGTGAGGTCGTGGTCGTCGGCGGGGGACGCGGCGGCCGTACCGGCGGCCAGGACACCTGCGACACAGACGGCGGCGGCCAGGGCGGTCAGACGACGGAACATGGGCGCTTCCTTACGGTGCGGGGCTGGGTCGCCCCCACCCTCGGCGAAGGGCGCGCCCCGCACGGCCGCGACAGTCCGGGCGCTGCGGCGAACGGCCCACCGACTCCGCCGTATCGGGCGCCCCGCACGGCCGCGACGCGGGACACCGGGGCCCGCGGCCCTCTCGGATCCGGACCCGCCGCGGCCGTGGCCCAGGCCACATACCCGAGCCCCGGAGAGCGGGCGCCGGGTGACCCCGGGCACAGGACGCACGTCACCTACGAGGCCCGGTAGTGGCCGCACCACCCCGCCGGCGCGGGATAAAAGGACCACAACATCGGACATATCGCCGCATCTCACTATGAGGGGTAGTACGTCACATCATTGCCACTGTTGACGGACAGCGCTAACCATGGATCCCGCAAGCACCGAGAACGTGCCGACGAAACTCCTCCCGACCCGGTGAGCGAGCGCGGCCCCTCGGTTCTCCACGCGCCACCGAAGGCCGCTCCCCCGCACCCCACTCGGAAGAGGTCACCACCGCATGTCCCGTTTCGCCCTGCTCCGCAACGCCCGCGTCACCCGCACCCAGAAGGTCGCCGCCGCCGTGCTCGTCGCCGCCGGTGCCACCGGCGCCCTGACCGCCACCGCGACCCCCGGCCACGCCCAGCCCGCCGCGTCGCACGCCCCGACCGCCGTCAAGCCCGTGAGCGCCAACGGCCTGCCGAAGGTCCTCACCGGTGAGGCGACGACCGCCGAGGCCAAGCCCGCGGATGTCGCCGCGTCGGTCGCCGACGGCCTGAAGGTCACCGCCGTCGCGAAGCAGGACCGGGCCGCGCAGGAAGCCGCCAACCGCTCCATGGAGCGCGCCTCCCTCGCACCGAAGGCGGCACCCAAGGCCGCCCCGAAGGCCCCGAAGCCGTACGCGAACAACCTCGACGGCTGGATCCGCCAGTCCCTCGACATCATGAAGAACAAGGGCATACCCGGCAGCTACGAGGGCCTGCACCGCAACATCATGCGCGAATCCTCCGGCAACCCCAACGCCGTCAACGACTGGGACATCAACGCCATCAACGGCATCCCCTCCAAGGGCCTCCTCCAGGTCATCCAGCCCACCTTCGACACCTACCACGTCAAGGGCACCGCCCATAAGCTCACCGACCCCGTCGCCAACATCACCGCCGCAGCCAACTACGCCGCCCACCGCTACGGCTCCATCGACAACGTCAACTCCGCCTACTGACACGGAGTGACACCGCGCTGACGCACGCGGGGACCGGCACCGCGCCGGACCGCGCGGACGGGACCGCGGACCGAGGCGACTGGCGCGTGCGCCTCGTCCGCAGCCCGCAGCGGGCCCCGACCGACCGGGGCCCGCTGCGGCGTTGGCACACCGGGGCGCACGGCACCGGCCGACACGCCGTCAGCGGCGGCCGGCCGGGTGAGAGCGACCGGCTGAATGGCGGACTGACGGGCCATCGGGTCTTCACCGTGGGCAGATGAGCGTATACGTCTTGTTATCGGCAGGAATCTGCTCACAGTCTGCCGAGCCGACCCTCACCGATGGCTTTCGGAGGCACCCGATGCCCTTGCGCAGTTCCGGACCCGCCCGCCGTGCGTTCCCCGCCACGGCCGGGACCCTCACCCTCCTCACCGCGCTCGCCCTGCCGCTCGCCCTGCCCGCCGCCGCGGCCGCCACCACCGGCGGCGACACCGCGGCCGCCGGGAGCGACAAGGAACCGGCCCACCCCGACCAGGACTGGATGGGCTCCACCATCGCCGCCCACGAGGGGGGTGACCGGGCCGGCGGCCAGGATACGGATGATCAGGACACGGACGATCAGGGGACGTCGGAGTCCAGCTCACTCGCGTCGGTCGAGGGCGTCGATGTCTCCAGCCACAACGGCAACGTGGGCTGGTCCGCGCTGCGGCAGGGCGGAGTGCGTTTCGCGTACGTCAAGGCGACCGAGGGGACGACGTACAAGAACCCGTACTTCACCCAGCAGTACAAGGGGGCGTACGACGCGAAGATCATCCACGGCGCGTACCACTTCGCGCTGCCGGACCACTCCAGCGGCGCGGCGCAGGCGAAGTACTTCGCGAAGCAGGGCGGCGCCTGGTCGAAGGACGGCAGGACGCTGCCCGGGGCGCTGGACCTGGAGTACAACCCCTACGGGGCGACCTGTTACGGCAAGAGCGCCGCCGCGATGGTCGACTGGATCGCGGACTTCACCAAGACCTACCGCGCCGCGACCAAGCGGGACGCCGTCATCTACACCTCCACCAACTGGTGGAAGCAGTGCACCGGGAACTCCAAGAAGTTCGGGAAGACCAATCCGCTCTGGGTCCCGCGGTACGGCTCGTCCGTGGGCGCGCTGCCGGCCGGCTGGACGTTCCAGACCATCTGGCAGTACACCTCCAGCGGGAAGACGGTCGGTGACCGCGACCGCTTCAACGGCTCCCTCAGCCGGCTCCAGGCGCTCGCCAACGGCTGACGCCCGCACCGGACACGGCGGACGGCCGGCTCCCGCGCCCGAGACGGCGCCGGGGCCGGCCGTCCGCCGTGTCCGGGCGGTGGCCGCGGATTTTTTCCCAGGCCTTTGCGCACGTCAGCCCTCATCTTCGAACAATACGCGGTGGCTTCACCCGCGGGAGGTACAACCCTTTTCCGGTGCGCGGCGTCCAACTCTGCGAAATGACCACGCGAAGGAACCACCACCCGACGGGGGTATTCCCATGCAGCGTTCCCGTGTCCTGGCCGGATTTTCCGTTCTGGCGCTGGCCTCACTGACTTCCCTGGCCGCCACCACAACCGCTTCCGCGGCGCCCGCCGTGAAAGGCGCCACGTACAACGGTGCCTGCGGCAGCGGATACAGCGTCGTGAATTCCGCGGAGATCACCGGCAAAGGCACCGTCTTTCTCACCTACAGCGGCAAGACCGGCAAGAACTGCGTGGTGACGGTCCGCACGACCACCGGCAGCCCGGTCGAGATCTCCACCTATCTCGGGCCGTCCGACGGCAGTTCCGAGCCGGTCTTCGACGACGGCCTCTTCACCAGTTACGCAGGCCCGGTCTATTTGGCGGCGAAGGGCCGTTGCGTGGACTGGGGCGGCGCGATCGAGAACGTCAGCGTCAATGTCAACGGTACGAATTGCGGGAAGCTCGCCCCCGGAATCGTCACCCACAGCTGAAAGAGCCGGGCGGCGGATTCCGGGGCCGGTGCCCGGAATCCGCCGCCCCCGTTTCCGTGCCGTCATCCGGCGCCGGAGGAATTCTCCGCCGCGCGGGCGATATTACGGGCCATACCGCCGAACACCACGGCATGGAACGGCGCGACGGACCACCAGTAGGCGTGCCCGGCCAGTCCGCGCGGATGGAAAAGGGCGCGCTGGCCGTAGACGGTACGGCCCCGGGCGTCCCGGCCGACGGTCATCTCCAGCCAGGCCAGACCCGGCAGCCGCATCTCGGCACGCAGCCGCAGCAGCCGCCCGGGGGCGATCTCCTCGACGCGCCAGAAGTCGAGGGAGTCACCGGCCCGCAACCGGGCGGCGTCGCGGCGGCCACGGCGCAGCCCGACGCCGCCGGCCAGCCGGTCCAGGAGTCCGCGCAGCGCCCAGGCGGCGGGGAACGAGTACCAGCCGTGTTCGCCGCCGATGCCCTCCACGACCCGCCAGAGCGCCTCGGGGGTGGCGGCCACGAAGCGCCGGCGGCGGTCCGTGTAGAGGCTGCCGCCCGCCCAGTCGGGGTCGGTGGGCAGCGGTTCGGCGGGGGCGCCGGGGACCGCGGCGCCGGTCCAGCGGGTGGCGACCTTGGCCTCCTTGATCCGGCGCAGTGCCAGGGCCAGCGCCTCGTCGAGCGGGAGCGGGCAGCCGGGCGGGTCCGGGACGTACCGGGCGATGTCGTGTTCGCGGCAGACGACCTCGTGACGCAGCGATTCGGCGAGCGGCCGGGCGATACCGCTCGGGACCGGGGTGACCAGGCCGACCCAGTGGCTGGAGAGTTTGGGGGTGAGCATCGGGACGGGGACGATGAAGCGGCCGGGCAGCCCGGCGACGCGGGCGTAGCGCTGCATCATGTCGCGGTAGGTGAGGACGTCCGGCCCGCCGATGTCGAAGGAGCGGCAGACGTCGTCGGGCAGGGCGGCGCAGCCGACGAGGTAGCGCAGGACGTCGCGGACGGCGATGGGCTGGATGCGGGTGGCGACCCAGCTGGGTGTGACCATCACCGGGAGGCGTTCGGTGAGGTAGCGGAGCATCTCGAACGAGGTGGAGCCGGAGCCGATGATCACCGCGGCGCGCAGGACGGCGGTGGGGACGCCGGAGGCGAGCAGGGTGTCGGCGACCTCTGCGCGAGAGCGCAGATGCGGGGAGAGTTTCTCGCGCGGGACGCCGGGCGGGGTGAGGCCGCCGAGGTAGACGAGGCGGCGGAGCCCGGCGGCGCGGGCCTCCTGGGCGAAGATCCGGGCGGCGCGCCGGTCGGTCTCCTCGAAGGTGGTGCCGGTGCCGAGGGCGTGCACCAGGTAGTAGGCGGTGTCCACCCCGTCGAGCGCGCCGCGGACGGAGGCGACGTCGGTGATGTCGCCCGCGTAGATCTCGGTGCGGCCGGCCCAGGGGTGGTCGCGCAGCTTCTGCGGGGTGCGGGCCAGGGCCCGGACCGCGTATCCGGCGTCCAGCAGCTCCGGTACGAGGCGTCCGCCGATGTATCCGGTGGCGCCGGTGACGAGCGCGAGAGGGCGCGCCGGCGGGGTGCGGACGCCGGGGTCGGGGCCGGACGCTGCGGTGTCGGCCATGGGCCGTGCCTCCTGACGGGGCGAGTTCCGGGCCGTGCGGCGGCGACGGCTGCGCCGCCCCACCCGGCTCAGTGTGGCACCGGGCGGGGCGGGCGGCAGGGCGGGACGGGGCGGCACAGGTCCGTGGCGGTCCCCGCGCGGCGCCGGCTTCCCGGTCGTCGCGGCCGGTCGTCGCGGCACCGGTGTGTTTCCGACGCGGCGGGGCGGGCGAGGGTGCGGGCACGGGAGGAGGTCCGGGGCCGTCCGGCCGGGTCGGTCCGCTGCTGCGGACACGGCCGGGCGGGGCGGCGTCCGGTCTCCGTCCGGCCGTGTCCGCAGGTACCCCGACCCGTAGGAGCCGTCATGCCCGAGCAGGACACCGATCGCCGCCCGCCGCGTTTCGGCGTCAACTACACGCCGTCGCAGGGGTGGTTCCACCACTGGCTCGATTTCGACCTGGACGCGGTACGCGCCGATCTGGACGCCGTCGCCGGGCTCGGTCTCGACCATGTCCGCATCTTCCCGCTGTGGCCGCTGTTCCAGCCCAACCGGACGTTGATCCGGCCGCGGGCGGTGGAGCAGCTGGTGGCGCTGGCGGACGCCGCCGCCGAGCGCGGCCTGGACGTGGCCGTCGACGGCCTCCAGGGGCATCTGTCGAGCTTCGACTTCCTGCCCGCCTGGACGCGGACCTGGCACCGGCGGAACCTGTTCACCGATCCGGACGTGGTCGCCGGGCAGCAGGAGTACCTGCGGACGCTGGCCGCCGCGCTCGCCGACCGGTCGGCGTTCCTCGGGATGACGGTCGGCAACGAGGTCAACCAGTTCGCGGACGGCCCGCACCCCGACCCGGACCGGATCGACGCGGCGCGGGCCGGGGCATGGCTGGAGCTGATGCTGGCGGCGTGCGAGCGCGGGGCGCCGGGGCGGACCCATCTGCACGCCGCGTACGACGCGGCCTGGTACCAGGACGGGCACCCGTTCACACCCGCGCACGCCGCCCGGCTGGGCGCGGTGACGGCGGTGCACTCCTGGGTGTTCAACGGGACGGCGCAGCGGCACGGCGCCACCGGCACCGCGACGGAGCAGCACGCGGCCTACCTGATCGAGCTGTCGAAGGCGTGGGCCGACGATCCGCACCGCCCGGTGTGGCTCCAGGAGGTGGGCGCCCCCGCGCCGCACATCCCGCCGGAGGGCGTCGCGCGCTTCACCGCCGCCACCGTGGACGCCGCGCTGGACTGCGCGGACGTGTGGGGCGTGACGTGGTGGTGCTCGCACGACGTGGACCGGGCGCTGGCGGACTTCCCGGAACTGGAGTACGGGCTCGGGCTGTTCACCACCGACGGCACGGCGAAACCCGCGGCGCACGCCCTCGCCGGACGGGCCGCCGCGTGGCGCGCCCGGCCGCCCGCCCCGGCGCCGCGTACCACCGCGCTCGTCGTCGGCGTGGGCGACCCCGGGACGGCACCGCACCGCTCGGTGTGCGCGCCGGGCGGCCCGGTCTTCGAGGCATGGGCCCGTCTGGCGGCCGACGGGGCCCGGCCCGCGCTGGTACTGGACCGGGACACCGGTGACCCGGCCCGGCTGGCGGCCCGTGGCATCACGGAGGTGGTGACCCCGGCGGAGGTGACCGGCCGTGACTCCGGCCGGCCCGGCAGCGGTTCCGCCGGTGGCGTGGCCCCCTCAGCCCACGGGTGACGCGGTCCGCCCTGCTGCCGGTGGCGCCTGTCCGCCCTCCTGCCGGTGACGCCGGGACGGGGTCACGGTGGGGGGCCGTCGTTCCGGGGCGGGGCGGGGTCGTCCTCCTCGGGGTAGCCGTCGTGGCCGGGGTCGAGGTCGAGCATGTCCAGCAGGAGGGACAGCTCTCCCGCGTCCCGGGCGCGGCCGGCCAGCGCGGACCGGGCCCGCCGGCGTTCCTCGTCGCGTGTGATGCGGCGGGGCGCGGGCCCGTCGGGCGTGCGGTGTTCATCGGTCACCGCTGCATTCTGGGCCGGTGCCGGGCCGGTCGCCCGCCGGGCGGGGCGCCGCTGCGCCGCCCAGGCCGTATCCGTGGCCCGGCCGGGTGACGGATACGGCTCCCGGCGCCGTGGGCCGCGCGGATGCGGGGCGCCGGGGCCGGGGCGATGCTGGAGCCGACGGGGATCGTCGTGAGGGAGGATGACCCATGTCCATGCTCGACAAGCTCAAGTCCATGCTCAAAGGCCACGAGGAACAGGCCGGTAAGGGCGTCGACAAGGCCGGCGACTACGCCGACAAGAAGACCCAGGGCAAGTACAGCGGTCAGATCGACAAGGGCCGTCAGCGCCTGAAGGACGAGTTCGGCGGGGGCGACAAGGGCCAGCCGCCGCAGTCCTGACCCCTGAGCCGCGCCCGGCGCCGCGCCCGCCCCTTCCGTGACCCCGAGCGGGCGCCCCGGGCGCGGCCGTCCGGGGCGGCACCCATCCGGTGGTCTGCGCGCGCCGGGCTGCTGAACACCCGAGGGCGTGTACAGCCGTTCCGTGCGTGACGACCACAGGCCCGCCCTGAGGCGTACGTACGCTCCGAGGGGGCGCGCACACCGGGCACCGGCCCCGCCGGACCTCTACTCCCCCGTGATCTCCAGCCCGCGCAGCGGCCGGGTGTCCAGGACGGCGCCGCCCGCGGCGAGTTCGCGGGGGAGGTCCGCGGCGGTGACCCCGTCGAGGTGGAGACCCGCTTCCTCGCCCTCGGCGGCGTGATCGCGCCGACGGCGGCGGACCTCGATGGACGCGACCGTCACCTCGCGCGGCCCCGTGGGCAGCGGCAGACGCCCGCGCTGCCCGGTCCGTATCGCGCCGGACGTGACCCGCCCGGTGAACACCACACCGCGCACGGGCACGACGAAGACCTCCGCGACGGTGAAGCGGAACGGCCCTGTGACCGGCGGCGGTACGTCATCGCCGCGCCTGCTGAAGATCCCCATACCGTGATCCTCGCACACCCGTCCGACAGTGCCCGCGGTTATCCACAGCGGCGCAGCTCGGTGGCGCGCTCCGGGCCCCGGGCCACCCAGGGCACCGCACGGTCCGGCGGACCGGCCACGCCCGCGCCGCGGTGCCCCGAGCGCTCGGGGCCCTGCCCCGCCCGGCCCCGCCCCGGGTCAGGCGGCCCGGCGTCCGGCACGCGGCGTACGACGACCACCGGGCCCGCCAAGGGGCCGGTGCGGGCAGATGTGCCATTCGGTGAGTACGTCCGGCGGTCTCCCGGGCCCCCGGACCGCTGCACGAACCACGCCCGCGCACACGACGGCGCCCGCCCCGCGTGTGCGGGGCGGGCGCCGTGGTGGGCCGGGCTCAGGCCTCGACGCGGATCTTCTCCGCCTGCGGGCCCTTCTGGCCCTGGGTGACCTCGAACGTCACCTTCTGGCCCTCCTGGAGCTCCCGGAAGCCCTGGGCGTCGATGTTCGAGTAGTGCGCGAAGACGTCGGCGCCACCGCCGTCCTGCGCGATGAAGCCGAAGCCCTTTTCCGAGTTGAACCACTTCACGGTTCCGCTGGCCATATCCGTCTCCTTCGTTCAAGGGGCTCGTATCGGCTCCCGCGGTGCGGGAGCCGGAGGTGATCGCCCTGGTCCGGAGAGGTATCGCACAGAAAGAACGCCCGTGAAGGCGACACGGGCGTCCGGCACTTCGGAACCACGACAGCTGATCGGGACGCTACACCGCGTGGTGCCCGGCAGTCATCACCGTTACGGCAGTCGCGTCACGGCTCGCCTGCCGGAACGCCCCAGCGGTCCACCGAATCCCCGACCGGTCGTACGTCCGTACGGGTGTCCCGGCCGGGGTCGTGGCTCAGCTCCGGCGGCGGCGGTACACAACCACCGTGAAGCCGGTGACCAGCACCGCCCCGACTCCGGTGAGCCACCAGACGCCCGGCCCCGGGCCGTCCGCCGTACCGGAGGCGCGGCCCACGGCGGCGGCGCGCAGCACGGCAGCCCGGTCGGCGGCGCGGCGGTGGGCGGCGCGGTCGGCACGGTCGGCGGCGGGTTCGCGGGGGTCCGGGCCGTCGTCGTGCGGCTTCGGGGAGGCGGTGGGCGGTCCCACGCGGTCCGGCAGCATGGCGACCGGCGCGATGTCGGGCGCGGCGTCGAAGCCCCAGTCCAGGAGCGAGCGGGCCTCCTCGTAGACCGCGTTGTTCTTGCCGGACTGCGGGTTCATGACGGTGACCAGCAGGGTCCGGCCGTCGTGGCGGGCGGCGGCGACGAGGGTGTTACCCGCCTGCGAGGTGTAGCCGTTCTTGACGCCGATCAGACCGGGGTACGGCTCCACCCCGTGCGAGCCGACCAGCAGCCGGTTGGTGTTCTGGATACCGAACGAGTCCGGGCCGCCCGCCTCGGGGAACTGCGCCTCCTTGGTTCGGGCGAAGCGGGCGAAGTCCCGGTTGGTGAGCCCCGCCTTGGCGAAGAGGGTGAGGTCGTAGGCGGAGGAGTGCTGGCCGGGCGTGTCGAAGCCGTCGGCGGACTCGACGTCGGTGTCGCGGGCACCGAGGCGGTCGGCCATCGCACGCATGTCGTCCAAGGTCGCCTCCCAGCCGCCGTTCATCGCGGCGAGGGTGCGGACCGCGTCGCTGCCCGAGTTGAGGAAGACGCCGCGCCACAGGTCGGCGACGGTGTACCGGAGGTCTTCCTTGATGCCGACGAGGGAGCTGCCGGGGATGATGCCCGCCAGGTCGTCCTCGGAGACGGTGTGCACGGTCTCCTGACCGAATTTCGGGAGCACGGCGAGGGCGAAGAGGGTTTTGAGGGTGGAGGCGGGCGGCAGTTCACGGTGGGCGTCCTTGGCGGCGAGCACCCGGCCGTCGTCGGCGTCGGTGACCATCCAGGACAGGGCGGAGACATCGGGAGGTTCGTCGACGTCGGGCGCGGAGCGCACCTGGACGCCGGGGCGGTCGAGGCGGGCGGCGGAGACGGTGGCCGGCGCGTCGCCGGCCGTGTGGGGGCCGTCCCCGGGGGTGTGGGCGGCGGCGGGCAGGGCGGAGACGGCGACGGTCGCGGCGCAAACGGCCGCTGCGGCACCGGCTTTGACGGAGGGCCAATTCGCTGACGACATGACGCCCACGCTAGGAACGGCCCCGGGCGCGTCGCCGTCTGGAGTGCTCCATACGGTTCATCGGCACGAACCGCTCCGGCGTGTCGGGTCGACGCGCGTGGACCGGGCCGGGTCGACGCGCGTCAACCCGGCCCGGAACGGGGTCACCAGATCTCGTTGACCCACTCGGGGTGGTCGATGAACGGGTTCCGGTTGTGCTGGTACTTGTCGAAGATCACCTGATTGCGGTGCTGCTCGAAGGCGTCCGGCGGGTCGGCCTGGCTCCACGCCTTGAGGACGGAGATCTTCCCGATGTTCGGGGCGGAGCCGTTGTCGACCTTGTCGTTGGGCTCCAGGTCCGGGAAGCCGTCGTCGCCGTCGTAGCGGACGGCCATGTAGAGGATCATCCGGGCGACGTCGCCCTTGACCGCGTCGCGCGGCTCGAAGGAGTCGTCGTCGGTGAAGTTGCCGGGCGCCTCGCCGATCTCGGTGCCGCCGTTGTCGAAGTCCTTGTTGCCGCGGTCGCTGTTGACGGAGACATCGGCGGGCCGCAGGTGGTGGATGTCGGTGCCGGGGCCGGTGGCGGTGCCGAAGTCGCCGTGGGACTTGGCCCAGACGTGCTCGCGGTTCCACTGGTCCGGGCTGCCGCCGTTGGAGTCCTTGCTCTGGGAGCGGCCGGTGTAGAGCAGGATGACGTTGGACTTGTTGTCCGGGTCCTCGTCGGTGTCCTTGAGGGCGTCCCAGACCTGGTCGTACGAGAGCTTGCCGGTCTGGGTGGTGCTGATGATCTTGTGCAGGCTCGCCTTCAGCTCCGGCCCGGTCTTGCCGAGGGCGTCCTTGTAGTACGTGTCGTCGTAGGCGGTGTGCGCCGCCCCGGGTATCGCCGCTTGCCCGGATATCCGGGCGGCGGCCGCCGGGTGGGGGGTGGCGGGGGTCGTCGCCGAGGCGGTGGCCGGGATCTGACCGGCCATCGCGGCGGTCGCGGCGACGGCGGCCACGGCGAGCGCGATACGGCGGCGGCCTCTGCGGGTCGCGCGGGTGGTGTCCACGAAAGTGTCCTCTCCCCGAATGGTGGTACCGGACCGCCGGTTGTGGGGGTGCGGCCGGTACCGGCCGTTGCGTGTACGGCCGGTGGGCAGCTTTCCACCGCAACAAATCCCTCAGTGTGAACACCAGGGGGGAGTTATGTGCGCAAGCCGTGATGGCCGGGCATTTCCTGCCCGACGGCCCCGATTGTCGTCCGCCCGCCGGGTGCCCGGAACGGCGGTTGTGCGCCACCGGGCGGCCGTCCTCCGGACCGTGGGACGTCCGGAAGAACGGCCGCCCGACGCACGGTCAGGCGCGCCGCAGCCCCGGCAGGGCACGCAGTTCGCCGATGCGCAGCACCCGGGCCAGGGCCCAGAAGGCCGCCGTCATGGTGAGGCCGCCGGCCAGCAGGGTGACGGCGGGCGCCCGGATACCGGCGAAGGCGGTGACCGCGAGGGCGAGGAGGGCGGCCGTGCCCGCGGCGGCGGCCAGCTTCCCGTAGGTGCGGCACAGGCGCCTGCCGTCGAGCCTGCCGTGCAGCCGGCGGCGCAGCCGGACGGCGGTGAGCAGCAGCCCGGCTCCGTAGGCGACGCCGTACGCGGCGGCCATCCCGGTCACCGCCCAGCTCGGCGGCAGCAGCAGATGACAGGCGAGGGCGAGGGCGATGTTGACGACGGCGATCTGGGCGGCGGTCCAGAAGGGTGTCCGGGTGTCCTCGAACGCGTAGAAGCCGCGGACCAGCAGGTACTGCGCGGAGAACGGGATCAGGCCGAGGCCCAGCGCCTGGAGCATGTGCCCGGCCGGGGCGGCGGAGGCGGCGTCGGCCGCGCCGTGGGCGAAGAGGAGTTGGGCGGTCTGCGGGCCGAAGACGAGGAAGAAGAACCCGGCCGGGACGATGATCACGCCGCTGACCCGCAGGGCGCGGGAGAGGTCGCCGCGCAGATCGTCCAGCCGGCGTTCGGCCACCGCACGGCTCATCCGGGGCAGCAGGGCGGTCACGAGCGAGACGGTGACGAGGGACTGCGGCAGCATCCAGATCGTCTGGGCGTAGGAGTACGCGGTGAACCCGACCCCGGCAGTGGGAAGTTCCCGGTCGGCGGCGCCCGCGAGATGAGTGACGACGGTCATCGCGGTGAGGTTGGCGAGCACCAGGAGGAGGGTCCAGCGGGCGGCGCCGAGGCTCTTGCGGAGTCCGGCGCCGCGCCAGTCGAACCGCGGCCGGAACCGGAAGCCGGACGCCCGCACGAACGGGATGAGCGCCAGGGCCTGCACGACGATGCCCGCGGTGGTGCCGATGCCGAGCAGCCGCACCTGGCCGGAGGTGATGTCGGCGACCTCGTCCGGGCCGGTCAGCAGGGTGAGGTAGAGGCCGAACACCGCGATGAGGACGAGGTTGTTGAGGACCGGCGTCCACATCATCGCGCCGAACTTCTGCCGGGCGTTGAGCAGTTGTCCGAGGATGAAGTACAGACCGTGGAAGAAGATCTGCGGCAGCAGGAAACGCGCGAAGACGACGGTGAGTTCGAAGGCCGCGTGGCTCTCCGCGCCGTCGGACGCGTAGACCGCGACGATCTGGGGTGCCGCCCACACCGCGAGCACCGTGCCGACGGCGAGGACGCTCAGTACGAGGGTGACCAGCCGCTGCTCGTGGGCGTGGCCGCCGTCCGGGTGCTCGGCGCGGGCCCGGACCAGCTGCGGGACGAGGACGGAGTTGAGGGCGCCGCCGATGAGGAGGGTGTAGACGCTCATCGGGACGACGCCCGCGGTGGTGTACGTGGTGGCGAGCAGCCCGGTGCCGAGGGCGGCGGCCTGGAGGGTCTGGCGGATCATGCCGGTGGCCCGGGAGACGGCGGTGCCCGCGGCCATCAGCGCGGAGGAGCGCCGGGCGCCGCCGGGTTGCGCGGCGGCGTGGCGGGCGCGCGCCGCGGACCGCTCGGCGCCCGGTTCCGGGGCCGCGGACCGCCCGGCGCCCGCGGACCGCGCCCCGCTCGGCGGGTCGGCCGGGGCCGGGGCTCCGTCGGGGGCCGGCGGTATCCGCAGCGGCAGGGTGTCCTCAGGTCGCTCCTGGTTCATGGACGTCAACCTATGCCCGGCCGGGGCCGCGGCCGGGCGGATCGGGCCGCGCGGGCGCGACTCCGCTCCGCCCTGCGGGCCGGGGCCGGGCGCCGGACCATCGGGGTATGGCAGCTTCCACGGGTTCCGGCCGCTCCATCGACGGTGCGCCGCCGGTGATCGCGCCGATGCTGGCGACGGCGGGACCGCTGCCGGTACCGGACGACGGCTGGGCCTTCGAGGCCAAGTGGGACGGGGTGCGGTGCACGCTGACGGTGGCGGACGACGGGACCGTACGGCCGGTGTCGCGGGCCGGGAACGAGCTGACGGCGACCTATCCGGAGCTGCTGGTCCCGGCGGACGGCGCGCGGGAGCACAGTCTCGTCCTCGACGGTGAGGTGGTGGCCCCGGACGCGGCGGGGCGGCCGGACTTCGGGCTGCTGCAACGCCGGATGGGGGTGACCGACGCGCGGCGGGCGGCCCGGCTGGCGCGGGAGACACCGGTGCGGCTGGTCCTCTTCGACGTGCTGCACCTGGACGGCCAGCCGCTGCTGGCCGAGCCGTACCGGGAGCGGCGCCGGGTGCTGCACGCCCTGGAGCTGTCCGGACGGGCCTGGTCGGTTCCGGCGGCGCTGCCGGGACACTCCGCCGAGGCGTGGGACGCGGTGGTGCGGGCGGGGCTTGAGGGGGTGGTGGCCAAGCGGCTGGATTCCATCTACACGCCCGGTGTCCGATCGGCGGACTGGCGGAAGACGAAGCGGGTGGAGACGCTGGACGTGGTGATCGGCGGCTGGACGCCGGGGCACGGCGGGCTGCGGGGGCTGCCGGGCGCGGTGCTGGTGGGCACGGACGCGCCCGAAGGGCTGCGGTTCGCCGGTGCGGTCGGTTCGGGACTGTCGCTGCGGGAGCGGCGGGAGCTGGCCGGATATCTGGAGGTGCTGGCGCGTACGGATCCGCCGTTCGCGGGCCCGGTGGCGGTGGCGGGCGCCCGCTGGGTCGAGCCGCGGCTGGTCGCCGAGGTCACGGCGGCGTCGTGGACGGGCGCCGGGCGGTTGCGGCACCCGGTGTGGCGGCGGCTGCGGCCGGACCTGACCCGGCTGGGCTGAGGCCGGGCGCGGTCCTGCCGTCGCCATCACGCCCTGACGGTCATCCGGTGCGGGGCAGCGGACGTGCGCGGTGCGGGTTGAGCAGCGGGGCGAAGAGGTCGCCGTGGCGGGCCCGGCGGCCGGCGATCTCGTCGAAGAGGAAGGTGAGTTGGGCCGGTTCGGTGCAGGCGGCGACCTCGTCCCAGGTGACGGGGGTGGAGACGGTGGGCGTGGCGCGGGCCCGGAGGGTGTAGGCGCAGGCGGTGGTCTTGGCGGCGGCGTTCTGCGAGTAGTCGAGGAAGACCTTGCCGGGGCGCAGGTCCTTGCGCATCCGCGCGGTGACCAGGTCCGGGAGGGCGGCGGCGGCTTCGGTGGCGAGGGCGCGGGCGTAGGCGGTGGCGTCCTCGGACGGGGTGGGTTCGATGGGGGTCAGCAGGTGCAGCCCCTTGGAGCCGCTGGTCTTGGCGCAGCAGAGGAGCCCGTCGGCGGCGAGCCGGTCACGCAGCCACAGGGCCACGGCGCAGCAGTCGACGAGGGTGGCGGGGGCGCCCGGGTCGAGGTCCAGGACGAGGCGGTCGGCGGTACCCGGTGCGTCGCGGGTCCACTGCGGGGCGTGCAGTTCGACGACGAGGTTGGCGGCCCACACCAGGGAGGCGAGGTCCTGGAGCAGCACCTGGCGGCCGGATTTCGCGGCGCGGGAGGGCACCTCGCAGGTCTTCACCCATGCGGGGGTACCGGGTGGCACGTTCTTGGTGAAGAAGCGCTGACCGCCGGGCCCGTCGGGGTAGCGCAGGAAGGAGACGGGCCGGTCGTGGAGGTGGGCGAGGAGGGCGCCCGCCGTGGTGGTGACGTAGTGCAGCACCTCGCCCTTGGTGGTGCCGGTCTCCGGATAGAGCACCTTGTCGAGACGGGTGAGCGGAAGACGCCGCCCCTCCACGACCGTTATCGGCGACATACGATGAGAATCCCACACAAGGGATGAATGATGCGATCTGTATGGAATGGCGCCATTTCGTTCGGCCTGGTCAGCATCCCCGTGAAGACCTACAGCGCGACCGACCGCAGCACCTCGGTCTCCTTCGTCCGGATCCACGAGAAGGACGGCGGTCGCATCCAGTACCGCAAGGTCTGCGAACTGGACGGCGAGGAGGTCCCCAACGAGGAGATCGGCCGGGGCTACCGGGCCACCGACGACACGATCGTGCAGGTCACCGACGAGGACCTGTCCCATCTGCCGCTGCCCACCACGAAGACGCTGACCATCCTGGCGTTCCTGGACGCCGGTGAGATCGATCCGCTCCAGATGGACCGGGCGTACTACCTGGGCCCCAACGGCCCCACCGCCGCCAAGCCGTACACGCTGCTGCGGGAGGCGCTGGAGCACCACGGCAAGGTCGCCGTCGGGAAGGTGGCGATGCACGGGCGGGAGACCCTCGCGATGCTGCGGGCGCACGACGGGGCGATCGTGATGCACGCCCTGCTGTGGCCGGACCAGATCCGTTCGACGGCCGGGGTGGCGCCGGACGACGTGGAGATCCGCGACAGTGAACTGACGCTGGCCGAAACGCTGATGGACTCCCTCGGGGACCTCGACCCGAAGGAACTGCACGACGACTACCGCGAGGCGGTCGAGAACCTCGTCGCCGCGAAACTGGAGGGCGGCGAACCGGCCGCCCCCGAGTCCACGGGCACCTCCGGCGGTCAGGTGATCGACCTGATGGCCGCGTTGGAGAGCAGCGTACGGGCGGCCCGCGAGGGACGCGGCGAGGAGCCGGAGGGGGCCGGGGAATCCGGGGACGAGGAGGCCACCGTCACACCGATCCGGGGCCGCAAGAGCGCGAAGAGCGGCGCGGAGGGGACGAAGAAATCCGCGTCCTCGAAGTCCGCCCCGTCGAAGTCCGCCCCGTCGAAGTCCGCCCCGTCGAAGTCCGCCCCGTCGAAGTCCGCGTCGTCGAAGTCCGCGTCGTCGAAGTCCGGGTCCTCGGGCGGCACCTCCGGCCGGAAAACGGCCGCGGCCCCCTCCGATTCCTCCGGCCGGAAGCGGACGGCGGCGAAGACGTCGAGCGGCCGGACGAAACAGGCCGACGGGTCGGGCGGCCCGGACGCGGGGACGAAGAAGAGCACCGCGAAGAAGACCGCCGCGAAGAAGACCTCGGCACGGAAGAGCACCGGGACCGCTTCCGCCGGCGGCTCGAAGAGCACGGCCGGGAAGACATCGAAGCGCACCTCGGCGTGAGCGGCGGTGGCCCCGGCCGCACGGCGCCCGGGACCCCGCGGAGCCCCGCCCACCCCGGGTCGCGCGTACCACGGCGGCCCGCTGTCACCGCGGCGTTCTAGAGTCGGACCATGGCTTCAGACGAGGGGACCACCCGCATCGACAGCTGGATCTGGTCGGTCCGGCTCACCAAGACCCGGTCGCTGGCGGCGGCCGCCTGCCGGGCGGGCCACGTCCGGGTCAACGGCGAGCGGGTGAAGCCCGCCCACGCCGTGCGCGCCGGCGACGAGGTGCGGCTGCGGTACGCCGGGCGGGAGCGGATCGTGGTGGTCTCGCGGCTGGTGCGCAAGCGCGTGGGCGCGCCCGTCGCCGTGGAGTGCTACGTCGACAACACCCCGCCGGAGCCGCCGCGCGCCCAGGCGCCGGTCGTCGCGGTCCGCGACCGGGGCACGGGCCGCCCGACCAAGCGGGACCGCCGCGAGATCGAGCAGTTGCGCGGCCGCTGAGCGGGGCCCGGCGTCACGGGCCGTCGAGCGCGTCCACGTACACCCAGGCGCCGTCCTCGCGGACGAAGCGGCTGTTCTCGTGCTGGCTGTCGGCCCGGCCGCGCCAGGTGGAGCGGGCGCGGAACTCCACCGTGCCCTCGGTGTGGAAGGCGCTGCCACCGGTGGTGGCGAGGATGTCCAGACCGGTCCACCGCCGCCCGGCGTCGAGGTCGAGCGCGGCGGGGCGGGTCGAGGAGTGCCAGGTGCGCAGCAGGTAGGCGGTGTCCCCGGTGGCGAAGGCGGCGTAGCGCGAGCGCATCAGCCGCTCGGCGGTCGGGGCGGCGGCGTCCCCCCGGTGGAACGGCGCACAGCAGTCGCCGTAGGTGGCGTCCCGGCCGCAGGGGCACGGGTCGGCGGGGCCGAGGACGGGGCGGGCGGGGCGGACGGCGGCGCGGCGGGGCGCGCTCCTCGGCTTCCTGGACTTCTTCGACACGCTTCGATTGTGCAGGTCCCGCGTCCGGCGCCGTCCCCCGGGGGCATCGGTCCGGGGCGGATCTGGATACGCGGACCGGACCCGGTCACCAGGCCGATTTTCAGTGCGGCCATATGGACGGATTCAACGACAAATCACTCCTTTGCGGCTTTTCCTGGCTTGAGCCGTCCTGTGAGGTTGGAAGAACTCATGGTGACCGTCCCCACCCCCCAGGAGAGAACCCTCATGATTCTGTCCATTTCCGGCGTGATCCTGCTCGGTGTCATCGTCTTCCTCTTCTTCCGCAAGGACGGCCTCAAGGCGTCGCACGCCCTGGTGTGCGCGCTCTTCGGCTTCTACCTCGCGGGCTCCGCCATCGCCCCGAGCATCAAGGCTGGCGGCGCGAGCCTCGCCAGCCTCCTGGGAGGTCTGCGGATCTAGCTCCGGCACCGGCGGGCGGACCTCCATGGCGTGTCCGCCCGCCGGGCCCGGCCGGTGTCCGTAAGGTCACGACCGGCCGCCGGGTACGGCCGCAGGCACCCGCCCGGCACCACACTCCCCCGGCACCGCTCCCCCGCCACGGCGGGCGCCCCGCCCCGCCGTTCCCCGGCCCCGCTCCCCCGCCGGGCCGCCCCCGCCACGTACGACACCCAGGAGACCGATGTGGCCCGGCGTCCTCTGCCCCGCATCCTGACCGACCGCGCGCCGCTCCTTCGCGGCCGTGAGCTGGCGCGCACCGCTGCCGACGGCGCCGGCGACATCTTCCATCCGCTGCTGATCCTCGGCCGCGGGCTGCGCCGCCTCGCCGTCTCCGCCGGGCAGCGCTGGCGCGCCACGCCCCAGGAGCGGCGGGCCCCGATGTGCTTTTTGACCGGCGCCTGCGTCCTGGTCGTGGCGCTGGCGCCGTACGGCCCGCTGATCGGACTGCTCGCCCTGATGGGCGCGGCCGCCTGGACCGGGCGGGACCGCACGCCCGCGCCCACTGGCCCCGGCGAGGCGGAGTCGGCCCGGCTCCGCGCGCTGTACGAGGCGCTCGTCCCGTACTTCGGCGGGGACGGCGACCCGGATCCGCTCTACACGTACGGCGGTGACTGGGAGGCGGCGTTCGACGCGTACGCCTTCGACGACAGCAGCCGGATCGTGCGGCTGCGGCTGCGCTACCCGGCGTACTTCACCGACGGGGAGGCCGCGGCCCGCGCCCGGATCGAGCAGGTGCTCCACGCGAAGTCGGGGCGCGGCCGGGAGTACCGCTTCGGCTGGGACGAGGAGGCGAACACGCTGACGCTGACCGTGCTGGACGCGCTGCCCACCGACATCGCCGCGCAGCGGTTCGTGACCGCGCCCGGCGAGACGGTGCTCGGCTTCACCGACGCGGATTCGGTGCAGCGCACCCTGCCGGTGACCGTCGGCGAGACGGTACGGGACGAGCCGCCGGTCATCTGGCGCACCGGCCCGCGCTCCACCGAACCGCACCTGCTGGTCCTCGGGCAGCCCGGCTCCGGCACCACCACCCTGCTGCGGTCGCTGGCGCTCCAGGCGCTGGCCCACGGCGATGTGCTGATCATCGACGGCGGCGGCACCGGCGAGTTCGGCGCGCTGGCCGGGCGCAGCGGGGTGCTCGGGGTGGAGAACGGTCCGGCGGGCGCGCTGGCGACGCTGGCGTGGGCGGCGCAGGAGACCGAGCGGCGCCTCCTCGCCACGAGCCGGGCCCGGCAGGCGGGCGAACCGGCCCCCGACGACGCCCGCCGCCCGCTGTGGATCCTCGCCGACCGGCCCACCGCACTGTCCCATCTGGCCACCGCCGAGGGGTACGACGATCCGCAGCGGCTGCTCCAGGTGCCGCTGCGGCACGGCCGCGCGGCGCAGGTCACGGTGGTGGTGGCCGAGCAGTTCGACAACGCCGGTCTGCTGAGCGATCCGGTCCGGGTGCACACCACCCGCGCCCGGGTCGTCCTGGGCCCGGCGACGCCGGACGAGGTCCGAGCCGTGCTGGGCGCCGAGCCGCACACCACTCCGACCCCGGTGGTGCCGCCCGGCCGCGGCTACGCGCTGCTGGGCGCGGGCCCGGTCCTGCGCCTCCAGGTCCCGGCGACGCCGGATCCGCACGACGAGTCGATGGGCGCGGACGAGCGGCGGGCGGTGCTGGCGCTGCTGCCGGAGCGCACCGTCCCCGCCGGGGAGCGGTCGGCCGGCCGGCCGGTCCGGGTGACGAAGGGCTTCGCCGAGCCCGCGACCGGCGAGCAGCTCCCCGGGCGCACCGCCGTCGCCGACCCGGCGCAAGGAGCCGGCCCCGGGGGCGGCGCGATCACGGTGCACGGCACGGTGCGGGCAGCGGGCGCGGAGAGCTGACCGGCGCACCGGCACCCGCCGTCCGAGGGGAGCCCGTGGCGACGGGACCGGTGCGGACCGGGAACCCCGGCGCGGCCGGACCGGCGCGGACCGGCGGCGGCCCCGCGCGCCCGGGGAGGCGGCCTCCGGGACGAGGCCCGTCACCTCACCCGGTGCGGACCGTTCAGCAGCCGCCCGCTCCGGCGCCGGACGCGGCCGACGCCGCTATGGCGACATCGGTGCCGCGCCTCGCCGCCCGGTCCCCGGCGCGCTTGGCCTCCTCCGGACCGGCACCCCGCGCGCCCGCCGCCATCGCGGCCTCCATACGGCGCTGCTCCAGCAACTCCGCGCGCTGCTGCTTCAGTTTGCTCAGGAACGACAACATGACCCTCGCGTTTCCTGTGTGGTGACACTCAAACATGCTGGCGAATCCACTGTACGACGGAGGTACGACAAGCCCCCGCGCCACGGCGGCGTTCCGCTCCAACTCTCCTTCTGGCAACGGGTTCCCGCCCCACCGGCCCGTACCGCCCGTACGCGTCAAGGGTGACCACCGGCTCCGCGCCCTTGACCGCCCCGCCACCGCGGACCAGGGCACCGCCTGGTGCTGTGACCGGGAAGGCCCACCGAGATCGGGCCGGTGCGCGGGACGAACGCACGCGCAACGGCTGGTATTACTGAGGCATGCAGGAAGAGACGGCACGTTCCGCGATCGACACGTTCATCTCCGCGTTCAACGCCTCGGACGACAGCTATGTGACTGCCCTGCTCTCCCAGGCCCTGACCTCGGACGTGGTCTTCTGGGGGCCGTTGGGCCGCAGCGAAGGAATCGCGGCGGTCGAGCGGTTCGTGCTGGACATCCGGCACCACCCGGCGGGGACCGGCACGATGGTGCGCTGCTCATCGGTGGACATGCCTGGCGAGTGGGCCCGCTACCAGTGGGTCTTCACCACACCGGACGGAGGCCCCCGCCTGGCGGGAACGGACGTCGTCCATCTGCGGCGGAGCCTCATCGACCAAATCATCGTCTTCGCGGGGGAGATCGAGTCGTCCGCCTCCTGAGCCGTCCTCCTGCCACTGTCCTTCTGCCTCTGCCCTTCCCGCGGACTTGTCCGTTTCGGCCGCTCCGGGGCCGCGGTTCACGGTCGGTCACCCCGTCCGTGTCGGTCAATTCGCGTACCGGGACAGGCTCGACCCACCGCGCTCCAGCGGTCGGACGGACGTCACCACGCGTCCGTCCGTCACCGCCGCCACCCCGGCGAACCAGCGCGGTCACGGCACCGGACGCGGCCGGAACGGGCCGCGGGGGCCACGGGCGCGGCGCAGGCGCGGGCAAACCGCCCCCTCGCCCCCCCTGGGCAACCACCCGCACACCCACAGCAACATGCGCGGTTTATCCAATTTTCACGCAATGCACTTGTTGGTGCCGGATGTCCGTCGTACTGTCGGAAGTGTCGCGGTGGAAACGTTCCGTCGGGACGAACCGCAGAGAAACGTCCTGACGGACGCGCCGAATCGCCACCAGAGCACGGTCCGGGAAAGCCGCGACGGCATCCGATCACTGGAGGCGGAGATGACCTTCAAGGTGTTCTTCCCCCGCATCCGCAACGACCGTGGTGGCCACGGTCGCGGTGACGACGACTACGGACACGGCGGTCGCGACGACGACTACGGCGGACGCGACGGACGTTACGGACGCGACCACGACGGCCACGGCGGATGGGGAGGCCACGGCGGCTTCCGCAGGTGACCATCCGATCCGTCGTCGCGGATTTCCCGATATCCGTTGACGACCATGTGACAGGTGCTTCGGGCCCACGGGCCTGAGGCACGGGCCGAGGCGGGCCCGCGCGCACCGCGCGGGCCGGCCTCGTGAACTGCCGTCACCCGTTCCCGGTGCTGCACGCGGCCACCATGCGTCCCCGCGACGACCGCCGTGGCCGGAGGAGAGCCGGTCATCGCGCGGCGAAGACCCCCGACGGCCGGAAGAACACCGTCAACGGCCAGGAGCGCCGAATGGCCCATGACCGCCTGCCCGAAGCGGACCCGCTCACCTCCCCCGCCCCGCCCCTCACCCCGCCCCCGGAGGCACCTCCCCCGTCCTCGCCGCGCACCCAACTCCCGGTCAACGCGCCCATCCTGACGCGCCACGTCGGCGCCGCGGAGGCGTTCCACCGCTTCTGGCCGCTGACCCGGGGCGACCGCCGCTGGCTGCTGACGGTGATCGCATGCGCCATCATCGCCGCCCTCGCCGAGACCGCCGCGATCCTCCTCTTCGCCCAACTCACCGATCAGGCCCTCGCGAAGGGCTCGGTCAGCGCCTTCTGGAGCCCCGCCGCCACCTGGCTCGCGGTCGCCGTGATCGGCGCCGCCGTCGGCTACCTCGGCAACTCCCTCGCCGCGTGGACCGCGGAACGCTTCCTGCTGCGCCTGCGGGCCCGGGTGTTCTCCCATCTCCAGAAGCTGCCGCCGCACTTCTTCCAACGCAACCGCCGTGGCGACCTGGTGGAGCGGCTGACCGGCGACATCGACGCCATCGAACGGCTCGTCGTCAGCGGCGTGGTGGGCGCCTCCACGGCCCTCTTCTCCACCCTCTTCTACGGGGCGGCCGCCCTCTGGCTGCGCTGGGAGCTGGCCCTCGCCACCTTCATCGCCGCCCCGCTCTTCTACTTCGCCACCCGCCGCTTCACCGGACGCATCCGCCAGGTCACCCGGCGCCAGCGGGCGGCCGACGGCGCCCTCACCTCCGTCGTCGAGGAGACGCTGGTCAACGTCGTCCTCACGCAGGCGTACAACCGCCAGCGCGACGAGGAGGAACGCCTGGTCAGAGAAGCTCAGCGATGGCTGCGCGCCTCCGTCGCCAGCGCCCGCCTCGGCGCGCTCTACGACCAGTTCATCGAGATCCTGGAAACCCTCTGTGTGCTGTCCATCATCGGCCTGGGTGCCTGGGAGATCTCGGCGGGCCGGCTGACCCTCGGACAGCTCCTCGCCTTCGCCGCCTTCATCGGCTACCTCTATCCGCCGATCCGCTCCCTGGGCCGCCTCGGTCTCACCGCCACCGCCGCCACCGCCGCCGCCGACCGGCTGCTGGAGATCCTCGACGCCCACCCGGCAGTCGCCGATCCGCCCCCGGCCCGGATCATCCCCCTCCCGCACCGCGCACACGGCGAACTCCGCGTCGACGACGTCACGTTCCGCTACCCGCATTCCTCCCACCACAACGCCCTCGACTCGCTCACGTTCACCGCACACCCCGGCGAGTTCGTGGTCGTCACCGGCCCCAGCGGCGCCGGCAAGTCCACCCTCGCCGCCCTCCTCCTGCGCTTCTACGACCCGGACGCCGGCGCCCTCTTCCTCGACGGCATCCCCATCGACCGGCTCTCCCTCGCCGACCTGCGCCGCAACATCACCCTGCTCCCACAGGAGACCCTCGTCCTCCACGACACCATCGAGCGCAACATCGCCTGTGGCCGCGAGGTTCCCGTCCCCACCCGCGACGAGGTCGTCCGGGCCGCCCGCGCCGCCGACGCGCACGGCTTCGTCACCGCCCTCCCGGACGGTTACGACACGGTCATCGCCCCGTCCACCGCGGCCCTCTCCGGCGGCCAGCTCCAGCGCATCGCCATCGCCCGCGCCATGCTCCGCGACGCCCCGGTCCTCATCCTCGACGAGCCCACCACCGGTCTCGACACCCTCGCCGCCCAGCGCATCCTGGCCCCGTTGCACCATCTCGCCGCCGGCCGCACCACCCTCGTCATCACCCACGACCTGGACCTGGCCACCACCGCCGACCACATCCTCGTCCTCGACGACGGCCACCTCACCGAATCCGGCACCCACCCCCAGCTCCTCGCCCGCGGCGGGCTCTACACGGAGCTGTTCGAAGGGCGGACGTGAGCGGGTGACGGCGGTGACCAGCCGGGCCCCGGCCTTCGTGGACGGCCTCCGCGGAGGCCGGGAAACCGGCCCGGCCCGCACCGGGCTCAGGCGACCAGCGTCCGTACCGCCTCCACGCCGGCGGTGCGGCCGCCGGCCACCAGGCGTGCCGCGTGGGCCAACCGGTCGGCGGCCTCCTCGGCGACGGCGCCGCCGACCGTGAACGGCACCCGTACGTACCCCTCGAAGGCACCGTCGACCCCGAAGCGCGGCCCGGACGGCACCCGGACGCCCAGCCGCTCGCCCGTCTCGGCGATCCGGGAGCCGGACAGGCCGCCGGTGCGGACCCAGAGGGTGAGACCGCCGTGCGGGACGGTGAACTCCCAGTCGGGCAGCGTGCGGCGGAGCGCCCCGACGATCGCGTCGCGGTTGCGCCGGGCCTCCTCGCGGCGGAGGGCGACCGCCTCCTCCCAGCCGCCGGTCTCCAGCAACGAGGCGATGGCGAGCTGTTCGAGGACGGGTGAGCCCAGGTCGGAGTAGGCGCGGGCGGCGACCAGACTGCGGATCAGCTCGGGCGCGGCGCGCACCCAGCCGATCCGCATCCCGGCCCAGAACGCCTTGCTGGCCGAGCCGATGGTGATGACGGAGCTGCCCGCCGGGTCGAACGCGCAGACCGGTCGCGGCGGCTCCGGATCGTCGTCCAGCCGCAGCTCCGTCATGGTCTCGTCGACGACGAGGAGCGTGCCGGCCGCGCGCGCCACGTCCACCATGCGGCGGCGCTGGTCCTCGGTGGCGAGGGTGCCGGTGGGGTTGTGGAAGTCGGCGACGACGTACGCCATGCGCGGCGCCGCGTCCCGCATCACCTGGCGCCAGGCGGGGATGTCCCATCCGCCCAGCCGCTCGGCGAGCGCCACCGGCACCAGCCGGGCGCCCGCGTCCCGCATCAGCTGGAGGATGTTGGCGTACGACGGGGAGTCGACGGCGACGCGTTCGCCGGGGCTCGTACAGAGCTTGCAGATGGCGGCGACGGCGCCCATCGCGCCGGTGGTGACCATGATCTGCTCGGGCATGGTGGGGATGCCGCGGGCGGTGTAACGGTCGGCGAGTGCCTGGCGCAGCACCGGCAGGCCCGCGGGGTAGTCACCGTGGGTGTGGGCGTAGAGCGGCAGGTCGGCCATGGCGCCCTGGACGCCGCGGGTCAGCCACGGCTCCGGGGCCGGCAGCGACGCACAGCCCAGATCGATCATGGAGCCGCCGGCCTCCGGCGGCAGCGGCTCCAGCCCGCGGGTGGGCAGCGGGCTCCCGGCCGGTACGACGGTCCAGCTGCCGGAGCCGCGGCGGGACTCCAGGAAGCCTTCGGCGCGCAGCGCCTCGTAGGCGGCGGCGACGGTGGTACGGCTGACGCCGAGCGCACCGGCCAGTTCGCGCTCGGCGGGCAGCCGGGCGGCGACCGGGACGCGCCCTTCGAGGACGAGGAGACGGATGCCGTCGGCGAGGGTGCGGTAGGCGGGCAACCGGCGCCCGGCCGCCGCCGGTTCGGCCCCTCCGGAGTCCTGCGAGCGGAGGAGCCGGGCGAGTTGCTGAGCACCCACCGCCGAAGTCCACTGCGCCATGACGGCAGTCCACCTTTCCCGGATTGGCTCTCGATCATGGATACCGACCTGCCACATGGTGACAGGCATCGGTCCAATCCTGCCAGGAAAGGGAAGAACCTTGTCCATCGACGAGACGCACAAGACGCCGGGGCGTTTTCTGCCGCGCCGTCTCACCCAGCTCTACGCGGGTCTGGTCCTCTACGGCGTGAGCATGGGGCTCCAGCTCCGCGCCGGGCTCGGGCTGGAGCCGTGGAGCGTGCTCAACCAGGGCATCTCGCTGCACGCCGGCATCTCCATGGGGACGGCCACCATCCTCACCGGCGCGCTGATCCTGCTGCTGTGGATACCGCTGCGCCAGCGCCCCGGCCTCGGCACGGTCTCCAACGTCATCGTGCTGGGCCTGGTCATGGACGCGACACTGGCGCTCGTCCCCGTCCCGCACGCCCTGGCGATCCGCATCCCGCTGCTGCTCCTCGCCGTCCTCCTCAACGGCACGGCGACGGGTCTGTACATCTCGGCACGCTTCGGCCCGGGACCGCGCGACGGCCTGATGACCGGGCTGCACCGGCGTACCGGACGCCCGCTGCGGCTCGTACGGACCTGCATCGAGGTGACCGTACTGGCCGCGGGCTTCCTCCTCGGCGGCTCGGTCGGCGTCGGCACCGTCCTCTACGCGCTGGCGATCGGCCCGCTGGCGCAGTTCTTCCTGCGCCGGTTCGCGATCAAGGGGCTGCCGCCGGAGCCGTCCCGGGTGGTGGCGGCCGAGGGCGCACCGTCCGCACCGGCGACAATGGCCGAGTGACCCCTGCGATACGCCCCCGCCACCCGTACCTCGACCACCCCGCGCCGCTGCCGTTCGCCCACCGCGGCGGGGCGGCGGACGGTCTGGAGAACACCGCCGCCGCGTTCCGGCGCGCGGTCGCCGGCGGCTACCGCTATCTGGAGACCGACGTCCACGCCACGTCCGACGGGCATCTGGTCGCCTTCCACGACGCGACGCTGGAGCGGGTGACCGACGGGCGGGGCGCGATCGGGGAGCTGCCGTGGCGGGCGGTGCGCACCGCCAAGGTCGCCGGACGCGAGCCGCTGCCGCTCTTCGAGGAGTTGCTGGCCGAATTCCCCGAGGCGCGCTGGAACGTCGACCTGAAGGCCGAGGCGGCGCTGGAGCCGCTGGTGGAGCTGGTGCGGCGGACGGACGCGTGGGACCGGGTGTGCGTCGGCTCGTTCTCCGAGGCACGGGTGGCGCGGGCGCAGCGGCGGGCCGGTCCGCGGCTGGCGACATCGCTGGGCACCCGGGGCGTGGCCGGACTGCGGGTGCGCTCGCTGGGCCCGGCGCCGCTGCCGCTGGACCGGCTGCTGGGCGCGGCGGTACGGCGCAGCGCGGTGTGCGTACAGGTCCCGGAGCGGCAGTCGGGCATCCCGGTGGCGGACCGGCGCTTCGTCCGCGCGGCACACGCGCTGGGCCTCCAGGTACATGTGTGGACGGTGAACGACCCCGGCCGGATGGCAACTCTGTTGGATCTTGGGGTGGATGGCATCATGACCGATCACATCGACACACTGCGTGCGGTGCTGACCGGACGGAACGCCTGGATCTGACCCCCGGGGACGCCCGCTCACGCCGCCGCGGGGGAAATACGGGGGTGGGCGGTGCACGCACCGACCGTGGACGATCAGCCCGCGCGGCTCGCCGCGCTCCGCCGCGAACAGCGCGGCTGGTACTGGTACGACTGGGCCAACAGCGTCTATTCGACGACCGTGCTCACCGTCTTCCTCGGCCCGTACCTCACCTCGATCGCGCAGGCGGCCGCGGGTCCGGACGGTTTCGTCCATCCGCTGGGGATACCCGTGCGCCCCGGCTCGTTCTTCGCGTACACCGTCTCGGCGTCGCTGCTGCTGTCGGTGCTGGCGATGCCGCCGGCCGGGGCGCTGGCCGACCGTACGGGCCGGAAGAAGCCGCTGCTGGGCCTCTGCGCCGTGACGGGGTCGGTGGCGACGGCCGGGATGTTCTGGCTGGAGGGGACGCGGTACCTGCTGGGCGGGGCGCTGCTGATCATCGCGAACGTCGCGTTCGTGGTGTCGATGATGCTCTACAACTCCTATCTGCCGCAGATCGCCGGCCCCGAGGAGCGGGACGCGGTCTCCACGCGCGGCTGGGCCTTCGGCTACGCGGCGGCCGGTCTGGCGCTCATCGCCCATCTTGTGCTCTACGGCGCGCACGCCTCCTTCGGCCTCTCCGAGGGCACGGCGATCCGCATCTGCCTGGCGTCAGCCGGCCTGTGGTGGGGCCTGTTCTCGGTCATTCCGCTGCGGCGCCTGCGGGACCGGTGGACCGGCCGGCCCCGTACGGAGGGATCCGCGCCGCCCGGTCAGGGCCTCGCCCAGCTCCGCGCGACGCTGCGCGACATGCGCGCCCATCCCCTCACCCTCGCCTTCCTGCTGGCGTACCTCGTCTACAACGACGGCGTGCAGACGGTCATCACCCAGGCGTCCGTCTACGGCTCCCAGGAGCTGGGCCTCGACCAGACGACGCTGATCATCTCGGTCCTGCTGGTCCAGGTGCTGGCGGCGGCCGGAGCGCTGGTCATGGGGCGGCTGGCCCGCAGGTACGGCGCGCGGCGCACGGTCCTCGGCTCACTGGTGGCGTGGACCGCGACGATCGCCGCGGGGTGCGTGCTCCCGGCCGGTGCGCCGGTGTGGTTCTACGTCCTGGCCGCGGCCATCGGCCTGGTGCTGGGCGGCAGTCAGGCGCTGTCGCGCTCCCTCTTCTCGCACGTGGTGCCGCGCGGCAAGGAGGCGGAGTACTTCTCCGCGTACGAGATCAGCGACCGGGGCGTGAGCTGGCTGGGGCCCCTGGTCTTCGGGGTGGCCTACCAGCTGTCGGGGAGCTACCGGCTGGCCATCGCGTCGCTGGGAGTGTTCTTCGTGGTGGGGTTCGTGCTGCTGGCGCGGGTCCCGATGCGGCGGGCCGTGGCGGCGGCCGGGAACCCCGTACCGGACCGGATTTAGGTTCGGCGCACGAGGCGCGGTAGTATACGCCTTTGGCTCACCAGGCGGACCGTTACTGCGCGTTCACGAAGCGAGAGCGCTGGGTGACATCTCCTGTCAGATGTGACAAAACGGGCGCTGGTGGGTACAACAAGGGGCGGCACGAAGGTAGGCATCGGCGCGCAGCGCCTCCGTCAAGGACGGTGGTGGGCGACAGGTGAAGGTGAGCAGCGGCGTACGGCGCCTCCGTCAGGAACGGTGGTCGGTGACGGGCGGGCGCATCCATCCCGGATTCGGGAATCTTCACCGCCGACCGGACGTTGACCTGATGACGACGACAGCGACACCTGTCCTGTGGGCGACAAGCCCGGGAGGCACGATTCATGAGTGAGCGAGCTCTTCGCGGCACGCGACTCGTGGTGACCAGCTACGAGACCGACCGCGGCATCGACCTGGCCCCGCGCCAGGCGGTGGAGTACGCATGCCAGAACGGACATCGATTCGAGATGCCGTTCTCGGTTGAGGCCGAGATTCCGCCGGAGTGGGAGTGCAAGGTATGTGGCGCGCCCTCGCTTCTGGTGGATGGCGACGGCCCGGAGGAAAAGAAGGGTAAGCCCGCGCGTACGCACTGGGACATGCTCATGGAGCGGCGCACCCGCGAGGAGCTGGAGGAGGTGCTGGCCGAGCGGCTGGCCGTCCTGCGCTCCGGCACCATGAACATCGCCGTGCATCCGCGCGACAGCAACCGCAAGTCCGCCTGACGACCGGACTTCCCGACGCAGTACCGCACCACAGCAGCACGGAAGGGCCGGTGCCACCCCACGGTGGCACCGGCCCTTCCGCATGTCCGGGCGGCCGTCCGGCGCCGTGCGGGCCGGGCCCGCTCCCCCGTGACCCGTCCTCCCGACGGCGCTCCGCCGCAGGTCAGCGGGTCAGCGGGTCAGCGGGTCAGCGGGTCAGCGGGTCAGCGGCGGATCCTGGCGGGGCGGGCGGGGCGGCTCGTCGTCGCGGATGACCTCGCCCTGGACGACCTTGCCGTCCGGGCGGTGCATCCGCGCCTGCTGGAAGGCGTCGCCGAGGGAGCCGGGCGCCGGACGCGCGGCGCGGCGGGTCAGCAGCTTCTCGGCGCGGCGGCGGAGCAACTTGCCGGTCGGCGGGAAGAGGCAGAGCAGGCCCAGCACGTCGGAGACCATACCGGGGAGGATCAGGAGCAGACCGCCGAGCATCGGCAGCGTGTTGCCGCCATCCTTGGCGGGCTCGGGCGCCGTACCGGACTGCACGGAGTCGGCCAGCCGGCGCCAGGCCCGGCGGCCCGCCCGCTTGATCACGTAACCGCCGGCGACGACCCCGGCGACCAGCAGCAGGAAGACCGTCCAGCCGCCCGCCGCCTCGGCCACCAGCCGTAGCAGCCAGAACTCCAGGACCAGCCAGACGATCACCGCGAGCGGCAGGATGCGGCGGGCGGCGGAGCGCCGGGGCGGGCGGGACGGTGGCGTGGGCGTGGCTCCGAACGTCATGCCTCAAGTGTGCCTGGCCGCCCGCCCGGACCGTCCCGGAGGGTCGCCGTGACGATCACCTCGGGGCGGGCGTCACTTCCCGCGGATCTTGTCCAGGCGGGAGCCGACGCCCCAGGCCGTGACGCGCCACAGCGCCTCGACGACGATGTCGCGGCTCATCTTGGAGTCGCCGCGCTCGCGCTCGACGAAGGTGATCGGCACCTCGACGACGTGCAGCCCGGCCTTGACCGCGCGGCGGGCGAGGTCGACCTGGAAGCAGTAGCCCTGGGAGGCCACCTCGTCGAGACCGAGCCGGTCGAGGGCCTCGACGCGGAAGGCGCGGAAGCCGCCGGTGACGTCGCGGATCGGCACGTCGAGCAGGAGACGGGAGTAGGTGGAGCCGCCGCGGGAGAGGAACTCGCGGGACCTGGGCCAGTTCACCACCCGGCCGCCGGGCACCCAGCGCGAGCCGAGCACCAGGTCGGCGCCCTTGAGCGCGGTGAGCAGCCGCGGCAGCTCCTCCGGCTGGTGGGAGCCGTCGGCGTCCATCTCGACGAGGACGCCGTAGCCGTGCTCGACGCCCCAGCGGAACCCGGCGAGGTAGGCGGCGCCGAGCCCTTCCTTGCCCTTGCGGTGCAGCACGTGGACGTGGTCGTCCGCCGCCGCGAGTTCGTCGGCGAGCTTGCCCGTACCGTCCGGGCTGTTGTCGTCCGCGACGAGCACGTGCGCCTCGGGGACGGCGGACCGTACCCGCTCGACGATCGGCTTGACGTTCTCCGCCTCGTTGTACGTCGGGATGATCACCAAGGTGGTGCCGAGCGGACCGTACTGCCGCTGACCGCCGTCTGTCACTGCTGCCCCTTCTCGTCCTTCGGTCGCCCGCGCCGGCCGATCGCAGAGGGCGCGGCGCAGGACAGAAGGCCCACGATAGCGAGCGTCCACTCGGGCGTCGCACCGGCGCGGTCGGCGAGCGTCGTTCCGTCGCGCAGCGGGATGCGCGCGGAGACGACGCCCTGGGTGAATTCCGGGATCTTCTGGACGATCTTGCCGTCCGGGGCGACCACCGCGCTGATCCCGCTGGTGGCGGCGGTGACGACGGCCCGGCCGTGTTCGACGGCGCGCAGCTTCGACATCGCCAGCTGCTGTTCGGGCTGTCCGGTGCGGCCGTAGGTCGCGTTGTTGGTCTGGATCACCAGGGCGCGGGCCCCGGCGCGCACGGTGTCGTGGACGATCTGGTCGTAGGCGACCTCGAAGCAGATGACGTCGCCGAGACGGGCGGGGCCGACCTTCAGAACGCCGGTGTGGTCGCCGGGGTAGAAGTCCCGCGGCACCCGCTGGAACCGCGTGATGATCTTGCTGAGCTGTTCCCGGAACGGCACGTACTCGCCGAACGGCACCGGATGCTGCTTGGTGTACGAAGCGCCGGGGCCCTTGGCCGGGTCCCAGACGATGCCCTCGTTGAAGACGTACCCGGGCTTCGTCGGATGGTCGACGAGGGCGCCGACGAGCACCGGCACACCGATGGCCCGGACCGCCTCGTCGATGCGCTCGCGGGCCTGCGGGAAGCGGAAGGGGTCGAGGTCGGAGGCGTTCTCCGGCCAGATGACCAGGTCGGGCCTCCTCGCCTTGCCGGCGCGGACGTCGGCGGCGAGCTTCTCGGTGGCGCGGGCGTGGTTGTCGAGGATCTGCATCGGACGGCCGAGGAAGTCCATACCGGGCTGCTGGACGTTGCCCTGGACGACCGCGATGTCCACGGTGTCGTCCGCCTTCGTCGGTACGGGGACCAGGACGCCGGCCGCGGTGAGCGCGGCGGCGAGGCCGAACGCCTCCACGGCGGGCAGCGCGCGGCGCAGGGTGCCGCCGGAGCGCAGCCGCCACAGCCCGGCGGCGCAGACCGCCAGCAGTCCGCCGGTCAGCGCGACGACGAAGGTCACCAGGGGTGCGCCGCCCAGCGCGGCGAGCGGTGTGAAGGGCGAGCCGGTGTTCGCGAACGCCAGCCGCCCCCAGGGGAAGCCGCCGAACGGCAGCCGGTCGCGGGCGCACTCCTCGGCGACCCACAGGCAAGCGCCCCACAGCGGCGACCACGGCAGCCGGGAGACGCGGGCGAGCCCGGCGCCGAGCAGCGCCAGGAACAGCGCCTCGGCCAGCGAGAGCCCCACCACCGCGTCCCAGCCGACGACGTGCAGCCACTTCAGCAGCAGCAGGAAGAACGGCAGCCCGAGGACGAGGCCGAGCCAGGCGCCCTGGGCGGCGCTGCGGCCGCGGACCAGCAGCGCCAGCGCGGCGACCGCGACGAGGGAGAGCGGCCACAGGTCGTACGGCGGGAAGGCGAGGCCGAGGGCGATGCCGGCGCAGGCGGCGAGCGCGGTGCGCGGGGCGGCGCGCCGGACGAGGGCGCCGAGGCGGCGCCACCGGCCGGGGCGCGGCGGCGCGTCCGGTGCGGACGGCGGCACCGGGCCGCCGGCCGCGTCGCGGTCGTCCGCGGCTTCGGTGGTGTCGGAGGGGCCCGGGGGCACGGTCGCGCCTTCCTGCAGGTCGTGGGGTGGTGAGCTGACCGTACATCGGAAGGCCGGGGCGGCGGGTGCGGGGGCCGGGGCGGCGGCAGCGGCGGGGCCGGGGTGTGCCGGGCCGGGCGGTGCGGACAGGGGCCCGGTGCCCTTCGGGCCGACCTGGGACCCGCTGGCTGCGGGTCGACCGAGAGCCGTTGTCTACTGAGCGTCCGGGCCCCTGGCGGGGTCGCACCGTCCTCCCGGCTCTCCAGGGAGCCGGGAGGGACCCTCCGGCCGGAACCTTTCCGCGTCTCGTGCCGCTGGTGCTGGACCTGGCTCACAGTGACGGCGTCCGGTCCCGGCACACCGCCCGTGGCCCAGCCGCGGCCGACGACGGCGCGGAACTCCCGGCCGGACGTCCTGTGGTGGACTCGGCCGAACCTACCGGCCGCCGACCGCCTGCTGTCAACAGCTGCCACATCCGGGCGCTTTTCGCCGCCCCGCCGCGGCGGTGGCCGCCGATCCCAGTCACGGCAGGGGCGTACGGTGCGGCCGCCGCGCACGGCGGCGGCCGCACCACGTCACTCGTTCGGCCGCGCGAAAACGGTACGTCCGGCGACGACGGTGGCCAGGCAGACCGGCAGCGGACGGCCGGGGCTGAGGTCCGGCAGCCCCGGGGTGCCGGAGCGGGGGTCGGTGGACCAGCGCTCGACGCGCTCGTCGGGCGCCTGGACGACCAGTTCCCCGGCGCGCCAGACCGCGTAGTCGGCGGGGGCGCCCGGAACCAGCACCCCGGCGTCGTCGCGGCCGATGGCGCGCCAGCCGCCGCGGGTGTGGGCGGTGAAGGCCGCGCGGGCGGAGATGCCGTGCGCCCGGGTGCGGTGGAAGACGGCGGCGCGGACCGTGCCCCAGGGGTCGAGCGGGGTGACCGGGCTGTCGGAGCCGAGTGCGAGCGGCACCCCGGCCTTGAGCAGCGCCGCGTACGGGTTGAGGGTACGGGCGCGGTCGGCGCCGAGGCGGGCCGCGTACATGCCCTCGCCACCGCCCCAGGCCGCGTCGAAGGCGGGCTGGACGGAGGCGGTCAGGGCCAGCTCGGCGAAGGCGGCGAGGGTGCGTTCGCCGAGCATCTCGGCGTGTTCGACGCGGTGGCGGGCGGCGCGGACGCGGGCGAGTCCGACGCGGTCGGCGGCGGTCCGGATGCCGTCGGTGACGGTGGTCAGGGCGGCGTCACCGATGGCGTGGAAACCGGCTTGGAGTCCCGCCTCGGTGCAGTGCGCGACATGGGCGGCGACGGCCTCGGCGTCGAGGTGGGCGGTGCCGGTGTGGTCCGCGTCGGCGTAGGGCGCGTGGAGGTGGGCGGTGTGCGAGCCGAGGGAGCCGTCGGCGAAGAGGTCGCCCGCGGCGCCGAGTGCGCCCAGTTCGCGGATACGGTCGGCTTCCTTTGCGGATGCGACCAGTTCCGCCCAGTAGCCGACGACGCGCGGGCCGTCGCCTTCGGCGGCGAGCGCGAGCAGGGCGGTGAAGTCGTCCTCGCCGGAGATCTCGGGACCCGCGCACTCGTGGACGCTGCCGATGCCGAGCGAGGCGGCGCGGGCGAGCGCGGCGCGCTGCGCCTCGGCGCGCTGCGCGGGGGTGAGTGTGGCGTACGCGGCCCGGCGCACGGCGTGGTGGGCGTCGCCGGTCAGCGGGGCGTCCAGATGGAATCCGGCCAGGTCACGGACGGTGGGGACAAGGTCGAGCAGGGCGGTGGTGACCACTGCGGAGTGCACGTCGACGCGGGTGAGATAGAGGGGACGGCCGCCGGTGGCCTCGTCGAGTTCGGCGCGGGACGGCGGGCGGCCCTCGGGCCAGGCGGTGGCGTCCCAGCCGTGGCCGAGGAGGACCCGGTCGTGCGGGCGGGCCGCCGCGTGGGCGCGGACGCGGGCGAGCGCGTCGGCGAGACGGGTGGCCGGGGCGAGGTCGAGACCGGTGAGGGCGAGACCGGTGGCCGTGGTGTGCACATGTGCGTCAGTGAACGCCGGGGTGACGAGCGCGCCGTCGAGGTGGACGACCTCGTCGACGCCGTCGGCGAAGGAGTCGGCCGCGCCCTCCTCCCCCACCCACGCGATGCTGTCGCCCTCCACCACCATCGCGGTGGCGAAGGGGTCGGCGGGACTGTGCACCTCCCCGCCACGCAGCAGGACGGTACGGGGACGGGCCGGATCGGGGATGCGCTCGCTCATACCGGACAGTTTCGCCCCTGCCGGGCCGTGGTCGGCGCGCGGGGTGGGCGAAGGCACCGCGTGGCGGGCGAAGCACCCCGGCCGAACGGGGACGGCGGGGGCACGGGAGCGGACCGTCCGCCCGCGCCCCGGCACCCGCCTCAGATGCGGGGCGGCCGCGCCTCGTACGGGGTGGACAGGACCACGGTGGTGCGGGTCGAGACGCCGGCCAGGCTGCGGATGCGGCTGAGCAGGTGTTCCAGCTCCAGCGGGGTGGCGACGCGGACCTTGAGGATGTAGTTCTCGTCGCCCGCGACGCTGTGGCACGCCTCCAGCTCGGGGACGTCCGCGAGACGCTCGGCGATGTCGTCCGGGGCGCTGGGGTCGAAGGGTTTGACGGAGATGAAGGCGGTCAGCGGCAGCCCCACCGCCTCCGGGTCCACGATCGCGGCATAGCCGCGGATCACCCCGCGCTGCTCCAGACGGCGCACCCGCTGGTGCACCGCCGAAGTGGACAGGCCGGTGGCCTTGCCCAGGTCGGTGTAGCTCATCCGCCCGTCCTTGACGAGCAGATCCACGATTCGTCGGTCCAACTCCTCCACGCGTTCAACTTACTGTGCCGACGCGTCCGTGCGCACCGCGCGCCGGATCGTGGACACCTCCGCACGCCGTTCATGTGACGAACGCCACAGGTGCGCTCCGCTGTCCGGAGGGCGGTGGCGATTATGCACGCGGCATGAGGGGAATTGCTGGTGGTGGCCCGGACCGCCCGCCCCAGGAGCGGCGGCCGTGCGGCCCATCCGAGGGGGATGAACACACCATGCGACGCGTCAAGCAGGACACCTCTGTGACCCGAGCCGGCACCACCGACGGCGACAGTCCCGGCTTCGTCGAGGACGACGATCCCGACGAGTTCGGGACGTACGACATCTTCCGGGTCGCGTGCCCGGACTGCGGGCAGCCCATCGCGCTGCTCGCCGAGGAGGACAGTCTTCCCGAGCACGCGCTGTGCCCCTCGCCGTGGAACCCCTTCGGGTTGACGGTCTGTCAGGGTTCGGGGCGCCCGGTGAGCGACGCCGCGCAGACGCCGGACGCGCTGGACGCCCACGAGCAGGACGCCGCCGTCCTGCTGACGCTGCCGGAGAGCCTGGACTGGCGCCGCCAGCCGTTCTCCCACATCGGCGGCGAGGGCGCCCACGCGCCCCGGGTCCCGCGGATGCGCCGCGCCTGAGGAAACGGTACGACGGCGACCGGCGCCCGCCGCGACGGCGCCCGGAGCGAGGGAGCCTGACGCTCCCTCCGCTCCTCCCCCACCGCCCCGGGCCGGGCTCTTCCGGTCCGGGTTCTTCCGTGCCCGGCGCACCGCGGGCACGGGCCGCTCCCCGCTCGTACGGGGAAGGCCCGCCCTTCGCGGGACGGGCCTTCTCCTTCGCCGATGCGGCCTGGTGCGGGGCCGGAGCACCGCCCGGCCGGTCAGCGGGATTCCGGACCGGCCAGGTGGCGGGCGATGACCATCCGCTGGATCTGGTTGGTGCCCTCGACGATCTGGAGGACCTTCGCCTCGCGCAGGTAACGCTCGGCGGGGAAGTCCTGGGTGTAGCCGTAGCCGCCCAGGAGCTGGACGGCGTCGGTGGTCACCCGCATCGCGGCGTCGGTGCAGAAGAGCTTGGCCATCGCCGCCTCCTTGGAGAACGGCTTGCCCGCGTCGCGCAGCCGGGCCGCGGCGAGGTAGAGCGCGCGCCCCGCCTCGATCTGGGTGGCCATGTCGGCGAGCAGGAAGCGCAGGCCCTGGAAGTCGGCGATCGGGCGGCCGAACTGCCGCCGCTCGGCGGTGTATCCGAGCGCGGTGTCCAAGGCCGCCTGGGCGACGCCGACGGCGCAGGCGGCGATGCCGAGGCGGCCGGAGTCCAGGGCGGAGAGCGCGATGGTGAAGCCCTGACCCTCGTCGCCCAGGCGCCGGTCGTCGCCGATCCGTACGCCGTCGAAGTGCAGCTGGGCGGTGGGTGAGCCCTTCATGCCCATCTTGCGTTCGGGGGCGGCGGCGGTCAGGCCCTCGGCGTCGCCGGGGACGAGGAAGGCGGTGATGCCGTGGGCGCCGCTGTCGCCGGTGCGGGCGAGGACGGTGTAGAAGTCGGCGATGCCGCCGTGGGTGATCCATGCCTTGGTGCCGTCGATGATCCAGTCGTCGCCGTCGCGGACGGCGCGGGTGGTCAAGGAGGCGGCGTCCGAGCCCGAGGAGGGTTCGGAGAGGCAGTAGGCGCCGAGGAGTCCGCCGCCGAGCATGGCCGGCAGATGTTCGGCGCGCTGCTTGTCGGTCCCGAACCCGGCGAGGGCATGACAGGCAAGGGTGTGCACGCTGACGCCGAGGCCGACGGTCAGCCGGGCGGCGGCCAGCTCCTCCACGACCTGGAGGTAGACCTCGTACGGCTGGGCGCCGCCGCCGAACTCCTCCGGGTACGGCAGGGAGAGCAGGCCGGATTCGGAGAGCAGGGTGAAGGCGGCGCGCGGGAAGCGGCCGGCTTCCTCTTCCTCGGCGGCGCTCGGGGCGATCTCCCGATCGGCGAGATCCCTGACGAGTGTCAGCAGATCGCGGGCTTCCTCGGTGGGCAGACTGCGGTCCACCGGGCGGGGGCCGTGCTCGGTCATGCGGCGCTCTCCTCCGTCTCGGGCGCTGGCGGCACCGCGCGCGTGGGGTGGGCGGCGGCGCCGTCTTCCGGGTGCCCAGCCGATGATTGCCTTCCGGGTCTCGGAACGCGATGACCTGCGACTGCGGCGCTAGGAGTATGCCCGATCGGCGGCCAGGCGTCACGGGTTGACAGATGGGGAACGATCTTCGCGGAGCAAGATGAAGCCGCCGCGAAATTGGTCCGAACCATTGACGCACTGGTCTAGTCCATCTAGCTTCTCCCCAACGCCCCACGCGTTTTGGACCGTTCGGAACGCAGGTCGCATCCCGTCCCTCGTCCCCCCTCCGAGGAGAAGACATGCTCAGACCGCACCGTGGACGATCACGCCGAGCCCTCGGCGTCACCACCGCCCTGTGTACGGTGGCGCTCTCCGGCTCCCTGCTCGCGGGCCAGGCCCTCGCCGCCCCGGCCGACGCCCCCGCCGCCGCGCACCCGGCGGCCGCCACGGCGAAGACGGTGACGGCGAAGCCCGCCACCTCGGCAGGCGACAAGGTCGTCGGATACTTCACCAACTGGGGTGTCTACGACCGCAATTACCACGTCAAGAACATCGAGACGTCCGGCTCCGCCGACAAGCTCACGCACATCAACTACGCCTTCGGCAACGTCACCGGCGGCAAGTGCGCCATCGGCGACTCCTACGCCGACTACGACAAGGCGTACACCGCCGACCAGAGCGTCGACGGCAAGGCCGACACCTGGGACGACGGTGCGCTGCGCGGCAACTTCAACCAGCTGCGCAAGCTGAAGAAGCTGCACCCGAACCTCAAGGTGGTCTGGTCGTTCGGCGGCTGGACCTGGTCCGGCGGCTTCGGCGAGGCGGCCAAGAACCCGGCGGCGTTCGCCAAGTCCTGCCACGACATGGTCGAGGACCCCCGGTGGGCCGATGTCTTCGACGGCATCGACATCGACTGGGAGTACCCCAACGACTGCGGCCTGACCTGCGACACCAGCGGCAAGGACGCCCTCACCAACGTACTGAAGGCGCTGCGTGAGGAGTTCGGCAAGGACGAGCTGGTGACCGCGGCCATCAGCGCGGACGCCTCGGACGGCGGCAAGCTCGACAAGGCCGACTACGCCGGAGCCGCCCAGTACGTCGACTGGTACAATCCGATGACGTACGACTACTTCGGCGCGTGGGACGACAAGGGGCCGACCGCCCCGCACTCCCCGCTGACCTCGTACGACGGCATCCCGAAGGCCGGTTTCAACACGACCGACACCACCGCCAAGCTGAAGAAGCTCGGGGTCCCGGCGGACAAGCTGCTGCTGGGCATCGGGTTCTACGGCCGCGGTTGGAAGGGCGTCAGCGACGACAAGCCGGGCGGCACCGCGACCGGAGCCGCCCCGGGCAAGTACGAGGCGGGCATCGACGACTACAAGGTCCTCAAGGAGCGCTGCCCGGCCACCGGCAAGGTCGCCGGTACCGCGTACGCCAAGTGCGGGGACCAGTGGTGGAGTTACGACACCCCCGAGACCATCGCCGGGAAGATGGCCTTCAAGAACGAGCAGGGCATGGGCGGCACGTTCTTCTGGGAGCTGAGCGGTGACACCGCGAACGGCGAACTGATCAAGGCGATCAAGTAGGACTCGCCGGGCACGGACGAGGGCGGGAGGCTGCGGCCTCCCGCCCTTCGCACGCGTTCCGCCGGGTTCAGCCCGCGGGCGGCGCCGGGCAGTCCGGCTCGTGCTCCGCGATCAGGCGCAGGGTGTCCTCCAGCCCGCGCACCAGCAGCGCGCAGACCGTCTCGCGGGGCAGCCGCTGCTCCTCGATCCAGTGCAGGGTGACGCCCTCGACGCCGCTCAGCCAGCCGATCAGCGCCGTGCGGGCGAGGACGGGCAGATCGTCGCGGCCCCAGGCGCCGCGGGCGAAGGCGGTGAGCATCCGGGCGCGGGCCGTGTCGCGGAGCGCCTGCACCTCCGCGTCGAAGCCGACGCCGCCGGTGATGATCGCCCGGTAGGCGGCCTGGTGGTGCTGGGCGTAGCGCAGATAGCCGTCGACGGTGCGGCGTACGCGGTCGTAGGTGGGCAGGCCGGGGGTGGCGTCGGCCCGTTCGGCGAGCTGGGCGACGGCGTCCTCGATGATCGCGAGGTAGTAGCCGCGTTTGTTGGTGAAGTAGTAGTAGATCAATCCTTTGGCGACGCCCGCGTGCCGGGCGATGTCGTCCATGGAGAGGGCGTCGTACGAGGTGTTGGCGAACAACGTCCGCCCGATGGCTATGAGTTCCCGCCGCCGCGCCTGCGAACGTTCGGTGCCACGAGCGTTCCGCCCACGCTGCTGTGTCCTGTTCAAAGTCTGCCTGTTTCTCCAACTGCCTTATTTTTCCGCAGTATGACACTCCGTCACTTCACCGGGCGGGGCGAGTGACGGGTGCGGTCACCTGCGCTTCGGGGCCGGTGGGCGGGGCCGGGACGGAGGCCGCGGGGACGCCGGAGCCTCGCCGCCGGCGTCAAGGGCTGGAGGCGGCGGGCCCCGCGCGGACGGTCCCCCGCGGCGCGTCGGCGAACCGGGCCCGGGTGCGTGGTGGCCCTTTCGTCCCGGACAGCCGTCTTCGCAGGTCAGGCCGGTGTCGTACCGCCTCGGCGGCGCACCGCCTCGGTGATCCAGACGGGTGCGTAGGGAGACGTGCAGCCCGGGGACGTCGGGTAGTCCTTGAGGACCCCCAGGTGCTCGCCGATGGCGAGGGCGCGTGGCCGGTGGGCGGCGTGCTCGATGCCGATATGGGCCAGGCAGGTGTTCATCGCCCACTGGAGCCGGTCGGGGGCGTCCGCCATCCGCGCCTCGATGACGTCGAGCAGTCCGGGAAGGTCGAGGCCCTCGGGCTTCTTCACGACGCGTTCGGCGGTCAGCGCCCAACCGGCGCTCGCCACCACCGGATCGGCGTCGGCGGACCAGACCAGGCGCAGCTCCTCGGCGTGCGGGCTCTTCTTCACCACGTAGTTCACGAACCAGTCCTGCACCTTGGGGGTGCGGGCCTGGCGCAGCATGGCGTCCAGTTCGTCGCGGCCGAACGCCTTCGGGCGGCAGATCAGGAGGGCCAGCAGCCGCGCCGCGGTGTCGTCCGTCTCCCACAGCCGGCGGGCGAGGTCCTGCTGTGTCTTCAGCCGCTTCGCGAACGCGCGGAGCTTGCCGAGGTTCACTCCGTGGTCGTCGCCGTGTTTCGCGTTCACCGCGCGGGTTTTCGGGTCGTCGAGTTCGGCCAGTTCGGCCATCACCTCGGCGAGTGTCGTCCCGGCCACGTCAGCCTCCCGTCCGTCACGTACGTACGGAATGCACCCTATGCCGACGTTCACCCGCCGCGCCTCGCAGTTCGTCCGCGGTGGGCCGGGAGGCACGGCAGCGGTGGCGGGGAGGCGGCCGGACAGCCGGGACCGGGCCGTGGCCGCGGTGCCCCCGAAGCGGCGCTCCGGGGGCACCAGGATTCCTGGCGTGCGGGGTGGCTACGCGTCGCGCGGCCGCAGCAGCACCTTGGCGAGAATGCTGGGGCGGGCCAGCGCCACCGGGGAGGCCAGGCGGTGGAAGACCCGTACGAACACCCGCACCACGGCCGGGTCGTGGACCGCCAGGCGCAGCAGCCGGGCCTTGTACCAGGCGGCGGCGCGCAGCGGCAGCGGGGCGCGCCGGCCCTGCACCGCGTAGTGCCACATCCAGTCCTCGCTGGTGGACATGGCCCAGGGGATACGGGTGAGCCGGGCGATCCGGCGCTGCAGCCGGCGGGTCGTCCCGTTCAGCTCCCGGCACTTCGTCAGCTCACGGCCCACCTCCACGGCTTCGCGCACGGCGATGTCCATGCCCTGGCCGAAGACCGGGTTGAACGCGCACACGGAGTCCCCGACCGCCAGCAGCCGGTCCGGCCAGCGACGCAGAGCGGCGTAGTCGTACCGCTGGTTGTGGGTCTGCTTGAACTGGTGCAGCGGGGCCAGTGGCGTGGCGTTCTTCAGCAGGGTGTCCAGGTGCTCGTTCTTCAGCGACGCGGCGAAGCGGAGCCAGCCCGCCTCGTCCGTGGGCGGGTGCTGGTTCCCGGCTCCGAAGAGGGTGACCAGCCAGCGCCCGTTGCCGACATCGGCCGCGTAGGCGCCACCGGGCTCGTCGGGAGCCTGGCACATCTGCTGGAAGCCGTGTATGCCCTCGAACGGCTGCGGTACGGCGATCAGGCGGCTCACGTAGGCGAGGTGGGGGTCCACCACCGTCCGGGACGGGGCGGGGTACCCGGCCCGCTCCAGCCACTCCGGCAGCTGGGAGAACCGCCCGGAGGCATCGACCACCAGGTCGGCGCCCTCCACCTGCGCCTGGCGCCCGGCGGTGGCGCCGCTGAGCCGCACACCGGTGACCCGGCGGCCGTCGGCGTCCCAGAGCAGCCCTTCCACCCGGGTGCCGTCCAGGACGGTGATCTGTTCCAGGGCCGTCACCCGGCGGCGTACCGCGGCCTCCAGGGTGTCCCGGTGCACGGTCTGGACCGTGATCCCGGTCTCGGTGGCGGGGAAGGTGCCGGCCACCACCTGGGTGCGGGCCCCGAGACCGTGGTCGATCCGGGGTGCCCCGGCCGCGCTGAGCTCCTCCCCCAGCCCGGGGAAGAACTCCTCCAGGTAGCCGGCCCCTCGGGCCAGCAGTCCGTGGACGTGCCGCGCCTGCGGTGTGCCCGGCCTGCGCCCGTCCCCTTCCGGCAGCCGGTCCCGCTCCACGAGCACCACCTCCCGGAAGTGCTCGCCGAGCACCCTGGCCACCAACAGCCCGGCGATGCTGCTTCCGACAACTACCGCACGCCCCCACCGCTGCGTGAGCATCCCCGCCTTGCCTTTCCGCACATGAAGTACACACGTCGAAGGTCGATTCCGATGTCCACCGCACAGCAAGATCCACTCTTCCGCTGTGCGCGTCCCCTCCGGCCGTGAACGGCCGGTTGCGGGGAGAAGGCCGGCCGCAAGGCGCCGCGGCGAAGTCCCGATGGTCGGCGGGTTCTCCGCGGCGCTGGTCCGATGCGCCCGTGCCGCTGTCGTGATTCAGCCCGTAGAGGCGGCACGCCTCCGGAGCCGTGCCCGTCCGCACGGCGGTCTCCGGTGGCTCTTCCTCGCCACCGGTCCGTCAGCCCGCCGCGCGGCGCACCGGCCGGATCTGTTTGCTCCCGCCGGTGTGGAACTCCCACCGCACCTACATGACCTCACCGTGAGGCCCGTACGCGCGGTCGGCGCGCTCCGCTTCCGGAAGGCCCCGAGGGTCCCTTCGGTGGAGCGCCACAGCCTTGCCGTGTCCGAACGGCCGGCAGCATCCGCTGAGGTCATCGCCGTTTTCCCCGTTCCGACCGCCGCTGCTCGTTGCCGGTCACAGGCCGCCGCTTCCGTGCGGCAGCTGGCCCGCGCCGATCGCAGCACGCAATCAAGAAATCGAACACGGTTGATGATCTTGCCAGCCGTGCGCGGTCCCACACGGCGAAAATACGCCAACAATTGAGCCAGGGGAACCGTCCGTCAGGGAACACAACTCCCCCGGGAACGAGGCCCGGGGGCAGTCCACCCATCCGTAACTTTTCGGCCAGGGTTGACGCCACCCGTCGCCGCACGGCGCCGACCGCCGTCCCCGCACGTGCGCCGGGGGCCTGCCGGCGAACTCCCGTTCCCCGTAAGGCATCGCGGCCTACCATGGGCCGCGCACCGGCCGCGCTCGACGGATTCGGGGGATATACGTGGAAGAGCACCGGGATGCGGTGAAACGCCGTCAGAAACCGGGACCGGACAGGCGCACCGTCGCGCAGATCGCCTGGGCCACGGAGCGCGGCAGCGTGTACCAGTCGGCGGAGAACATGATCGTCGTCAACGGCGGGGTGATCCACCGTCATGAGCACTATCACTCCGGGGGCGAGGAGTACGACCGCGGCCTCTCCCCCGCCTCGGACGACGCGTGTCCCTATCCGGGGCTCCGCCCGTTCCGCAGGGATGAGGCCGCGTGGTTCTTCGGCCGGGAAGCGCTGGTCAGCAAGGTGCTGGACCGGTTCGAGGAGTGCCTGGACGACGGCGTCCCGCTGGCCGTCGTCGCGCCCTCCGGCGCGGGCAAGTCCTCGCTGCTGCGCGCCGGCCTGCTCCCGGCCCTGTCCGAGGGCCGCCTGCCCGGAAGCCGTGGCTGGCCGCAGCTCCTGCTGACCCCGACCGCCGATCCGACCGCGGCGCTCGTCGCCGGGCTGGCCGCGCTGACCGGAGCCGGCCGGACGGCGGTCCGGGAGGCCGCGGCGGCCGGCCCCGGCGCGCTCCACGCGCTGCTGCGCGAGCGGCTCGCACTGCCGCCGGACGGCCGGCTGGTGCTCGTCGTGGACCAGCTGGAGGAGGTGTTCACCCTCGCCCGGGACGAGTCCGGACGCCGCCGCTTCGTGGACCTCCTCGACGGTCTCACCGGTGGCGAGGAGCCCGTGGCCCTGGCCGTCTACGGGCTGCGCGCGGACTTCTACGGCTCCTGCGCCGCCTTCCCGCACCTGCGCGACGCGCTGAGCGGCCGTCAGGTCTTCATCGGCCCCATGACCGACGACGAGGTGCGCAACGCCGTGATCCGGCCGGCGCAGCGGGCCGGACTGACGCTGGGCAAAGGGCTGGTCGATGTCGTCCTGCGCGACCTGCGCGGCGGCGCCGGGCAGGACGGGGGTGCGTACGAGGCCGGCCGGTTGCCGCTGCTCGCGCACGCGCTGCGGGCCACCTGGCGGGAGCGCAGGGGCGACACCTTGACGGTGGACAGCTACCGCGACACCGGGGGCATCGACGGTGCGGTGAAGGCCACCGCCGAGGAGGAGTTCGAAAAGCTCGGCCCGGCCGCGCAGCGGGCGGCGCGGCGGCTCTTCCTCAGCCTCGCCAGGGTCAATGAGAACGGTGAGGTGACCCGGCGCCGGCGCACCCGCCGGGATCTGCTGCTGACCGCCGCCGACCCGGAGGCGGTACCGGAGGTCACCGAGCGGTTCACCCGGGCGCGGCTGCTCACCCAGGGGGTGGAGCGGGGCGAAGGCACCGTCGAGATCACCCACGAGGCGCTGCTGCGGGCCTGGCCCCGGTTGTGGCACTCGCTGACCGGCGCGGGCCCTGGCGGGGAGGCCGTCCGTCAGGAGCTGGAGGAGGCGGCCGTCGCCTGGGAACACGGCGGGCGGAAGGACGCGGCGGCGCTGCACCGGGGGGCGAAGCTGGAGGTGGCCCGCGCCTGGGCGGCGGACGCCGCCCCGGAGGACCTCACCCCGCTGATCTCCGACTTCCTCGACGCCTCCGGGCGGCAGCAGCGCCGTGCCCAGGTGCTCGGCCGCGGCGCGGTCGTCGCCGTGACGGCATTGGCGCTGCTCGCCTCGGGGCTGGCGGTGTTCGCGCTCGACCGCAGCCGCAGCGCCCTGGAACAGCGGGACAACGCGGTCTTCGAGCGGATCACCGCCGAGGCGGACCGGCAGCGCGACGCCGACCCCGCGCTCGCCGCCCAGCTCGACCTCGTCGCGTACCGGATGCGCCCGACGGCCGCGCTGCGCACCCGGCTGACGACCCAGGCGGGGGCCGTGCAGCCCACGACGCTGCCGGAGCGGTTCGGCACCGTCCACGCGGTCGCCTTCGGCCCCCGCGGCGAACTGGCCACCGGGGCGCGGACGCTGCGGTTCTGGGACCGCGCGGACCCGGCGCGGCCGGCCCCGCTGACCCCCGCGCTCGGTGCCGGGAAGGGTGTCGAGGTGCGGCCGGTCGCGTACAGCGCGCGGGGCGGTCTGCTGGCCCGGGGCGGCTCGGACGGCACGGTACGGATCCTGGACGTCTCCGACGCGCGGCACCCGGCGGCGCTCTCGGCTCCGGTGCCGGTGGCACGGGGCCCGGTGTCGGGGGTGAGGTTCAGCCCCGACGGCCGGACGCTGGCGGTCAGCGCCTACGGGGGCCTGACCGATCCCGGCCCCAGCACCGTGCAGCTGTGGAGCGTCACCGATCCGCGGCACCCGCGTCATCTGGCGACCGTGCTGTCGGTCCGGCAACAGAGCGTCTCGTCCGTCGCGTTCAGCCCGGACGGCGCCGTGCTGGCCGCCTCCGGCGGCACCGTCGGCTGGACCGGCGACGCGTCACTGCTGCGGCTGTGGGACGTCTCGGACCCCGCCCGCCCGACCGCGCTGGGCGGCCCGGTCAGCGGCCACACCGGCATCGTCAACCAGGTGGCGTTCAGCCCGACCGGGCACGTGCTGGCGAGCGCCGGCGCCGACAACAAGGTCCTGCTCCAGGACGTGTCGGATCCGCGCCGGCCGAGGACGGTGCGGCAGCTGTCCTTCGACGACCCGGCCAACGCGGTCACGTTCAGCCCGGACGGCCGCATCCTCGCCACCGGGGACCAGAGCGGGAAGATCACCCTCTGGAACGCCGGGTCGCCGGCCCTGACCCGGGCGCTCGGCCCCCCGCTGCGCGGCCACACCTCGATCATCAGCAGCCTGGCCTTCGACGCCACCGGAACGACGCTGGCCAGCGGCAGCGCCGACGGTACGGCACGGCTGTGGCGGCTGCCGCCCACCCTGGCCGTCACGGGCGGCGGGCTGAACGCGGATGTCCTGGCGCTCTCCGCCGACGGACGGCTGCTCGCGGTCTCCGCCGGCACCGAGGTCACCGTCTGGGACGTCTCGGACCCCACGCGCCTGAGACGCCTCGGCGCCCTCCCCCGCTTCCGTACGGTCGTGAACGCGCTGGCCTTCCGGCCCGGAGCGGCCGGCAGGACCGTCCTGGCCACCGGTGAGTCCGGCGGCGGCGTGCGGCTGTGGGACGTCTCGGCGCCGGCCCGCCCGGCGGCGATCGGCGGGGCGCTGCCCGGAGGGCACAAGCCGGTCGGCTCCCTGGCCTTCGCCGCCGGCGGGCACACCCTCCTCGCGGCGTCGGCGGTTTTCCAGGGCGGCTACGACGGCGGCGTACGCGCCTGGGACGTCCGGCGGCCGGAGCGCCCCGCGCCGCTCGGCGGCGGCGAACTGCCCGATCAGCGCCTGCCGGTCCTCGGCACGGCCGCCGCGCCGCGCGGCGGGTACGTCTACACCGGCGACTACTTCGGGAACATCCGTGTCTGGCGCACGGGTGAGGGAACGGTGCCCGCCCTGATGGGCCGGGCCGCGGGCCGGCAGCAGATCTTCGCCCTCGCCGCCGCCCCGCGCGCGCCGCTGCTCGCGGCGGGCAACGGCGACGCCACCGTCCGGCTGTGGGACGTGTCGCGGCCACGCTTCCCGGCCGCCGTGGGGCAACCGCTGGCCGCCGGCGCCATGGTGACCGGCGTCGGCTTCGCCCCGTCCGGCCGATTCCTCGCGGGTGGCACCGCCCATGGGCAGATCCGTCTGTGGGACACCGCCGACCCGTCCCGGGCCACGGCCTACGGGGACCCCGTCACCGGCCACTCCGGCAGGGTCAGCGCGCTGCTGTTCGGCCCCCGCGCCGGGCTGCTGATCACCGGCGGCCAGGACGGCACCGTACGCCTCTGGCAGACCGACCCCGCGCACGCCCGCACCGCCCTGTGCGCCGCCACCCGCCAGGCCCTGACCCCCGCCCGGTGGACGAAGTACGTCTCACCGGACCTGCCCTACGATCCCCCCTGCGGCGCCGGCTGATACGGGTGCGCGGTCGCGGCACGCGGCCTGCCGGAGGTGCGCGGCGGCACGGACGGCGCGGGCGCGGGCCGCTGCGCGCCTCACCTGAGTGACGCGACCAGATCGTCGACGACCGGGGGGCCGCCCGCGAGGTGGAGCGCCTCGACGCGGTGGGTCAGTTCCGGTGCCGTCAGCGGGACGCCGGTCAGGTCCTGCCGCCCGGTGAGGACGGAGCGCGGGAGGAGGCCCAGGCCCTGTCCTCCGGCGAGCAGTTCCGCGTACGTCCGCACGTCGGGGCCGTCGTAGCGCAGGGCCACGCGCAGTTCCGGGCCGTCCCCGAGCACGGCGCGCAGATCCGCCAGGGGGGCGCTCACGTCCGGCGCGTCGATCCACCGGGCGTCCACCAGGTCCGTCAGCCGCAGGCCCGCGCGGTGCGCCAGGGGGTGGCCGGGCGGCAGGGCCACCACCACCGGCTCCCGGCAGACCGGTACGGTGCGCAGCCGGGCCGTCCGGAACGGGCGCAGGGGGTCGTCCGGCAGGGCGAAGCCGTCGACCAGCCCCAGGTCCAGGGTGCCGGTGGCGACGCCCTCCGCGACCGCCCGCCGGGGCAGGGTGCGCACCGTGAACGCGTGGACCCCGGCGCGCCGGGCCACCTCGCCGGCGATCCGCAGCGTCCGCGCGGTGGCCGCCAGCGGACAGACGCCGATGCTCAGTCGGCCGGTGGGTCCGCTCGTCATCCGCTGGATCTCCGCGCGGGCGGTGTTGATGCGCAACAGGATCGGGGCCACGTGGTCCAGCAGCCGGGCGCCCGCCTCGGTCGGGCCGACCGGCCGGCGGCGGATCAGTTCGACGCCCAGCTCCGCCTCCAACGAGGCGATCTGCTGGGAGACCGCGGACTGGGTGTAGCCCAGTTGGCCGGCGGCCTTGGAGAAGGAGCCCTGGGTGACGACGGCCGAGAACGTCTGGAGCAGTCGCGGATCCATCGCATCAGTATCGCTTATCAAGCAATCAGAAACGATCGTTTGAGCTTTTCCCGGGTGCCCTGGATGATTCCAGCGTGCTGACGATCACCGCCCCGCCCGCCGTACGGCCCGCCCGCATCGCGCTCGTCGGCGAACGGTCGGCGGGCGTGCCCGCCCACACCCGTTACACCCCGATGCTGGACGCGCTCTGGCGGCGGGAACGGCTGCTGGTCGACGCGTACTGGATGTCGACCGCCGAGTTGGCGGGCGCGCGGGATCTGGCCGGGTTCGACGGCGTCTGGCTGGTGCCGGGCAGCCCGTACCGGAGCGAGGCCGGGGCGCTGACCGCGGTGCGCACCGCGCGGGAGCGGAACCTGCCGCTGCTGGCGACCTGCGGCGGTTTCCTGCACGCCCTGCTGGAATTCGCCCGCCACGTCTGCGCGATGGACGACGCCGCGCACGCCGAACACGCCCCCGGCAGCGGACGCCCGCTGATCGTCCCGCTCCCGTACGGCCTCGCGGGCCACGAGGCGACCGTGCACATCGAGCCCGGCTCGCTGGCCGAGGAGGCGCTCGGCGCCCGGACGACGGTGGAGCGCTACCAGTGCACACACACCCTCGACCCCCGGTACGCGGGCACCCTGCGCGACCACGGGCTGCGCTTCACCGGGCACGACGACGCGGGCCGGCCCCGGATGGCCGAACTGCCGGGACACCCGTTCTTCCTGTGCACGCTCTTCCAGCCCGAACTGGCCGACGACACCTCCCGGCCGCATCCGCTGGTCCGCGCCTTCGCCGCGGCGGCGGCAGCCGCGGCGAACGGCTCCGCGTCCGGCTCCGGACCGTGACCGGCCCGCCCCACCGCACCACGCCCGCAACCCGAGAGGACCTCAAGTGGCAAATTCCGCAAAAGCCCTTTCCGACGTGCCGGCCAAGTCGTGGGTTCCGCATTTCGTCGTCTGCTCGATGATCTGGGGGTCCGGATTCGCCCTCATCAAGATCGGTGTCCAGGCCGGGATCGCCCCGGGCTGGGTCGCCTTCTGGCGCTGCTTCTTCGGCGCGCTGGTGCTGTGGGCCCTGGTGCTGGTACGGCGGCTCGACATCCCGCGTGACTGGCGGCTCTGGGGGCACGCCCTGGTGGTGGGGACGGTGCTCAACGCCTTCCCGTTCACCCTGTTCGCCTGGGGCGAGCAGTACATCAGCTCGGTCACGGCCGGGGTGTGGAACTCCACCATCCCGCTGTTCACGCTGGCCTGGGTGCTGATCATGCTGCCGGACGAGAAGCCGACGCTCCGGCGGCTCATCGGCATCGCCACCGGTCTGGTCGGTGCCCTGGTGGTGCTCGGGGTGTGGAACAGCGGGCAGTCCACGCTGCTGAAGGGCAGTCTGATCTGCCTGGTCGCCACCACCTCGTACGGGCTGGGCTACACCTACACCCGCAGGTTCCTCTCCCATGCGGACGTCCCCGCGATCACCCTGTCCGCCATCCAGGTCGGCTGGGCGGCCCTCGAACTCGCCCTGTGCGCACCGCTGCTGAACGGCGCGCCCCACTGGGGCGGTTGGGGGGCGCTGGCCGCCATGGTGCTGCTCGGCAGCATCGGCACCGGCCTCGCGTACATGTGGAACCTGTCGGTGATCCGCGCCGTCGGCTCGACGGTCGCCTCCACCGTCGCGTACCTGACGCCGCTGTGGGCGGCGATCGTCGGGGTGTTCTTCCTCGACGAGTCGCTGGGGTGGAACACCGTGGTGGGCGCCCTGCTGATCGTCAGCGGTGTGCTGCTGACCCGCACCTCGCCGTCCCGGCCGGCTCCCGCACCCGAACCGGCCGACGGGCCGGAACCCGCGGGCGACGGGGCGCGGTCCGTGGAGGTGGATCCGGCGAAGCCCTGAGCGGGCGGTGCGAAGGTCCGGGCGGGACGCCCGCAAAAGGCGTCCCGCCCGGACCGCTCTCATCCGCTCTCATCCGGTGGACGCAGCGGCCCGGTCCGGCGGAGCGGCCGCCGGACCGTCCGGCAGCAGGACGGTGTCCAGCCGCCGCAGGCCCTCGGCCACCGTGTCGGTGTCGCGGGCGAAGCCGAGCCGGAAGCCCTCACCGGAGCCCATGGTCTCCCCCGGGGTCAGCAGGACACCGACCTCCAGCGCCCGGCGGCACAGTGCCAGGGACGGCTCGCCCGTCCGCAGCCGCACCCAGGCGAACGGCGCCCCCTCCGGCGGTACGAGCCGGACGGCCCCCGGGTGCCGGGCCGCCCACTCCTCGACGAGCCGCCGGCCCGGGGTGCACAGCCGGTGGTACTCGCGTACGTACTCCTCGTGCCGGTCCAGCGCCGAGCAGGCCAGGGTCTCGCAGAGCACGGAGTTGGCTATCGAGGTGAGGAACTTGCGCTCCGCGCACGCCGCCGCCACCTCCGGCGCGCCGTACACCCAGCCGGTCCGCAGCCCCGCCAGGCCGTAGGTCTTGGACAGGCCGGAGACCGAGACCACCCGGTCCTGGCCGACGGCGGCGGAGCGCGCCAGGTCGATCTCGTACTCCTCGTCGACCAGCAGGTAGGCGTCCCGCTGGGCGGCCAGTGCGGCCAGGGCGCGCAGTTGCGGCTCGGGGATCCGGCGGCCGGTGGGGTTGCAGGGTGAGTTCAGCGCGATCAGCCGGAGGTTGTCGCCGGCGGCGGCGGTCACGGCGGCGGCGTCGACGGCGAGGTCCGGTCCGTACGGCAGGACGGTCACGCTCGCGCCGAGCCGGCCGGGCAGGTCCAGGAGCGGCTGCCAGCCGGGGTTGAACGCGATCACCTGGTCGCCGGGGCGCAGCAACACGTCGAACAGCAGGAACAGCGCCTCCTGCGCGCCGTGGGTGACGGTGACCGACTCGGGCCGCCCGCCGTACAGGCCGGCTATCCGCTCGCGCAGTTCCACGGTGCCGCGGTCGCTGCCGTAGCCGAGCGTGAGGGCGGTGGGCACGGTCAGGTCGGAGAGGCTGCGGCTCGGTACGTAGCTGTTGCCGAGGTCGATGTCGTAGCGGCCCGCGGAGTCGACGAACGTCCAGCGGGCGATGGAGTAGGGGACCTCGGCCGCGGTGGCGGCGGGGGGCGTCATACGGCGGCCCCGTGCGCGGGCGCGGCGGCGGGCCTCGCGGGGGCCGTGTCCGGGGCGGGTGGCAGTCCGAGGCGGGCGCGGAACCTCGGTGCCAGGTCCCCGGCGGCGACCTCCTCCACGGTGCCGGCCAGGGTGACCGCGCCCCGCGGGTCGATGGCCGTCTCGACGGCGCCGCCGGGCATGTGCACCCGTACCTCGCGGTCCACCAGGCCCAGGGCGTGGGCCGCGCTCGCCGCGGCGCAGGCGCCGGCGCCCGAGGCCATGGTGTAGCCGGCCCCGCGCTCCCAGATCTCGATCCGCACCTCGCGGCGGTCGAGCACGTGCAGGAAGTGCACATTGGTGCGCTCGGGGAAGGCCGGGTGGCCCGCGATCAGCGGCCCCAGTTCCTGTGCCGACGCGGCGGACACCTCCGGGAGCGGGACGACGGTGTGCGGGTTGCCGTTGTTCAGACAGCTGACCCGCAGGCGGCGCCCGGCGACGTCCAGGGGCCGGTCGACGACCGGTCCGGCCAGGCCCTCGGCGGGGACGTCCGCGGCCTCGAAGGTGGGCCTGCCCATGTCCACCCGGACGAGGCCCGCGTCCGGGTCGTCGATCCGTACCGCGGTGTCCCCGACGGACGTGCGCAGGACGAAGTCCCGTCCCCCTCCGTGGTACCGGGATAAGTACAGGGCGAAGATCCGCAGGCCGTTGGCGCTCTTGCCGCAGGCGCTGCCGTCGGAGTTGAAGGTGCGCAGGACGACCGGCTCGCCGGCCCGCACCGCGCCGGCCGGCCCCAGGAGCACCCCGTCGGCGCCGACTCCGAAGTGGCGGTCGCACAGCAGCCGCACGGCCTCCGGTGTGGCGGGCGGACCGGGCAGGTCGTTCCGCAGCGGATCGACGACCAGGTAGTCGTTGCCCAGGGCCTGGTACTTCACGAAGTCGTGCATGTGCCACCCGCTTCCGCTCGTCGCTGCTGGCTTCCGGGGATCGTGGCCGTGTCCGGCCGGGTGCCGTCCCGCGCTCGGGGCCGGACACCGGCGTGGCGGTGTGCGGCCCCGAACGGTTCTTCCCGCGGACGGTGCGGCTAGTTCGCCGACGGCTCCGGCCCGTCCTTCAGGGCCGACTCGTCGTGCTCGTCGCCGTACCACTTCTCGCTCCAGCGGGAGAAGGCGACGATGACGATGTCGCGGTGCCCGGGACCGCCGTCGGCGGAGAGCACGTCGGTGACGTCGTGGGCGATCGCGCGGTCGTCCAGCAGCACCGCCTGCCCGGCCTCCAGGGTCCCGTTCCAGAACGGCTCGGCCGCGCCGGGCTGCCAGAGCCGGGTCAGCCCGCCGGCGACGTTGTTGCGCCGCAGGACGGCGATCATCACGTATTCGTGCCCGTCGTGGTGGACGCCCTCCGGGGTCAGCGGGCCGGGCTTCTCTCCCGTCGCCCGGGTGCGGTTCTGGTGCACGTTGATCTGCCAGTCGTCGCCGGTGTCCAGCGGGAAACCTTCGGCGCCGGCCCGGATGATCGGCGTGAAGTCCGCCTCGATCGGCAGATATTCCCGGCGGATACCGCCGCCGACCTTGTTGAACTTCTTGTACGCGGTGTAGTCCCGGTGCGGCAGGAGTTCGAAGGACCAGCCGGCGCTCTCCGTATGGCTCATGCGGTACTGGGAGAACCGCTTGTACCGGGTGCCGTTGCCCATGTAATCGTCGACCGGGCAGTTGTCGTAGCTGTCCAGGAGGTCCTGCTGCGCCGCCGGGATGTCGATGAGGGAGAAACGCTGAGCGGTCAGTGGCATCGGGGCCGACTCCTTACCGTAGAACGAGTTCCGCGAGATCTTGCCGGGGCTTTCCTTGCCGGTCTTTTCCGGCGGGCGGTCCAGGTGTGGTGGCGCGTCACCTGCTGCCCAGCGGTACGGCGTCCCGGGCGCCGTTCTCCCCCGCCGTGTCACCGGACATCCGCCCGGAGACCTCGGCCAGCCGCTCGTCGAGATAGCGGGCCGAGGAGTTGAGCCGCCACAGCGCTCCGCGGGCCATCCCCCGCCGCATGTACTCCGACGGTGCGGACGGCTTCACGATGTTGTGGAACCAGCCCGCCGCGTGCTGGGAGTCGACGGTGATGTGCAGACGGTGGTAGACGATTCCCACGTCCGGCAGGCCGAGGCGCTCCCACGCGCCCACCACCTGCACGAAACGGTCCGGCACCAGCCATTCGGTCATCCCCAGGAATCCGACGGCCTCCGGATACCGGTGGCGGTACCGGCTGAGGAGTACCGCGAGATTTCCGCTGAGGAGAGCGGTGGCGGTCAGCGACTCCTCCAGTTCCTGCTCGGAGACGTCGAAGACATCGAATATCTTGTTGAACAGGTGGGTGTGGACCTCACCGGGCTTTCCGTTCCCCATCTCGTCCCAGAAGTTTTCCGCGATCTCCATTTTCGCCGGCCCCGCGGTTCCCACCTGCATCAATGCCAGCAGATCGTCGAACCGGCCGTCGACCACGGACTCCTGGATCATGTACGTGCGTACGTCCGCCGCGGTCGCGTGATTACGGATGAAATCCATGTAGTACGGGTGCTTGAAGACCCGGTGACTGCGTGCCTGCCGCTTGAGCCAGGAAAGGAACTGGCCGGATTCCGCGGGCATGTCGTCCAGCAGCGCGGCGTCCAGCTGACGGTCCTCACCGCGCAGCGTCGCCTGCTCCAGCGAGCGCGTCACCTCGTGGACCGCGAGGGACCCCTCCGCGGTCGGCGCGTCCGGGATACGCAGGATCAGGTGGTGCATACGGGACAACAGAAGCTGCTGATGATAAAAGCTCTCCGCGTCCCCGGACAATGCCCTTTCGTTGAGTTCCGTGACCGCTGCCAGTATTCGGTCACGCTCCTTCCCCGCGAATGCGCGGTCCACCTCGTCGGCAGGCTTCGACAGCCAGCCGGATATTTCCTCGACCAGCGCGAACGAGTCGTACATGATCTCAACCCTTCGGTTTCGTGCAGCACGTTACGGAAGGTATCCACGGCGATTTACGGCCAAATCCATGCCGTACGGGGTACGGCCGCAAATCGACTTGTACCGCTTGGCGATCACCGGATGTATAAAGACTCGCAGGTGCTTGTGGCATCTGCGTTGCGGGGCGGTGGCGCGAGTTCTCGCCACTACGAGCCCGAACGCCGCGATCACGGAGAGTCGTCGACAGGAGGCGCGAATGGTGACGCAAGGGGAAGGTTTTGAATTCCTTTTGCTCGGTCCGCTGCGCGTGCTGTACAGAGGGCGGGAAGTGCCCGTGCCGGCCCCGAAGTTACGGATAATCCTGGCCTCGCTGCTGCTCCAGGCCAATCGCATGGTTTCGGCGGATGAACTGGTCACCCACCTGTGGGGCGAAAGTCCGCCCAAAGGCGCTCACATCACGCTGCGTTCCTATGTCATGAGATTGCGCCGGGTCCTGCGTCAGAACTCCGACGAGCGGCTGGAGCTGATCCGGACCGCGTCCGGCGGCTATCTCGTGACCGCCGACGACTCCCAGCTCGACCTGCTGCGTTTCCGCTCCACCCTGACGGCGGCGCAGCGCGCGGGCGCCGACGGCGATCAGGTGCGCCGGAGCGCGCTGCTGCGCGAGGCGCTGGATCTGTGGAACGGTCCCGCCCTGTCGAACGTCCCCTCCGACCCCCTGCACCGCGATTTCGTCCCGGGGCTCACCGAGCAGCACGACAGCGCGCTGGAGCAGCGCATCGACCTCGACCTGGAACGCGGGGCACACCGTGAGGTCGTCGCCGAACTCCACGACGTGGTGCGGACCTCACCCTGGCGGGAACGTTTCTGGGCGCAGCTGATGCTGGCGCTCTACCGCCAGGGCCGCCAGGCCGAGGCGCTCGACGCGTTCCGTCAGGTCGGCGAACGGCTGCGGAACGAGCTCGGGATCGCCGTCGGCGCGGAGCTGGGCCAACTGCACCAGCAGATCCTCACCAACGACCCGGCGCTGGATCTGTCCGTCCGCGCCGCCCCGGCGGTGCCCGCCCGGCCGCCCACCGGCGCCGTTCCCCATGAACTTCCCGCGGACATCTGCACCTTCGTCGGGCGCTTCGGTCAGCTGAGCCGGCTGCAGGAGCTGCTGACCACCGAGGAGCGGCGGCTCACCGGAGCGCCGGTCCACGTGGTGGACGGTATGGCGGGCGTGGGCAAGACCGCCTTCGCCGTGCACCTCGCCCATCAGCTGGCGCCGCACTTCCCGGACGGCCAGCTCTTCGTCGATCTGCAGGGTTTCGCGCAGCCCAAGCGGCCCGTGCAACCGGCCGCCGTGCTGAAGCTCGTGCTGCGTTCGCTGGGTGTGCCCGGTCCCGAGGTGCCGCCGAACGAGAGCGCGCGGGCCGCGCTGGTCCGCAGCCTGATGTGGGACCGGCGGATGTTGCTGGTGCTGGACGACGCCGAGGACGAGGCGCAGATCCAGCCCCTGCTGCCGACCGCGCCCGGCTGCCGGGTGATCGTCACCAGCCGCCGCCGGCTGGCCCGGCTGGACCACGCGCGGCTGATCACCCTGGACGTCCTGGCCCAGGCCGAGGCGTCCCAGCTGTTCACGGCGGTCGTCGGGGCGTGCCGTATCGAGGCCGAGCCGGTCCAGTTGGTCGAGTCGGTCGTCGAGCACTGCGGGCGGCTGCCGCTGGCCCTCAAGCTCGCCGGCGCCCGGCTGCGGGCCCGCCCCGGCTGGAATCTGAGCCACTTGGCGGAACGTCTCTCCTCGGGCCCTTCCGCCGGGGCCTACGGTGTCGCCCGGTCCCTCCAGCTGTCGTATCTGCGGCTGCCCGTACCGCAGCGGCGCATGCTGCATCTCCTCGCGCTGCGCCCGGAATCCGACATCGACATCAAGGCCGCCACGCTGCTCGCCGGGATCACGCCCCGGGAGGCCGAGCCCCTGCTGGAGAGCCTCGCCGACGCCAACCTCCTCCAGGAGCCGACGCCCGGCCACTACCGGCTGCACAAACTGGTCCAGGCGTTCGCCGCCGGCCAGGACGGTCCGTGAGCCCCGCGGCGGCCTCTCGGAGCGCCCGACCGGCAGCCGCTGACGCGCGCGCGTGCGCGGCCCCCGCGGCGCTCCCCGCGGCCGTGGCGGCGGCGGCACAGCACGGCTGAACGGGCGGAACGGCGCCCCGCCGGGCCCCCGGCGATCCGGCGGACCACACCGCCCGGGGAGAATCGCCCCATGCGCCTGCCTCGTACCCGTCCGCTGTCCGCCACCGTCCTGACCGCTCTGGCCGTCCTGCTGTCCGGCTGCGCGGACGGACGGGCCGGCGGCTCCGGCGGGAGCGCCCGCCCCTGGGAGCCGGACGACGCGTTGCGGCGCGCCCATCGCGCGCTGGACACCGCCGCCGACGACGGTACGGAGGCGGAAATCGCCGACTCGGGCACCTCCTACATCGGCTCCGGTCTGGAGAGGTCCTTCCCCGCGCACGCCGGGCAGTCGTACCGGTTCGAGATCACCTGTGACACCGACGGGGTCGTGGAGCTGACCCTGACGCTGTCCCGGGGCGAGGAGGAGCAGCCCTACGGGGTGGAGTGCCGGGACCGCGAGGCGGATCATTTCCACCTCCCGGCGGGCAAGCCCTTCACCGCGCGCGTCGACCCCGACGAGCACGGCACGGGACTCCTCGCCTGGCGCCTGCGCGCCCTCGCCCCCGGCGAGGTGGACGGCTGCGACGACGACATCGACGGATGCGAGGACTGAACGGACCCGCCCCCGTCCGGGCGCCCGGGAGGCTCACGGACCGGCGAGCGGCCCCCGGTACCCCAGCCGCCCCCGCGTCGTCAGGAGCAGGACGACGGCCAGGAGCCCGAAGACGGCGTCCTGCACGACCTCGTACCGCAGGGAGTCGGCGACGCCGGGGAAGAGCACCGGCAGGAGGGAGGCGTTGAGGAAGGTGTGGAGCAGGACGGCGACGGGACCGCTGCCGTCCGTGTGGTGGTAGACCCAGGTGAACAGGTACGAGACGACGACCGTGAAGACGAGGAAGACCAGGTAGGGGACGAGGAGCCCGGCCGGGCGGGATCCGGCGTGGTGGTAGCCCCGGATCAAGAACAGCGGCAGATGCCACAGGCCCCACAGCAGGCCCAGGACGAAGGTGCCGAGCGCCGGACCGCAGCGCTCCTCCAGGCGCGGTGTGGCGAAGCAGCGCCATCCCGGCTCCTCCCCGAGCGGCCCGCCCACCAGCAGCACGGCGGCGAACCCGGCGGCGAACCCGCCCAGCAACCCGGGCGTGGGGCGGAACGCCGCCGCCGCGCCGGGCAGGGGCAGCACGCAGAGCATCAGCAGGGCCGGGACCCCGGCCAGGACCAGCAGGTACCAGCGGATTCCGGCGCGCCAACGGGTCAGGTCGCGCAGGAGCGCCCGCACGCCGGTGCGGCCGCCGGTGGCCGCGGTCACCACGAAGGCCGCCAGAGAGGGGCCGAGGAACGGCGCGGCGCACATCCACGGCACCAGCGGGAGCCGCAGGACGAGGATGCCGACCAGTTCGTAGCTCCAGGCCGGGACGAAGGCCAGCGCGAAGAAGCCGAGCAGCGGCCGCCTCCGGAGCGAGCGGACCAGCGGCCCGGGGCGGGGCGGTGACGCGGTGCCGGTCAGGACCACGGCGGTCTCCTCGATCAGGTGCGGACGTCGCACTCCACGCTCCACGGCAGCGGCCCTTCGCCGGTACCCGTCCTTGGAGGGATACACCGGAGCGGATCCGTCCTCCGGTAGGAGGGGCGCCCCGGCGGGGCGCCTGTCGCGTTCGTCCCCGTCGCGTTCGCCGTCGCGTTCGTCCCTCTACCCGCGGGTCGGTGCCGTCGCCCTCTCCACCCACCATCACCGGCGCCCAACGCCCCTGCCGCACCGGCGGGTTCGACCCGTCACACCACGGACGGCGCCGTGCCTGCCGGGGCGCCGACCTGCTGCGGGGCCGGGCCGTTCCCACGTACGTACCCTGATCGGACGTGTGCACTATCCGCTTTTCCCACCATTGAGGGAACTCGTTGATCTTCGCGGCTGGAGCGGCCGCGCGTCGCGCAGACTCTGCCCGTGTGCCAACTCCACGGATTACCCCGGTCGATAACCGGCCTCACCACTTTCCTGCTGCTCGCCGGGGGCATCTCGGTGCCGGTCCTGGTCTCCTCCGCGGCGGCTGATCAGACACGTCCCACCGGCGGCGACGCTGTGCACCGTACGTCGGGCGGCCCCGGGCACGGCGGGGAACACGCCGCCACCGGCCGCCACTCCGCCCATGCCTCCTCCGGCGACGCCACCGCGCACGCCGGGGACGGCGGGGCGTACGCGTCCGACGGCGACAGCTGCGCCTACGCCGGGACGTGGCCGCCCGCCGGGATACCGGCCGGCTTCCCGATGCCGTCCGACTGGCGCTTCCCCTGTGCGCGGCCGACACCCACTCCCCCGCACGAGCCGTCACCGCGGCCCCGCCCGACGAAGTCCGCCCCGAGCCCCGCCCCCGCGACCCGGGCGCCCGCGCGGCCGCCCGCACCACCGCCGCCGCCCGCACCGCCCCGTCCGGCGCCGCCCGCCCCCGACCCTCAGCGTCCCTCGCCGGCTCCGGCCGCCTCCCCGGCGCCTCCGCGCAGTTACGCACCGGCGGTGCACGCGTCCGCCGGCGGGAGCTCGATGGTGACCCGGACGCTGCTGATCACCACCCCGGCCGTGCTGGCCGGGGTCGCGCTCCGTCCCCGTTCGCGCCCCTCGTCCGGTTCCGCCGGACGCCGTTCCTCGTAGGAGATATCCATGTCCCAATGGCTGGTACTGGCGATCGCCATGGCCGCTGCCTGTGGCGTCGTCCTGGCCATCACGGTGCTCAAGCAGCGCCGCATCGGTGAGGACGACGACCCGTCCGAAACCCCTGACGTCATCGAGTACATGACGATGATGGTGGGCGTCGTCTACGCGATCGTCCTGGGTCTGGCGATCGCCGGGGTCTGGGAGGCCCGGGGCGCCGCGGAGGACACCGTGCGTACCGAGGCGCAGGCCCTGCACGAGATCAGCGAGCGGGCGCGGGTCTACGAACCGGCGGTGCGCGACCGGATCCGTACGGACGTCGACCGGTATGTCACGTACGTGGTGCGCGAGGAGTGGCCGGTGATGGCCGACCGGGGTGAGGTGACCGAGCGCGGCACCGCGTTGCTGGGGAAGATCCGCGCCGACGTCACCGATCACCGGGCCCGTGACGCCTTCGAGGAGCAGTCCTACCAGCCGCTGACCGATCAGGTCGCGGTGGCGGACGGGGCGCGTAACGCCCGTGCGGACGCGGCCGGTTCGACCCTGCCGTCCGTCGTGTGGTTCGGGCTGATCACCGGTGCCGTGGTGACCGTCGGGCTGATCTTCACCCTGCAGATCCGGCGGTCGGGCAAGGAGCTGCTGATGGCGGGTCTGTTCAGTGCGCTGATCGCGTTCTTGCTGTTCCTGGTCTGGGATCTCGACGCGCCGTTCAGCCGCGGGCTGGCCGCCGGGGTCGACTCCTTCACCGCGCTCTTCCCGCACGCGGGCTGACCGCACGGCGACACCCTTCCGCAAGGCGCCCGGCCTGGGCTTTCCGCTCAGGCCGGGCGCCTTTCGGCGTGCCGGGGCCCCACGGGCCGGTGGTGCGGCGCGGGGAGGGAGGGCGACCCGCCGTACGGGAGACGCTCACCGGCCTTCCGACGCGCGGCAGTTGCCCTGCTGGGGCCTCCGGCGGCCCGTACACCGCACCTCACCGACGTCGTGATTAGGTTAGGCTAAGCTAAGTCGCAGTGGCCTGCGGTGGGCCGCCCGCAGCGGTGGCGCGCACCCGCCGCCCGACCGGGCGTCACCCGGGCGCGCCGCCCCGCCCCACGCACACCGAGAGAACGGAAGAACATGACCGTACGGGTCGCGGTGGCCGGCGCCAGCGGCTACGCCGGCGGGGAACTGCTCCGCCTGCTGACCTCGCATCCCGGTGTGGAGATCGGCGCGGTGACGGCGCACAGCAGCGCCGGCCGGCCGCTGGGCGATGTCCAGCCGCACCTGCCCGAACTCGCCGACCGGCCGCTCCTGGACACCTCCGCCGCCGCCCTGCGCGGCCATGACGTGGTGTTCCTGGCCCTGCCCCACGGGCAGTCGGCCGCCCTCGCCGGGGAGTTGGACACCGGCGCCCTGGTGGTGGACTGCGGCGCCGACTTCCGGCTGCGGTCCGCGGCCGCCTGGCAGCGCTTCTACGGCTCCGCCCACGCCGGGACCTGGCCGTACGGGCTGCCGGAACTGCCCGGCGCGCGCGAGGAGCTGCGGGGCGCCACCCGGATCGCGGTCCCCGGCTGCTACCCCACCGCGATCACCCTGGCGCTGTTCCCCGCGTACGCCGCGGGGCTCGTCGAGCCCGAGGCCGTGATCACCGCCGCCACCGGGACCTCCGGCGCCGGACGCGCCGTCACCCCGCGGTTCCTCGGCTCGGAGGTGATGGGCTCCATGAGCCCGTACGGCGTCGGGGGCGGCCACCGGCACACCCCGGAGCTGGTCCAGAACCTGTCCCGGGTCGCCGGCGAGTACGTCACCGTCTCCTTCACCCCGACCCTCGCGCCCATGCCCCGGGGCATCCTCGCGACCTGCTCCGCGCGGCTGCGCCCCGAGGTCGCGGCGGCGGAGGAGGCGGTGCGCGCCGTGTACGCCGACGCGTACGCCGAGGAGCCGTTCGTCCGGCTGCTGCCCGCCGGGCGGTGGCCCGCCACCGGCGCCGTCCTCGGCTCGAACACCGCGCAGGTGCAGCTGGCCGTGGACGCGCAGGCCCGCCGGCTGATCTGTGTGAGCGCCGTCGACAACCTCACCAAGGGCACCGCGGGTGGCGCGGTGCAGAGCATGAACATCGCCCTCGGCCTGCCGGAACGGCTGGGCCTGCCCACGAATGGAGTGGCCCCGTGAGTGTGACCGCACCGCTGGGATTCCTCGCCGCCGGAGTGCCCGCCGGTATCAAGGAATCCGGCGACCTCGACCTGGCCCTGGTCGTGAACCGGGGGCCGGCGCGCGCCGCCGCCGGGGTCTTCACCTCGAACCGGGTGCAGGCCGCGCCCGTGCGCTGGTCCCGCTCCGTCCTCGCCGGCGGCCGGCTCTCCGCCGTCGTCCTCAACTCCGGCGGCGCGAACGCCTGCACCGGCCCCGGCGGCGCCGACGACGCGCGGACGACGGCCGACCTGACGGCGCGAGCCGTGGGCGCCCCCGCCGACGAGGTCGCGGTGTGCTCCACCGGCCTGATCGGGGTGCGGCTGCCGATGGACCGGGTGACGGCCGGGATAGCCGCCGCGGCGCAGGGGCTCTCCTCCGAGGGCGGCGAGGACGCGGCCGTCGCGATCCGGACGACGGACACGGTCCACAAGACGGCGGTGGCCGGCGGCGACGGCTGGACGGTCGGCGGGATGGCGAAGGGCGCGGGCATGCTCGCCCCGGGGCTCGCCACCATGCTCGCCGTCCTGAGCACCGACGCCGACGCCGGCGCGGACGTCCTCGACGCGGCCCTGCGCGACGCGGTGGCGGCCACCTTCGACCGGGTGGACTCGGACGGCTGTATGTCCACCAACGACACCGTGCTGCTGCTCGCCTCGGGCGCCTCCGGCGTCACCCCGCCCGCCGCCGCTCTCGCCGCCGCCGTCCATGCCGTCTGCGCGGATCTGGCCCGGCAGCTCATCGGCGACGCGGAGGGCGCCACCAAGGAGATCGCGGTGGCGGTCGTCGGCGCGGCGTCGGAGCCGGACGCCGTCGAGGTGGGCCGCGCCGTCGCCCGCAGCAACCTCCTCAAGTGCGCCCTGCACGGCGAGGATCCGAACTGGGGCCGGGTGCTGTCGGCGGTCGGCACGACCTCCGCCGCCTTCGACCCGGACCGGCTGAACGTGGCGGTCAACGGCGTCTGGCTCTGCCGCGACGGCGCCGAGGGCGAGCCCCGGGAGGCGGCCGATCTGTCCGGCCGCCGGATCGTCGTCACCGTGGATCTGCGCGCCGGTGACGCCGCGGCCACCGTGTGGACCAATGATCTGACGGCCGCGTACGTCCACGAGAACAGCGCGCAGCGCTCATGAGCGGGGTGGGGATGACACCGGTACAACCGGTACGGACGCCGGTCGCGATACCCAGGGAGGCCGGCCTGCCGTGGCGCGCGGAGCTCCAGGGCCGCACGGTCGTCGTCAAATTCGGCGGCAACGCCATGGTGGACCCGGCGCTGCACCGGACGTTCGCCCAGGACGTGGTGGAGCTGCGGCAGGCGGGGCTGCGGCCCGTCGTGGTGCACGGCGGCGGGCCGCAGATCAGCGCGCTGCTCGACCGGCTCGGACTGGAGACACGCTTCGAGGCCGGGCTGCGGGTGACCACGCCGGAGGCGATGGACGTGGTCCGGATGGTGCTGACCGGCCAGGTGCAGCGGCAGCTCGTGGGGGCGGTCAACGTCCACGGGCCGTTCGCGGTGGGCCTGTCGGGCGAGGACGCGCACACCATGACGGCCGTGCGGCGCCCGGCGCGGGTGGACGGCCGCCCGGTGGACCTCGGCCAGGTCGGCGAGGTGGTGGCCGTGGACACCACCCTCCTCGACGCGCTGCTGGAATCGGGCCGGATCCCCGTCGTCTCGCCCGTCGCGCGCGGCGCGGACGGCCAGGTGTACAACGTCAACGCCGACCTCGCGGCGTCGGCCCTGGCCGCGGCGCTCGGCGCGGACCGGCTCGTGGTCATGACCGATGTCGCGGGTCTGTACGCCGACTGGCCGCACAGCGCCGAGGTGATCGGCCGGCTGACCGCCGCCGAACTGGACACCCTGCTCCCGGGGTTGGCGAGCGGCATGCTCCCCAAGATGGAGGGGTGTCTGCGGGCCGTGCGCGGCGGCGTCGGCCGGGCGCGGGTCGTCGACGGCCGGGTGCCGCACGCGCTGCTGCGCGGTGTGTTCACCGAGGACGGCCCCGGCACCACGGTGGTGCCGGACCCCGGGCCCCGTTCCGGTGGCCCCGATGACGAGGAGGACGGCGCGTGACGGCCACCGGTACACCGCCGCTCACCGACCGCTGGCGCGCGGCGGTGATGGACACGTACGGCACTCCCCCGCTGGCCCTGGTCAGGGGCGAGGGCAGCACGGTGTGGGACGAGGACGGCCGCGCCTACACGGACTTCACCGGCGGCATCGCCGTCAACGCCCTCGGGCACGCCCATCCGGCGCTGGTCGAGGCGGTACGGGCGCAGGCGGCCCGGCTCGGGCATGTGTCGAACCTGTTCGTCGCGGAGCCGCCCGTCGCACTCGCGGAACGGCTGCCGGCGCTGGCGGGCAGGGCGGGGCGGGTGTTCTTCGCGAACTCGGGCGCCGAGGCGGTCGAGGCCGCCTTCAAGATCGCCCGTCGGACCGGACGGCCGCATCTCGTCGCCGCCGAGGGCGGGTTCCACGGCCGCACCATGGCGGCGCTGGCCCTCACCGGGCAGCCGGCCAAGCGCGATCCGTTCCTGCCGCTGCCCGCGGAGGTGACGCATGTGCCGTACGGCGACACGGCCGCCCTGCGCGCGGCGGTCACCGAACGCACCGCCGCGGTCGTCCTCGAACCGCTCCAGGGCGAGGCGGGCGTCGTCCCCGCGCCCGCCGGATATCTGCGCGCCGCCCGGGAGATCACCCGGGCCACCGGCAGTCTGCTGGTCCTGGACGAGGTGCAGACCGGGATCGGGCGTACCGGCCACTGGTTCGCGCACCAGGCGGAGCCGGGCGCGGACCCCGATGTGGTCACGCTCGCCAAGGGGCTGGGCGGCGGGCTGCCGATCGGCGCCACGGTCGCCTTCGGCGACGCGGCCCGGCTGCTGACGCCCGGTCAGCACGGTTCGACGTTCGGCGGCAACCCGATCGCGTGCGCGGCCGCACTCGCGGTCCTGGAGACCATCGAGCGGGACGGGCTCCTCGCCCATGTCACGCGGGTCGGCGAGCGGCTGCGCGGCGGCATCGGGGCGCTGCGGCATCCCCTGGTCCGCGAGGTGCGCGGGGCGGGGCTGCTGGTGGGCGTCGTCCTCACGGCGCCGGTCGCCGCGCGGGTGCGGCAACTGGCGCAGGACGCCGGGTTCCTGGTGAACGCCGCGGGTGCGGACGTCATCCGGCTGGCCCCCGCGCTCACCCTCCCGCAGGAGCGGGCCGACGCCCTGGTGGCGGCGGTGCCGGCACTCCTCGACGCGGCGCGGGACGGGGGCGCCTGACGCCGGGCGGCCGTACGGCACGAAGGGGCGGGCCCGGCGCGGGTCCGCCCCTTCGTGGTTCCTACAGGGCGCGGGCCAGGACGCGGGCGTTGCGGCGCGGGTCGAGGGAGCGCGCCCAGTCGGCCGGCGCCAGGTCCGGGTCGGCGGGGACGAAGCCGTGGCGGAGGAAGAGCCGGCCGCTGCCGGTCGTCGCGGTGAACAGGGTCGTCAACGCGCGGGCGCGGGCGCGGGCGAGCGCCGCGTGCAGCAGCCGGCCGCCCATGCCCGATCCCTGCCGGTGTCCGGCGACGCAGAAGTTGTACAGCACGCCGGCGGCGGGGTATTCGCGCAGTCCGAGGCAGCCTTCGAGGGTGCCGTCGGGGGCCTCGGCGACGTGGAAGTCCACGGTCCGGGTCAGGTAGTGGGAGAGCGGACGGGCGCGGAGCGCCCCGCTGCGGGCGAACGGCCGGGAGAGGGAGGCGAGCGCCCGTCCGTCGTCCTCGCGGGCCGGGCGCACCGCGAAGCCGGGGGCGCGGCGCCCCCGGACGACGGCGGTCCGGGGCGGTGCGGCGAGAAGGGCGGGGGACGGCGGGGCCGTGGTCAAGACGTTCCTTCCTGGGGCGCACCGTTCAGGGGTGCGCGGGGCTTCCGGGCGGGTTCCGGGGGCGGCGTGTGGCCGCTGTCGCCGGAGCGGACACGCGCCGCGCCCCGGTCCGGCCGGAGCGGCGGCCCCGGCTCAGGCGCCGGCCGTGAGGGAACGCGGGCGCAGATCCGTCCAGTTGGCCTCGATGTACTCCAGGCAGGCGGCGCGGTCGGTCTCCGCCAGGGCGACCGTCCACCCGCCGGGCACCTCGGCGAAGGACGGCCAGAGGGAGTGCTGGCCCTCGTCGTTGACCAGGACCAGGAAGCGGCCGTCGGCGTCGTCGAACGGGTTGGTGCTCATGTGGTGGGTTCCTCCTGGGGCGGGCCGCGACCGGCGGGCCCGCGGGGCGGTTCGGTGGTGAAGGCGGTGCGGAACGAGGAGAGTTCAACACTTAGGTTAGGCTCGCCTAATTATAGAGCTTAACTTCTCCCCTCCTCCCTCACAAGGAGCACCGATGCCTCCACGCGAACGGGCGCGGGCCGGGAACGGCGCCGGCCCCCTCCCCCGGATTCCGGCGAGCCACCGGGGAGTTCGGCCATGACGACACGGAGCACTCCGGCCCCCGGCGCGGCCCACCCCTTCACCGCCTTCGGCCTCCCCGGCGCGCCCGGGAGCGACGCCTTCTGGGCGGCGCCCTCCCCCACGTACGTCCCGGACGGCGACGGCGGCTGGACCGCGCTGTTCCGGTGGCGCGGCGGCCCGGCGGTGGCCGAGTTCGAGAGCTGGTCCGAGCCCGTGCCGCTGGTCCGGTGGGGGGAGACGGACTGCTGGTACGCCGAGGTGCGGATGCCCGCGCGGCTCCGCGTGACCTACCGGTTCCTCGTCGGCGGCGTCTCGTACGCCGATCCCCGCAACCCGGCGGGCGCCGGCGGCGACCGCTCCCTCGCCGCCACACCGGACGCACCGCCCCAGCCGCACTGGCCGGTGCTCGGCCCGGACGACGTACTGCCGCTGCCGCGGACCCGGATCCGCTGGGCCGGCGGGCGGCTCGGGGGCCGCCGCACCGTCCGGATCCACCCGGTGGGCGGCGGCGGGCCGGTGGTCCTGCTGCTCGACGGGGACGACTGGCTCCATCTGCACCCCGCCATGACCGCGTTCGAGGCGGCGCACGCCGCCGGTGAGATGCCCCCGGTCACGCTGGTCTTCCTGCCCGCCAAGGACCGGGCGGCGGAGTTCGGCTGCCGGCCCGAGCTGTGGGAGGCGGTACGGGACGAGCTGCTGCCGCTGGTGGCGGAGAGCGGGGTCCCGGCGGACCCGGAGCGGCTGGTGGTCGCCGGGCAGAGCCTGGGCGGGCTGAGCGCGCTGTACGCGGCGGTGGAGTTCCCCGAACTGGTCTCCCGCGTCGCCTGCCAGTCGGGCTCCTTCTGGTGGACGCCGCGGGCAGCGGAGGCGGCGGACCCGCTCGGCGGTCCGGTCGGCGGCGCCCTCGCCGCGCGGCTGGCGGAGCGCCCCGCCCCGCCGGGCCTGCGGATCGCGTTCGACCTGGGAGAGCACGAGCGGCGGATGCGGCCGCACTGCGAACGCGTCGAGTCCCTGGTCGCCGCGGCCGGTGCCACCGTACGGACGTCCCGGTCGGCGTCCGGCCACGACCGGGCGGGCTGGCGGCAGGCCCTGCTCAGGGACGTCGCCTGGGCTCTGGGGTGAGACGGCCGAGGGGCCCGGACGCCACGGCGGAATGCCGTGCGTCCGGGCCCCTCGGCGCAGGGTCACCGGATCACGTGGTCACCGGGTCACCGCGCGCCGGTACGCCTCGTCGCGGGCGAGCAGCTGACGGTGGGTGCCCTCGGCGGTGACGACGCCGTCGTCCAGGACCAGGACGCGGTCGGCGGCGTCCAGCAGCGCCGGGCTGCTGGTGAGGACGACGGTCGTCCGGCCCCGCCGCAGCGCCGCGAGGTTGCGCGCGATGAGCTGCTCGGTGACGGCGTCCACCGCGGTCGTCGGATCGTGCAGGACCAGCACCCCGGCGTCCGCCGCCAGGGCGCGGGCCAGCGACAACCGCTGCCGCTGGCCCCCGGAGAGGTTCGAGCCGCGGTCGCGGACCTCGTACTCCAGCCCCTCGCGGTGCAGGGCGACGACATCGGTCAGCAGCGACGCCTCCACCGCCTCGGGCACCATCCGGCTCGTCCCCGCCGGGTCGATGTTGGAGCGGAGCGTACCGCCGAAGATCTCCGCGTCGGACGGGTTCACCAGCAGCTGCGCGCGGACCGCCTCGAAGGACAGTTCCACCAGCTCCCGGCCGCCCAGCCGGACCGCGCCCTCATAGGCGGCCGGCGGGACGTTCACCGCCAGGACGGCCGCCAACTCGGCCGCCGCCCGCGGCTGGTAGGCCGCGACGGCGGTGAACTCACCGGGCGGCACGTGGAACTTGACGCCTTGCAAGCAGCCGTACCGGACGCGGTCGACCTCCAGGGAGCCGCCCGGCTCCGGGCGCTCCGTCCCGGACTCCGCCACCGGCGGAGCGGACAGCACCAGGGCCATCCGCTCCGCCGAGGCGCGCGCCATCATCACGTACTTGGGCATGTCGGAGAAGAGCTTGAGCGGCTCCATGATGAACTGCGCCAGGCCCACGGCCATGACCAGCTCGCCGATGGTGATCCGCCCCTGGTAGGCGAGCCAGCCGGCGGTCAGCGTCACCGAGGCGGCGAGGACGGCGTTCAGGCCCAGCGCGGCGCCCGCGTAGGTGCCGTTCACCCGGGCGACGGTGATCGCCTGCCGCCTCGCCTCCGCGCTGACCCGCCGGTAGGAGCCGAACGCCGCGTGGTTGCCGCCGAAGCCGTGCAGCGGCCGCAACCCCGTGATCAGGTCGGCGACCTTCGCCCCCGCCCGCGCCACCCGGGCCTGCTGCTCCCGGGTGCTGCTGCCGATCCGCTTCGACATCACGCTCAGGACCGACAGGATGGCGACCGTCCCGGCGATGACCAGCGCGCCGAGCCGGAGGCTCGCCATGCTCAGCGCGACCGCCGCGATCAGCACCGAGAGCAGGGAGCTGATCAGCATCGGCACCACCTCGACGATGTCGGCGGTCTGGTCGGCGTCCTCGGTGGCGATGGTGAGGACCTCGCCGGACTTGAGGTCGACGTCCCGGGCCACCGGCTGGAGGCCGCAGGCCGCGACCCGCACCCTCCAGCGGTGGGCCTCGGTCGTGTTGGCCTTCTGCAGGATCCGCATGCCGAACCGCCACGACAGCGACACGACCGTGATGAGCACGGCCAGCGCGCCGATCGACAGGGCCAGCGCCACAAGGCTCCGGTTTTGCATCGTGTGCTCGACGATCAGGCCGAGCGCGATCGGGAAGGCGGTCTCGCCCGCCTGGTACAGGCCCATGAGGACGGTGCCCCGGAACATCGCGCCGGCGTTGCGGCGGACGGCGGTCCCAAGGATTCCGGAGCCCGTTTCGGGTGCCGCTTCGGGGCCCGGTCCGCGGGGCCCTGCGGTGTCAGGAGTTGTCATCGAGATGGCGGGCAATCGCTTCCGGGGTTCGCAGGGTGAACAGATCACGGATGGTGATCACGGGGCCGAATTCACGGCGCAGCAGTCCGGCGAGCCGGACGGCCAGCATGGAGTGTCCCCCGAGGGAGACGAAGTCACTCACCGCGCTCACCTCGTCGTCGTCCAGGTCCAGGGCCTCGGCGAAGTACTCGCAGACCACGGACTCGGTCTCCGTCTCCGGGCCGCGCTCCCCCGACGAGGTCAGCGCGCCCAGCGGCCGGGGTTCCGGCAGGGCCTTGGTGTCGGCCTTGCCGTTGACCGTGAGCGGGATGCGGTCGACCTGGGCGTAGTGCGTCGGGCGCAGGAAGTCCGGCAGTGCGGCGCCCGCCTCGGCGGCGACCGTCGCCAGGTCCGCGCCGTCCAGCACGAGGTAGGCGGCCAGCCGGTACGCGCCGTCGACCTGCGGATCGGGCTGGGCGACCGCGGCGGCGAAGCGGACCGCCGGATGTGCCGCGAACGCCGCCTCGACCTCGCCCGGTTCGACCCGGTGGCCGCGGATCTTGACCTGCTGGTCGGTGCGGCCGAGGTACATCAGGTTCCCGTCGGGCCGCCGGACCACCAGGTCGCCGGTGCGGTACATCCGCTCGCCGGGCGCGCCGAACGGGGACGCGACGAAGCGGTGCGCGGTCTGCGCGGGCTGCCCGAGGTAGCCGCGGGCGATGCCGGTGCCGGAGACGTACAGCTCACCGGGGACGCCGTCCGGGAGCGGCCGCAGCCACGGGTCCAGGACGTACACCTCGGTGTTGTCGATGGCCACGCCCACCACGGGGTCCTGGCATTCGAAGGTGCCGACGCCGAGGGTGTTGATGGTGTATTCGGTGGGCCCGTAGAGGTTGTAGCCCACCGTCCCCTCGGTGTCCGCGAGCCGCTGCCACAGCGCCGGGGTGACCGCCTCACCGCCCAGCAGCACCAGCGCGGGGCGCCGCCCGGGGGTGTCGAGCAGCCCCTCGGCCACCAGCTGCTGCGCGTAGGTGGGCGTGACGTTGACGACGTCGATGGCGTGCTCGCGGCAGTACGCGGTCAGGGCGGGCGCGTCGCGGCGCAGTTCCTCGTCGCAGATGTGGACCTCGTGGCCGTCGGCGAGCCACAGCAGTTCCTCCCACGACATGTCGAAGGCGAACGACACGGTGTGGGCGATCCGGAACACCCGGTCGCCGTGGTCGGCGAGCACCGGTGCGAAGATCCGCCGCTGATGGTTGATCAGCATGTTGGTGAGCCCGGCGTACTCGGTGACCACGCCCTTGGGCTTCCCCGTGGAGCCCGAGGTGTAGATCGTGTACGCGGGGTGGCGCAGCCGCCGCGGGTCGTCCGGCGCGAATGTCACGAACGGCTCGGCCGCCGGGAGCGGACCGTCCAGTGCGATGAGGTCGCCGGAGAGCCGCGGTGCCACCGCGCCGACGGTGAGGATCACGTCCGGGCGGGCGTCCGCAACGATCGAGGCGATCCGCTCGTCCGGGTGGTCCAGCTCCAGCGGCACGTACGCGGCGCCGGTGCGCAGCACCGCGAAGAGCGCCACGATCGAGTCGAGGGAGCGCGGGATGGCCAGGCCCACGGTCCGCTCGGGGCCGATGCCCCGCCCGGCGAGCACCCCCGCCAGCCGTCGGCTGTCGTCCCTGAGCTGCGCGAACGTCATGCTGCGGCCGTGTGCGACGAGCGCGGTCCGCTCCGGGGAACGGTCCGCCGCCCGGTCGAACCGGTCGACCACGGTGTCCGTGCCGATCTCGGTGCGGGCCCCCGGCTCCGGTACGGCGCCGAGCCCCGGCAGGGCGCCCACCGGTCCGCTCGCGCGGGTGAGGTCGTCCAGGATCCGTACGTAGTCGTCGAGGAGGCGACGGGCGCCGGCGGTGGTGCCGTGGCGGTGCTCCAGCTTGACGGTGAGCCGTTCCCCCGGGGTGACGACCCAGGTGAACGGGTAGTGGGTGGAGTCGTCCGACCTGACCTCGGTGATGCCGTGGCGGGCGTTCATCTCCGCGAAGGCGTCCATGTCCAGGAAGTTCTGGAGCACGAAGAGGTTGTCGAAGAGGGTGTCGTGGCCGGCGGCCCGCTGGATCTCGCCGAGGCCGAGGTGTTCGTGGTCCATCGCCGCGACCCGGTCCGCCTGCACGGCCGTCAGGTACTCCCGCACCGTGTGGTCCGGCCGGGGCCGGGTCCACATCGGGACGGTGTTGAGCAGCACGCCGACGATGTCCGCCGCGCCCGCGCTCTCACGGCCGGAGACGGTCACGCCGAAGACCGCGTCGCCGCGGCCGGTGTGCGCGCCGAGGAGCAGGCCGAACGCGCCGGTCAGGACGGAGTTGAGGGTGACGCCGTGCCGCTTGGCCGTCTCGCGGAGGCGGTCGGACCGCTCGGCGGTCAGCGTGTGCACCAGGGCGGGCGGCAGACCGTCCGCCAGTTCGGGCGCGGGCCCGGCGAGCAGTGTCGGGCCGCTGAGCGGGGCGAGGTGCTCCGCCCAGAAGCGTTCGGAGACGGCGGGGTCCTTGGCCGCGAGCGTCCGGGCGTACTCCTCGAAGCCGGGGTTGGCGGGGAGGACGGACGGGCGCCGGCCACCGAGCACGGTCCGGTAGGCGTCGAAGAGGTCGCGGAGCACGATCTCGCGGGACCAGCCGTCCCAGAGCAGCAGGTGGTAGCTGAGGAGGAGGCCGTCGCGGCCGTCGGGCCGCCGGATGACGGTCATCCGGATCAGCGGCGGTTCGGCCGGGTCGAAGCCGGTGGCGCGGTCCTCGGTCCGCAGCGCCTCGATCTCCTCGTCGGCCGACAGCTCGACCGTGCGGACGCCGGTCCGGCGGCCCGCCCTGAGGACCTGGACGGGGTTCCCGTCGGCGTCGGTGGTGAAGCCCGCGCCGACGACCGGGTGCCGGTCCATCACACAGCCCATGGCCTCGGCCAGGGCGTCGGGGTCCAGGCGCCGGTCGAAGGCGAAGTAGCTCTGCGCGACGTAGTGTCCGGCCGCGCCGGCCAGCTGGGCCTGGAAGTACAGACCGCGCTGGAGCGGGGTGACCGGCGCGGTGCGCTCGGCCGTCGTCGCGGCCTCGGCGACGCTCTCCAGCGCCTGGCGCCAGTGGGTGGTGAGCGCGTCGGGTATCTCCTCGGCGAGGGTGAACGCGGCGTGCAGGGCGCCGGTGGCGTCGTCGGTCCAGGCGTTGACCTCCACGGCGTACGGGCTCGGCTGATCGCCGCCGGTGAGGTGCAGTGCCTGGGACTCGCCGCCGCGGCCGAGGTAGTTGAAGAGGACCTGCGGGCGGGCGGTGAGCAGCGGCGCGGTCTGCGGGTTGAGGTACCGCAGGCGGCCGTATGCGGCGTGCCCGGCCTCGTCCGGCTGGCGTGCGGCCAGTTCGCGGGCGGCGGCGACCGGGTCGGTGTGCGCGGTGAGCCGGACGGGCGCGATGGCGGTGAACCAGCCGACCGTCCGCGTGTAGTCGTGCCCCTCCCGCGCCGGGACGCGGCCGTGCCGCTCCAGCTCGACGGCGAGATCGCCGGGCGAGAGCTGGACGCGGGTGAGCGCGGCGCGCAGCGCGCCGCACAGCAGCTCGGTCAGAGCGACGCCGAGCGCGGCGGGCGCGGTCCGCGTCACCAGGTCGCTTTGGTCCGCGTCGAGGACGACGGTCCTCTCGCGCAGCGCGCCGACGGCGGGCAGCAGCGGCGGAGCCTGGAGGGTGTCGATCCAGTGGCCGAGCGCGTCGGCGCCTTCGGCGGCGCACAGCGTCAGGGCCTCGGCGTACTCGGCGTACGAGGTGGTCGCCGGGGCGAGAGGGGCGCCGCGCAGGGCGGCTGCGAGGTCGTCCAGCAGGATCCGCCAGGACACCGCGTCGACCGCGAGGTGGTGGACGGTGACCACCAGGGTGCGGGCCGGGGCGAGCCAGGTGAAGGCCGCGACCTCGCCGGAGGCGGGGTCGAGCTTTCCGGCGGCCTCGTTCGCGGCGGCCGTGGCGTCGGCGGTCTCCGCGCGGGCGACGGTGGCGCCGCGGGCCGGTTCGGTGACGAGGCTCCACACGCCGTGCTCGGTCCGCAGCCGCAGCCGCAGGGCCGGGTGGGCGGCCAGCAGGGCGGTGGCGGCGCGCTCCACCTCGGCGATCCCGGTGTTCTCGGGCACCTCGACCGCCCTGGCCTGCGCGAACCGGTCGAGCGAGCCGCCCAGTTCCCGCTGGCGCAGGATGATCGGCGTCGGCGGCACCGGACCGTCCGCGCGCCGCTCGGGCACCGGCGCCGGCTGCCCGGTCCGGGGCGCGGTGGCGGTGAGGGACGCGGCGAGGGCCCGCGGGGTCTTGTGGACGAACACATCGCGCGGGGCGATCGGCAGGCCGAGGGCGCGGGCCCGGTTGATGACGGTGATGGCGACGATGCTGTCCCCGCCGGCGGCGAAGAAGTCGGTGTCGGCGTCCGCCTCGGGGAGGGCGAGCGTGTCGGCGAAGACGCCGACCAGGGCGTCCAGCGCGGAGCCGTCGGGCGCGGCGCCGGTGGCGGCCACCGGCGCGTCGTCCCGCGCCGCCCGCGCGCTCAGGGCCTTCCGGTCCAGCTTGCCGTTGACGGTGAGCGGCAGGGCGTCGACCGGCAGGACGCGGCCCGGCACCATGTGGACGGGCAGCTTCCCGGCGAGCAGGACGGAGAGTTCGCCGGGCAGCCGGCCCACGACGTGGGCGACCAGGTGGTCCCCGCTGTCCGCCACGGTGACGGCCACGTCGGGCACCCCGTCGAGTTCCCGGATCGCGGACTCGACCTCACCCAGCTCGATGCGGAACCCCTTGAGCTGCACCTGGTCGTCGGCGCGTCCGGCGAACTCCAGCTCCCCGCCGAGGGTGCGGCGGGCGAGGTCGCCCGTGTGGTACATGCGGGAGCCGTCGCCGGTGAACGGGTTCGCCACGAACCGGCCGGCGGTCAGCCCCGGCCGTCCCAGGTAGCCGAGGGACACCTGGTCACCGGCGACGTAGATGGCGCCGACCTTGCCCGGCGGCACCGGCCGCAGCCGGTCGTCGAGGAGGTGGGTGACGAGTCCGGGCAGCGGGCCGCCGATGGGGCTGACGTCGTCGCCGGAGGCGAAGTCCTCGTCGGTGAGGATCCGGTGGGTGACGTGCACGGTGGTCTCGGTGATGCCGTACATGTTGACCAGTTCGGGCGTGGCGGTGCCGTACCGCCCGACCCAGCCGCGCAGCCGTCCGAGGTCCAGCGCCTCGCCGCCGAAGATGATCCGGCGCAGCGCGGTGAGGGGTTCACCGGCGAGCCGGTCGGCCTCGGCGAACTGGTGGAAGGCGGACGGCGTCTGGTTGAGGACCGTCACGCCCCGCTCCCGCACCAGCCGGTGGAAGTCGACCGGGGAGCGCGTCAGCCCGTAGTCGGGGACGAGCAGTTCCCCGCCGTACGCCAGTGCGCCCCACAGCTCCCAGACCGCGAAGTCGAAGGAGTACGAGTGGAACTGCACCCAGACGTCGTCCGGGCCGAAGCCCATGTCCGGTTGGGTGCGGGCGAGCAGCGTGACCACGGCGGAGTGCGGGACGACGACGCCCTTGGGCCGGCCGGTCGAGCCGGAGGTGTAGATCACGTACGCGGGGTCGTCCGGCCGTGGCCCGTCGTCCGCCGCGGTGTCCGGGGCGTCCTGCGGCGCGGCGTCGCCCTGGACCAGCACCCGGGCACTCACGCCCGCGCGCTCCAGCAGCGACGTGAAGCGGGCGCGCTGGTCCGGGGCGACGAGGACGGCCTGCGGCGCGGCGTCGGCGAGGAGGTACTCCAGCCGCTCGTCCGGATAGGCCAGGTCCAGCGGTACGTAGGCGCCGCCCGCCGTGACAACGGCGATCAGCGCGGTGACCTGTTCCACGGAGCGCGGTACGGCCACGGCGACGCGGCGGCCCGGCCGGACCCCGGCGGCCCGCAGCATGGCCGCCAGTGTGTCCTTCTCCCGGGCCAGTTCGCCGTAGGTCAGGGACCGGGTGGTGCCGTCGAGGGCGCACTGGGTGACGGCGGTGGCCTCCGGGGCGCGTCCGGCGGCGGTGTCGAAGAGGGTCCCGAGGGTCACCGGCGCGACCGGCGCCGGGCTCCGGGTGGCCGCCGGCGGTGTCAGCTCGGCGACGGGGACGTCCGGCCGGGTGAGGAGGGCGTCCAGGGCGGAGGTGAACCGGCGCAGGATGTCCCGGGCGCCGCGCTCGTCGAGCAGGGCGCCGTCGTGGATGAGGTTGAAGCGGGGGTGTCCGTCGAGGGAGCGCTCGACGACCAGGGTCAGCGGGTAGTGGGGGGCGCCCTCGTTGACCAGCCCGGTGACGGTCAGGGTGTCGCCGGGGCGGTGCAGGGCGGCGACGTCGGTGGCCACGTCGAAGACGACGAGGGTGTCGAAGAGGGTGCCGGTGCCCGCCGCGCGGCCGGTCCGGGCCAGGGAGACGTGCTGGTGGGGCAGGACCGCGCCCTGGTGCTCGCGTACCGCGGTGAGCAGGTCGCGGGCCGTGGTGTCGCCGCTCCAGCGGGCGCGCAGCGGCACGGTGTTGATGAACAGGCCGACCATGCCGTCGATGCCGGGCACGTCCGCGTCGCGGCCGGAGACGGTGGAGCCGAAGACCACGTCGTCGGAGTGGAGGATGCCGCCCAGGGTCAGTGCCCAGGCGGTGTGCACGGCCACGCTGAGGGTGGTGCCGGCCGACCGGACGGCGGCGTCGAGGTCGTACCCGGGCTCGGCGGCGGTGTCGGCGAAGCGGTCGGAGGGGGTGTGTCCCTCGGCGACGAGGGAGGGGCCGGGCAGTCCGGCGAGTTCGGCGGCCCAGACGCGGTCGCTCTCCTCCTCGTCGCGGGCGGCGAGCCAGGCGACGTAGTCGGGGAAGCCGCCGGTCGGGTGGACGGTGCCCGGGGCGTGGTACTCGGCGAGCAGCGTGCGCAGCATCGGCGGGACGGACCAGCCGTCGGCGATGAGGTGGTGCACGGTCTGGACGAGGACGGTGCGGCCGGCTTCCGGGTCGCGGATCAGGGTGAAGCGCATCAGCGGGCCGGTGGCCAGGTCGAATCCGGCGCGGCGGTCGGCCTCGGCGTGGGCGCGCAGCTCGGCGTCGGTGATGCCGGGCCGGTCGAGGACGGTGAACGGTGCCTCGGTGCCGGTGGTGAGCACGGAGACGACGCGGCCGTCGGCGAGGGCGGTGAACCGTGCGGCGAGGTTCGGGTAGAGGGTCAGCAGCCGGGTGGCCGCGGCGGCGAGCCGTTCGGTGTCGACGTCGCCCGCCAGGGTCAGCAGCTGCTGTTCGACGTAGCTGCCCGCGGAGTCGTCGTCGAAGACCGAGTGGAAGTACAGGCCCTCCTGGAGCGGGGTGAGCGGCAGGACGGTGTACAGCCCGGGGCCGTCCAGCGCGTCGACGTCGTCCTGCGTCAGGCGCACCAGCGGGAAGTCGCTCGGTGAGTGGCCGCCGGTGTCGAGCGCGGCCAGCGCGTCGAGCGCCTCGGTGTAGTAGCCGCCGAGGGTGTCGATGTCCGTTTCGGTGAACATCCCCTCGGGCCAGGAGACGGTGGTGACGAGGGCCAACGCACCGTCGGCGGCGGGCTCGGCGATGGCGTTGAACTCCAGGGCGCGCGGCAGCCGCATCCGCGGGTCGCGCTTCTCGCCCAGCTGTCCGGTGGCGCCGGCGAGCTGCCAGTCACCGGCGGCGCCGGCGTCGAAGCGGCCCAGGTAGTTGAAGAGGATCTGCGGTGCGGGGGCCGGGAAGGCGACGCCGGAGAGGTGGCGCAGGACGCCGTAGGAGAGGCCGTTGCGGGGGACGCGGGCGAGGTCCTCCTTGACCGCCTTGAGGGCGGCGGCCAGGTGGCCGGGGTCGGTGAGGGCGTCCGCGGAGCCGGGGTCGACGGTCACCGGGAAGAGGGTGGTGAACCAGCCGACGGTCCGCGAGAGGTCCGGTTCGGCGCCGGAGGCGTCCGTCACGTGGCGCGCCTCGCGGCCGTGGCCCTCCAGCTCGATGTGGGCGAAGGTCTGCTCCTGGCCGCGGTCGCGGCGCCACCGGGCGAGGGCGACGGCGAGCGCGGTCAGCAGGACGTCGTTGACGCCCGCGTGGAACTTCGCGGGTATCTCGCCGAGCAGCGCCGCCGTGGCCCGGGGTCCGGTCGTGAGGGTGGTCTGCCGTTCCCGGGCGACGGTGTCGGCGGCGGTGAGCGGCCGCCTGCCCAGCGGGGCGTCCTCACCGGGCAGCGGGCGGGCGTAGTGGGCGCGGTCCTCGTCGAAGGGCGCGTCCTGAAGGAGCTGGGTCCAGCGGCGGAACGAGGTGCCGGCCGCGGGCAGTTCGAGGCTCTCGCCCGCGGTGTGGCGGCGCCAGGCGGTGGCGAGGTCGTCCATGAGGACGCGCCAGGACACGCCGTCGATCACCACGTGGTGGGCGACGAGGACCAGTTGGCGGGCGGCGCGGCGCCAGACGGCCCGCAGCATCACGCCGTTTTCGGGGTCGAGCCCTTCGGTGGCGAGGGCGACGCAGTCGTCCAGCGGCCGGTCGCTCTCCTGCGGGCAGGTGGTGGCCGGGGCCGTCTCCGGGATGTCGAAGCTCCAGCGGTCGCCGCGGACGAGCCGGGCGCGGAGCATGGGGTGCCGGGAGACGACGGCGGTCAGGACGGCGTCGAGGGCATCGGCGGTGAGCGTTGCGGGGGTGGTGAGGACGACCGACTGGACGAAGCCGTCGATCGCGTCCGTGGTCTCGCCGAGCCACTGGACGATCGGCGAGCCGGTGACGGGGCCGGTGGCGACGTCGTCGTGGTCCACGGGGGCGGTCTCCGCGCGGTCGGCGACGGCGGCCAGGGCGCCCAGGCGGCTGTGGGTGAAGATCTGCCGTGCGGTGACGTGGAGGCCCGCCGCGCGCAACGCGCCGAGCAGCGAGATCGCGAGGATGCTGTCCCCGCCGAGGTCGAAGAAGTCCTGGTCGACGCCGGTCTCTTCCAGCCGCAGCACCGAGGCGGCGGCTGCGCAGACCGCGCGTTCGTCGTCGGTGGCGGGCCGGACGAACGGACCGGTGGTCCGCTCCGGCTCGGGCAGCGCGCGGCGGTCGATCTTGCCGTTGGGGGTGAGCGGGAACTCCCGCAGGACGACGAGGTGTGCCGGGACCATGTACGCGACCATGTGGTCGGCGGCCCACGCCTTGACGTCCTCGGCCCGCAGGTCCTCGCTGCCGGCGGCGGGGATGACGTAGCCGGCGAGGGAGGTGCCGCCCGCGCTGTTCTTTCTCGCGACGACGCAGGTGTGGCGTACGCCGGGGTGTTCGGCGAGACCGGCCTCGACGTCCTCCAGTTCGAGCCGCATACCGCGGACCTTGACCTGGTTGTCGGCGCGGCCGAGGAAGTCCAGGGAACCGTCGGGGGCGAAGCGCGCGAGGTCGCCGGTGCGGTAGAGCCGGGAGCCGTCGGAGGCGAAGGGGTTGGCCACGAACCGGGAGGCGGTCAGGCCGGGGGCGTTGACGTAGCCGCGGGCCAGGAGGAAGCCGCCGACGTAGAGTTCGCCGCCGACGCCGACCGGGACCGGGCGCAGTTCGTCGTCGAGGACGTAGAGCTGGGTGTTGGGGTTGGCCTTGCCGATGGAGGTCGACAGGCGTTCGGCCTCGCCCCGGTAGATGACGTGGGAGACGCCGATGGTGGCCTCGGCCGGTCCGTAGCCGTGGTACAGCGGGATGTCGAGCTTGGTGCGGAACCGTTCGTACAGCTCCGGGGTGAGGACCTCGCCGCCGCACCAGACGTGCCGCAGGCTCGCGAGGCGCCCGGAGTCGCCGTCGATCTCCAGCAGGACGTCGAGCATGGACGAGACGAGGTAGGTGAAGGTGACGCGCTGTTCGGCGATGACGCCGAGCAGGTGGTGCGGGTCGCGTTCGCCGCCGGGCCGCAGGACGACGAGCTTCCCGCCGCACACCAGGGGCAGGAAGATCTCGTTGAGGGAGATGTCGAAGGAGAGCGGTGCCTTGAACAGGGAGGCGTCGTCGGGGCCGAAGCCGAGGATCTCCCGGGACTGCCACAGCAGGCGTTCGCTGATCGCCTCGTGCCGGATCATCGCGCCCTTGGGGCGGCCGGTGGAGCCGGAGGTGAAGATCACGTAGGCGAGGGCGTTGCCGTGGACGGTGACGCCGGGATCGTCGGTGGGCTCGGCGGTGTACGCCCAGTTGTCGAGGTCGACGGCGACGGCGGGCGGTTCGGTGGCGTCGTGCGCGCCGTCGCCGTTGAGCTGTACCGCGACCCGCGCGTCGTCGATGACGACGGCGCGGCGCGCGGCGGGCCACTCCGGGTCGAGCGGGACGAACGCGCCGCCGGCCCGGAGGACGGCGAGCAGGGCGATCACCATCTCGGCGGAGCGGCCCAGCGAGATACCGGCGATCTGCTCGGCGCTCAGTCCGCGTCCGATGAGGTGGTGGGCCAACTGGGCGGAGAGGCCCGCCACCTGACGGTAGGTCAGGGAGCGGCGCTCGTCCACGACGGCGAGGGCGTCCGGGCGGGTCCGTGCCTGGCGGAGGAACAGTTCCACGAGGGTGGGCCGGTCCCGGTCGGCCGCGGTGTCGTTCCACGCGGCCAGGGTGGCGAGGCGTTCGGCCGCCCCGGTCGCGGCGATGGTGCCGAGGGGCCGGTCGGGGAAGTCCGTCAGGTCGTCCAGCGCGAGCTGGATGCCGGGGAGCCGGGCGTCCTCGGGGACGGTGATCCGCATCCCGTCCGCGCCGGCATCCTGGACCCCCCAACCCTCGGGCGCCGTACCGCCGTTGGCGGCCCAGCCGAGGACGTCCGCGAAGAGCGTGACCGGGGCGAGGTCCAGGCCGGCCGGGCTGCGGCCGGTGGCCCAGTGGGCCAGCGCGATGGCGCACGCCTCGGCGATGGTCCGGTCCGTGTGGTCGCCGAGGCGGCGGCGTACGCCGGCCAGGCGGGCGAGGGGGATCAGCACGAGACGAGCGCTCGGTTCCATCATTTGAAGACTCAACACCCTTCTAAGGTACTAAGGTCAGCCTAACTTAAGTAAGGCTGACCTAACTACCCTCTCTCCAGGCGCGCCAGAGCCGCGCGTACCGGCCGCCGAGGGCCACCAACTCGTCATGCGTGCCCAGTTCCACGACACGGCCCGCGTCCAGCACGGCGATCCGGTCGGCGGCCACCGCCTGGGTGAGCCGGTGCGCCACGAACAGCGTGGTACGCCCGGCACAGGCGGCCAGCACCGCCCGCTCCAGCTCGGCGGCGCCCTCACTGCCCGCCTCCGCCGTCGACTCGTCGAGCACGACGACGGGCGCGCGGCCCAACACCAGCCGGGCCAGGGCGATATGGGTGACCTTCGTGCTGTCCAGCCGCTCCCCGCCCTCACCGACCGAGGTGGCCAGTCCGTCGGGCAGCGCCTCGGCCCACTCGGCGGCGCCCACGGTGCGCAGGGCGTCCCACAGCTCCGCGTCGCTCGCCTCCGGCGCGGCCAGCCGCAGATCGTCGGCGAGCGGGCCGGAGAACACATGCGTCTCCTGCGTCAGGATGCTGACCAGCGCCCGCGCCCCGGCCCCGTCCAGCCCGGCGAGGTCGGCCGTGCCGATCCGCACCGATCCGGCCTGCGGGGTCCCGATACCGGCGATGAGGGCGGCCAGCGTCGACTTGCCGGCGCCCGTCGCGCCCACCAGCGCCAGCGAACCGCCCGCCGGGATCGTCAGATCGACGTCCCGCAGGACCGGCTCCTCGGCCCCGGGATAGGCGAACGTCAGCCCCGTCACCGTCACCGGGTACCCGGCGCCGTCCTCCGGAGCCGGGTCCGCGTCGCCCACCAGGCGCTCCGCCGCGGACTCCGACACCACGCCGACGAGCCGGGTCAGACTCGCGCCCGACTTCTGCGCCTCGTCGAAGGTGAACATGATGGCGCCCAGCGGGGTGAACAGCCGGTGGAACACCAGCGGCGCCGCCGACACCGCGCCGAGGGTGGCGGAGCCGGTCTCCAGCAGGACGAAGCCCACCAGGAGGATCAGGACCAGGCCGATGAACTCCGCGCGGTTCTCCCGCCCGACGAACCGGCCGAAGAGGCGGAACACCTCGATCCCGAGGTCGCGCACCCGCCGGGAGCCGCCGGCGACCTGCTCGCGGAAGTCCGCCTCCAGACCGTAGGCGCGCACCGTGTCGATCCCGTCCAGACCGCTGATCAGCGCCTGCGCGCGCTCGGCCTGGGCCGCCCGCTGCTTGCGGTAGAGCGGCGCGGAGCGCGGCAGGTACCAGCGCAGGGCGAACCCGTAGGCGGGCAACGCGCAGGCGCCCGCCAGGCCGAGCCGCCAGTCGAGGCCGAACATGCCGACGGTGGCGATGGCCACCAGCACCCCGGCGGAGAACACCGTGGGGATGGCCTGCCGGATGCCCTTCGACAGGACGGCGACGTCGTCACCGACCCGGGAGAGCACATCGCCGCGGCCCACCTGTTCGATCCGGGCGCTGGGCATGCCGAGCACGGCCCGGACGGCGCCCTCGCGCAGCCGCGCGAGGAGATCGGCGCCGAGCCGTCCGATCAGGTAGGTCGACACCGCGGTGGCCGCCGCGCCGAGCAGTGCGGCCCCCGCCATCCAGGCGCCGATCACGACCAGCGCGGAGGCCGGTTCCCCGCCGGTCACCCCGTCCACCACCCGGCTGAGCAGCAGCACCGGGAGCATCTGGAGCGCCGCCCCGGCGACCGTGCTGAGCACGGTCGCCGCGGTCAGCCACGGCATCTCGCGGCAGTGCGCCGCGACCCACCGGGCCGCCTCCCGGCCCGTCGTCGTGCGCAGGGCCGCCGGGGCGGTGCGCGTCTGCGTGGCGCTCACTCCCGGCCGGCCGACTTCACGAGCTGGTCGACGGCGTACGGCAGGGAGAGCAGCGTGGCCTGCGACATCGCCGCGCCGACCGCCGGGCCCTCACTGTCGAGGAGGTACGCGACCTTGCCGCTCCTGGCGACCTTCAAGTTGCTGAAGAGGGCGGACTTCTTCAACGCGTCGGTGTCCGCCTTGTCGTTGATGACGAATACCCGGTCCACGTCGACGAGGTCCATCCGCTCGGGCGAGAGCGGGACGGAGAACTTGCCGCCCGCGATCTTGTCGATCTCCTCCTGCCCCTTGAAGCCCATGCCCGTAAGGAGCTGCCCGCGGACGTCCTTGGTGGTGAACGGCGCGACGGCGTCCTTGTACCAGGAGAGCGCGACCGCCTTCTGCCGGGCGAACTCCGGGTGCTTCTTCCGGACGCCGGCGAGCTTGTCCTGGATGTCCTCGATCATCTTGTCGCCCTCGCCGGACTTGCCGAGCGCCTTGGCGATATGGCGGGCGTTGTCCTGCCACGCCGCGCTGAACGGCTCCTTCTCGGCCTTGGTGCGCGCCACCGTCGGCGCGATCCGGGAGAGCTTGTCGTACGCGTCCTTGTCGATCTCGGAGTACACCGCGACGATCAGGTCCGGCCGCAGGGCGGCGATCTTCTCGTAGTTGGGGCCGGAGTCACCGTTGTTCATGACGACCTCGGGCCGGGCACCGCCCCACTTGTCCTTGACCCAGGGCCACTGGGTGTTGATGTCGGGGCTCTTGCCGCCCGGGTTCGGGTACTGGTCGACCATGCCGACGGGCTTGACGCCGAGGGCCAGGACGTCCTGGTCGTCGGTGTAGCCCACGGTCACGACCCGCTCGGGCGCCTTGGGGACGGTGGTGGCCCCGAACGCGTGCTCCACGGTGACCGGGAACGCGCCGGAGGCGGCCGCGCCGCCGCCCTTTCCGCCCTCGTCCGCCGAGCCGGCGCCGCACCCCGCGAGGAGACCCGCCCCGAGGGCCGCGGCGGACACCGCCGCCGCCACCCGCCGCCAGGGCTTCGTACGTGTCGTTCGGTCGAGGAGCATCCGGGTTCCCTTGCTGTCGCGCTGTCACATACGGGCCCACGTAAGGGCAGGCAGACCTTAGCGTGAGCAAGTGAGGTTAGCCTAGCCTAAATTGCAGCATCGGCCGTCTGAACTGCCGTTCCCCCGGCGTGCGTCCGCCCGATGGGGACGATGAGCGGACGGTCCCCCACCGGATCGTCGATGACCTTGGCCCGCAGCCCGAACGCCTCGTCCAGCAGCTCGGCGGTGATCACGTCGCGCGGATGCCCCTGGGCCAGGACCGAACCCGCCTTCATCACGATCAGGTTGTCGCTGTAGCGCGCGGCCAGGTTGAGATCGTGCAGCACCATGACCACGGTGCGGCCCGCCTCGTGCAGATCGTCGACCAGGTCGAGCACATCGATGGCGTGCGCCAGGTCCAGATAGGTGGTGGGCTCGTCGAGCAGCAGCAGACCGGTGCCCTGGGCCAGCGTCATCGATATCCAGACGCGCTGGCGCTGCCCGCCGGAGAGCGTGTCGACGGCGCGGTCGGCGAGGTCGGCCACCCCGGTCATCTCCAGCGCCCGCTCCACGACGGAGGCGTCGTCCGACGACCACTGCCGCAGCCAGCCCTGGTGCGGATGGCGCCCCCGGGCGACCAGATCGGCCACGGTCAGGCCCTCCGGCGCGACCGGTGACTGGGGCAGCAGCCCGAGCTTCTTCGCCACGTCCCGGGTCCTGAGCCGGCCGATGTCGTCACCGTCCAGGACGACCGAGCCGCTCGACGGCTTCAGCAGCCGCGAGAGGGTCCGCAACAGGGTGGACTTCCCGCAGCCGTTGGGGCCGATGATGGTGGTCACCACCCCTTGCGGAACCGTCACGTCCAGCGTGTCGATGACGGTCCGCTCGCCGTATCCGACCGTGACACCCCTGGCGGCCAACCGGGGGGCGTCACCGGCCCCGGCCTCGGTCCCGATGGTGTGCTGAGCCATCATGACTCCCCCTCAATTCAGACTTACCTAACTTTTCCGCACGTGGGGCGGCGCCCCTAGCGGCGATTGGCCCGCACCAGAAGGTGGATGAGGAAAGGGCCGCCGATCGCGGCGGTGACGACGCCGACCGGCAGGGTGACCGGCAGGGTGACCGGCAGCGCCGTACGCGCCACCAGATCCGCTCCGAGCAGCAGCAGGGCCCCCACCGCGCCCGACGCCGGGGCCGGCGGCGTCGGGGACCTCGTCAGACGCATCGCCACCTGCGGCGCCACCATCGCCACGAACGGGACCGGCCCCGCCGCGCTCACCGCCGCCGCGGCCAGCAGCACCGCGCACAGCAGCAGGACCGCCCGCACCCGGGTGTACCGCACGCCCAGGCCCGCGGCCACGTCGTCGCCGAGGTGCAGCGGCTTGAACTGGAAGGCGGCACCGGTCACCACGGCCAGCAGGACGAGCGTGCCCCACAGGGCCGGACGGACCTCGTCCCACGACCGGTTGTCCAGCGAACCCACCAGCCACGCCTGGGCCCGCGCCACGTCCCGGATGTCGGCGGTGGCCAGCATCCAGGTCGTGAGCGCCTCCGTCACGGCGCTCACCGAGATGCCGATGAGGATGAGCCGGAAGCCGTCCACCCCGCGCCGCCACGCCAGGAAGTACACCAGCAGGCCCGTGCCCAGACCGCCCGCCAGCGCCGCCCCGGAGAGCCCGAGGACGCCGGCGACCGCGGCACCGCCCGACACCGTCACCAAGAACACCGACACCGCACTGGCACCGCCGGTGATCCCCAGGATGTCCGGACTGGCCAGCGGATTACGGGCCACGGACTGGGTGATCGCCCCGGAGACGCCCAGCGCGACCCCTACGACGAGACCGGCCGCGGCTCTCGGCAGACGGAGGTCCATCACCACGAACTCGTCGACCTGTTCGCCCTGGCCGAAGAGTGTCGCGAGCACCCTCGGCAGGCCGATCGGGAAGTCCCCCAGGGAGATGGAGAGACAGAACAGCAGCAGGGCCACCGCTGCCAGAACCAGCGTGACCAGCAGAATCCTGGGCCGCCAGACGAAAGACACCCGGCCGAGCCGGACACCTGGCACCACCTCACGCGGCACCGCTGTTTCGTTCATGCGCTCTTGAACTTTCCCCGCCACACCATGGCTGCGAAGAACGGCGCGCCCAGGAGAGCGACGAGCACGCCCGCGTCCAGCTCCCCCGGCCGTACCACCAACCGCCCCACGATGTCGCAGATCAGAAGGGTGACCGCGCCGAGCAGACCCGCGTACGGCACCAGCCACCGGTAGTCGGGCCCGGTCAGATACCGGGCGATGTGCGCCACCATCAGCCCCAGGAACGCGATCGGACCGCACGCCGCGGTGGCCGCGCCCGCCAGCAACGTGATGGCGACGATGCCGACGGTCCGGACCACGGTGAGGTTGACGCCCAGCCCCCGCGCCACGTCGTCCCCCAGGTTCAGCAGGTTGAGGTACGGCAGCATGATCAGCGCCAGCACCAGCCCGGCCCCGGCGAACAGGGCCATCGGCCCGATGACGGAGAACGGGACCCCGGCCACCGAGCCGGTGTTCCAGAACCGCAGGGCGTTCAGCGCCGCCTTGTCGGACAGCGCGATCGCCGTCGTCATCGCGGCGAGGAAGACCGTGACGCCCTGCCCGGCCAGCGCGAGCGTCAGCGGATTGCCGGCGCCCCGCCCGATGCTGGCGAGCCCGAACACCACGGCGCCGGCGAGCCCGGCGCCCAGGAAGGCGAACCAGACGTACTGGAACGGGTCGGCGAGCCCGAGCAGGGAGATCGCCGACACCACGGCGAACGAGGCGCCGGTGTTCACCCCCAGCAGACCGGTGTCCGCGATGGGATTGCGCGTGTAGCCCTGGATCAGCGCGCCGCCGACGCCCAGGGCGATACCGGCCACGATCGCCAGCACCGTCCGGGGCAGCCGCACGGTCTGCACGATGAGCCGGATCTCGGCGCCGTCCCGGTCGGTGCCCGGCGCCGCGAACAGCCCGTGCCACACCTCGCCGGGGCCGAGCGCGCGGGCGCCGACGACGAGCGAGAGCACCGCGGCGACCACCAGGACCGCCAGCACGGCGCCCAGCCCCAGGATCCGGCGCCGCCGCACCGCCGCGATCCGGACGAGCGCCGGACGCGCCTGCGCCGCCGTGCCCGTACCGGCGGGGACGACCGCCGTCTGACGCCGGGTCACTCGCGGACCTCGCGCTGACGGCCGGACGGAGCACCGGCGCGGCACCGGATACCAGAGGGCACGGACGTTCCTTTCTCGTGGAGCTGCGGCAGGCGGATGCCGTACCGGCGGCGGAGGACGTCCGTCACCGGCACGGCGGTCGAGGGCGGGTCAGGCGGCCGGCTGGCGGGCGTCCGCGACCGGCCGGAGCTCGGCGGAGCGGTCCGGGGCGTCACCGCCGACGATCGAGTCCAGGATCTCGCCGACCCGTATCGCGGTGTTGGACAGCAGGGAGGAGGTGATGCCGTGGGTGTGCTCGGTGCCGCCCTGGAGGTAGATGCCGCACCGCAGCCGCGGGTCGGTCGCCACCCGGTAGTCGCGCCCGACGCGGACGCGGCCCCGCTCGTCGCGGTGGCACTGCTCGGCGACCTCACCGAGCAGACCGAGACCGTCGGCCTCCAGGTACCCGGTGGCGCAGACGACGACATCGGCGTCGAGCAGTGTCTCCTCGCCGGTGACCAGGGACTTGACGGTGGCGCGTACCCCTTCGGGCGTCTCCTTGACGTCCGTGAGGCGCGAGACGTTCAAAAAGCGCAGCCGTTCGGCGCCGAGCACCTTCTCCCGGTACGCCTGCCGGTACAGGTCGTCGATGAGGTCGATGTCCACCACGGAGTAGTTGGTGTTGCCGTGGTAGTCCATCAGCCGCTGCTTGACGTCCTCCGGCGCGCTGAAGTAGTCGTCGACCGCCTGGGGGTCGAAGATGCGGTTGGCGAAGCCGCTGTCGTCCGCGGGGCTGTAGCCGTAGCGGGAGAAGACGGCGCAGATCTCGGCGTCCGGGAAGCGGCGGTGCAGGTAGGCGACGTTCTCGGCGGCGCTCTGACCGGCGCCGACGACGACGAAGCGCTCGGGGGCGGCGTCCGTCAGACCGTCAACCTTCGTCAGCAGCTCGGAGTTGTGCCACACGCGGTCGGTGCGCGCCACGCCCTCCGGCATGACCGGGCGCAGTCCGGTGCCGATGACGAGGTTGCGGGCGCGGTGGACGACGGTCTCGTCCCCGCAGCGGGCGGTCACGTCGAGGTACTCGATCACGCCGTCGCGTACGACGGGTTCGACCGCGACGACCCGGTGTCCGTACGAGACCATGTCGTCGACCTTCGCCGCGGCCCACTCGAAGTACTCGTGGAACTCCACGCGGAGCGGGAAGAGGTTCTTGTGGTTGACGAAGTCGATCAGGCGGCCCTTGCTCTGGAGGAACTGGAGGAAGGAGTACTCGCTGGTCGGGTTCCGGAGCGTCACCAGGTCCTTGAGGAAGGACACCTGCATCGTCGCGTCGTCGATGAGCATGCCGCGGTGCCATCCGAAGCCGGGCTGCTGCTCGAAGAAGTGAGCGGTGACCGCCTCCTGCCGTCCGACGCGCGCGTTGTGCTCGGTGAGCGCGAGCGCCATGGCCACGTTCGACGGCCCGAAGCCGATGCCGATCAGATCGTGGATCAGTGGTGCGTCGCCAGGAAGAGGCTGTGACATGTCACTCCCATTCGTGCGGGACGGCCGCCTGCCAGGCGCCTGTCAGTGGGGAAAAGAAGGGTCCGGGCGCGCCGGTGACCGGCAGCCGAGCGGAACTTAGGTAAAGCTAACCTGATCTGGCCCGGCTGTCGACCAGTCAAAACGGGCATTACGCCGCCCTCCCGGTCAATTGACCGCGGAATCGAGGTCGTTGCGATGTTAGGTAAGCCTTGCTTTACTTACCTCTGATCGTTTCGCTCTTCTGAGGAGGAACCCTGATGCGGGTCGTCATGTTCGGTTACCAAACCTGGGGCCATCGCACCCTGAAGGCGCTCCTGGACTCCGAACACGACGTCGTGATGGTCGTGACGCACCCCAAGAGCGAGCACGCCTACGAGAAGATCTGGAGCGATTCGGTCGCCGAGCTGGCGGAGGAGCACGGCGTCCCCGTCGTCATCCGCAACCGTCCGGACGACGACGAGCTGTTCCAGCGGCTCAAGGAAGCCGACCCGGACATCATCGTCGCCAACAACTGGCGCACCTGGATACCGCCGCGCGTCTACTCCCTCCCGCCGCACGGCACCCTCAACGTCCACGACTCGCTGCTGCCCAAGTACGCCGGCTTCTCGCCGCTGATCTGGGCCCTCATCAACGGCGAGTCCGAGGTGGGCGTCACCGCGCACCTGATGGACGAGGTGCTCGACGCCGGTGACATCGTCGACCAGCGCGCGGTCGAGGTCGGCCCGACCGACACCGCCACCGACCTCTTCCACAAGACGGTCGACCTGATCGCCCCGGTCACCATCGGCGCGCTGGACCGGATCGCCGCCGGCGAGACCGAGTTCACCAAGCAGGACCGCTCCCGGGCCAGCTTCTTCCACAAGCGGTCCGAGGAGGACATCCGGATCAACTGGGACTGGCCCGCCGAGGTCCTTCAGCGGCTGATCCGCGCCCAGTCCGCCCCCTACCCGGCCGCCTTCACCTTCCACAAGGGCAAGCGGCTGGAGATCCTGACCGCCGTCGTCTCCGAAGGCGTGTACGGCGGCACTCCCGGCCGCATCTTCTACCGCGAGGGCGACGGTGTGGTGATCGTCGCCGGCGCCGACGCCCGCACCGGCCGCAACCACGGTCTGGCCGTCACCCGCGTCCGTACCGAGGACGGCCGTGAACTGCCCGCCGCCGAGTACTTCACCTCCATGGGCGGCTACCTGACGGCCCGCCCCTGAGTCCGGGCGGCGCCTCGGCGCCGCCCGATCGCCGGTCTGCTCCGGACGGTCCCGGACGGGCCGGGAGGCGCCCGCCCCGCACCGCGCGGGGCGGGCGCCTCCCCGTACGGCCGCGCTCTCCCCAAGCGGGACTGGTCCGATGGGGTGACGATGGAAGCGTCCGTACCCGACCGTGCTGTCCATGAGAGAGGTGGCAGGTATGACGACCCCTTCCACGGCTTCGGACGGCGGCCCGCCCCCGGGCGCCCCCGCGGAGAGCAACCCGCTGGGCGCCCTGGCCAACCTGGGCTGGCAGGCGCTGTTCACCATCGGGTTGGCCTCGGTGGCCCTGGGCGTGATCGTCCTGGTCTGGCCGGGCAAGACGCTGCTCGTCGTCGGGATCGCCTTCGGTGTCTACCTGTTGGTCAGCGGCGTCTTCCAACTGGCCGGTGCCTTCGGCGCCCATGTCCCCGGGCATCTGCGGGCGCTGCACTTCGTCACGGGCGCGATCAGCGTGCTCCTCGGACTCGTCTGCTTCCGGGGCACCCTGCAATCGCTCCTGCTGCTCGCCCTCTGGATCGGCTTCGGCTGGCTGGTGCGCGGCATCATGATCACCGCGGCGGCCGGTTCGGCCCGGGAGACCCCCGCGCGGGGCTGGCAACTCTTCCTCGGCATCATCACGCTGCTCGCCGGCATCGTGACGGTCATCTCGCCGTTCGGCTCGCTCGCCGCGCTCACGCTGGTCACGGGCATCATGGCGATCGTCCTGGGCATCGGAGAGATGATCAACGCGGTCCGGCTGCGCCTCGCCCTCGGCCACGGCACCAAGGGCACCGGCAGCGCCACCCGGCACCGCCGCTCGGCGTTCCACCCGCGCCCCCACCCGCAGCACTGACCGCGGGCCGCCCGCCGACGGTGCGCGGCGGTACCCCCGGCGTCCGCCGGCCGGGTACCGCCGCGCGCGGTCATGGCAGGATCTCCACGTACCCGTCGGCCCCGTGCACGCGGATCCGTTGGCCGTCCCGGATCAGCCGGGTGGCACCGTCCACGCCCACGACGGCGGGCAGACCGTACTCCCGGGCGATCACCGCGCCATGCGTCATCAGCCCGCCCACCTCGGTGACCAGGCCCGCGATCCCGACGAACAGCGGGGACCAGCTGGGATCCGTGAAGGCCGTGACGAGGATGTCACCCGGCTCCAGCGTGGCCTCCGCGACGTCCCCGATCACCCGGGCCCGCCCCTCGACGGTCCCGGCGGAGACCGGCAGACCTGCCAGGGCCCCGTCCGGTACACCGTCGCGCCGGTACGCCCCGGACACCCCCTCGCCGTCCGAGGTGAGCACCCGTGGCGGGGTGAGCGCCCGGTACGAGCGGAACGCTTCCTTGCGGCGCCGGATGAGCCCGGCGTCGGCCCGCCGCGTGCGCACGGCCTCGCCGAACTCCTCGAACGTGAGGTGGAAGGCGTCCTCCGGCTCGGCGAGCACCCCGGCCGCGGCGAGGCGCTCGGCCTCCTTGAGCAGGGCCTTCTTGTAGAGGAAGTAGCGGCTGACGAGGCCGTACTTCGGGTACTCCCGGTACCCGATGAAGGTGCGGACCCGGTCGATCATCCGCTTCGTCTCCTCGGCCCTGCGCTCCCCGTCCGGCAGCGCCCGCAGCCGCGTCAGGACGTCCCGTTCCTTCTCCAGCGCCTTTCGCCGCCCTTCCTCGAAGCGCCGCCCGGCGGCGCCCGGCCCGAAGTTGCGGACGTTGTCGAGGAGGGCGGGCAGGAGCGCGGCGGGGTTCTCGCGCCACCGCGGCCGGGTGAGGTCGATCTCGCCGACACAGCGCATGCCGTACCGGTCGAGGTAGTCCTCGATGGCGTCGCGCGCCTCGCCCCCGCCCGGGAGCTTCACCAGCGCGTCGAGGAAACCGTCGTCCCCGGCGTTCTCCAGGAACGCCACCACCTCCGGCCACGGCCGGATCACATCGGCGACGTCCAGCAGCGCGAGGCCCATCTCGGAGGTGACGTTGCCGGGCGCGGACAGGGTGAGCGTGTCGGCCGGGTGCTTCTCGCCCAGCCACTCCCCCAATGTGTCGTTGAGCCACCAGGTGGCCTCCATCCCCGCCGTGATCACCTGCATGCTCAGCGGGTCGCCGAGGAGCCGTTTGTGCTCCTCGAACGCCTCCGGCAGGAAGTCGAAGAGCGCCGGTCCGCTCCGCGCCGCCAGCTCCCGTTCCAGGGCGGCGTTGGCGGCGCGGCTGCGTGCGATCAGTTCGGTGACGAGGGCCGGATCGGTCGGGATCGGGGCGGGCGGGGCACCGGCCGGCGCCCCGCCGGGAGCGGGGTCCGGCAGCGACGGGACGAAGCCGTCGCGGGCGATCACGGTCTCCAGAGCGTCCCTGACCAGCGGATCTCCCCGTCCGATGAGGTCCAGGAGAGCGGCACGGCTCGCGGGCGAGGCCAGCCTCCGGGTGACGTCGACGAACAGCCGCCCGCCGGCCTCGTGCATCGGCGCCATGGCCGTCAGCTGCCATACGGACAGCCCCAGGGGCTTCATGGGGTCGGTCATCATCTGCTGATGGCCGACGGAGACGTAGACATGGTTCTCCCCGTCATCGGCCTCGGGGACGGGGAACAGGGTGGTGACCGGCCGGCTCTGGACGATGTGGAACTCCTCGCCGACCAGACACCACTCGATGTCCTGCGGGCCGCCGAAGCGCGCCTCGATCCGCCGCCCGAGCCGGACGAGCCGTACGGCCTGCGCGTCCGTCAGCGCGGGCTGCTCCTGCCGCCGCGCGTCGACCGTCACCTCCCGGGTGCCGCCGCCGGGCAGGGCGTGCACCGCGCGCCGTTTGACGGCGATCTTCCTGGCGACGACCTCACCGTCCCGCACGGTGAAGACATCCGGGTTCACCAGCCCGGAGACCAGGGCCTCGCCGAGACCGAACCCGGCGTCCACGGTGGCGGTGCGCCGGTTGCCGGTGACGGGGTCGGCCGTGAACAGGACACCGGACGCCTCCGGGTGAACCATCCGCTGCACGACCACGGCCATCTCGACCGTGCGGTGGTCGATGCCGTTGCGCCGGCGGTACAGCACGGCCCGCTCGGTGAAGAGCGAGGCCCAGCACCGGCCGATGTGCCGGAGGATCTCCGCCGTCCCCACGACGTTCAGGTAGGTGTCCTGCTGACCGGCGAAGGAGGCCGTCGGCAGGTCCTCCGCGGTCGCGCTGGACCGCACAGCGCAGGCGGCCCGCTCGCCGAGCGGGGCGAGCGCGCGGGTGATCTCCGCCGTGACCTCGTCCGGGACGACGGCTTCCTCGACGGCCCGGCGCAGCCGTGCGCCGAGCGCGCGGACCGCCTCGCGGTCGTCGGCGTCCACCCGCGCGAGCTGGTCGAGCAGACCGCCGGCCTCCGGTGTTCCCGCGAGCACCCGCCGGAAGGCGGCCGTCGTCACGCAGAATCCCGGTGGCACCCGGACCCCGTCGATCCGCGCCAGCCCGCCGAGGTGCGCGCCCTTGCCGCCGACCACCGCGACCTGCGTCTCGTCGATCCCGGCGAGATCTCTCACGTACCGCCCGGTCATCGCGCCGTCCCCGGGGCGGCCGCGCCGCGCCGCACCGCCGTCACCGCTCGCCGCACCGGCGCCTTTGTCCGCGTCGCCTCGTCCGTCACGCACGCCTTCGTCCCCATCCCGTGTTCTCCCGCGGCCGCCGGCCGGACCGCGCGCCCGCAGCCGTACCGGTGGCTCACCGCCGCGTCCCGTACATCCCTGACGCCGGCGGTGGCCCACCCCGTCGACCCGCTGTTTGCGCAGGTCATGGCCGTGGCCGACGATTGTGCGGCATCCCCGGGGCCTTGCCGCAAGCCCCCCTGTGCGCTATATCTTGAAACTGGCAGGGAGACGTTTCTCCTTGCCTTTCTCTTTGGAGCCTCCTCGGTGGGGTCTTTCCTTCGGGCCCTTCGGCCCTTCTCTTCGCGCCCTTCCCCCGGTCTCTCCTCGGTGCGGGTCGCTCACGCCGCCGCCCGGACCTCCGGCACGGAATCCGTACCGCGGGGTGTACATCCCCCGGGGCGCCCGTCACACTTCCGGCCGTTGCCGTACGGTCCACCGGCCCCGGGGAGTTCCCATGTCACGTGCCCGCTCACTTCGCACACCGTTATGGACGACGGCGGTGACGGCCGGGCTGATGGCGCTGTCGGCCACCGCCCTTCCGGGAGGGTCGGCGTCGGCGGAGTCCGCGCCCCGCCGGGTGCTGTGGACGCCGGACATCGAGGCCGGACCGTCCGCGTTCCCCGGTGTCCAGTGCGCCGGAGGCAGCTTCGGGGTGGTGCGCGATCCGGCCGAGGGGAAGGTCTGGCGCGCCCGGCAGCCCGGGGGTCAGGAGCGGTGCGAGGCGGTCGGACCGGACCTGGAGCCCGGCAGCGTCTTCTCGCTGAGCTGGTCGTCCAGGACGGACATCCGCGACAGCAAGAACCGGTACATCTTCCAGCTCAAGTGCAGTCCGAGCAGCGGCACGGCGAACCATCCGGTGGAGCTGGACGCCACCTCGGCCCGCGTCCGGCTCCAGGCGTGGACCCACGACCACACCGCGGTGCCGCTGTGGACCGCGCCGGTCGAGAACGGCACCTGGCACTCCTACACCCTCAGACTCCGCGAGGGCCGCACCGACGGCACCGTCGAGCTGTGGTTCGACGGGAAGAAGCAGAAGTTCGCCGACGGCAGTACCCGGTACACCGGCACCACCTACGACGGCACCAGGAGCTACCTCAAGTGGGGCTCCTACCATCTGTCGACCGGCGACTCCACGCACTGGTTCACCTCGCCCCGTATGACCACGACGGCGGTGGCGACCGGCCCGTGATCCGGCCGGTACGGCGCTCACGGCGGGCGGCGGCCGGAGAACAGCGGTGGCACGGACGCCGTGTCCGCGTCCGTGCCACCGCCCCGTTCCGGTCCGCCGCGCCGGCGCCGGGTGTGCGTGGCCGGGTCCGTGTCCTCGGCGTGCCGCCGTCAGCCCACGGGTACGTCCGTGCCGGTGAGTTGGGCCCGGATGCCGTCCTTCGTCACGGAGAGCGCGCGCAGCCGGAGGTCGCCCGGCAGGTCGTCCGGCAGCCGGGCGGAGAACTCCATCCGCTCCGCGACCTTCGGCTCCCGGAGTTTGCGCAGGCCCCGGACGAGCGAGGGGTCGATGCCGGTGGGCTTCAGCAGCGAGGGATGCTCGACGAGGGTGTCGAGCATGTGGCCCGTCATCCGCTGCCGCGGGCTGACGGGCCTCCCGGCGGCCTGCCGCAGCTCGTCCTCGTCCATCCTGTCGGCGACGGGGGCGGTCAGTTGCAGGCCGCCGCCCTTGCCCGGTACGTACGTGAGCAGGCCGGGTACCACCACGCGCGTGTCCTGGACGGTCAGGCGCAGACCGCGGTCCCCGGTGCGCTCCAGACGTGCGCGTCCCTCGACCCGGGCCCGGGTGCCGCCCACGGGCAGGGCGCCGCCGGCCAGCACGGTGTTCCTGCCGGGGCCGGGCGTCAGGTGGAGCTGTGAGGCACCCACTTCGCGGTCGAGGTCCTCGAAGTCCAGCAGGATGTCGCCGCGCACCCGGCCGAGCACCGCGCCCTTCACGGAGGACGGCAGGCCGCCGACGATCCGGATGCCGTCCACCGTGCCCTTGACCTGGGCGACGGAGACCGGCCCGGCGTCGACGTGGGGGACGTTGACCTCGACGTGGTCGATGTCGCCCGTGAGGACCTGTCCGACGAACGGGAAGCTGTCGATGTGCACTTCGGGTGCGGCGTGCAGGTTCAGCGCCTTCTGCACCTGCTGCGCGGCCACGTTCTCCGCGTAGAGCACGGCCCACCGGTCGCCGAGGGCGAGGAACGCCAGGACGACGGCGAGTGCGGCGGCCGTCTTCACGGTTCTCCGCACGAGGCGGCGCGGTCGGCGACCGGCCCGCGGGGGCACCATTGCGTCGCCGGCGCCCGTGGCGGAAGCCGCCGGGGCGTCGACGGGGGCTTCCCGGGCCGGCGGGGTGTCCGGCTCTTCGGGGACCCGGGGTGACGGTACGTCAGCGGGCGGGTCCGTGGCCGGGTCGTGCGGGGTGGTGCGGCCCGCCGGTATGCGGGCCTCGGGGTCTGCGGAAGGTTCGTCGGAGAGCATCGCCACCATGCGACCACAGGCCCCAGGCGCGGGCCAAGTCGCGTCTCCCGGGGGCCGTCCGCGCGGCGCCGGGCTCCGGGCGCACCGGCGCGGGCGCGCGGCGGGCCGGGCGCCCGGTGGGCGGGTCACCGGCGCCCCGGCCGCTCCGTCACGACCGGGTGCGGGGCCGGTCGCCGGAACACGGCGGGAACAGCCGCGGCCGGTGGCGCGGCGGCAGGCGCACGCCCGCCGGGGCGTGCGGACCGCCAGGCGTGCGGGCCGCCCCACCCGTCCTTATGGTGGAAGAAGACGACCGTACGGGGCCGGGAGATGCGCCGTCCGGTGCCCGCCCGGTCCGCCGCCGTGGCGGAAGGGGTGAGCGACAGTGCGCAGGACGAGCGTTCGGCACGACCGGCCCGTGCATACCGGCGACAGGGTGGAGGCGCCCGGACATCCGTCGCTCTCCGCGGCCGTGGTGCGGTCCCTCGACCGGCTGGGGCGGATGAGCCGCCTCGATCTGGTCGCCGGTCCGCTCGCGCGAGTGGTGCGAGCCGTGGGGCTGGGGCGCTTCCGGGATGTCGCGCACGGACTGCCGATCGGCCATCCGCTGCATCCCGCGCTGGTCCAACTGCCCCTCGGCGCCTGGCTGTCCGCGGCGGCGCTGGACTCCCTGCCCGGTGCGCGGCGCGAGGCGCGGTTCCTGGTGGGGGCCGGGGTCCTGGCCGCGGCGCCCGCGGCGGTGGCGGGCTGGCTGGACTGGGCGGAGCTCCAGACGGAGCAGCGGCGCGCCGGTCTGGTGCACGCCGTGGCGGGCTCCGCGGCGACCGGTCTGTACGCGGCCTCCTGGGTGCAGCGCGGCCGTGGCCGCGCTGTGCGGGGCAAGGCGCTCGGCTTCCTCGGGCTGGCGGCGGCCGGGGCGGGCGGCATGCTGGGCGGCCATCTGGCGTACCGGCTGGGCGCGGGCACGAACAAGACCGCGTCGGTGTCCGATCTCGTGGCGGACCGCTGGCATCCGGTCGGGCAATTGGAGGACTTCCCCGTCGGGCAGGCGGTGCGCCGGATGGCGGGCGAGGTGCCCGTCCTCGTCGTACGGGAGGCGGACGGCCGGATCCTGGCCCTGGCCGACCGGTGCAGCCACCAGGCCGGACCGCTGTCGGGCGGGCGGCTCTTCGACGGATGTGTGGAGTGCCCCTGGCACGCCAGCGTGTTCCGCCTCGTGGACGGCGCGGTGGTACGCGGCCCCGCGACCGCGCCGCAGCCGTCCTTCCGGATCATGGTCCGTCCGGGCGGCGAGGTGTGCGTGGCTCCGCCCGCCGCGGGGTGAGCGGCGGGCGGAGCGGGGACGCTGAGCGGCTGCCGGGCGGCGGCCGCGCAGCACGCCGGGGACCGGGCCGGACGTCACGGCCGGTCCGCCGGCGCCCGGCAGGTCCCGCTACGCGTTACGCGGCGTCCGGCTTGCGGGTGAGGAGTTCGGTGATCTCCCGGGCGAGGTCCGGGCCGAGGGCGCCCCAGCCGTCCTTGTAGCCGTAGACGCCGGCCAGGGTGCGGGCCTCGTAGTCACCGTTCATGATCTCGATGTCGGTGGCGGTGAGGAGCGCCGGGTGGGCGACGCCGACGGCCGATGAGACCTTCAGCAGTTCCTTGCGCAGGGTGCGCAGGTAGACGGCGGCGCGGGTGGCCTTCGAGGCCGGGTCCAGGCCGCGGGCCAGCCAGGGGTTCTGGGTGGCGATGCCGGTGGGGCACTTGTCGGTGTGGCACTTCTGCGCCTGGATGCAGCCGATGGAGAGCATCGCCTCACGGGCGACGTTGATCATGTCGACGCCCAGGGCGAAGGCGACGGCGGCGTTCTCGGGCAGACCGAGCTTGCCGGAGCCGATGAAGGTCAGGTCATCGGTCAGCCCCCGTTCGGCGAAGGTGCCGTAGACCCGGGAGAAGCCCATCCGGAACGGCAGCGACACCGAGTCGGCGAAGGTCAGCGGCGCCGCGCCGGTGCCGCCCTCACCGCCGTCGACGGTCACGAAGTCGACGCCGCGGTCACCGCGCGCCATCAGCGTGGCCAGCTCCTGCCAGAAGTCCAGCTCACCGACCGCGCTCTTGATACCGACCGGCAGACCGGTCTCGGTGGCGAGCAGTTCGACGAAGTCGAGCATCGAGTCGACGTCGTGGAAGGCGGTGTGCCGCGAGGGGGAGGCGCAGTCCTCGCCGAGCGGGATGCCGCGGATCCCGGCGATCTCCGGGGTGACCTTCGCGCCCGGCAGCATCCCGCCGAGTCCGGGCTTGGCGCCCTGGGACAGCTTGATCTCGATCGCCTTGACCGGGGCGCCGGAGACCACGGCCTTCAGCTTGTCGAGGTTGAAGGTCCCGTCCTCGTTGCGGCAGCCGAAGTACGACGTCCCGATCTGGAGGATGAGGTCACCGCCGTTGCGGTGGTACGGCGAGAGGCCGCCCTCGCCGGTGTTGTGCATCACTCCGGCGAGCGCCGCGCCCTCGTTGAGCGCGGTGATCGCCGCGCCGGAGAGCGAGCCGAAGCTCATCGCCGAGATGTTGACGACGCTCGCCGGGCGGAACGCCTTGGCGCGGCCGCGCGGCCCGCCCAATATCTTCGCCGAGGGCAGCGGGGCCAGCGGATCGTGCAGATCGGGCAGGTCGCCGGCGAAGGTGCGCTGCTTGAGGTACGCGTGGCCCTGGACGTGCTCGACGTCGTTGTCGGTGCCGAACCCGAAGTAGTTGTTCTCCTCCTTCGCCGACGCGTAGATCCAGGTGCGCTGATCGCGGCTGAACGGGCGCTCCTCGTCGTTGGAGGTCACGATGTACTGCCGCAGCTCCGGCCCGATCGTCTCCAGCAGGTACCGGGCGTGCCCGATCACCGGGAAGTTCCTGAGCAGTGCGTGCTTCTTCTGGACGAGGTCTCGGGCAGCCACCAGCGCCAATGCTGTCGCGGCGGCCGCGCCGATGCTCCGGGCGCGCATGATCGTTCCTCTCCTCGTTGCCCGGCCCTCGCCGTGCGGCGCACGTCGTCGTGGTGGGTCGGGCGGTGGGTGTGGCGCGGCGGGCACCGGCACCTGGGGCCCGGCGCCCGCCGACGAAACATCGAACGATAGTAGAGGCCGGGCCGCGGGCCGGGGGCGGGAGTCCGGGCGGCGGCACCCGGCCACCGCGCCGCACCCGCCGCCCGGCCGCGCGCCTCCCGGGAGGCGCACCGTCACGGCGGCGCGGGCCGGTCAGGTCCCGGTACGGGCGCCTCCGGGCGGCGGTGCCGGGAAGGCGTCGCGGTCCAGGGCGTACACGGTGCAGGGGCGGTCCAGGACCGTGTCCTCGCGCCGCGGGGTGAAGCCCAGGCGCCGGGCGACGGTGGCGGAGGCGGTGTTGCCGTGGTGGATCATGGCGGTGATCCGGTCGAGCCCCAGCGTTGTGAAACCCCAGGTGAGGACCGCTCGGGCGGCTTCCGTGGCGTAGCCGTGTCCCCAGTGGGCACGGGCGAAGGTCCAGCCGATCTCGGTCTCGTCGAACTCTTCCCACCAGTTCAGGCCACTGCGCCCGATGAGTCGGCCGGTGCCGCGCAGTTCGACGGCGCAGAGGCCGTGGCCGCGCCGCTCCCACTGCTGCTGGATGGCGTGCAGCCGGGCGGCGGCCCGTTCCGGGGTGTAGCTGCCGACGTACCGGCTGACCTCCTCGTCGGCGTGGAGCCGCACCCACCAGTCGGCGTCGGCGGAGGTGAGCGGGCGCAGCCGGAGGCGTTCGGTGGTGATCACCATCGTTCGGTCCTTCCAGGTCAGCGGGGCGGAGCCACGGTTGTACGGCTGTGCGTCCTCATGTCGCCCCCCTTCCTGGGACGATCGGCCCCGGACCGGTCGCAGGTGATTCTTTCCGTTGCGGTCCGGCGCCGGGTGCCCGGCTCCGTCCGGCCCTCGGCGCGCCCCTACGCACGCAACGTCTCCGACGGCGGCTCCCCGAACTGCCGCCGGTAGGCGAGTGCGAAGCGTCCCGGGTGCAGGAAGCCCCAGCGGGAGGCGACGGCGGTGACGGTCGTGGTGCCCGGGTCGGAGGCGAGGAGTTCCTTGCGTACCCGGTCGAGGCGGACCTCGCGCAGATAGGCGAGGGGCGTCGTGTCGAGGTGGCGGCGGAAGCCGTCCTGGAGGGCGCGGACGCCGACGCCGACGTACTCCGCTATCTCCGCGACGGTGAGCGGTTCGGCGGCGTGCCCCTCGATGACCTCCATGGCGCGGCGGACCGCGAGCGGCGCGACGCGCGGCTGCTCGCCGAGGAGCGCGGGTGTGTAGGTGTGCGGCTGGGCCATCAGCAGCTGGGTCATCAACAGCGCCTCCAGCTGCCGCATCACGAGGGGCTGGTCCGTCATCCCGCCGGGCCCCTCCGCCTCCCGGCGCATGAGGTCGACGACGTTGAGCCAGGAGCGGGAGCCCGCCGCGGTGAGGTCCATGCCGAGGGAGAAACGGATCGGGCGGCGCACGGTGCGGCCGAGCAGGCTGCCCAGGTGCGCTTCGAGGGCCGTGCGGTCGAACCAGACGATGAGCTGCGGGTTTCCGCTCCCCCACCGCATGTCCAGCTTTCCGGTCGGAGAGGGGACGGAGGCGAGTTCCGGTGAGGAGACGATCTCCTCGCGGCCGCAGGTGATCTCGGCGTACCCGGCGAGCGGGATCTGGACGAGGAAGAAGCTTTCCAGATCGCCCGGGGTGATCCGGACCTCGGTCCCGTAGTCGAGGTAGTACAGCCCGGTGCGTTCGAAGGAGGTGCCGTGCAGGCGGGCGTCGAGCGTCGCCGAGGCTTGCGTGATGCGCAGTTCGTGCGGGCAGAAGGCGCGGCCGACCTCGGCCCGCGCCTCCCATATGTCCGCCGTGTGGAAACGCTGATGGTTTGCGAGCAGGGGCTCCGCAACGGGCATGTGGACCTCCACCGCCGAGATGCGCGTTCGGGACAGCGACCCGCGTAATCCGGATAGCGCCGATGATCTTGCCATACCAAGGTGGATCCCTGACCGCCGCGGATCCGAGAAGAAGCAGGGAAGCAACGATGCAGGCAGTGCCGGGCCGGACCGCCCCGCGCGGCGACCGGACCACGCCCGGCGGGCGGTCCGCCGCCCTCGCGCGCCGCGGGCCCCGCGTCACCGCCGTCGCCCGGACCGCCGTCCCGGGCGGGGCCGCGCCACCGCCCGACGCCGCTCCCCCGCCCGGCACCTCGCCCGTACCCGAGGCCGCACCGCCACGCCGGTGAGCCCCGCCGACCGGCCGGACACCCCGGGCCCGTCCCCCCCGGTCCCCCGGGTCGCCCGGCCGCCCGCGGCTGCCCGCCCACCCCTCCGGCGGGCAGCCGCATCCCGTCCCCGACCGCCGCCACGCCCGCCCGGCGCGGCCCCGTCCCACCGCACACCCCGCCCCGGAGGCCCCTCATGCGCAAGATCACCATCGTCGGAGCCGGTCAGGCCGGTCTCCAGCTCGGCATCGGCCTGATCTCCCACGGCTACGACGTCACCCTCGTCTCGAACCGCACCGGGGACCAGATCCGCGAGGGGCGGGTCATGTCCAGCCAGGCCATGTTCGGCACCGCGCTGGCCCACGAGCGCAGCCTCGGCCTCGACTTCTGGGGCGACGCCTGCCCGCCGATCGCCGGACTCGGCGTGAACATCGCCGACGGACAGGGCGGCCGGGCGCTGTCCTTCAGCGCCCGCCTCGACGCCACCGCCCGCTCCGTCGACCAGCGGGTCAAGATGCCGCTCTGGATGGGCGAGTTCGCGCGCCGCGGCGGCCGGCTGGAATTCCGCGAGGCCGGCATCGCGGATCTGGAGCGCTACGCCGCCGAGTCCGACCTGGTGATCGTCGCGGCCGGCAAGGGCGAGATCGCCAAGCTGTTCGAGCGGGACGCCCGCCGCTCCCCGTACGACGCCCCGCAGCGCGCGCTGGCCCTGGCGTACGTCACCGGGATGGAGCCGCTGCCCGACCGGCCCGGCGTCAGCTTCAACGTCGTGCCGGGCGCGGGCGAGTACTTCACCATGCCCAGCCTGACCACCAGCGGCCCCTGCGACATCATGTTCTTCGAGGGCATCCCGGGCGGCCCGCTCGACCGCTTCGGCGGGCTCGCCCCCGAACAGCAGCTGGCGACGTTCCAGGAGCTGCTGCGCGCCTACGTCCCGTGGGAGGCCGAGCGCTGCACCGGCGTCGCGCTCACCGACCCCAACGGCACCCTCGCGGGCCGCTTCGCCCCGACCGTCCGCAAGCCCGTCGCCACGCTGCCCTCCGGCGCGCGGGTGCTCGGCCTCGCCGACGTCGTCGTCCTGAACGACCCGGTGACCGGCCAGGGGTCCAACAACGCCGCCAAGTGCGCGGCCGCCTACCTCGCCGCCATCCTGGACCAGGGCGAGCGCCCGTACGACGCGGCCTTCATGGAGCTGGCCTTCGGCCGCTTCTGGGACAACGCGCAGTCCTCGACCGCCTGGACCAACGCGATGCTCGGCGCCCCGCCGCAGCACGTCCTGGAGCTGTTCGGCGCGGCGAGCGCCAACCCCCGTGTCGCCTCCCGTTTCGTCAACGGCTTCGACGACCCGCGGGACTTCTTCCACTGGTTCATGGACCCGGCCGCGGCGCAGCGCTACCTCGCGGAGACGGCTTCCTGAGCGATCGCCGGAACGAGCACAACGGCACCGGGGAACGAGAGCGGGACAGCGGAACATGAGAAGGATCGCGGTGATCGGCGCCGGGCAGGCCGGTGCCCAACTGGCCCTCGGGCTCCAGGCACACGGCTACGACGTCACCCTGGTCACCGATCGCGGCCCCGACGAGATACGCCGCGGCCCGGTCATGTCCAGTCAGTGCATGTTCGACACCGCGCTGCAGAGCGAGCGCGAACTCGGCCTGCACGACTGGGAAGGCCGGGCCCCGGACATCGGCGGCATCACGTTCTCCCTGATCGGCCCGCACGGCACACCGGACGTCACCTGGCACGCGCCGCTGGAGGCCCCCGCCCGCTCCGTCGACCAGCGGGTCAAGTGCGCCGCCTGGCTGGAGCGGTTCGCCGCGGACGGCCGCGGCGAACTCGTCCTGCACGAGGCACGCGTCCACGACCTGGAGTGGTACGCCCGTACCCACGACCTCGTCGTGGTCTCCACCGGCAAGGGCGAGCTGAGCCGCCTCTTCCCGCGCGACGCCGAGCACTCCCCGTACGACCGGCCGCGCCGCGCGCTGGCGCTGACGTACCTCACGGGGTCGGCGCCGCGGGAGGCGGAGGCCGCCGTCCACTACCGGATGGTCCCCGGCATCGGTGAGTTCTTCTCCTTCCCCGCCCTCACCACCACCGGCCCCTGCGAGATCCTGGTCTTCGAGGGCGTCCCCGGCGGCCCGATGGACTGCTGGGACGACATCCGCACCCCCGAGGAACACCTCGCCCGCTCGCTGGAGCTCCTCCACCGCTTCTTCCCCGACGCGTACGAGCGGCACCGCCACGCCCGGCTGACCGACGAGGGCGGGGTGCTGCGGGGCCGGGTCACCCCGACCGTCCGGCACCCCGTCGCCCGGCTGGCGTCCGGCCGGCACGTCCTCGGGATGGCCGACGCCGTCGTCCTCAACGATCCGGTCACCGGCCAGGGGGCGAACAACGCGGCGCAGGCCGCCGCCCACTACCTCGACAGCATCCTCCGCCACGGCGACGCGGCGTTCACCCCGCAGTGGATGCAGCGCACTTTCGACACCTTCTGGCGCGGCTGGGCGCAGTGGGCCGTCGGCTGGACCAACTCCCTGCTGACCGACCTGCGTCCGCACCACCGCGAGCTTCTGACGGCGGCGGCCGGCATCCCCTCGGTCGCGTCCGCCCTCGCCGCCGGGTTCGACGATCCGCGCACCCTCTACCGCTGGTGGTTCGAGGAGGCCGAGGCCCACCGCTTCCTCGCCGAGCGGCGCACCCGGCACGCCGCCCGCTTCGACGCCCGTGAACTGCGCCGCGCGCTGGGCCAGTACGCCACCGGCGTGACGGTGGTGACGGCCCGCGCCCCCGACGGCCGCGCCATCGGGATGACGGCGAACTCCTTCACCTCGGTCTCCCTGGACCCGCCGCTCGTCCTGTGGTGCCCCGGCAAGAACAGCCCGAGCCTGCCGGACTTCACCGACGCGACCCACTTCGCCGTCCACGTCCTCGCCGCGGACCAGCACCATCTCTCCCGCCAGTTCGCCACCCCCGCCGACGACAAGTTCCACGGCGTCCCCACCACCCCGGGCCTCGCCGGCACCCCGCTGCTGGACGGTGCGGTCGCCCGCTTCCAGTGCCGCACCGTGCGGCGCCTCGACGCCGGCGACCACGTCATCTTCCTCGGCGAGGTCGAGCAGTACGAGGCGGACGGCGGTGCCCCGCTGGTCTTCCACTCCGGCTACTACCACGTGGCGACGAAGCATCCGGATCTGTGAGCGGACGCCCGCACCGGTCCTGGCGGGCACGCTCACGGGGAGCGCCACCGCGGGCTCCCCGGGTGGCGTGTTCGCCAAGTACCCGGCCTCCCCGCGTCCACGCGGCTGACGTGTCCGGCCCGCATCCATCGTTCGGGGTGCGCTGAGAGGTGTCGCCGGCCCCCGGGCGGGAGCACTCGGGGCCGGCAACACCTTCCCGTCAGCCCTTTCCTGACTCTCCTGCCTCTGTCACCTCTCCCCTGTCTCCCGTCAGGGCCTGGTCGAGGAGGACTTCCGCCGCCGCTCGCGCGTGCCGGCCGTAGTCGGCTTCGTCCAGCACCATGGCGCGGCTGGCCGCCCCGTCCGCGAGGGTGGCCAGTTGCTCGGCGAGCGGGAGGGGGTCGCGGCAGCCCAGTTCCGTCACCACCGCGACGATCAGCTGTACCATGCGCAGCTTCTGCTCCCGGGCGTAGGAGTGCACCGCGCTCTCCGGGTCGGGGAACTCCGCGGCGGCGTCGATGAACGGACACCCGCGCACCGGAGCCGCGTCCGCCACCGGCGGGTCGAACAACCGGCGGATCCGGTCGCGCGGCGGGATGCCCTCGCGGGTCAGCACGGCTTCCAGGGTGGCCCCCGACAGTGCGAGGCCCCGCAGATGGGCGATGACGAGATCGTTCTTGGTCCGGAAGTGCGCGTAGAGCGTCCGCTTGGACACCGGCGCCTCCTCGGCGATCTGTTCCATGCCGGTCGCGCTGATGCCCTGGGTCGCGAACAGCCGGGCGGCGGCCGCCAGAACGCGCTCCCGTCCGCCGCGCCCTCGCCGCCGGGACGCCGCGGTCGCCGTACTCACGGTCGTATTCATGAAGTAAGTATACGGGTCCGTTTACCCGGGTCGGCACGGTGCGCTACTGTGACTCCGTAGGTAAACGTCATCGTTTACCTGAGCCTTTCGTCACCGAGGAGTGCCATGAGCGGATCGAGCAGATGCGTCCCCACCGAGCTGAGCGGCTGCGCGGAGAAGCTGATCCGCGGCCGTCACGCGACCCGCGCGTTCCGTCCGGAGCCCGTGCCCGAGGACACGATGCGCGCGATCTTCTCGCTGGCCGGGGCCGCGCCGTCCAACTCCAACACCCAGCCGTGGCAGGTGGAAGTGGTGAGCGGCGCGGCACGCCGGCGCCTGGCCCGCGCGCTGCGGACGGCCCACGCCGAACGGCGCACCTCGGTGGACCTCCCGTACTCCGAGGGGATGTACGCGCCGGTGCACCGGGCACGCCGGGCGGCGTTCGGCGCCGAGCTGTACGGGGCGCTGGGCATCGGCCCCGACGATCACACGGCACGCGCGGCCTACGACGCGGAGAGCCTGCGCTTCTACGGCGCTCCCCACGCGGCTTTCCTCTTCGTCCACGGTGACGGAGAGGCCCGGTTGGCCGCGGACGCCGGCGCCTATCTCCAGACGCTGCTCCTGGCGATGACCGCGTACGGCGTGGACAGCTGCCCGCAGGGACTGCTGAGCTTCTACGCCGACACCGTCCGCGCCGAACTCGACGTCACCGGAGGAAAGCTGCTCGTCGGCGTCTCCTTCGGGTACGCCGACGAGGCGGCGCCGGTGAACCGGGTGCGGACCGAGCGGGCCCCGCTCAGGTCGACCACCGCCTTCCACGGTTAGGGCCTGTTGCGAAAGTGCTGGTCAGAGCCGGCCCACTGGCCGTCCGTCAGGCCCTCGCCTCCCACCGGGCGTGATCACCAACGATCGGGGTCAGCTCTCGTCAACAGACCCTCGGCGGCCTACGCGGTGGTGGCGATGCCGCCGTCGACGGGGATCACGGTGCCCGTCAGGTATGCGCCTGCCCGGCCGGCGAGGAACACGGCGACACCCGCCATGTCGTCGTCGCGGCCGATCCGGCCCAGTGGAGCCGACTCCGCGATCGCCTCGCCGAACTCGTCGAGGACTGCCGCCATCATCTCCGACGGGAACGGTCCCGGCGCCACGGCGTTCACGGTGACGTGCTGCGGTCCCAGTTCCTTGGCGAGCACTCTGGTGAGTTGGTGCAGTGCGGCCTTGCTGCTGGAGTACGAGTAGTTGGGCCGCTGGGGGATGTGGATGGCGGCGATGCTGCCGATGTTGATGATCCGCGCGGGATCGTCGGCGGTGCCCGCCTCGCGGAGTGCGGGCAGCAGCGCCTGGACCAGCCAGAACGGCGCCTTCAGATTGAGGTCGACGACCGTGTCCCAGGCCGCGTCCGGGAATGTCTCCAGCGGCTCGTCCCAGATGGCGCCCGCGTTGTTGACGAGGATGTCGAGACGCTCCGAGTCGGCGGTGACGAGGTCGGACAGCCGCCGGCACTCGTCGTGACGGGACAGGTCGGCGGGGATGGCCCGCACCTCACCGAATGCGGCGAGCCGCTCCTGCGCCTGAGCGCACGCTTCTGCGTTGCGTGAACTGATGACCACGCGGGCGCCCGCCTGGAGAAGGCCACGCGCGATCATCATTCCGATGCCTCGGGTGCCACCGGTGACGAGCGCGCGTTTCCCCCTCAGATCGAAAAGTTCTGCGTTCGTGGCGAAGTGGTTGTCCACCACTTACCCCCTTTTTTCAGTTGGTCGTGCGGAAATGACGCGTCGACGCGTGGGATCTCCGGTCCGGCCCTCGCAACGCTATGACCTTGAAGTGCGCTTCAAGCAAGCGGAACCCGGCCTGACGGCACCGGCCCCGGCCCCGGCCTCCCGTTCCGCCCCGGGGAGCCGCCGCCCGGCCCTGACGGCGGCGGCTCCCGCGGGTATCAGGCGGTGGGAGGCGAGAAGCCGCCGCCGGCACCACTGGTGACCTGGCAGTCCGTGCCCTTGTAGTTCTCGACGAACGTGCCCTGGAGGGCGGTGTGCCCGTCGTACGCGTGGTCCAGAGGCAGGTCCTTGTGCACCCGGAACCGCAGCTTCATGTGGACGGACTCGCGGGGCTTCAGCGTTGCCGGGCCCGGGATGGGGCCGCCGGCGTCGCCGTTGGCCTTGCGCAGGGTCTTCCAGGCGTTCTCCGAGGTGTCCCAGTACTGCATGTCGCTGTACCTGGTGAGGTCCTGCTCGCCCGGGTTGTAGACGTAACTGCCCAGGTCGCCCTGGAGCTGGAACGACTTCAGCTCCCGCGCGGAGGAGTTGGAGACCGTGGCGGTGTACGTCGTCCACTCGCCGAGACCGACCCGGGCGGGGATGCCGAACGCGCGGCCCACGAGGGAGTTGTCGTAGGGCCTCCCGACCTCGTTGCAGGACGGCAGTTCCCCGGCCGGGGCCGCCTGGGAGGCGGGCGCGGCGGCGAGCACCACGGGGATCAGGGCGGCCGTGGCGGCCGTGGCCGGCAGTGCGCGGCGCAGTTTCATGAAGCTCTCTTCTCGTTCGTCGGGCCCCGGGCCTCCGCCTCCGGTGCGGGGGAAGGCCGTGAGGTCCTCGGGTTGTCAGATGTCCGGTGCCCGGTCGGGCTACGCGGCGGCGCCCGGGGCGGACGCGACCCGGCGGCGGCGTACGGCGATGACCGCGCCGGTACCGGCGGCCACCGCGGCGGCGCCGGCGAGAGCGAGCGGGAGCGCGGACGAGGAGCCGGTCACGGCGAGGTGGCCGCCGCCCTGTGCGCCGAGGCCGCCGCCGGTGGAGCCGGAGCCGCCGCCCGTCCCGCCGCCGGAACCGGCGCCCTGGCCGGGGGTGGCCGTGGCGCCCGGCTCGTCCGGGTTTCCGGGCTTGCCGGTCGGGGACTGCGTCGGCCCGGTGCCCGCGGGCAGGAGCTTGAGGTCGGACCAGGCTTCCTTGGACGAACCGCAGGAGCCGTCGCCGTTGCGGAAGTCACCGGCGACGACCGCGTATCCGGCGCCGGGCTTGGCGGTCTTGACCATGTGGGTGCGGAGTTCGAGCGTGCGGGTGCTGTGGGCACCGAGGGCGAAGGTGCCGAACACCTCCCCGGAGGTCTTGTCGTGGAAGGACTCCCACTTCCCGGTCCTGGCGTCGTGGTACTCGATCTCCATCTCCCAGGCCGGCCGGTCGACCTGTTCGGAGGAGGCCATCTCCAGGTAGGGCTGGACCTGTTCCAGGGCCTTGCCGGTGGTGTTGCTGACCTTCAGGGTGAAGGAGGACCAGGCGCCGCCCGCGACCAGTTCACGCGGCAGCCCCTCGGCGGCCACCTTCAGCTGGTCGGACTCGAAAGCGCAGGACCGGTCCGTCCCTCCGGAACCGCCGGTGTCCTCGCCGGAGCCGGTGTCCTCACCCGCGCCGCCGTTCCCCGCGGGTGTTTCCCCGGCGGTCGGCGTGGCGGTCGGCGACGTCCCCGGGGCGGGCCGGTCGGCCCCGTCACCGTCCGGGGAGGGGGAGGCGGTCGTCCGGGGACCGGCCCCGGACACCGGTTCCGCGGCGGACGCGGCGGGCGCGGCCAGTACGGTTGCGGGCCCTATCACGGCCGCCGCGGCGGCGGCCGTCAGGGCACGGCGAATCTTCATCGAGCAGACCTTTCGTATCCCAAGTACCGTGAGAAAAGGCACCAGTTGACGTGCGTCGTGTTCAGGTCGTGCATGACTCGCGGTGTGCGTGAGGACGCATGCAGACATGCCCGCATCCGCACACCCGTTCCCCCTATATGAGCACTCGCGCCACGGAACGGTTCCACGCCGCCGCCCTTCCGCCGCGCGGCGGTCACGGCCACCACACCGCCGACCGCCGCCGGCACGGGCTTACGGAAACGGGGAGCCGCACGGTGACTCCTGGCGGTGCGCAACGGGCGGCCCCCGGGCGCCGGCCGCAGGCCCGGACCGCACGTGACCGGACGGGTGACGGACGGCGGCCGGTGACTCCGGCCGACATCGCGCGGTCGGTGAACTCCCGTGCTGCGTAGGCTGGTTGCGCTCCGACTCCGTACCGGCTCACCGGGGAGACACCATGCGCACCAGGAAATCCGCCGCCCCGCACACCCTCCTCAGGCCGCCGGGGCGCAGTCGCCGACGGCATCTGCTGACCGCGCTGGCGGCCCTGGGGATCGTCGTCGCGCTGATCGGGCTGCCGTCGGTGTCGCAGGCGGCAGCCCCGCTGCCGTGCGACATCTACGGCGGGACCGGCACGCCGTGCGTCGCCGCACACAGCACCACCCGCGCCCTGCTGGCGTCCTACGACGGGCCGCTCTACCAGGTGACCCGGGCGTCGGACGGCGCCACCTTTGACATCGGTCCGCTGTCCCGGGGCGGTTACGCCGACGCCGCCCGCCAGGACGCGTTCTGCTCCGACACCACCTGTGCGATCACCCGGGTCTACGACCAGACCGCGCGCCACAACGATCTCGATCCGGGGCCGGCGGGCACCGCCGGTACGGGGCCCGACCGCGGCGCCGACGCCGACGAGATCGCGGTGCGGGCCGGCGGCCACAAGGTCTACGGCATCTGGATCTCGCCGGGTGTCGGCTACCGCAACCACGGCGCGGGCTCGGGCACCGCCGTCAACGGGCAGTCCGAAGGCGCCTACATGGTGGCCAGCGGCACCCATGTGGGGTCCGCCTGCTGCTTCGACTACGGCAACGCCGAGGCCACCCCGGCGGACACCGGCAACGGCCATATGGACGCCGTGAGCATCGCCACGACCTGCTACTTCGCGCCGTGCAGCGGTGTGGGCCCGTGGGTCGAGGCGGATCTGGAGAACGGCATGCTCCAGGGCGCGAACGGCTCCAACCCCGCGAACGCCGGGAACGCGAGCCCCTTCGTGACGGCCGTGCTGAAGAACGACGGGCACACCACGTACGCCCTGAAGGGCGGTGACGCGCAGAAGGGCGCACTGTCGACCTGGTGGGACGGGCCGTTGCCCGACCGCGGCGGCTACAAACCGATGCGGCAGGAGGGCGGCATCATCCTCGGCACCGGCGGCGACAACAGCAACGGGAACCGGGGCACCTTCTTCGAGGGCGTGATGGTCGCCGGCTACCCGACCGACGCGGCCGAGAAGGCGGTCCAGGCCAACATCGTCTCCGTCGGCTACTTGGGCCGGACGGACGAGCCCAACGGCCCCCGGTCCACGATCACCGGTCCCGGTCGCCGGTGCGTGGACGTGGCCGCGGACGACACCGGCACCAACGGCGCCGCCGTCCAGCTCTGGGACTGCCAGACCTACGCCGAGGACCAGCACTGGCACCACCACGACAACGGCTCGCTGAGCACGATCGGCCGGTGCCTGGACATCGAGGGCGACGGCACGGCCGACGGCACCCCCGTCCAGCTGTGGGACTGCAACGGCGCCGGCGGGCAGGTCTGGCAGCAGCGCGCCGACGGTTCGCTGCGCAACCCGCGGTCCGACCGCTGCCTGGAGGCCCCCGGCGGCGCCACCGCCAACGGCACCCGGCTACACCTCGCGGACTGCGACGGCTCCGCCGCACAGAGGTTCCGGCTGGGAGAGGCGAAATCCTGAGGAGAGGCTTTCACGGGCGCGGGCACGGGCACGGGCCCGCGAGGCGGACGCTCTTCACCCGGAAGGACTTCCAGAAGGTGCTGGACTTCGCGGTCTCCCACCGTATGGCGCGTCTGACGAACTGGTCGGTCAACCGGAACCGCCCGTGCACCCTGCCGGACAACAACGGCAAGACGTCCGGTACGTGCAGCAGCGTGCCGCAGGGCGCGTACGACTTCACGGCCTTGTCGGTGAAGTTAACGGGATCCAGCGGGAGTTGACGGGAGAGCGGCGGATGCCGCGGGTCCGTGCGCCGGGCCGGGACCTGCGGGTCCCGGCCCGGCGCACGGGCCGCTCACCGCCTGGGCGGCGCCGCTCGCGCGCTCAGCAGCTCAGCTTGTCGCCGGGCACGGTTCCCAGGATCTCGACGAAGCTCCGGTAGCTGTTGATCCGGCTCTGCACCTGATCGGGGTTGCCGCCGTCGCATTCGAGGGTCCCGTTGATGGCACGGATCGTCTCGCCGAAACCGGCGCCGTTGACCATCGCGTCGTGCGGCGTCATCGTGCCCGGACCCTTCTGCGTGTTCCAGTACCAAAGGGCGGTCTTCCAGGCGACGGCCGGGTCCTTCTCCACCAGCGACGGGTTGTTCAGCAGGTCGATGCCGAGCGCGTCACCGGCCGCCTTGTAGTTGAAGTTCCAGCTCAGCTGGATCGGGCCGCGTCCGTAGTAGGCGGCTTGGCCCGCGGGGCAGCCGTAGGGCTGGGTGGCGTCGCAGTAGTGCGGGTAGTTGCCGGTGTTCTGCTCCACGACGTGGACGAGACCGCCGGTCTCATGGCTGACGTTCGCGAGGAAGGCCGCGGCCTCCTGCCGCTTCACCGTGTCGCTCCCGGTGTTCGCGAACGCCGGGTAGGCGCTGAGCGCGTCGGTCAGTCCCTGGTACGTGTAGAACGCGTTCCGGTTCGGGAACATCTGGTTGAACTGCGCCTCGCTGACAACGAATCCCTCGGCCTTGGTGGCGGCTTTCGTGCAGGTGAGGGCGGTCGGGGCGCACCCGGGCGCGGCGCCCGCGGGGGCGGCGGGGGCCAGTACGGCCACGCCCGCGGCCAGGGTGGCGGCGCTGAGCAGGGCGGCGATACGTGATCTCATCCGGAACTCCTTCGCGCGGCCGCGCCGTCGCCGGGCGGCGGGGCCGGACGGACACACCGGACGCCGGAACACCGGGCAGCGGACAGCCGCTGTGGGGGAATTGCCTTACCGAGCGGGCCTGTCGGGCGGCGCCGCCACACAGGCCGTTGGAACACCACGGCACGCGAAAGGGACCGCGGAACCAGCTGCGGTCTAGACCAACCTCAGGCTAGAGCTGTGGCGCTCGGCGCGTCCATACCGCGTCACCGGGAAGCGCGAACCCGTGCGCGGCGGGGTGACGGAAGCAGCCCGGACGGCAGCGAGGGAGGCCGCGCGGCGGAGCGCGTCCGGGGCGACGGGGCCCGGAGCGACGCGGAACCGGGCGCGCGGGCCGGACAACTCAGCTTCCAGGTAAGGGAATTCACCGACGTCGGGGCCGTCGACCGGCGTGGCGGTGCGGCCCGGCAGGCGCCCCGGCCCGGCCTGGGCGGGCGGGGACGCGTGGGCCCGGCCGGTGCACGCGGGAGCGTCCTCGCCCCGGGGCGCGACGGCGGGCCGTCCGGCGGGGAGGGTGGTGGGCCATCCGGTCGGGATACAGGCGGTGGCGGGCCGTCCGGCCGGGAAGCAGACGGCAGGCCGGACGGCCGTGGAAGGGGCGGGAGCTGAGCGTCCCGGGAGGGCCCGGGGCCCGGCCCCGGACGGCACGCGGTGCCGTACGCCGGTCAGGTGGGCCGGGCGCCCGGTCCGGGCTCAGCCCTTGCGGAGCAGCAGATGGCCGCGGCGGAACCGTTCACCCTCGCCCGGTTCGCGCAGCATCCGGCCCACTTCGCTGAAGCCGGCTCCGTCGGCCAGTTCCGCGAGACCGTCGATCGGCCAGCGGTAGGCGGTCGTGACCTTGTGGTCGAACGGGGTGACCGGCCCGCCCTCCGACTCGAAGAAGCCGAGCAGGAGATGGCCGCCCGGCGCCAGCAGCCGCCGGAACTCGGCGAAGTACCGGGGCAGTTCATGGGGCGGGGTGTGGATCACCGAGTACCAGGAGACGAGGGCGCGCAGCGTGCCGTCGGCCAGGTCCAGGGCGTCCATGGAGCCGACCTCGAACCGCAGGTCCGGGTAGGTCTCCCGGGCCAGTTCGATCATCGCCGGCGACAGGTCGACGCCGAAGACGTCCAGCCCCAGGTCCCGCAGGTGCGCGGTCAGGTAGCCGGGACCGCACCCCAGTTCCGCGACGGGCCCGGGGTCGGGGGTCCGGGCGAGGTCGGCGAAGGCGGCGAGCACGGCGCGGTCCAGCGGGAGCCCGTCGAGCGAATCGCGGACGAGGTCGGCGTAGAGCCCGGCGACGGCGTCGTAGGCGTCCGCCGTCGTTTCGAGGTAGCGGGAGGAGTCGGTCACAGATTCGGTCACAGGCGAGAACCCTAGGGTGTCCCCCGCCGGGGCCGCCGCCCGGGGCGACCGGCCCCGGCACCGCGGCACGTGTCCGGGCCACCGCCGCCGGATGAGGCGCAGCTCACACCGGTACGTGTCACAGGAGGCCGCACCGTCTCGTCCCAGGTACGGAGTGATCGACGAGTACGGAGGAGCACACCATGGACGCACGCCTGAACTTCACGACCGGCCCGGACGCCCCGAGGTCCTTCCGGCATCTGATGGCCGCGGGGCTGGCACTGCGGGAGGGGCCGTTGCCCCGCGCGACACAGGAGTTGGTGGCGCTGCGCGTGAGCCAGCTCAACGGCTGCGCGGTCTGCCTCGACATGCACACCAAGGAGGCGGCTGCCGCCGGGGAGAGCGCGGTGCGGCTGGCGCTGGTGGCGGCGTGGCGGGAGGCGACGGTCTTCACCGAGGCGGAACGCGCCGCGCTGGAACTGGCCGAGGAGGGCACCCGGGTCGCGGACGCGGCCGGCGGGGTCGGTGACGCGGTGTGGGAGCGGGCCGCCGCGCACCACGACGAGGAACAGCTCACCGCCCTGGTGGTTCTGATCTCGTTCATGAACATGGTGAACCGGCTGAACGTCCTCACCCGGCAGCCCGCCGGTGACTACGTACCGGGGCAGCTCCACGGGAAGGACGCGGTGTGAACAAGGTCGAGGAGTTCGAGGAGCTGCGGCCGCTGCTCTTCTCGCTCGCCTACCGGATCCTGGGCAGTGTCGGGGAGGCGGAGGACGCGGTCCAGGAGACCTGGCTGCGGTTCGACGGCGCGGCGACCCGGCCCGCGTCGGTCAAGGCGTATCTGTCGGCGGCGGTGACGCGGATCGCCATCGATGTGCTGCGGTCGGCCCGGGTACGGCGAGAGGCCTATGTGGGCCCGTGGTTCCCGGAGCCGCTGCTGAGCGATCCGTACCAGGACCCGGAACGCTCGGCGGAGCTGGCCGATTCGCTGTCGATGGCGGCGCTCTTGCTGCTGGAGCGGCTCAGCCCGCTGGAGCGGGCGGTGTTCGTACTGCGGGAGGTGTTCGGCTTCGGGTTCGACGAGGTGGCCGCCACGGTGGAGCGGTCGCCCGCGGCCTGCCGTCAGCTGCTGGTGCGGGCGCGGCGGCACATGGCGGACGGGCGGCCGCGGTTCGCCGCGGTCCGCGCGGAGCAGGAGGAGTTGGCGTCCCGGTTCTTCGCGGCGCTCCGGGAGGGGGACGTCGACGGTCTCCAGCGGTTGCTCGCCACGGACGTGACGATGATCGGCGACGGCGGGGGGAAGGCCCCGCAGCTGGCCCGCGCGGTCATCGGCGCCGAGAAGGTGGCCCGGCTGCTCGGCTCCGTCTTCCCCTGGATGTCCCGGGTCGGGGTGGTCCTCGAACCGCACGAGATCAACGGCCATCCGGGCGCGGTCTTCCGCACCGGGGACGGCAAGGTGCTCCACACGCTGGTGCTGGACGTGCTCGACGGGCGGGTGCAGACCGTCCGCGGGGTGCTCAACCCGGACAAGCTCCGCCATCTCGGTCCGGTCGCCGACGCCTGGAGCGTCGACCGCGAGATGCGCCGGCTCCGCCGGCAACAGAGCTGACGAAGGGCCGGCCGCCCGCACGGCGCCCCGGGCGGCCGGCCCGCCGGATGCCGGGGCCCGTCAGGCGCCGGGTCCGTCAGGCGCCGGGATCCGTCACGATCTCGGTGTGGTCGGCCACGGCGACGACGAGGACGCGGGTGCCCTCCTCGCGCGCCCGCCAGCGGTGGCGGACCCCGCCGGTGAGGTAGAGGGTGTCGCCGCGCTCCAGGTGGTGGGTGCGGCCCTCGGCCTCGACCTCGGCGCTGCCGTCGGCGACGTACAGCAACTCGTCGTTGCGGTGCCGGAAGACACGGCTGCCGTCGTGGTCGCCGGTGAACTCCAGCGCGTGCAGCTGCTGACGCCCCCGCACCAGCGGGCGGCGCCGTCCAGGCCGGGGTCATCTCCGGCGCGGACGACGTCGACCCGGCGGGGCGCGTCGGCGGTGGCGAGGGGCGCGCAGCGGCGCGGACGGGTGAGGGCGGTGCCCGTGCCGGGGCGGGCACGGCCGTCCCGGCGCCGGACGGGTCAGAGCCGGACGGCGGCCCGCGGCCGGGACGGGTCGAGATACGTCACGGCGGTCCGGTCGGCGTGCGGGGCGAGGAGCTTCGCCAGCTCGGCGGCGGCGGTCTCGACGAGGGGACCGTCGTCCGGGGCGCGGAGGGTTTCGAGGACGAAGAGGACGTGTGCGGAGTCCTCGGTGACGCGGGTGCGGTGGGCGTCCCGGTGGTTCCAGTGGCGGGTCAGGACGCCGGTGGTGTCCGTGTAGACGATCTCGCCGGGCGCCGGGTGCTCCACCGCGTCGGGGGCGCCGAGGGGGGTGAAGGACTCGGTGCCGTCCGCGTACCGGATGTCGATGTCGCCCGTGACGCGCTCCAGGTCGAAGGCGCCCGCGGGCAGTCCGTGCCGGACGGAGACGGCGTTGTACGTGTCGACCGCCGGGTTGATGCGCGGCAGGGCGCCCTTCTTGGCGAGGCGGCGGCCGAGCGCGTCGACGCTGGGGCGGACCCGGCGCGGGTTGGTGCCGAAGGAGCGGTAGGCGGTGTGCCATGCCGCGATGCGGGGGTTGCTCTCATCGGCGGGCCGCCAGCCGTCCTCGGCGCAGCTCCGTTCCAGCTCGTCCAGTGCGGCGGCCGTACCGGGCCACGGCGTACGGCCGCGCAGTCCGGCGGCGGTGACCAGGGCGAGGAGCGTGCCGGGGAAGGCGTTCGCGACGGCGGGGGCGAGGCGGAGGACGGTCATGGGTGGTTCCTGATCGGTAGGAGGCGGTTCGGGGTCCGGGCCGGCGGGCGCGGGGTCCGGGCGGTGCGGTCCGTCACGTCAGGGCGAGGAGTCCGACGGCGACGGCGGCGGTGCCCAGGCCGACGAGCTGGCCCCGGTGGATGCGTTCGGCGAGCACCCCGCGGGCCAGCAGGACGGTGCCTGCCGGGTAGAGGGCGGTGATCACGGCGACGACGGTGAGGTCGCCGCTGCGGGCGGCGAGGAGGAAGAGCAGGTTCGCCAGCGAGTCGAGGACGCCCGCGCCCGCCGACATCGCGTAGGCGGGGCGCTCGGTGCCGAGCCGGTGGCGCAGCAGTCCCGCCGCGGTCAGGGTGAGGGCCGAGGAGACCGCCCGGCCGACGATCAGCGGCGCGACACCGCTGCCGGACGGCGTCTGGTGCAGGCAGACCAGCTGGAGGGCGATGGCGCCGCCCGCGCCGAGGGCGAGCAGCAGCGCGGTCCGTGACGGGCGGCCCCCGCCGCCGTGTCCGGCGCTGACCAGCACCACCGCGAGCAGCGCGAGCGGCAGTCCCACGAGGGCGGCGGTGCCCGGCCGCTCCCCCTGGAACAGGCCCACGCCGACCGGCAGGGCGGCCGAGACCAGGGCGGTGACCGGCGACAGCACGTTCATCGGGCCGATCGCCAGGGTGCGGTAGAGCAGGGCGAAGGCGACGGCCGAGGCGATGCCGGAGGCGGCGCCCCAGCCGAGGGCCGCCGGGCCGAACGAGGCGCCGAGGAACGGCCACAGCAGCAGTTCGACGGTGAGGCTGGCCGGGGCGGCGATCATCACGGTGCGCAGGACATGGGCCTTGCGGGCGCCGAGACCGCCGAGGAAGTCGGCACAGCCGTAGGCGAGGGAGCTGCCCAGGGCCAGCAGCAGAGCGATCACGGTACTTCCCTTACTATGTCAACGGAACGACCGCACCGTACAACCAAACGACCGATGCGTGTCAACCGACCGACCGCGATACGGGACGGCGTTCCGCTCATGACCGGCTGCGGCCCGTCCGGGGAGACCGGGGGCCACGAGGAGGGTGATCGGATGGCCGAGACGGAGGCCGCCCTGCGGACGCTCGCGCAGAACGTCAAGGCGGCGCGCACCCGCGCCGGTCTGTCCCTGGACGAGCTGGGACGGCGGGCCCAGGTGAGCAAGGGCGCCCTGGTGGGCCTGGAGAAGGCCCAGGGCAACCCGAACTTCGCCACCCTCGTCCGGCTCGCCGACACCCTCGGCGTCCCGGTCTCCGCCCTGCTGGAGGGGCCCGCCGAGGACCGGGTGCGGGTGGCGTCCGCCGACGCCGTGACCCCGCTGTGGACCGGACCGCACGGCGGTGAGGCGCGGCTGCTGCTGACGACCTCCGGCCCCGCGCCGGTCGAGGTCTGGCGCTGGCGCCTGGAGCCCGGCGAGGAGTACCCCAGCCATCCGCACCAGCCGCAGGTCGTCGAGACCGTCAGCGTCACCACGGGCCGGATGACCCTGGTCGTCGACGGCACCGAGTACCCCGTCGCGGCAGGCCAGACCGCCACCTTCGACGCCGACGCCCCGCACACCTACCGCGGCTCCGGCACCGGGACCTGCCACCTGATCATGACCGTCCACCTCCCGCCCGGGAGCGGAGCACCCGCCTGACGGCCTGCGCCGTACGCACGGGACGCGGTACCACCCCTCCGCCACGGACGCCGCCGGCGGGACGGCCGGCCCGGTCACGCACGGCCGGCGCGGAGCGCTCACCGGGCCGCCGGGAGACGGCCGTTGCCGGACGTGACACCGCGTCACAGACCCGGAGGTGCGGGAACCCGGCGCCGCCGCCCCCCCGCGGCCGGAGCCAGTCGGTATCGTCACCGCACAGTTCATGTGACAACACTCCTACGATGTCGGCGACGACAGGTACTTACGGGGTCGGCGACGAATGGGTGGGGCTGTGACGCAGGAGGGCGCGCCGGGGCGGCTGATCGGGGGGCGGTACCGCCTGGCGGCCGAGCTCGGATCCGGCGGCATGGGGCGGGTCTGGGAGGGCCAGGACGAACTGCTGGGCCGCCCGGTGGCCGTCAAAGAGGTCCGGCTGCGCGCCACCTCCCCCGAGGAGCGGGACGAGGGACTGACCCGCGCGCAGCGCGAGGGCCGCAACGCCGCCGTCCTCGCCGATCACCCCAACGTCGTCACCGTCTACGACGTGGTGATCGAGGACGGCGTCCCCTGGACGGTCATGCAGCTGGTGCGGGGCCGGTCCCTGCGGCAGGAGTTGACGCACGGGCCGCTCGACCCCGACCACGTCCCGCACATCGCCGCCGCCCTGCTGTCCGCCCTGCGCGCGGCGGACGCCGCCGCCCTCGTCCACCGCGACGTCAAGCCCGGCAACGTCCTGCTGGCCGACGACGGACGCGTACTGCTGGCGGATTTCGGGATCGCCCGGATCATCGGGGACGAGACGATCACCGCGCCCGGCGCCTTCGTCGGGTCGTTCGAGTACACCTCGCCGGAGCGCGCCGACGGCCGTCCGGGCGGGCTGGCCTCGGACCTGTTCTCCCTCGGGCTGACCCTGTTCCACGCGGTCGAGGGCTATCCGGCGTTCCGCCGCGACTCACGGACCGCGACGCTCTCCGCGGTCCTGCTCGCCCCGCTCCCGGAGATGAAGCGGGCCCGCGGCGGACTGCGGGAGCTGATCACCGCGCTGACGGCGAAGGACCCGGAGCAGCGCCCCGGCATCGACACCGCCATCACCCTGCTCCGCGGCGGCGGGCGGGGCCCCCGGACACCGGACGCCACCGGTGCGGCGGACGGCGGACGGCCCCGCACGGGCGACACGACCGCCGTCACGGCCGTCGTCCCCTCCCCGGGCACAGGCGGGGCGACGCTCACCGCCGGCAGCGTCTTCCCACCGCACACGCCGCACTCCCCCGCCGGCGCCTTCCCGCCTCCCCCCTCCGACGGCCCGGCCCGCAAGCGTGCGGGGCGGCTGCCGGTCACCCTCGCCGGCGTCTCGTCGCTCACCGTCGTCATGACCGTCGGCGCGTTCCTGATGACGCACCCCGGGGACGACGGCCCGTCCGAGCCGCCGCCCGCCGTGACCACGTCCGCGACCGCCCCGGCCGAACCGGGACAGGTCACCGGCCCCGGCGACACCTGCCTCGACGTGCACGGCACGGCGGACGGGGGCAACCACGCGGCCGCCGAACTGGGACGGTGCCGCTCCTCGGCCGCCGGCCAGCTCTGGACCCAGCGCCCCGACGGAGCGCTGGAGACGCTGCGGCGGTGCCTGGGCCCGGTGGGCGGCAAGGCGGCGCCCGACACGGCGGTCGAGTTGCAGGACTGCACCGGCGCCGACGGGCAGAAGTGGGCGCCGCGGTCCGACGGCTCCCTCTTCCACGCGCGTTCGGGCCGCTGCCTGGCGCCCGACGGCACGCCCCGCAACGGCGTCCGGCTGCTGCTGCGCGACTGCACCGGCTCCGCCGACCAGAAGTTCACCCTGCCCTGACCCGCCCCGGCTCCTGCGGTTCCGTTCCGCGCCACGGTGCGGAAGAGTGACGGCGGCGCGCCGCCCGGACCGAGGGGTGGCGGCGCGGGACACGGCCCGCACCCCGGCATCCGGGACCGGGCGGAGGGGGCGTACCGGAATGTCTTCGCGGTTACGGGCCTGGGCCCGGCTGCTCGGCGTGGCGACACTGATCGTCTGCTACGTCACCCTGCACCTCGCGCTCGACGCGGCCGAGGACCTGCGCGCCCGGGACCGTTTCCGGGACGTCCCGGCGCGGGCCGCCGCGTTCACCGCCGCGCTGGAGCGGTCCTCCGACCGGGCCGCGCCGCCCGCCGGGGTCCGTACCGGCGCCGCGTGGTTCCGGGAGCACGCCCCGTCCGGGCCGGCCCGGACGGCGGTCCTCGCCGCCGCGGACGCCGCCGGTGCGGGCCGGAGTTCCGCGGCACGGGAGCGGACCGCAGGGCTGGTGGCGGAGGTCCGGCACGAGCAGGCGCGCCTCGTGCGGGACGCCGCCGCGTCCCGCACCTCGGCACTGTGCTGGGCGGTGCCCTCCGTGGCGCTGCTCGTTCCGGCGCTGTGGCTGCGACGGCGGCGGCGGGCGGGTGTGGCGGACGTCGTCGCCGTGGTCGGCCGGCTGGCGCCGCGCCAGCCGTGGTGGCGGCGGCCGGTGTACCTGGTGGCCGACGGCTTCGGGTACGTCCTGTTCGCGGTGGGCCTCCTGGGCGCCCAGACGGCACAGCAGCAGGGCTACAAGCTGTCACTGACCGCGCAATTGACGCTGCTGCTTTGCGGGTTGGCCGCGCTGGGGGCCGCCGTCCCGCTCCTGCGTCACACCCGGCCGCGGGTGGTACGCGGCGCCGCCCAAGCACTGCGCGCCGACGGCCGCCGCCCCGTGCTGTACCTGCGCAGCTTCACCGACGACGACGCCGCGGCCGAGGTCGACGACGGTCCCTACGTCAAGCTGCACTCGCGTGAGGAACAGCTCGCGGGGGCGTTGGGCGCGGTCGGCCCGGTGATCACGGTCGGCCGGCCCGGGGAGCCGCTGCCGCGACTGGGCGCGGCCCGGTTCTACCTGCCGCTCGACGACTGGCAGCCCGCGATCCTGGAGCTGATGGAGCTCTCCCAGCTCATCGTGTTGCGTCTGGGAACGGGCGACGGACTGTGGTGGGAGGTCGAGCAGGCCCGCCGCAAGCAACCCCCGCGGAAACTCGTCCTGCTGGCCTCCGGCAACCAACCGGGCACGGCCGCGCGGCTGGACGCCCTGCTGTCCGCCCCGTCCGGTCTCGACGCGGTGGTTCCGGCCGACCCCTGGACCTCCGCGGTCCTCGTCTTCGACGACACATGGGCGCCGCGATTGCACCCGGTGACCCCGGAGCCGGCCCCCCGGCGGCGCGGCCCGCTCACCCGGTGGATGGCCCGCCTCGGCCGCCTCTACCTGGCATTGATGCTGCCCCGCACCCCCACACATCATCTGGCCCGCACCCTGCAGGAGGCGCTCGGGGAGAGGGGAATCCGCGTCCGGCGGATGGCGTGGCGGGCGACCCTCGTCGCCCAGGCCACCCTGTGGCGCGGCTTCACCCTGGTCACAGCCCTGGGCCTGTTCACCTGGCTCGGGTACCGCACACTGCGGTTCCTCCTCGGCTGACCCGCCCCGGCGGTGCCCCCGTACACCGGACCGCACCGGCGCCGCCGGACCCGGGACGCGGCGCCCCCGCGCCCACTACGCTCTCCGTCCCCGGACAACGTCCGGTGGCCACACGAGTCTTCGGGGGAACGCGTGGACGGTGCAGGTGGCGGCGCGTACGACGAGGCGCGCCGGGACACGACGGCGGATACGGGGCGAGGCGGGGCGGCGGGTCCGCCGCCCGGGACCGCGGGCGCGGGAGGGCCGAATGGTCCGGCGGGGCCGAGCGGCCCGGCGGCCCCGACCGGCCCGGCCGTTCCTGGTGCCGGGGTACATCCGGCGCCTTCGGGTAGCCGGGGAGGCCCGGCAGGTACGGCGGGCCCCGTCGACCGGGCAGGGTCGGCCGGCGCGTGGTGTCCGGCGGTTCCGGGAGGCCCGGCAGGTACGGCGGAGGCAGCAGGTCCCGGCGGCCCGGAGGCCCCGACTCCCCAGGGAATGACGGCGGTTCCGGGAGGTCCGGCGGCCCCTGGCGGCTTCTTCGTCCCGGTGCCCCCGCCACGGTTCAGGGCGGTGAAGGGACTCGCGTTCGCCGCCGCGTCGCTCATCCTCGCGGTGCTCGTGGGCGACGCCCTGAACGCGGTCTCCGACTGGCGGAACTACTCCGTCTTCCGCGCCTTCCGGGCGGGCGCGGCGACGCTCGCGGACCTTGAGGCCGCCGACACCTTCTCGGTGTGGGTGTCGCTGCCTGCGGTCGTGGCGTCCGCCGCCGCGGGTGTGGTGTTCCTCGTCTGGTTGTGGCGGGCGCGGTGCAACACCGAGCTGTGGAGCGGCCGTACCGCGCACCGCCGCGCCCGCGGGTGGACGATCGGTGGCTGGTTCACGCCGGTGGCCAACCTGTGGATCCCGTACCACGTCGTGACGGACATCTGGCGGGCCAGCGCGGAACGGCGCCCGGCCCCGCGCGGCCCGGTGACCGCCTGGTGGGCGGCGTACGTCGTCGGGCAGGCACTCGACCGGTCGCTGACCCAGTACTACCTGGCCAAGAAGATCACCGAGTCGGGTCTGCGCAGCACCGCGGTGCTCTCCACCGTCTGTCTCGCCCTCGACGTGGCCGCCGGCGTCCTCGTCATCCTCCTCCTCACCCGCATCACCATCTGGCAGAACCGCAGGTCACAGCAGCGGACGGCATGAGCCTACGCCGGAGCCCGCGGCCGCCGGGGCCTTGGGATTCGAGGCGGTGACGGGCCGGTTCCGGCCGGCCGCCGCCCGCCCCGGCCCGTTGGTCCTCACCGCCGGGCGGCCGCCTGCCCTCCGCGCCCCGGGCGCGCCGCCCGCCGCCGGTCCCGGCCGACGGGCGACCGGCGGCGCCGTACCGCGCGGAGGGCGCCACGCAGAACGGTCCGGGCAGGCAAAACCAGCAGCGCCGGCGTCAGGACCATGAGCGCGAGCCCGATACAGAGCAGCATGCCGGAGAGAAACCGGCCGGTCGCGGGGGAGTTGAGGCTCGCCGTCCCGGGGCGCCCCGCCTCGTAGTGGACGGGGACCGTGTCACCGACCGCCGCGTCGCCCCCTTGCTCGAAGCGGTACTCCCGCCCGTCGCCCGCGGTGAACCTCACCTCGATCCGCTCGGTACGGCTGCCCTGCGGCCCGGCCCGCTCGCTCCGCGCCAACACGACCCCGTCGGCCGTACGCCCCCGCGCGGCAAGCGCGGACGCCTCCCCCAGACCGTCGATCCCTTGCCGCACGAACCCGTATCCGAGGACGGCGAGCACCGACGCCAAGGCCGCCACCACCACCCCGACCAGGGCCTTCCCGGCAGTTCCCGCAGCGCCGCGCCGCCGGCGCCACCGCCCCGGCACACCTCTCGGCTTCCGCCCGTCCACCACGCCCGCCCCCGCCCGCCCCGCACCCTGCCGGTGCTCCTGTGAGGTGTTGTCCCCGCCCTGACCCTCCCTATGCGGCGGAAGGTCCGTCTTCGTGCCCGGTAAGGCTCCGTCTTCGTACGCGGTACGGAACGGGCGGACGGGGCGGGGCCGGTGCGGCGGGTCCCGGGCGGACGGCCGCCCGTCGGTGGACGCGAAGCACCGCGTCGGACGGAGCCGGGCGCCGGGCCCCGTGCGGACACCGGACGGCCCTCTACCGCGAAGGGGGAGAGACCCCGCTCCGGGAGACGGGCGACCGGAGCGCGCCCGTGCGCCCCGGGAACGCAGGTCGGCGGACCGGCCCCGGGCGGATCCGGCGGACGGCGAGGACACCGCCTACGCCGGAACACCCTCCGAAGGCCCGCAGCGGGCGGATTTCCATGCCGCTCCGCCTCTGCGGCAGAGGTGGGGAGCGGTCCGGCGCCCCGCTTTCCCCGTACCGCCTCGGGCCCGTGCGCCACGGCCGGACCGCGTTCCTCCAACCGCCGTAAGGAACGCGGCATTTACCACACCCCATCACGACATACAGCCGGTTTCGCTCCAAGTCGAAAGAGATGGTGTACCCACGGCCGTTCATGCGACATTTCCGGTGCGTCGCCGAGGCGCCCGCCGCACCGCGGGTCGGTGGGGGCCGTGGCGCGGCGCGTTCACCTGACCTCAAGGGGGAAACATGCGAAAGATCACCAAGGCCGTCGCCCTGACCTTCGCGGCGGGCGCCCTCGCCACGGCGGGCCTGACCACCACCGCCAACGCCGCCCAGGCCGCGGGCACCGTACGCGGCTGCCCGTCCGGCGCCGTCTGCGTCTACCCGCAGAACGCCGGCTGGAACAACGACCGCCCGTCGCTCGTGTACTACAGCTACGGCGCCCACAACCTCAGCAACCAGGTCGGCCAGCACTACGTCTTCAACAACCAGACCGGCGGCGCCACCGCCCGCACCTGCACGGGCTACAACGGCACCGGCGACTGCCAGGGCTACCTCGGCGCCGGCTACTACATCGACAAGGACCTGACCCCGATCAACTCGATCCTCCTCGTCAAGCCGTAGTACCGCCGAACGGCGACAGCACACGCCCGGTCCGGACCTTCGGGTCCCGGACCGGGCGTTGCGCGCAGGCGCTCGCCACCGCGGCCACCCGCCGCTCCGCGTGGCTGCGCGGCTACCGGGACTCCTTCGGCTTCCTCACGCTGGTCCTGCGCCCGGCCCCGGACGGCCGCTGAACCGACGGGCCCCACGGCCGCCGGCCGTCCCGTACGGACCGGTGGCCGTGGACCTGCCGGGTGCGGCGGCGGACCGTAGCCTGAGGAAAAGGCACCGGGCGGCGCCGTGCGGACGGGCGCCCGTGCGCGGTCGCGTGGCGGGTAGCGGATACGGTGCGGCGCCGTCCGAGACGGAGGGTCGTGGCGCGATGACCAACTTGGCGATCATCAGCGGCGGGTTGCGGGAGCCGTCCTCGACCCGGCTGCTCGCCGACCGGCTGGAGGCGGCGGTCCGCGCGGAGCTGGTGGCACGGGGGCAGGACGTCGACTCGTCGTTCGTGGAGCTGCGGCCGCTGGGCCGGGCGATCACGGACGCGATGCTGTCCGGTTTCCCCACCGGCCCGCTGGAGGAGGCGTTCGAGACGGTGGCGCGGGCCGACGGGGTGATCGCGGTGACGCCCGCGTTCAACGCCTCGTTCAGCGGGCTGTTCAAGTCCTTCTTCGACGTACTGCCCGAGGACACGCTGTCCGACATGCCGGTGCTGATGGCCGCCACCGGCGGGACGGAGCGGCACTCGCTGGTGCTGGAGCATGCGATGCGGCCGATGTTCTCGTATCTCCACGCGGTCGTCTCCCCGCGGGGCGTCTACGCCGCTACCAGCGACTTCGGCGCGGACACCACTCAGCAGGGCACGGCGCTGCAAGGCCGGGTCAAGGCCGCGGCGGCGGACTACGCCCGGCTGGTGCAGGGCTGCGGGGCGCGGGTACGGCGGGACGAGTTCGAGGACGTCGTACCGATGGAGCAGTTGCTGGGCGGCGGCGCGGCCTCCTGACCCGCGGGCCGGGTCCCGCGCCCGGCGGGAGCCGTGCCGTCACCGTGCCGGATCAGTCCATGAGCGGCCGGCGGTACCGGACGTACTCGTTCCGGCGCCGGAAGCCGACGCTCTCGTAGAGGTCGTAGGAGCGGTACGGGTTGGCGGTACCGGTGTACAGGCGGGCGGAGCGTGCGCCGTGCTCGTGCAGGGCGCGCAGGGCGGCCAGCAGCAGGGCCCGGCCGAGGCCCAGGCGCCTGGAGCGGGCCCGCACGCTCAGCTCCTCGATCTCGCCCACGGCCGGGTCGTGGCGGCGGAGGGAGCCGAGGGCGACGCCGGCCAGTTCCCTCCCCTCCCGGGCGGCGCGCCAGCACGCCGGGTCGGCGGTGGCGCGGAAGCTCTCGAACGTCCAGTCCGGTGTGAAGGTGGTGTCCGCGTACGAGTCGACGACCGTACGCCAGGCCGCGTGGTGATCGTCCGGCCCGATGGGGCCGATGCGGACGCCGGGTGGCAGCGGCGGTACGCCGGGCAGCTGCCGCAGATCGGGGAGTTCCAGCTCGACCAGGCTGAAGACGCGCCGGTAGCCGCTGCTGAGCAGCAGCGCCGTCGCGTCCTGTTCGCGGGCCGTGGCGTTGGCGCCGATCATCGCCGCCTCGACCGTTCCGTGCCGCTGCGCGAGCCGGTGGATACGGCGTTCCGCCCAGGTCAGCAGGGCCGTGCCGAGGCCCAGGCCGCGGTGCGCGGGCAGCAGGTGGCCGCGGTGCAGGTACAGCCAAGTCCCGTCCCGCTCCCGCCACCACCGGACCGTCGCGTAGCCGATGACGTCACCGCCGTGCTCGACCACGAGCTGGTCGTGGCGGGGATCGTCGAGCCGGGCGGTGCTCTCGGCGATCTCGGCGGCCGTCGGGAGCCCTTCCATGACCGAGCGGGCGTCGGTGCGGTCCCGCCGCGCGCAGCCCAGGCGGACGGCGGCCATCGCGTCGTGGTCGCCGGGCCCTCGGTACGGGCGGAAGGTGTAGCCGGGGAAGCGGTCCGGCGGGGTGGTGCCGCCGCTCGTCACGTCCATGCCGGGTCCCCGGGGTGTCGGTGGTGCGCTCTCGTCGGTCACGGAAGCGTAGGGCGGGCGGCCGGGCGGCGGTACCGGATTTCCGCGGCGGCGTGGCGTGCCGGGGCGGACGGGCGTATCCGCCGCCCGCCCCGGCAGTCCCTAGGTGGCGTCCGTGCCCGCGCCGGGGCCCGTTTCCCGGGCGGCGACGGCCGGGTGCGGGGGTGCGGAGGAGGGGACGCCGGGCGGGCGGAGGGCGGCGAACTCCTTGCGGAGGACGGGGACGACCTCGCCGCCGAGCAGGTCGAGCTGTTCCAGGACGGTCTTCAGCGGCAGTCCGGCGTGGTCCATCAAGAACAGCTGGCGCTGGTAGTCGCCGACGGCGTCGCGGAAGCCGAGGGTCCGCTCGATGACCTGCTGGGGTGAGCCGACGGTCAGCGGCGTCTGCTCGGCGAACTCCTCCAGGGACGGCCCGTGCCCGTAGACGGGGGCGTTGTCGAAGTACGGGCGGAACTCACGTACCGCGTCCTGGGAGTTGGGGCGGATGAACGCCTGGCCGCCGAGGCCGACGATGGCCTGGTCGGGGGCGCCGTGGCCGTGGTGGGTGAAGCGCGTCCGGTAGAGGCGGATCATGCGCCGGGTGTGGGACATGGGCCAGAAGATGTTGTTGTGGAAGAAGCCGTCGCCGTAGTACGCGGCCTGTTCGGCGATCTCCGGCGAGCGGATCGAGCCGTGCCAGACGAACGGGGGGACGCCGTCCAGCGGGCGGGGCGTGGCGGTGAACCCCTGGAGCGGACTGCGGAACTTGCCCTCCCAGTCGACGGTGTCCTCCCGCCACAGCCGGTGCAGCAGTGCGTAGTTCTCGATGGCGAGCGGGATGCCCTGGCGGATGTCCTGGCCGAACCACGGGTAGACGGGGCCGGTGTTGCCGCGGCCCAGCATCAGATCGACGCGGCCGTCGGCGAGGTGCTGGAGGTAGGCGAAGTCCTCGGCGATCTTCACCGGGTCGTTGGTGGTGATCAGCGTCGTGGAGGTGGACAGCGTGAGCCGGTCGGTGCGGGCGGCCAGATACCCCAGGAGCGTGGTGGGCGACGACGGGACGAACGGCGGGTTGTGGTGCTCGCCGGTGGCGAACACGTCCAGCCCGGCCTCCTCGGCCTTCTGAGCGATGGCGACCGTGGCCTTGATGCGTTCATGCTCGCTCGGCGTCCGGCCGGTGGTCGGATCGGCCGTCACATCGCCGACGGTGAAGATGCCGAACTCCATGGTGACCGCCTCGTTCGGTTGAGTGCTCGGGAGTGGCCGGGCTGGCCGGACCACCTCCCAGGCGCCGCGGCGCACTGCCCGTATCCGAACCGGAACGGCCCCCGCCCCGGCCCCGCGCCGCCGGGCCCACGCCACAGCCAGCGTGCCACGCCACCCGTACGGCGGCATTCCGGAGCGGGGGCGCGGGCGAGGCCGAACGGTGTGCGGGCCCGGCGCCCCCCGTCGGAGCGGATCAGGCGTTCCGTACCGACGGCCGCGGCCGGTACCCGGGCGGCGGCGCGGACCTCGGGTGCGTCCCGGCCGGACTCGATGAGGCAGAGCGCGACGAAGGTGCGCTCGCGGGGCGCGGTGAACGGGTGGTCACACCAGTCGAAGACGTCACCGACGCCGAGCCGGGCCGCGCAGACGCAGCGGACGAACCGGCGGGCGAAGCCCGCCGAGGGCCAGTGGTGGTGCTCCCCCGCCCCACGGCGAGAGGGTCGCCGGGGGGGCGGGCACCGAACCGCCGCCCCTCACGCCGCCACAGCCTGGGGAAGCCGTTCCGTCTCCGGTCGGCTGGCCCGGCGGAGCCACCCGTTCGGCGGGGGGCTCCTGGCGGGGGCACCGCATCGGCCGGCGGTGGGCCCCGGGGTGTCCGGCCCGCCGCCGGCCGGCGCGTCCGCGCACCCCGCCCCCGGACGTAGTCTTGTCGGCGCCGGTGGTTCGCCGGGCTTTCCCCCTTTCCGTCTGCGCGTGCCGGAGTGCCGCGGGGCCGGGAGGGGCGGTGAGCGGGCCCGGGGGTCTCGGTGTTCCGGGGCTTCGGCAGCGTTCCGGGGGGGCCGGGCGTCGTGGTGTGGCCGGGTCCGTGGGCCCGGCGTGCGGCCGGTGCCGGGTCCGTTCCGGCTCAGTTCGTTCCTCTCGTGGGTGCGGCGGAGGACACCGCCGGCGCCGACCGGGACATTCCGAAAGGTTCATACATGACCGGCAACCCCTGTGTCCCGGCTCCCCGGGACGCCTCCGCCGCGGCCGCGGCCGGTGGCTCCTGTGTGCTGCTCAAGCACGGTGAGGTCTTCCTCAAGGGGCGTAACCGGCAGCGGTTCATCGACCGGCTGCACGGCAATCTGCGGATCGCGCTGCGCGGTGTCGGCGGCTCCACCTGGATCAAGGGGGCGCAGAACATCACCGTGGTGGGCGGTGACGTGCCGGTGGAGGCGCTGGTGGAGCGGGTCCGGCGGGTCGTCGGGTTCCACTACGTCGAGCCCGCGGTGCGGGTGCCGTCCACGAGGGAGGACGTCACCGCGGCGGCCGTCGGGGCGCTGCGTGCGCTGTGCGTGGCGCGGCGGGTGCGCAGCTTCGCGGTCCGGGTGCGGCGGCGGAACAAGGACTTCCCGTTGACCTCGTCGAAGATGGAGGTGCATCTGGGGGCGCGGATCCAGGAGGCGGTGCCGGAGCTGCCCGTGGATCTGTCGGCGCCGGACGTCACGCTCTCGGTGGAGATCGACCACCGGGAGACGTATCTGTCGTGGGAGCGGCACCGGGGGCTGAGCGGGCTGCCGGTGGGGTCGAGCGGACGGGCGCTGGTGCTGCTGTCCGGCGGGTACGACTCGCCGGTGGCCGCGCACCGGGCCATGCGGCGTGGGCTGGCCTGCGATTTCGTCCACTTCAGCGGGGCGCCGTACACGAACGCGGCGTCCGTTTACAAGGCCTACGCGCTGGCCCGGGAGTTGAACCGCAGCCAGCCGCCGGGGGCGCTGCACGTCGTCGCGCTCGGTTCGGCGCAGAAACAGCTGGCGGTGGCGGGGGCGGGCAGGCTCCAGGTCGTCGCGCAGCGGCGGCTGATGGTGCGTACCGCCTCGCGGCTCGCGGCGCGGACGGGGGCCCAGGCGCTGGTGACGGGCGACAGTCTGGGGCAGGTGGCGAGCCAGACGCTGGCGAACATGGTCGCGGTGGACGAGGCGGCGCAGCTGCCGGTGCTGCGGCCGCTGATCGGCTGGGAGAAGCAGGAGATCATCGACGAGGCGCGGACGATCGGCACGGCCGAGGTGTCGGTCCTGCCGGATGAGGACTGCTGCTCGCTGCTGGCCCCGCCGCAGGTCAGCACACGGGCCGGGCTGCCGGGACTGCGGTCGGTGGAGCGGCGGCTGGAGATGGACGAGGTGATCGAGGCGCTGCTGGCGTCGGCCCAGGTGCTGCGCCCCGGCGAGGACGGGACGGAGCCGGCGCGCGGCGGAAAGTGCCCGGCGCACAGCTGACGGGCCTGATGCGGGGGCCTGCCTACCTGACGCTCCGTCACAGAGTGGCCCGCTCCTCGTCGTGGCAGGAGCCGCGGATGCCCGGAAGACGCGTCCGGGGCGGATGTTAGGTTCGCGGGCGGCGCGGCCCCGGCGGGCGAACGCCTCGCCGTCGACCGGGTCGCCGCAGCCACGCGCCGTACCCCGTGGCGCACCCCGCCCGCCCCGTGAAGGAGCCCTCGTGACCAGCCGTGTCCTGCTCGTCTCCCCGGCCATGACCGCCTCGCTGCGGCGTGCGGCGTTCGACGGCGGCGATCCGCTGGACGCCTCGGGGGCGGCGCGGGCCCGAGCGGCGGCCGGTTCGCTGCCGGCCGCGGACGCGGTGGCCGTCTCGCCGAGCGTGCGCTGCCGGGAGACCGCCGAGGCGCTCGGACTGACCGTGGACGACGCGCCGCCGGAGCTGGCCGCCCTGGACGCCGGGCGCTGGCGCGGCCGGACGCTGGAGGAGGTCGGCGCGGCCGAGCCGGAGGCGGTGGGGCGGTGGCTGGCCGACCCCGGGGCGGCGGTGCCCGGCGGTGAGTCGGTGGCGGACGTGTGCGCGCGGGTGGCGCGCTGGCTGGACGCGCTGCGCCCGACGGGCGGGCGGATCGTGGCGGTGGTCGAGCCGGAGGTGGTGCGGGCGGCCGCCGTTCACGCGACGGCCGCTCCCCCGTCCGCGTTCTGGCGGTACGACGTGCCCCCGCTGACCCGCACGGAACTGACCGGACGGGCGGGACGCTGGAACCTCCGGCTCGGCGGGCCGCTCGCCGCGGAGTGAGGGCGCGTCCCGACAGGGGGGCGGGCCCGGCCGAACGTGGCGCCCCGCCCTGCCACGGTCGGCCCCGTACGCCCCCGAGGGCGCGGGAGAGGCCCGGCCCCGGTAACGCGACGGGCCCCCGGCCGGCTGCCGGGGGCCCGTCGCGTACCCGGGTGTCTCACGGACCGGCCGGTACCGCCTCGGCGGGTGCGGGCGGTGCCGGACGGAGCAGGCGTTCGGCCAACTCGCCGAAGAGCAGCCCGAAACCGGCCCACAGGGTGAGCTGCATGCCGAGGGCGGAGAGCCGGAAGCGCCACAGCAGCGCCGCCGGGAAGTGCTCCGGCACCTCGTCGATCACCGGCAGGAACCCGTACGCCAGGCCGATGACCACGGCGAAGCCGAGCACCGCCACGACCGTCGCGTACCAGGTGCCGATCCGGGGCGCGAGCTGTCTGCCCAGGAGGGTGGCGGCGACGGCGAGGAGGACGCTGAGGAGCATCATCAGGAAGTACAGGGCGGTCCGCTTGCCGATGGTGTCGGGATCGCCGACGGCGGGCGGGTTCGCCGGGTACTTCAGGAACGGTACGACGTAGACCGCGAGCAGGGCGCAGCCGGAGAGCAGCAGCGCCGTGGCACGGGGACCGAAGCGGCCCACGCGGCCCAGGGCGAAGCAGTAGCCGAGGGCGGCGATCCCGCCGAAGGCGACGCCGTACACGAGGATGCCGGTGGCGAGACCGGCGGTGGACTGCATGGTACGGGAGACGAGTTCGGCCTCGTCGCTGTGGGAGTGCCCGGCGTGGGCCGCCTCCTCGAAGCCGATGGCGCTGCTGACGTTCGGCTCGCCGAGGAAGTAGGCCACGATCAGGGCGAGCACACCGGCGCCGAGGCCGGCGAGCATGCCCCGCACGAGCAGATCGCGGACAGTGGTGGAGTTCATGGAGGTCGCGGCGTCCCTTGCGTCAGTGGCAGGGGAAGCCGAGCAGGTGGCGGGCGTCGTGCACCCATTCATGGACCCCCGCGCCGTTGAAGACGGAGGTGGCGCCCTGCTCGGCGCCGACGAAGTAGAGCAGAACCAGCATCAGGATGCCGAAGAAGACCGCCCAGGGAGCGACCGCCTTGAGCGGCAGCTTGGCGGGGATGGCAGGGGTGGCGGTCGGCTGGGCGACATGGTGCGCCATGGCATGGCCTCCTTTGGGAGTTCGCGTCCCGTCTCGGTGGTGCACAGGACGACGGCCACGGGTCTGACTCACACGCCGCCCGTCCGTGAGGAGGGGCGGCGTGCACACAGTGGCGCGACCGTGCCGGAGTTGCACCGGCTTCCGTCGTGCCGTCGTCGATATCGGACCGAAGGTACCGCGTGGCGGAGGACCGGCCAAGACCGGGCCGCACGGCGAACCGGCCACCCCGTCGGGCGCCGGTGTCCTGGAGTCCCAGGTCAGCGGCGAGGGGTGGCCGGATCGGTGGCGTGCCGCGGCCGCTACTTGCCCACGCCGACCGGGTCGACCGTGACGCCCGACCCGTCGGACTTGTCGGTGACGGCGAGGTTGATGTCGGCGGGCAGCGACTTCGAGTGGGTCTCGTTGGGCGGGGTGATGACCAGCGAGGTGAAGGTCACGCCGCTGCCGCCGGAGGTGTTCGCCGGGGCGTGCAGCGTGAACCGGGTCTCCTCGCCCGGCTTGACCTCGACCTTCGGTCCGGCCTCCTGGGAGCGGGAGGCGCTGATGGTGCCGTCCTTGCCCTTGAGGTCGACGCCCGGGAAGCCCTGGAGCGAACACGGCGCGGACCCGGTGTTCTTGAGGTTGACCAGGAAGGTGTTCTCGCTCATGCCGTGGGAGAGGCTGAAGTCCAGCTGCGCGGTCTTGCACGCGTCACCGGAGCCGGCGCCGGCGTCCTGACGCGGCTCCTTGCCCTTCTCGGCGGGGACCGCGGCGTCGTCGGAGCCCTGGGAGGATCCCTGGGACGAGCCCTGGGAAGCCTGGGCGGCGGGCGAGGAGGAGCCGTCGCTCGCCGTGGAGGCGTCACCGCCGTCGCAGGCCGTGAGCGTGAGCCCGGCGACGAGGGCCAGACCGGCGAGAGGAAGGGTGTGGGCGCGCATCAAATCTCCTTGCGGGTGGTGCCGCTCGACCGTGGACGGTGAGCCTTACGTGCCCGTCGAGACTCCCACGGCGCCGCGTTCGCACCGCCTCCGACCCCCTTGTCTCCACACTCCGTTGACAAACGCGGCGGCGCCGGTGGCCGAGAAACCGGGCTATGTCCGGACGCGCACCACCGCACCGCCCCGGCAGCCCGTCCGGGTTGCCTCTCCACCCACTGGAGACTCCACGATGGACGCCATGGACGGAACGGCCCGCTACTCGATCGGCGAACTCTCCCGGCGCACCGGCGTACCCGTGCGCACCATCCGGTTCTACTCCGACGAGGGGCTGGTCCCGCCCGCCGACCGCACCCACGCCGGCCACCGGCGCTATGCCCCCGACGCCCTGCGGCGCCTGGACCTCATCCGCTCCCTGCGGGAGCTGGGGATCTCCCTCGCGACGATCCGCCGGGTGCTCCGCCGGGAACTGCCGATGGCGCAGGTCGCGGGGGCGCAGGCCGACGCCGTCGACGTACAGATCCGTGCCCTGCGGCTGCGGCGGAGCGTGCTGCGCGCCGCGGCCGCCCGCGGCACCGGACCCGAGGAGACCTCACTGATGCACCGGCTCACCCAGCTGTCCGCGGCGGAACGCCGCCGGATCGCCGAAGACTTCCTGGATGCCACGTTCGGTACGGACCAGGACCCTGTCGCCGCGGCGATGGTGCGCACCGCACTGCCCGACCTGCCCGAGGACCCGTCCGCCGAACAGGTCGCCGCCTGGACCGAGATCGCCGGACTGCTGGACGACGCGGACTTCCGGGAGCGGATACGGCGTTCGGCCGGCCATCAGGCGTCCGGAGAGCCGCTGCCCGTCGAGGCGCTGGCCGGGGAGGAGGTGACGCGGCGGGTCCACGACGCCCTCGCCGGGGCGCGGGACGCTGAGCTGGACCCGTACGGTGCCAAGGGGGCGGCGCTCGCCGGCACGCTCGTAGGGCAGTTGGCGGCGGCGTGCGGTCGCGCGCCGGACGCGGAGTTCCGCGCCGGGGTGGCCGAGCAGTTGGCGGTGGTGTGCGATCCGGACGTCGAGCGGTACTGGCGGCTGGTGTGGACCGTCAACGGGTGGGCGGTGCTGCCGCAGTTGGTGCCGGTCCACTCCTGGTTCCTGCGGGCGCTGCGCGGCGCGGACCCGGGCCTGCCGGCCGGCGGTCCGGATGCGGTCGGCGACGGGCCGGGGGCCGTGTAGGACGTGGCTTCCCGGCCGGTGGGGGGAAGCACGGATTCCGCCCCAGCGGCGCCGTGCGTTGCTCTAGCGTGATCGCATGAGCGAACAGTTCGGCGCCGCCCCGGCGCATGTCCTGCGCGATCTCGTCCCGCCGGCGGCCTGGGCGGCGCTGACGGGCCATCCACGCCGCCGCCATCCGGCCGGAGCGGTCCTGCTGCGGCAGGGTGACACCGGAACACACGTCTGCGCCCTGCTCGGCGGCATGGTGAAGGTGGTGCGGACCGACGCCGACGGACGGGAGCGGCTGCTCGCCTTCCGCGGTCCGGGCGAGGTCCTGGGCGAGATGGCGGTCCAGGCCGGCGGCCTCCGGCTGGCAGATGTGCGGGCCCTTAGCGCCTGCGAAGTCGCCGTTGTCCCCGCGGACACCTTCCACCGTTTCGTCAAGCGGTACGACCTGGCGACGCAGTTGGCCGCGTACGCGGTGAACCGGCTGCGCGAGCAGACCCAGGCGTCCGAGGGCGCCATCGAGCAGCGGCTCGCCGCGACGCTGCTCCGCCTGGTCGAGATCTGCGGGACGGACACGCTCTCCCTCACCCGCGAGGACCTGGCCCAGCATCTCGGGGTGAGCCGCAACTCCGTCACCAAGGCGCTGACCCGCTTCGGCCCGCAGCGGGTACGGGCCGAGCGGACCCGGATCCATGTGGTCGACGGGGGTGGTTTGCGCGGGGTGGCGGCGGGGTGTGCGTCGGCTCCCTGATTTTCCGCGCGAAAGGCGCTCCGGCCGGTGAATTGTGACACCGGGCGGGGCGCCTTTTCGTGTTTTTGGGCGGCGGAACGCGCCCCGGAATCCCCTCCTCTGGAATTCTCCGTTCCGGAAATACCCGGGCCTTCTCTCCTCCCTGAATCGTTTTCCCGCAACCCTTTCGATGAACGGGCCGCACGTTCGGAATGTGGGGGTGACCACGCCTTCCGTGCACTGCGGGAGCGGACGACGCATCCGCCGTACGGGAATCTCGGACTGCCAGGAAATGCCGGTCACCACGGGACCGGCGGAACCCGTCCGGGAGGACATATGCGAGAGAGTGAAGAACGGCAAGAGCGTCAGACGTGGGAGGACGGCGCGGCGCAGGCGCTCCTCGGGGCGGGAATCCTTGAGGTGTTGCGAGGTGCGGGCGCTGTCGGCTCCGGGGCGGAATCCGGGACGCTTTCGGAATTCCTCGGCGCCCTCCGGTGGGTGGCCGACGAGGTGTCCGCGCGGTCGGGGGCGGCGAGCTCCTCGGCGGTCGCTCCCCCCGAAACCCCGCACCTCACGCTGCTCAGCGCCGAGCGGGGCAACCTCAACACCGGGACGGTGCGCGGCGGACAGCGTGTCACCGGCGGCCGCTCCGGCGCGGAGCAGCCGTCCCGGCGAGGCGGCGACCGGGACCGGGGGTCGCGCGGTGAGCGCTGACACCGCTCCGTCCGGCGGGCGCGACGCCCCGCACCGCACGGACGAGGACGACGCCTTCGGCATCGACCGGGCGATGCTCCGCAGCCACTTGGTCGTCCTCTCGGCCCCCGGCGGCAATGTCAACACCGGCCCGGTCTACGGCGACCAGCGGCACGAGTCGGTCACCGGGCACGGGCCCGCGGAGCCGATGCGGCAGGGGCCTGTCCGCCCCCGGGAGCTGACGGTGGTGCGGGAACGGTTCGCGGCGCCGCCCGGGTTCACGCCGCTCCCCGAGCCGCCGGACGGCCCCGCGCTCCTCGCCCTCGTCGGGGCACCGGACACCGGACGCCACACAGCGGCACTGCGGCTGCTCGCCGGCGACCGGGCGGACCCCGCGATCGTCCAGGTCGACGGGGCGGTGGATTTCGCCCGGTGGCGGCCCCGGCCGCAGGGGGTGGACGGCTATCTCGTCCGGGAGCCCGGCGACCCGTACGCGCTGCGGCCGTGGGAACTGGCCGGTCTGGAGGGCGCGTTGACGGACGCGCAGGCCCGGATGGTCCTCGTCCTGTCGGACCGGCCCGGCCTCGCGCGTTTCCTGGCGCAGGATCTCGGGGTCCAGGTCAGGCGCCATGAACCGCCGCGCCCGGCGGACGTGTTCGCGGCGCACCTGCGCGGGCTGTGCCCGGACGGGCACGAGCGCGCCCGGCGGCTGCGGACGCTCGGCAGGCGGTTCCGTGCCGAGGCGCTGCCCGAGGGGCTACCGCCGGGGTACGCCGCGCAGGTGGCCAAGGCCGTGGCACGGGCCGCTCCGGGGACCGGGCGTGCCGCGTTGCTCGGCCGGCTGGCCGCGGCCGAGGCGCCGGAACTGCTGGCACGCGCGGCGGACACCCCGGAGATGCTGGCCGTGCTGCTGGCGGTGTGCGTCTACGGCGGGCTGGACGGGGCAGCCGTCGCCGAGCAGGCCGCGGATCTGCTGGCGGCGGGGCTCGCGGAGGAGTGCGGGGCCGCGCCGCCGGCCGGTTCCGGTGCCCACCGGCGCCCGGAACGGTGGCGGTGGCCCGCGGCGCCGGCGGTACGGCGGCCGCCGCTGGGCGAGTTGCTGCCGCGTATCGGGGCACGGGGCGGGGACGCGGGGCCCGTCACGTTCCTGTGGCCCGCCGTCGGTGAGGCCGTCCGGGACGTGGTGTGCCGGGAGTACCCCGCTCTGCTGCCGCTGCTCCACCGCTGGCTGGGCGGGGCCGTCCTCACCGAGGCGGCGGCCGAACGCGCCGGACGCACGGTGGCGGACCTGGCGGTCCGGACCGGCGGCCGCACACTGCCGCTGCTCCGCCGGCTCGCGCTGGCGGAGAGCGGGCCGGGCACCGAGGTCGCAGGCTGGGCGCTGGGCGTCGCGGCGGGGGCACCGGCGGTCGCCGACGCCGTACGGCAGTTGCTGGCGGAGTGCGCCGGGGCCTGCGGGGCCGCGCCGCGTACCGCGCTGGCGTACGCCTGCCGCCCGGAGCGGGGCGGCGGCATCCCGGTCGGTACGGCGCTGCCGCTGCTGCACCGGGCGGTGTCGGGGCGCGGGGACGGCGACCCGGAGGTGGCCGTGGCTCTGGCGGTCCGGGAGACGGTGCTGCGGCGCTTCACGGCGGCCGGCACGCGGGACCGCGCCCGCCTGGTGCGCCATCTGGCGGAGTGGGCCGGGGCCGAGGACGTACCGGCGCTGCTGGCCGCGCTCGGCATGCCCGCACTGCTCTCCGGTGCTCCCGCGTGGTTCGGCGCCGAGATCGCGGCGGGCCGGCGGACGGCCGCCCGGCTGGTCGGCCTCGTCGGTCACGCACTCGACGAGGGCGTGGCGTATCCGGCGATGCGGGACGCAGCTCTCGGGTGGTGCCACTGGGCGCAGGAGCGGCCCGAACGGCTGGCGCAGGCCGAGGAGTTGTTCGCCCGGCTCGTCGACGGCCGCCGGCCCGGGGTGTTGCGCCTGCTGCTGTCGCTCGAACGGGGCGGGACCGCGATGCCCGTCCCCGATCTGGCACGGCGGTCGCTGGCCGAATGGCGCCGCAGGTACCCGACGCGGGAGACCGCGTGGAGCACGTGACGCACCGGAAGAGGGACGGCATGGAGGAGACAACAATGACGGTGTACACCCCGTGGTCCGGACTGTTCGGGTCCATCGAGCGGTGGTTCGCGGACGAACGGTGCGGACCGTGGCAGCCGCTCGACGGCGACGACGGTCCGCTCACCCCGCCCGAGGCGCGGGCGGTGCTGTACGACCCGTCGGCGGACGCGGCGGTACGGGCCGCGCTGTGGCGGCAGGTCGCGGAGCGGGCCAGGGCGGATGCCGACGGCAGCGGCTGGCGGCTGGTCGCGGTCTGGCTGGCCCTGCCCGGTCTGCGCGGGACCGTCTTCAAGGTCTCCCGGCGCTTCGGGACCGACCGGCAGGATCTCGCGTCCGAGCTGGTCACCGGCTTTCTGGCGGCGCTGGCCGAGGTCGGCCCGGCGACCGCCGACCCCGGCGACGTCCTGCTGCGGGCCGTCTGCGGCCAGGTGTGGAAACTGGCGCGGCGGACGCTGCCGGAGCGGCCCGTCGAGGACGTGGACGTCGCCGCGCGGTACGCCCCGGACGGCGCCTGGCAGGCGGAGTTCGAGGCGCCCTGGCCCTCCGGCGACGGGGAGTTGGCCGCGTCCGTACGGATCACCGTGCCCGCGGAGCGCGCCGAGGGCATCCGGATCGGGGCGCTGGCCCAGGAATGGGGGCTGGCCGGTACGGCCACCGAAGCCCGGCTGCTGCGCCGCGGTCGCCCGGTCGGGGCGTTGTCGCTGCGCGGCGGCAGGAGGCGCGGATGAGCGGGGGCCGTCTCACTCCTCTGACGTTCCGGGAGATCTTCGACCTTCCGGTCAGCGTCGATCTGAAGACCGCGTGCCGGGCGTTCGGTATCCATCCGCAGACCGGCTACCGGCTCATCGCCCGCCAGAACTTCCCTTGCGAGACGGTCCTCGTGGGGCACCGGCACCGCGTCGTCACCGTCGTGCTACTGCGCGCCCTGGGCATCGAGGAGCGGCCCGTCTTCGAGGACGAGGTCGCCGACGGCGTGGCCCTGACGCTCTTCGACTGACCCGTCCCGAACGCGGCGGGCGGTTGCGCCGCCCGCCGCGCGATCCCTTTTCCCTGAAGGAGAGACATGGTTCCCACCTGCTTCGTGATCGGCCCGCAGGACCCGGCGGGCACGCCCGGCCCGTCGGGCGCGGTGGCCGCGCCGTCCCGCTCGGCGGTGTTCCGGGAGGAGGTCGTCCGCCCGGTCTGTGCGCAGTTCGGGCTGGCCCTGCTGCCGGCCGTCCCCCTGTCCGGCGCGACCACCGACGCCGTGCTCCGGCATCTCGTCGAGGCGGACGTCGTCGTCGCCGACCTCACCGGGAGCAGCCCCGAGGTGGCGTACGCGCTCGGTGTCCGCCGCGCCGTCGAGCGGCCCGCCGTCCAACTGCGGGAGGCGGGCACGGCGCCGTCCGCGTCGGGGCTGTTCCCGGCCGCTGAGTTCCCGGCCCTGTCCGCGGGGGCGCCCGCGGCGCGGCGGGAGCTGGCGGCGGCCCTGACCGCGGTGGTGCCGGCTCCGGTGGGCGGCCCGGCCGGCGGTGCCGCCCCGGGGCCCGGATGGCCACCGCGTCCGGGGACGGACGGGGGTGACGCTGCGGACCGTGGGGAGGACGGGCCCCAGGAGGTGGCGGACGCCCCGGGATACTTCGATCTGGCCGTCGCCGCCGAGGCGGAGATGGAGGCGGTCACCGGAGACATGGCGGCCATGGAGGCGGCCATGGCCGATTTCGCCGCGATCTCCGAGCTGTACGGCGGGGATTTCGCCCTCGCCGCGCGGCCCGGCAAGCCGATGAGCGCCCAGTTGACGGTCATCAACCGGTTCGCCAAGGCCATCGAGGGCCCTTCCGACGAGTTGCAGGTGGCCGCGGTGGCGATGGCCGCGCGGATGGACGTGGCGATCGGCGCGATGGGGGCGTTCCTGCGGTGGTTCGGTGAGACGCCGCGCGACGAGTGGCCGCCGGGCGTGGACGAGCAGCTCGATCAGGTGATCGCGCTGGGCCAGGAGATCCGGGGGGCGGCGGACGGGCTGCGGGAGGTCCTTCCGATGCTGGAGATGCTCGGAAGTGTCAGCCGCCGGCTGCGTGGTCCCAGCCGGAAGATCGGGGCGTCGCTCCGTACGCTGTTCGGCAGGGTGGGCGTGTTCGAGGAATGGGAGGTCACGGCCAGGGCCCTGAAGGAACGCTGAGCCGTGCGGCCCGGGGCGGGGAACGCCCCGGGCCGCACCGGTTCCGGATCCGGGCCCTGCCCCGGCTCAGCGGGAGTGCGGTGTCCGGCCGGGCACGGTCGGGCGGCTGGCCGCGGCTAGGCGTACAGCTCCCGCCACTCCCTCTCCCCCGCATCCGCCGGTGTGCCGTCCAGGACGCGGGCGGTGCGGGTGGCCGGTTCGAGGAGGACGGTGGCGAGGCTCGCCCAGCGTCGGCCTTCGGGGAGGGTCATGTCGGGGAGGCAGGTGAGGGCGGCCTCGCCGGGGCCGGAGACGAGGAAGGGGAGGAGCTCGGCGGGGGTTGTGGGGGGTCCGGTTTCGGCCAGGCGGGTGCGGAGCAGGGCGTAGCGCTCGCCGGAGTCGGGCTGGTAGAGCCAGCTCTTCTCCTGGGCGGCGAGGGCGGGGGTGAGGAAGTGGTTGGTGCGGACGTGGGTGCCGTCCTGCGGTGCGACGGGGAAGACGCCGTCGGGGCTGAGGTCGAGGAGGGCGGTGTCGGTCGGGTCGAGGAGGGTGAAGGAGCCCGAGGAGGTGAGCGGGGCGCCGCGGATGATCTCTACGGCTTCGGCGACGCTGCCGGCCTCCTCCAGGACGACGGCGGCCAGGACGTGCACGGGGACGCCGCCGATGCCGTCGCGGCGGTGGCCGAGGATGTTGAAGTGCAGGGCGAGACCGGCGCTGTTGACGCCGATCTTGCCGAGGATGCCGTGTTCGGTCAGGCCCACCACGTCGTGACGTCCGCCGCGGGATTCCAGGGTGTGCCAGTACGGGTTCAGCTCGACGTGCCAGTCCCAGGTCTGGATGCCGAAGGTGCGCGGGGCGCCGGTGGCCGGGTCGGTGAGGCGGCGGACCAGGGTGGAGCATTCGCCGGGCGGTACGGCGTTGCTGCGGGCGAGGATCTCGGTGCGGGCGTTGAGGGCGGCGACGGTCAGCGGGTCGGTGCCCGCGCCGTGGGCGATCCCCTCGATCTGGGCGCGGGCGGCGGGCCGGAACGCGTCGACGACGTCGAGGGCGCGGGCGGCGTCGTCACGGACCTGCCGCGGGGAGATGCCGCCGAGCCGGAAGAAGCGGTCGTACCCGGCTACGCCGCCGGGGAGCGTGTCGCGCAGCCGGACGCCGCGCAGGCGACCGCGCTCGAACGGGTCGGGGGCGGCGGCGTTGACGTGGAGGCGGTTCTCGGGGCGGGCGATCGGCGTGGTCACGGGCGTCCTTCGGCGGGGGTGGGGTGGTGGATCAGGTGGCCGCCGACGGCGGTGGCGAGCACCGGGTTGGCGGCCTGGGCCGCGGGGTCGAGGGTGAGCGGGTTGGCGGCGAAGACGGTGAGGTCGGCGAGGTGGCCGGGGGCGATCCGGCCGAGGTCGCCGGGGCGTCCGGCGGCGACGGCGGTGGCCCGTGTCATGCCCGCGTACGCCTCCCGGGCGGTGAGCGCCTGGCCGGGCTGGACGGGGGCGGTGCCGGGGGATTCGACGGGGCGGCGCAGCTGGCAGTCGGCGAGGGCGACGCGGGGGTCGCCGGGGCCGATGGGCCAGTCGGAGCCGAGGGCGACGACGGCGCCGTGGGTGAGCAGGTCGCGGGTGCGCCAGCCGCGGGCGGCGCGGTCCGGGCCGATCCGCCGTGACCAGGTGTCGTCGCCGTCCGCGCGGGTGTGGCGGGTGCCGTGGACCGGCTGGAGGCTGGCGACGACGCCGAGGTCCGCGAAGCGGCCGAGGAGGTCGTCGGGGACGGACTCCAGGTGCTCGATGCGGTGCGGGCCCTGGGCGGCGGGGCCCGCCGCCTCGATGGCGTCGAGGGCGACGCGGACGGCCCGGTCGCCGATGGCGTGGGTGGCGGTGGCGATGTCGCGGCGGGCGAAGAAGCGCACGGCGCGGCGGTAGGCGTCGACGTCGCGCCAGAGGGAGGTGGCGTTCTCGCCGTGGGTGTCGGGGTGGTCGAACCACGCGGTGCCGTTGTCGGCGGTGCCGTCGAGCATGAACTTGACGCCTTCGACGTGCCAGCGGCGGCCGCGTCGCCCCTGGAGGGCGGCGGCGTCCTCCCATACGTCGGGTCCGGAGTCGGCGGCGATCAGCGGGGAGCAGCGGATGCGCAGCGGCAGTTCGCCGTCCTCCTCGATCCGGCGGTAGACGGCTTCGCTGGGGTCGGTGAAGTCCATGGCGTGCAGCCCGGTCAGTCCGCTCGCGGCGAGCAGGGCGAGTTGGTGGCGTACGTATCCGGCGGCGGCGTCGACGGTGACCTCGGGGTAGTGCGCGAAGACCAGGTCCATGGCCTGGAGTTCGAGGACGTAGCCGGTGGGGCGGCCGTCGGGGCCGGTCTCGACGGAGGACTTGTCGCTGAACGTCTCGCGGCCGGTGAGTCCGGCCAGTTCCACCACGCGCGGGCTGACGACGAGGGCGTGGGCGTCGCGGGTCATCAGGGAGATGGCGCGGCCGGGGAAGCGTTCTTCGAACACGGCGCCGTGCGGGGCGCCGGGGAAGTGGTTGAGGTCCAGGTCGTAGCCGGTGACCCAGGCGTCGGCGGGTCGGTCGCGCAGGGCGGCGGCGACGGTGTCGAGGACCTCGGCCAGGCTGCCGGCGCCGGAGAGGTCGATACCGCTGCCGATCTCGACGGAGCCCCACACCGGGTGGGCGTGGGCGTCGGTGAGGCCGGGCAGCAGGGTGGCGCCGGGGAAGTCGTGGATCTCGGTGGCGGGGCCGGTGTACGCGGCGGCCACCTCGTCGCCGCCGACGGCGACGATGCGCCCGTCGCGGACGGCGACGGCCCGGGGCGGGGCCGCCTCACCGGCGGCGCCGGGGCCCGGTGTGTCGGCGAACGTCTCGACGTGCGCCACGCGGACAAGGACATCGGCGTACATGGGGGCCTTCTTCTTCGTGGGTGGTACGGGGTCGCGGGCCGGGTCAGGCGGCCGGGTCGGCGTGCGCGGCGGGGTGCCGGGGGCGGCCGAAGGCGGTGTGGACGGCGGCGGAGACCAGCAGTCCGGCGAGGAGGGAGAGGTTGGCGCCGCCGCACAGCGCGGCGACGGGCCCGGTCCAGAAGCTGGTGCTGACGCAGAGCACCCCGGCGACGGCGCCGGCGAGGAACGCCGCCACACCCGCGCGGTGGACGCCCGCGTCGTACCAGAACGGGCTGGTGCGGCTCTCGTCGAGGAGGGCGTGGCCATCGTAGCGGTTGCGGCGGAGGAGGATGTCGGCGACGTAGACGCCGACGGCCGGTCCGGTGACCACCACGACCAGTTCCAGCATGGTGTTGACGCTGGTCAGGAAGTCGAAGACGAGGAGGGCCCAGAGTGTCACGGCGGTGGCGAGCACGCCGATGATGAGGACGGCGGGGATGCGGCCGAGGCGGACGCCGATCGACTGGAGGGTGAGTCCGGCGCTGTAGGCGGTCAGTCCGTTGTTGGCGACGGTGTTGCCGACGACGGCGATGACGAAAACCGGGATGAACCATGCGGGCAGGATGCCCTCCAGCGCCCGCTGCGGATCGTTCATGTCGAGGCTGGTGGCGGCGAGCGCGCCGACGGCGGTGAACAGCACGCTGGGCAGGTAGGCGCCGAGCGCGGTCCAGCCGGCCACCGCCACCGGGCTGCTGTCCCGCGGCAGGTAGCGCGCGAGGTCGGGGCTGTTGCTGTACGACAGCGGGGTGGAGGCGATCAGCGCGAAGCCGCCGGCGAGGGTCACCCACAGCGCGCCGCCGTGCAGGGCGTGCTCGGGCCGGTAGGACCAGTCGGTGTGGCCGATGACGTATCCGCTGACCACCACGAACACCACGGTCAGGGCGATGCTGAGGACGGTGTAGAGCCGGACGATGGTGGCGTGTCCGTAGACGGCGACGACGAGGGTGGCGGCGGCGATGGCGCAGATGATCACGGCGTCGGTGACCGGGCCGCCGGGGAGGCCGAGCTGTCCGGCGAGTCCGATGCCGGCGACGGAGGCGGCGGACCAGTTGAGCGCCAGGTAGGCGGCGGAGATCAGCCAGCCGGTGAGGGCGATGATCACCTTGTTGCCGACGATGCCGTACATGGCGCGGGAGATGACCGAGCCGGTGGTGCCGGCGGCGGGGCCGCTGACGGCGAGGACGCCGGTGAGGAGCCAGAGCAGGTTGCCGGTGGCGATGACGGCGAGCGCCTGGCCGAGCGTGAGGCCCATCAGGACGAGCGTGCCGCCCACGACGAGGCTGAGGTAGCTGACGTTGGGGGCGGCCCACACCGCGAACAGCTCCCGGGGGCGGCCGTGGCGTTCGCCGTCGGGTATGTGGTCGATGCCGTGGGCTTCCGGCTTTCCGGCCCGGTCCGCGGTCGTGGCCGCGGGTTGCCCGGCGGTGGCCGTCAGGTCTCTGGTCGCCATCGCGTCCTCCCAAGAAGCACCAACAGCACCATCGCTATTGGTTGCGTGCCCAATACGGGGGATCCAATAGCGCCGGACGGCGCGACGTCAAGGGTTCATCCGTAAGACACCCGGCAGACGACGGAATCCGTTGCGCCGCCCCCGGCACGCGGTTCGCCCACGCGCGCGGCGCCCGCACCCCGGGAGCGGGATACGGGCGCCGCGTGCGCGCGGGCGGCGGATCACAGGACGGCGACGCCCAGCGGCCGCTGTCCCGCGCCGCGGCGGTGGACGGTGCCGGAGGCCACGTCGACGACGGAGACGCCGTTCCAGTAGCCGTCCCGGGTGAAGCCGCCGGTGACATAGGCGGTACGGCCGTCCGGTGCGACGGCGACGTTCTCGTGCGGGCCGTCCAGCGCGATCACCCTCTCCCGGCCGCCGGGAGCGCGCACCGTCAGCGACGGGCCCTTGTCCCGCGCCGGGTCGATCGGGCCGGTGCCGACCGCGAACAGTGTGCCGTCCGGGGTGATCGTGACGCCGTGCTGGTGGGTGTCGGCCGTCATCCGCTCGGTACGGGAGCGGCCCGTCGCCGGATCGAGGACGACCAGCCGCTCCCCCTCGAACGGCAGCAGCAGCTTCCCGTCGGACGGGCGGACCGCCGCGTAGTGCGGCTTGAGCCAGGAGCCGAGCCCGCCCCCGGTGCCGTAGGGGGCGACCTCGATCCGGCGGGTGCGCAGCGAGCCGGGCGTCACCACCGTCACGTCGAAGGAGTCGTGGCCGGTGACGTAGACCGCGCGGCCGTCGGCGGCGACGTCCACGTCGAAGGGGCGGCGGCCCACCTCGGCGGCGCCGGTGGATCTCAGGGTGCGGGTGTCGATGACCTCGACGGTGCCGGTGGTGCCGGGCCGGTTGACGCCGACGTACACCCGGCGGCCGTCCGGGGCGAGGGCGACGCCCATCCCGCCGCCGCGGTACTCGCCGTGTACCGGTGCGCCGATGCCCTTCGTCCGGTACGGGACACGGGTGATCCTCTTCCGGGTGGCGGTGTCGACGACGGCGACGCCCTCGGCGGTCGCGACCCACGCCCGGCCGTCCTCACCGACGGCGAGACCGTAGGGCGCGGTGCCCACCCGCAGCGAGTCGAAGGCGCCGCGCCGCGGGTCGACGAAGGTGACCGTGTCGGCGCCGAAGTCGGTGACGAGCAGGGTGCCGTGCGGGGTGCGGCCGGACGGTGCGGAGGCCGAGTGCCCGGCCTCCGGGGCGGCGCTCTTCACCCCCTCGAAGGCGCAGCCGGCCAGCAGCAGAACGGCGGCGAGCAGCGCCGGGGCGGCGCGCCTCACCGGACGGCCCGCAGCAACGCGGCGATCCCGGTGGCCCCGCTCCGTTCGGCGTGCGCGAGCGGGGTGACGCCCTCGGCGTCGGCGAGGTCCGCGGTGGCGCCCGCGGTGAGCAGCAGCTCGACGATCTCCAGGTGGGCGCGGCCGCCGTCGCCGAGGATGACGGCCTCCAGCAGGGCGGTCCAGCCGAGCCGGTTGACGTGGTCGACGTCGGTGTCCGTCGCGCGGAGCACGGCGCGGACGTGGTCGACGTGGCCGCGTTCGCTCGCCGGGATGAGGGAGGTGCCGCCGAAGCGGTTGGTGATCGTCATGTCCGGTCCGGCCGGGAGCAGGGTGCGCAGCATGGCGACGCTGCCGGTGACGCCGGTGACCAGCCAGGGCGTGTCGTGGCGGTCGTCGAGGGCGTCGGGGTCGGCACCGGCCGCGACCAGCGCCGCCGCGGCGGGGACATGATCGCCCCGGGCGGCCGGCAGCAGTGCGGTGCGGCGGCGCGCGTCGCGGACGTCCACCGCGGCGCCCGCGCCGAGAGCCGCGCGGACGCCCTCGGCGTCGCCGCGGGCGGCGGCGTCCAGCAGGGCGAGGTCGGGGGCGTTCATCGGGATGCTCCTCGCTCGGGGGATACGGGTGCGCAGCACCGACAGGAAGGTCGCCGCCTTCGTACGGACCGCGATGCCCGGCCCCGCGCGCACGGCGGCGCGGAGCCGGGCGGCGGAGAAGGGGGACCGGCGGCGCACCGTACGGGGGGTGTGGTGCGCCGCCGGGTCCGGGTGGCCGTGCGGCCGGGGGGCATCGGCGCTACCCGGCCAGTGCGGCGACGCCCGCCCGCGCGAACGTCTCGTCCTGGTCGCCGGAGGGGGCGCCGGCGACACCGATACCGGCGACCGGCGCGCCCTTGGCGGCGACCGGGGCGCCGCCGGCGAGGAAGAGGGTGCCGGGGATGTCCTTCAGCGTCGGGGCGCTCTCCAGGCGCTCGACCAGCTCGGAGGTGGGGGCGTTCCAGGAGACGGCGGTGTACGCCTTCTTGACCGCCGACTCGTAGGACTGCGGGCCCGCGCCATCGCCGCGCAGGGTGACGATGGTGTTGCCGTTGCGGTCCACGACGGCGACGGAGACCTTCTGGTTCGCCTTCTTCGCGGCGTCCAGGGTGGCCTGGGCCGCCTTGGTGGCGGCGTCGACGGTCAGATGGGTGGACTGCGTGAGGTTCCCGGCGGCCGCGGCGGCCTTGACCGGCGCGCCCGCCGGGGCGGCGGCACTGGCCGACCAGGCGCCGGCGCCGCCGACGAGGAGGGCGACGGCCACGCCACCGGTGACGACGCGGGTACGCCGGGAGACCTGCTTGAGGTGCTTCATGGGATCAACTCCGTGGATTCACAGGGATGGTGGGGCAAGGCCGGGCGGGAAGGGGGCGGGCGCCGCGGTGGCGCTCCGGTCGTCGCCGGTGCCGCCGGGGCCGCTCCCCCGGCTTCCGTGATCCATCCTGGGACCGCCCACCGCCGTCCCCCGTCGTCGTACCGGCTGCTCCCGGCGCGCGGGTCGGTGGACGGGCGGGTCGGCCGATCGGTTGACCCGCGCCGCCCGCGGCGGGGGAACAATGGGAGGGGCCGTCCCGTGTCCGTGCAGCTCACAGGGCGGATACGGACCGGCGCGGAGGTCGCCGGCGGCGGCAGGGAGGCGGTGCGCGGTGAGCGTGGGTGAGCGGGTGCCGGACGACGGACCGGAAGCGCGGCGGCTGGTGGCCGTCCTGCATCTGACGTTCTTCCTGCTGCTCGGTTCGTCGCTGGTGCGGTTCGTGCAGCGGCACGCCGGGGAGGCGCACGCGCCGTGGGTGCTGGCCCTGGCGGCGGCGCTGGCGCTGCTGTACGTCGCCGGGGCCGGTCGGGGCGGGCCCGCGGTGCCGTCGCTGCCGCCGGGCACCCGGGTGCCGTGGCCGCCGGTGCGGCGGCTGGTGTGGCTGGGCGCGGTCGTCGTGGCGTGGGCGGTGCTGGTGGAGCTGGCGCCGAGCTTCGGCTGGGTGGCGGTGCCGCTGTTCTACGCGGCGCTGCGCACCCTGCCGCCGCCCGCCGCGTACGGGCTGGTCGCGGTCTTGACCGTCTTCGTGATCCTCGCGCAGTTGACGCTGGCGAAGCGGTTCGATCTGGATCTGGTGATCGGTCCGGCGGCGGTCGCCGCGTTCGCCACGGCGATCTTCGTCCAGCTGCAGCGGCAGGCGGCCCGGCAGCGGGCGCTGATCGACGATCTGGTCCGCACCCGGCGGGAGCTGGCGGCGGCGGAGCGGCGGGCGGGCACCCTCGCCGAGCGGCAGCGGTTGTCGATGGAGATCCACGACTCGCTGGCCCAGGGCCTGTCCAGCCAGCGGATGCTGCTCCAGGCGGCGGAGCGCACCTGGGACGCGGACGCGGCGAAGGCCCGCGGGCACGTCCGTACGGCCGCGTCGATCGCCGAGCACAACCTCACCGAGGCACGGCGCTTCGTCCACGATCTGGCCCCCGCCGATCTGGCGCGCGGCGGCGGGCTGCCGCAGGCGCTGCGGGCGCTCGCGGAGCGCGGCGGCCACGACCGGCCCGCGGTCCGGGTGCACATCGACGACGCGGGCGGGGCGGAGCTGCCGGAGCCGGTGCGGGCGGCGCTGCTGCGGATCGCGCAGGGCGCGCTGGCCAACGTCCGGGAGCACTCCGGTGCGCGGACCGCCGCGCTCACCCTGACCGTCCTGGACGATCAGGTGGTGCTGGACGTCGCCGACGACGGCCGCGGTTTCGATCCGGCGGCGCTGCCCGATGCCCCGACCGGGGTACGCGGCCACGGCGTCCCGGCGATCCGGGCCCGGGTCCGCCAGCTCGGCGGGACCCTCACCATCGAATCGGCGCCCGGCGAGGGCGCCGTCCTGACCGCCGCGATCCCCCTGGAGCAGCCGCAGTGAACACCGCCCCCTCCCCCGTCCGGATCCTGCTCTGCGACGACCACGCCGTCGTCCGGGCCGGGCTGCTGGCGTTGCTGGACAGCGCGCCGGGCATCGAGGTCGTCGGCGAGGCGGGCACCGGCGAGGAGACCCTCGCGCTCGTCGCGAAGGTCCGCCCCGACGTGGTTTTGATGGACCTCCAGCTCGGCGACGGCATCGACGGTGTGGAGACCACCCGCCGGCTGACGGCCACCGCATCCGCGCCGCATGTGCTGGTGCTGACGACGTACGACACGGACGCGGACATCACCCGGGCCATCGAGGCGGGGGCGACGGGCTATCTGCTGAAGGCGGAGCGGCCCGAGGAGCTGTTCGCGGCGATCCGCGCGGCGGCGCAGGGCCGCACCGCGCTGTCGGCGCCGGTCGCCGGCCGGGTGATGGCCAACATGCGGCGGCCGCGCCCCGTACTGACCGACCGGGAGCGGGACATCCTGGCCCAGCTCGCCCAGGGGCTGGGCAACCGCTCGATCGCCAAGGCGCTGTTCATCAGCGAGGCGACGGTCAAGACCCACCTGGGCCGGATCTACGGCAAGCTCGGTGTGGACACCCGCGCCGGGGCGGTCGCGGTGGCGAAGGAGCAGCGGCTGCTGCCGTGAGGTGCGCCGGGCCCGGGAACTGCGATCCGGGCTCCGGAGTCCGGGTCCGGGCGCGCCGTCAGGAGCCGGTCCGCGAGGGTTCCCCGCCCGGTGACGGGACGCGCCGCCCGCCGTGCCGCGCGGGCGCGTGTGCGGGTGCGCCGGGCCGTCCGCCACTGCGAGCGCCGGGCAGGCGGGCACGGAAGGCACGGCCGGACGCCTGCGGACAGGCGCGGGCGGGGACGGGAAGCGCGCCCCACGAGCGCGGCGCCCCGCTCCTCCCCCGGCATACCGGATCCGCCGCTCCCGGCTCCCGCCCGCCTCTCGGATCCGAGAGGCCGGAGGGGCCTTCCGGGCCGTGACGGTGGCCTCCCGGGCGGCGGGCCTTGTCGCGCCCGGCCATTTTGGTATACCAATTGGGCGATCCATTGACCGGCCGCCCTGCCACAGGCCGGAGAAATGCCGAAGGAGCCCGCCATGTGTGTCGAGAACGTGCCGCCCCCGTCCAGCCGGGTCACCCGCCGCGGCGTGCTCGCCGGGGCCGCCGCCCTCGCCGGAACGGCCGCCGCCCTCTCGGCCGCCCCGGGCGCCGTCGCCGCCCCGGCACGCGGCACCGGCCACCGGCCGGGCACCGGCAGCGGACCCACCGGCGATCTCGTCGTCGAGGGCGGCACCCTGCTCGACCCGGCGACCGGCGAGGTCACCGAGAACGCCGTCGTCGTCATCCGCGACGGTGTGGTGCGCGCCGCCGGCTCCCGCTCCCGTACCGAGGTGCCGGACGGCCTGCCGCGACTGGACGCGCACGGCCGCTGGGTGCTGCCGGGCCTGATCGACGCGCACATCCACCTCAACACCGCCGCCGAGGCACGGGACGCGGTCCGCAAGGGCGCCACCGGCGCGCGCAGCGGCTCCACCAACTTCTACCAGGACATCGCCGTACGGGAGTTGGCCCGGCAGGCGCCCGAGCAGGCGCCCCGGCTGCGGGCGGCGGGCATCTTCGTCACGCCCGACCTCGGTGACACCGTCCTCGCCGACCCCGACCTCACCCCGCTCGCGCGGCTGACGGACGGAGTGCGCTCGGCACAGGCGCTGCGCCGGGTCGTGGAGATCAACCTCGCCCGCGGCGCCGACGTGGTCAAGACGCGGGTCAACGAGCGCGCCGGACTGCCCGAGCAGGACCCGCTGACGCAGGTCTACTCGTACGAGCAGCTGTCCGAGATCGTGACGGCGGCGCGGCGCGGCGGCAAGGGCGTGCTGTGCCACAGCTACAGCGAGCGCGGCTGCGACGACGCGGTGCGGGCGGGCATCCGCTCGCTGGAGCACGGTGTCTTCGTCGGCGAGCGCACCCTGCGCGACATGCGGCGGCGTGGCACGTACTTCACGCCGACGATGACCGCCATCGCCGGGATGATCGGCGACGCCGACCCGGTGCTCGACGAGCGCGGGCGGACGTACCTGCCGATCCTCAAGGCGGCCGTGCGCACCGCGCACGAGCTGGGCGTACCGCTGGCGGCGGGCACCGACTCGTCCGGCGGCCAGGTCACGCCGATCGGCCGGGAGGTGGAGCTGATGCGCGCGGCGGGTCTGCCGGCGCTGGACGCGATCCGCACCGCCACCACCGGCGCCGCCCGGCTGCTCGGTGTGGAACGCACGGCGGGCCGGCTCGCCCGCGGCTTCGCGGGCGACGTCCTCGTGGTGGACCGCGACCCGCACACCGACCTGTCCGTCCTCAGCGAGCCCCGGCACGTCGTACGCGCCGGTCTGCCCGTCAAGGTCTGAGCGGAGCTGGGCCGGGCGGACGGCGCGGCGCCCCGGCGCCGCCGGAAGGAATCCCTCCGGCCCGCTCCGGATCCGCCGCCCGCACCCCGGCCGGGCGCACCGCCCCCGCAGGCCCCGGCTCCCTCCCCGGCCGGGGCCCACCGGCCGCCCGGCCCACCGCACCCGTCGAGGAGTTGCCATGACACCCCCGCCCACCGAACCGTCCGGGCACGGCGCCGGACACGAGCGCCCGGTGGTCTTCCGGAACGTCCGGCCCTACGGGGCGCCGGAGCCGGTGGACCTCACCGTCGCCGGCGGCCTGATCACCGACCGCCCCGCGCCCGAGGGCGCCGAAGTGATCGACGGCGGCGGCCGGATCGCGCTGCCCACCCTCGTCGACGCGCACATCCACCCCGACAAGACGACGTGGGGCGGGCCCTGGGAATCGCGCCGGGCGGCGCACTCCCTCGCGGAGTTCGCGGCGCAGGACGCGGAGCTGTTCCGCCGTCAGGACCGATCCGTCGGCGAGCGGGCGTACGGGCTGATGGCGCACGCCGTCACCCGCGGCACCCGGGCGATGCGCGCGCACGCCGACGTCGCCCCCGCGTACGGACTGGCCGGGCCGGAGGGCCTCGCACAGGCCCGCGAACGGCTGCGGCACGCCCTCGACGTGCAGATCGTCGCCTTCCCGCAGCACGGTGTCCTGCGGGCGCCCGGAACGGCGCAGCTGCTGACGCAGGCGGCGCGCGACGGCGTGGTGGACCTGCTCGGCGGGATCGACCCGGCCGGTTTCGACGGTGCGCCGGAGGAACAGCTCGACCTGGTCTTCGGCCTCGCCGACCGCTACGGCGTCGGGCTCGACCTCCATCTGCACGAACGCGGCGAGCAGGGCCTGGCGTCGCTGCGCCGCATCCTCGACCGCACCCGGGCGCTGTCCCTGCACGGCAAGGTGACGATCAGTCACGTCTTCTGTCTTCCGGGCCTGCCCGAGGCGGAGCTGGCGGCGATCGGCACGGAGCTGCGCGAGCTGGACATCGCGCTGACCACCGTCGCGCCCAGCGGCGCCCTGGTCCTGCCGATCGCCCGGCTCACCGCGCACGGCGTCCGCGTCGGCCTCGGCTCCGACGGCGTCCGCGACTCCTGGAGCCCCTTCGGCAACGCCGACCTGCTGCACCGCGCCCATCTGCTGGGCCAGGCCCGCGGCGACCGCCTCGACGCGGAACTGACGTCCTGTTACGAGACCGCGGCGCACGGCGGCGCCGACGTGACGGGCCTGCCCCGCGCCGACCTCTCCCCCGGCTCCCCCGCCGACTTCCTGCTGGTCCACGGCGAGTGCGTACCGCAGATCGTGGTGGATCTGCCGGCCCGCGACCTCGTCGTCCGCGGCGGCCGGGTCGTCGCCCGGGACGGTGTGCTCGTCTGACGAAGAGCCGGGCCGTCCGCGGTGCGGCCCTCCCCCGCACCTCCTCCCCGTCCGGAGAAATGGCCATGACCGCCCGACCGACCTCCCCCGCCTCCGCCGCCCCGCCCGCCCCGCATCCGCGGCGCTGGTGGGCACTGTGCGTGCTCGGCCTCGCGCAGCTGATGATCCTGCTGGACAGCACCATCGTGAGCGTGGCGATGCCCTCGCTCCAGAGCGACCTGCACATGGCCGACGGCGACCGTCCCTGGGTGGTCACCTCCTACACCGTGGCCTTCGGCGGGCTCCTCCTGCTCGCCGGGCGGGTCGCCGACCACGCGGGGCGGGGGCGGGTGTTCGGCTGCGGGCTGATCGGCTTCGCCGTCGCCTCCGCGGGGGCGGGCGCCGCCCCGACCGCCGCTTCGCTGTTCGCCGCCCGCGCGGTACAGGGCGCGTTCGCCGCGCTGCTCGCCGCCTCCGCGCTCGCCCTGGTGTCCACGACCTTTCCCGATCCGGGGGAACGCCGCCGGGCCATAGCCGTCTTCGGCGCGCTCGGCGGTGCCGGCGCCTCGCTGGGCGTCGTCCTCGGCGGGCTCCTCACCCAGTGGTTCGGCTGGCGCTGGTGCCTGCTGGTCAACGTCCCGATCGCGCTGGCGGCGCTGATCGGCGCGGTGTGGATGCCGCGCGACCGCTCACCGCGCGTCACGGGCCGGATCGACGTCGCCGGCGCCGTGCTGGGCTGCGGCGGGCTGACGGCGCTGGTCTTCGGGTGCAGCCGGGCCGAGGCGGCCGGCTGGACGTCGCCCTCGGTCCTGGGCGCGCTGGGCGGCGGCGCCGCGTTGCTGGCGGCGTTCGCCCGGTGGCAGACGCGCGTCGCGCTGCCGCTGCTGCCACCGGCGCTGGTACGCGACCGGGGCCGGGCGTCGGCCCTGCTGGCGGGCGGTGCGCTGATGACGGCCCAGCTGTCGGTGTCGCTGTTCCTGACGTACTACCTCCAGACGGTGCTGGGCTGGTCCGCCCTCGCCGCCGGGCTGGGGTTCTTGCCGATCAGCCTGGTGACGACGGCGACCGCCACCCAGCTCGGCACCCGTCTGCTGCCGCGGCTGGGCGCCCGCGTGATGATGACGGCCGGACTGACCCTGGCCGCCTGCGGGCTCTTCCAACTGGCCCTGCTGGGCCCGGATTCCTCGTACGCGGCACGGGTGCTCCCGGCCCTCGCGACGTTCAGCGTCGGTCTGGGCGGCAGCTTCCTCGCCATCATGAACGGCGCCACCACCGGTGTCCCGGCGCAGGACTCCGGTATCGCCTCGGCTGCCGTCAACTCCGTTCAGCAGGTGGGCGGTTCGATCGGTTCGGCGGTCTTCAACACCGCCGCGGCGAGCGCGGCCACCGGCTTCGCCGGCTCCGCCCCGGCGGCGACCCTGCACGGCTTCACCACCGCCGTCCGGTACCCGCTGGGCGTCCTGCTGCTCGCGGCCGCGGTCACCGCCGCCCTCGTCCGCGCCCCGCGCGCGGCGGCCCCGGCGGAGCAGGCGGCGTGAGCCGGGCCGCCTGTTCCCGCACGTCAATCAAAGTTGACGGGCGGGAACAGCGGCCGCTACAGTCCGCGTCGGCATCGCGTGCTGGTCACCGTCCGGGTGAGGCATGGAGGCGCCAGGACATGCCTTCGGAGGCATTCCATGCAGGTCGAACTGAACCACACCATCATTCACGCCCGGGACAACCGGGCCTCCGCCGCGTTCCTCACGGAACTGCTGGATCTCGACATCACCGCTGAATGGGGACCGTTCGTCGCGGTCGCGCTGGGCAACGGCGTCACCCTGGACTTCGCGACCGTCCCCGCCGGCGACATCGCCCCGCAGCACTACGCCTTCCTCGTGTCCGAGGAGGTCTTCGACGCGGCGTACGCGAAGATCACCGCCCGCGGTATCGCGCACCACGCCGATCCGCGCGGTGAACGCCCCGGCGAGATCAACCACAACGACGGCGGACGCGGCGTCTACTTCCGCGACCCCGCGGGGCACTTCATGGAGCTGCTGACCGTGCCGTACGGCGGCTGGCCCGCGGGCCAGGCACCCGCCTGACCTGAACTGCCCCTCGGGCCCCTCGGTGCTGCCCTCGGGTACCTGGGAAAGCGGCTCCCTCCGGTGTATCCAGGAACCTCAGCCGCCGATCCGAGGCGCCCGAGGGAAGAGAGAGCCGTGCGGACACCGGAGTACGACAGGACCGGCGGGGGGCCGAAGGCCCGGCAGACCCCCGCCGGGAGGGCACCCGCCGCGCACCCGGAGCCGCGGCGCTCCCTCCCGCAGCAACTGGCCCAGCTGCAACGGAGCGCGGGCAACGCGGCGGTCACCCGGGCCCTCGGCCGGACGGACCACCCCCTGCACCGGGAACACCGTCCCGCACCGGCCACCACCCCCGCCGTCCAGCGCGCGCCCGCCGCCCCGGCGAATCCGCAGGAGATGCTGGGTACCGCGTACTGGGAGCGGGCGGCGGGGGTGACGAAGCCCGACGGGTCGGCGGACACCGACCTGAAGTCGAAACTTCTCGATCTGGACAACAAGAAGCAGGCACATCCGAAGACCAAAGGAAAGAAGGGCGCCAAGCCGGAAAGGGAATCCCCGGGGCGCCCGAAAGACACCATCATCAAGGAGACCGGCCCCGCACTGCTGAGGCAGCTGGCCGAAAAACCCCGGAACGCCGGCAGGATGGAACTCTTCCGCTCCATGTCCGCCGAAGAAGCCAAAGACCTCCTGACCTATTGGGGGAAATCCGAGGAACGGCAGAAACTGACGGACTACATTGCCGGCGGCCAGGGAACGGGCGGGGAATTCAACAAGCTTCACCGGAGCATGGTGTTCGGCAGGCACCTGGGTGACCAGGAACAAGCCGACATCTACTACGCGCGGCAAGGCCCGGCGTACGAGGTGCAGGTGAAATTCACCCTGAAGCCAGGGGCCCACGAGGAGCTGTTCAAACCGGAGTACATGGCCCTCGCCGACGGGTACGACAGCTCCCTGATCCGCCACGCACACAAAGATGAGAAAAAATCCCACCCGAAGGCGGAGCAGGGCGAGGGGACACATTCGGGCTACATAGGCGTGAAACCCGAACAGCACGGCCCGTTCAGCCTGGGCATGGCGGTGAACAAGAAAGACCGGAAAGCCCCCACCCCGAGCCATCTGCTCTTCCAGCTGTTCGTCGAGAACGTCTCCCTGGTGAAGAGCAAGAACAAAGAGATCGAGAAGCACTTCCATACGCCTTCCACGCCGCCCGCCCCTGCGCCCGCCCCGGCGCCGGAGCAGAGCACCGCCCCGGCCGCGTAGCTCCCGGAAAACCGCTGGCGGTCCGGTCCGCCGCGGGACACCATGCCCGCATGAGTGACGAACCCGCACGCTGGACCCGGTCCACTGTCCACCCCGACATGTGGGCGGACCCGGACGACGACCCCCGCGAGCACACCGGCCCCGCACCGGAGGGCGAACTCGCCACGCTCCAGGACTATCTGACGAGCTATCGGCTCACCCTGCGGATGAAGTGCGAGGGGCTGCCCCCGGAGCAGCTGGCGCGCCGTTCCGTACCGCCGTCGACGATGTCGCTGCTCGGGCTGGTGCGGCATCTCGCCGAGACGGAGCGGGACTGGCGCGGCTGGATCGGCGACGAGCCGCCGCCGGCGAAGCTGTACGGCGCGCGGGACGCGGATTTCGACGGTGCCGTCGGCGAGCGGTCCGTGGTCGACACCGCCTACCGCGATCTGGAGCGCGAGCAGGAGGCGACCGACGCGGCGCTGGCCGCCCACCCGGATCTGGGCGAGCGGGTGGGCAAGGACCACATATCGGTCCGTGAGCTGCTCATCCACCGGATCGAGGAGTACGCCCGCCACTGCGGCCACGCCGACCTGCTGCGCGAGTGCGTCGACGGGCGGGTGGGCCAGTAGCCGGGGCGCTCCCGGCGGGGTACGGCGCCGAGGGCCGCACCCCCGGACGGCGGGGTGCGGCTCTCGGCGGTTCCGCGTACGGAGCAGGTCAGGCGGTGGGGGTGCCGGCCACGCGGCGCTCACCGCCGTTGCGCTCCTGCCACCTGCGGTAGACGTCGACGGCACCCTCCCGCGGCTCGTACGTCATGGGCAGCCGGCGCTCGGGGTACTCCTTGTCGAACTCGCCGTAGAAGGTCGCGAGTTCGAAGTACTTACGGTCGTCGACGTAGTGCGGCTCGTAGGCGTCCCGGGTGGTGAGGAAGACGACCTCGTCCGGGGAGCAGTAGTAGAGCGAGCCCAGGCACATGGGGCACGGGTGGGCCAGCACGTAGATGGTGGTGCCGGTCAGGTGCTCGGTGCCGAGCTCGGTGCACGCCTCGCGGATGGCGAGGATCTCCGCGTGCGCCGTCGGGTCCGACGTCTGGGCGACGAGGTTGGGGCTCTCCGCCAGGACCTCGCCGTCCTTGACGATGACGGTGGCGAAGGGGCGGCCGCCCTCCTCGACGTTGCGCCGGGCGAGGTCGATGGTGCGCTGGGCGAAATCCATGGTTCCTCCGGTGGATGGGACGGTTCGGCGGTCAGAAAGGCTTGGTCGGCAGGTACTTGCCGTCCAGGGTCACGACGGCGCGTTCGCCGCCCTCGGGGTCGGCGACCTTCTTCACGTCGAGCTTGAAGTTGATCGCGGAGATGATGCCGTCACCGAACTGCTCGTGGATCAGCGCCTTGAGGGTGGTGCCGTAGACCTGGAGCATCTCGTAGAAGCGGTAGATCGTCGGGTCGGTGGGGATGCCACCGGGGATCGAACCGCGGGTCGGGATGGTCTGGAGCAGCAGTACGGCGTCCTCGTCCAGGTCCAGCAGTGCGGCGACCGCCTGGGCGGACTTCTCCGGCAGGGCGTGCTGCCCCAGGACGGCGGCGGTGACGAAGGCGACGGACAGCCCGGCGGCGTCCGCGATCTCCTGCCAGGTCAGGTCCTTACGGGTCTTGGACTCGACGGCGACGAGCGCCAGGGCCTGACGGGCGGCGGGGTCGAACTGGGCGTGCGGCATGGTGTGTTCCTTTCGGGAGGGCCGGGCGCGGGTGCGCCCGGTGCGGTACAGGTATCAGCGGGCCGGCGGCGGGGCCGGTCAGACACCGGCGCGATCGAGGGTTTCGAGCCGGCCGACCGAGCCGGAGCCGATGTCGAAGACCCAGCCGTGCAGCGTGAGGCGCTGCTCGGCGAGGGCCCGCGCCACGGAGGGGTGGGTGGTGAGGTTCCGCAGCTGGGCGGAGACGTTCGCCCACACCAGGGCCGTCACCTCCCCGGCGCCTTCTCCGGCCGTGGCGCGGGCGAGGGAGGCGTCGGCGTGGCGCAGCCAGGTGGCGACCTGGGGTGCGCCGCTGAGGTCGTGGCCCTCGGCCAGCGCCGTCATCGCGCCGCAGCCGGAGTGGCCGCAGACGATGATGTCGCGGACCCCGAGGACGGCCACCGCGAACTCGATGCTGGCGGCGGTGCCGTCGGGCGCCGGGCTGTGGGCGGGGACGAGGTTGCCCGCCGTACGGATGACGAACAGCTCCCCGGGCTCGCTCTGGGTGATCAGCTCCGGCACCACCCGGGCATCGGAGCAGCCGATGAACAAGGTGGTGGGCCGGTGCTCGGTGGCCAGCCGGGCGAAGAGTCCGGCCTTCGCCGGGAAGACGTCCCGGCGGAAGTTGGCGACACCGTCCATGAGGTCGGGCATGGTCACTCCCTTCAGTGGCTGCGACCCCTGGCGGGCCGACGGGATCCACCCTGCACGACCTGTACCTATAGCGTCCAAGACGTGGTGATGATGCTTGCCATTGCTGACATCTATACGCCAGCCGCGACCGCCGCCCGGGAGCGTCCCGCCCGGACCGTCGGACAGTTTGGTATACCATTCCGCCGTCCCGTCCGTCCCCCGCCGATGCCCCGCCGCGGCTGCCGGTGGTGCGCGGCGGATGAGCCGCGCACACCTGGAGGTCCCCGTGTCGCACCCCGTCGGCGCCCCGCCGATCCCGTCCGCCCCCGCCGCCCTGCGGAACGTGACCCTGCCCGACGGTCGCCGTGCCGACGTCGCCCTGCACGAGGGGCGGATCGCGGCCGTCACCGACCACCGGGCGGACGACGGCGCCGCACGGGGCGCCACCTCCGTGGACCTCGGTGGCGCGCTGCTGCTCCCGGCGTTCGTCGACGGCCACACCCACCTGGACAAGACCCTGCTCGGCGCGGCGTGGCAGCCGCACCGGGCCACCGCCACGCTCCGCGAGCAGATCGCCGGCGAGCGGGAGCTGCGCGCCTCGATCGGGGTGCCGGTCGCCGCCCGCGCCACCGCCCTCGCCGAGCGGATGATCTCCCTGGGCACCGGCCACGTCCGCTCCCACGTCGATGTGGACCCGGACGTCGGACTGGACGGGCTGCACGCGGTGCTCGGCGTCCGCGAGAAGTTCCGAGGCCGGCTCGGCATCCAGCTGGTCGCCTTCCCGCAGAGCGGTGTGATCAGCTCACCGGGCGTCGCGGACCTGCTCGACGCGGCGCTCGCCGAGGGCGCCGATCTGATCGGCGGGCTCGACCCCGCCGGATTCGACGGAGACGTGGACGGCCAGCTCGACATCGTCTTCCGCCTCGCCGAACGGCACGGCGCGGGCATCGACATCCATCTCCACGACGGCGGCGAGAGCGGCACCGCCCAGCTGCGGGCCGTCGCCGAGCGCACCGCCGCCCTCGGGCTCGGCGGCACGGTCACCGTCAGCCACGCCTACGCCCTCGGCCAGGTGGCGGGATCGGAACTCGACGTCACCGCCGCCGCGTTGGCCGCCGCCGGAGTCTCGATCATGACGAACGGGCCGCGCGACACCATGCCCCCGGTCCTGCGGCTGCGCGAACACGGCGTACGGGTCTTCGCCGGGTCCGACAACATCCGTGACTCCTGGTGGCCCTACGGCACCGCCGACATGCTCGAACGCGCCACCGTCATCGGCCTCCAGGGCGGCCTGATGACCGACGAGGAACTGCACGCGGCCGCCTCCCTGATCACCGATGAGGCAGCCGCCGCCCTCGGTCTGACCGGCTACGGACTCGCACCCGGCGACCGCGCGGACCTGGTGGTGATCGCCGCCGGCGGTGTCCCCGAGGCGGTCGCCGCCCACCCCGAGCGGCTGCTCGTCCTGCACGGCGGCCACGTCGTCGGGCCCGCGCCCCGCACCGCGTACCCGCGGCTCACCCTTCCGTCCCCGGAGGACCGCCGCTGACACCGGCCGCCCCGGCGGGCGCCGCGCGCCCCGGATGCGCGGCGCCGGGCGCGGCGTACGCCGATGAGAGAATTGGCCGCATGACAGCGTCTGAGAAGTTCGAGCCCGAATCGGAGCGGGTCACCCGGCAGTTGCGTGACGAGATCATCGACGGCGTCCGCGCGCCGGGCAGCAAGCTCGTCGAGCGGGAACTCGCCGCGGAGCTGGGCGTGAGCCGGCTGCCGATCCGGGACGCCCTGAAGGCGCTGGTGACCGAGGGGCTGGTGACACCGCGGCCCCGGACATGGGCCGTGGTGCGGGAGTTCACGCCGTCGGACCTCGCCGATCTGGAAGAGGTCCGCTCGGCGCTGGAGACGCTGGCGTTCCGCCTCGCCGCCCAGCGCCGCACCCGCGCCGGACTGTCCCGCCTCCGTGCCGACCTCGACGCCGAGCTGGCGGCGGCCCGCGCGGGTGACGCCGTACGGGCCCGGCGGGCGGCGGCCGACTTCCACGAGACGGTGATCTCGCTCGCCGACAACGAACTCCTCAACGAGCTGGAACGCACCCTGCGCAGCCGGATGCGGTGGCTGCTGGGCCAGCACGACGACCTGGTCGCCATCGCCGAGGAACACGAGGCGCTCTACGACGCCCTTCTGGCCCGCGACGCGGACCGCGTAGCGGAGCTGACGGCCCATCATTTGGCCACCAGCCACCGCGCGGCCGCGGCCCGGCAACCCCGCAAGGACGACTGACCGGCCGTTCCAGGCACACGGCCGTTCCAGGCACACGGCCGTTCCAGGCACACGGCCGTTCCAGGCACACGGCCGTTCCAGGCACACGGCCGTTCCAGGCACGCGGCCGTTCCA
>NZ_JBVHRF010000003.1:0-354761 GCF_055567035.1 Streptomyces sp. NPDC027185 | reverse complement strand
TACGGGCACGCGGCCGTTCCAGGCACGCGGCCGTTCCAGGCACGCGGCCGTTCCAGGCACGCGGCCGTTCCAGGCACGCGGCCGTTCCAGGCACGCGGCCGTTCCAGGCACGCGGCGGCGGAGCAAGCGTCCGCCGCCGCGTGCCTGGCGGTCACGGTCCGGTGGGGGTCTTCGTCTCACAGGCGGGGGTGGCCGCGGCGTCGGGGCCGGGGGTCTGTGACGGCAGGGACGCGGAACGGGCAGGCTTCCCGGCCTCGGGCTCGGCCCCGGGCCCGGCCGGCTTCTCACTTCCGGGCTCGGCCTCGGGCTCCGCGGGCTTCGGCTCGGCGGACCCGGCGGCCTTCACGGGCTCCGCCGGCTTTTCCCCCGCGGGCTCGGCCGCCCCCGCAGGGCCCTCGGGCCCGGCCGGGTTCGCGGGCGTAGCCTCCGCGGGCCCGGCGGGCTTCCCGGACGCGGACCCGGCCGGCTTCGCGGACACAGCTTTCCCGGGCCCGGCGGCCTCGGCCCCCGCGTCGCCGGTGACCGCACCGGCTCCCGCCTTCTCCGCGGCGGCGACGCCCGCCCCGGGACCTGGGATTCCCGTTCTGGGGCCTGCGGGCGCCCCCGGCGTACCGGCTGCTGCCTTCCGCTTGCGGGCGCGGCCGTGCGGGAGGGGTGTGTTGATGACGCCGGACCAGATCTCGTGGCGGCCGAGGCCCTCGGGGTGGCGGCGGGCGCCCCGGACGGACCAGATGACCAGTCCGGCGCTGAAGAGCGAGGAGATGCCCAGGACCGCCATCACGGCCAGGACGCCCAGTTCGCTGCCCATCACGTCCGTACCGGCCAGCCACAGGCCGAACACCACCACGGACAGCACCGGGAAGACCGGCGGCAGGGCGAGCAGTCCCGCCCGCAGGGCCAGGGCGCCCATGCCCGGCCGTCCCCCGTCCCGGGTCGTCAGCCGCAGCAGCAGGACGCGCTTGCCCGGTGTGGCGCCGATCAGCCACGGCACCACCACGAACCACAGCACGACCAGCGCCAGCGGCAGCAGCAGCGCCTCCGCGTCCATACCGAGGTAGAACACCGCGAAGGTCACCGGCAGGCCCAGTGCCACCAGTCCGGACAGGTCCAGCAGCATCGCGACGAGCCGGCGGCCGAACGGGACCTTGGCGTCGGCGGCCAGCGCCCGGTCGTCCAGGGTGTCCAGCTCCGGCAGCAGACGGGCCAGCGGCGCGACGACGAACCAGCCCAGCGACGCACCGGCCGCGTTGGCGAGCAGATCGTCCACCGCGAAGAGCCGGTAGGGGCAGGGGTAGATCCCCCACAACCCGGTGAACTGGGTCAGCTCGAAGAAGAGGGACGCGCCGAACCCGGCGAGGGTCGCGGCGAGCAGCCCGCGCCGGAAGTGCAGCCGGACGAAGATGCCCAGCGGCAGCAGCAGGAGAAGGTTGAAGACCGTCTGCCAGAACGCCGAGTTGTGCAGGATCAGCGCGTCGAAGGAGACCTGGTGGTGGGCCTCCTTCCACATGTCGGCGACGAACATCCCCGGCGTCCACTGCGGATGCCGGAAGGTCGGGAACGCCTGGCAGACGTCCACGGCTCCGCTCGGCAGCGGCACCACCACGAGGCAGAGCGCCGAGACGGCGAAGTACACGAACGCGAAGATGGAAAGGGTGCGCCAGCGGGTCATGATGCCGTGGCGGCGGTAGAGGACGATCGCCACCGGCACCGACAGGAACAGGGCCAGGGCGGGGAAGAGCATCGCCGCTGTGTTCAGCGGGAGGAGGTAGGCGCCGGTCATCGTGCGCCCTCCCCCGCCGCCGTGGCGGCACACGCCCCGTCCGCCGGCCGTCCGCCCGACGGTGGTGGCGCGCTGCGGCGGTCCGCCACCGCGTACCGCACCGCCGGCCGGACGTTTCCTGTGGGGAGGAAGGTCCCGAGGTTCATTTATGTCCTGTCATCTTCACGGCAAGGATCGCGGGAGCCCGCCCCGGCATACGGGGTCACAGCGGTACCTCACGGCCGGACAGGGCCGGGCCCCCACACGATCCTTTCAGACGGACGGCCCCGCCGGGAAACTCCTGCGCACCCCTCGCGACCTGCCCGTTTCCTCCCCCGGCGGCGAATCGGGAGGTACCGCACCACTCCCTGCGCGCCGGGCGGAGGAAGGGGTGCGGCCGGGCCCGGAGGGTGTCCTACGGTGCCGCGTTCAGCAGGTCCACCGCGGAGTGCTGGCAACCGTAGCCGGGGCCGTCGCCGCGGTCGCCGTTCCAGTGCGGGCCGTACTGGTCGAGCGCGTTGCGGTCCTTGGCGTAGGCGGTGTCCGCCTGCTTCTTGAGGTAGCCGTCGTACGGGTGGCCGTCCAGCTCCCGGTTGAGGGCGCCGAGACCGCGGACGTACGCGCCCTTGAAGCTGGGGCCGTCGCCGGTGCAGCCGCCGGACTCGCCCGGCTCGCGCAGGATCCCGCCCGGGTTGAGGTCGCCCGAGCCCGTGGAGGCGTCGGCCAGTTCGCGGGCGCTGCGCAGCAGTTGGTCGTCGCCGGTGGCCTTGTGCAGTTCGGCGAGACCGCCGAGGATCACGCCCTGGTTGTAGGTCCAGGTCGGCTGGCCGTTGTTCTGGCAGGAGTCGTTGAGGCCGTCGTTGACCAGGTGATTTCCGTTGATCATGCCGCTGCCGCGGAGCCAGTTCCAGCCGCTGGTCGCCCGGTCGAGATAGCGGGTGTCGCCGGCGGTGCGGTTGTGGAGCGCGGCGTTGAGGGCGATGTACAGCTCGTTGGTGACGGCGTTCTTGTACGCCGTGTCGGTCTTCCACTGGACGCCGCCGCCGCATTTGCCGGTCCAGTAGCCGGCCATGTGATCGGCGTCGGCGCGCGCGGTGTCGAGGTAGCGGGCGTCGCCGGTCAGGTCGTACGCCTTGACCCAGGCAAGCCCCCACCAGCCGGTGTCGTCGAGGTACTCGTTGCGGAACTGTCCCAGGCGTCCGCCGTCGGTACGGTCCTTGTTCTTGTCGTACGTCTCCTCGACGGCGTAGGCGTAGCTCTTGACGCCGGTGCGGCGGATGGTGTCGATGAGGGCGGTCAGGGCGTTGGCCCCGGTCCACCAGCCGTCTCCGCCGAAGAGGCTGGCCCCGCGGTCGTAGGACATCATCAGCGCGGTGGCGGTCGGCGCTGTTCCAGTCGGAGCGGGCCCAGCCGGTGCAGGCGATGGCGTCGTCGCCGGTGACAGCTGCGCAGGCGCGGAGTGCGCCGATCCGTCCGGTGTTCCAGTCGTCGACGTTGTACATGCCGGTGCGCCAGCCGCCGACGCCGGCGGGGGCGGCGGTGTCGCCGAGACGGCTGCCGCCGTCCCAGGTGCGGCCGCCGTCGAAGGAGCGGTCCACCCAGACCCGGTCCCCTTCGACAACGTTGTCCAGCGTGCCGAAGGTCATGGCGCTGCCGTCGTCGACGTGCAGGGCGACCGTCCGGCCGTGGAGCGTGGTGGTGACCGGCGCGCGGTCGCCGAGTGCGTTCGCGGGGTCGCGGGCGTCGCAGAACCTGTTGCAGATCCCGCCGTCCGCCGCGGCGGCGGGCGCGGGCGCCGCGACGGCGGCGATCAGCCCCGCGGCGGCGAGCGCGGCGGCCGCCCGCCGCACGGCCGCGCGCCGCGGGGACGGCGGTGCCGCGCCGGTTCGTCTGTCCGGGGTCGGTGTCATACGGACTCCTCGTCGTCGGGTCGCGCAGGGGCGCCGGGCGGCGGCCCCGCCGTTGCGCCCCCAACTCAAGGTCCGGGGCTCGCCCGGCGTCAAGTTCCTTGCCGAGAGGGCGGGTTGGCGCGCCGAACGGCGGCGCGGCGGGCGGTACTGGCCGGTCCGGCGCGGCGCGGGCCGGCGGGCGGGCGCGTCCCCACGCGTCCGGCGCGGCGCGTGCCGGGAGGGCGCGGGCGGAGGCCGGGGCCCGTCCGGCGCCGCGTCCCGCGCGTGCGCCACTGCCGGGCGCGTCCGCCCGGCGCGCCCGCGTGTCACCCGCCCGGCGTCGGCGGGGATGCGGGGAGCGGCGGCGGGCCGGACGATGGAGGACCGGGCGGCGGGCGGTCCCTGCCCGTTTCTGGAGGTCGCCGTGGAGGCCGATGCGCAGGCCGGCGGGGTGCCGTTCCCCGGCGCCGTCCTCGCCGCCCTCTTCGACGGGGCGCCGGTCGGCGTCACCGTCCACGACACCGCGCTGCGTTACCGGTACATCAACCCCGCCCAGGCCCGTATCAACGGCATTCCGGCCGCCGGGCACCTCGGGCGGAGCGTCGCGGAGGTGCTGCCGGAGGGCGACGAGCGGCGGGAGGTGCTGCGGGCCGTGCTCGCCGACGGGGAGCCGCGCGAGATCACCTTCAGCGGGACGACCCGGCACCGGGAGGAATCCCGGCGGCGGTTCTGGCGGGGCAGTTACCACCGGATCGAGGCGGACGGCGTCCCCGTCGGGGTGCTGGGCCTCGTGCGGGAGATCAGTTCGGCGCTGCGCCAGCGGGCGGAGCTGGAGCGGGCCCGGCGCTATCTGACGATGCTGGACACCGCCGCCACCGGTATCGGCACCACCCTCGACGTCGACACCACCTGCCGGGAGCTGGCGGAGTTCGTGGTGCCGGTGCTGGCGGACATCGCGACCGTCGCGGTGCTGCCGCCGGACATCGGGCACGCGGTGCGGCCCGCGCCGCCCGGGGTGCTGCGGCTGCGCCGGGCGGCGCTGGCGATGACCGCACGCGACCGCGCGGTGGCGCTGGGGAGGTTCGAGGAGCCGGGCGCGTACATCGACTATCAGAGCGACTCGGCCGTCCAGCGTTCCCTGGTGACCAATCAGCCGGTGCTGACGCACCCCACCGACGTACAGCTGCGCACCAGCGGTCCGGCGCCCGAACGGGGCGCCGCCTACCGGGCGTTGGGGCTGCATTCGATGCTCGTCGTGCCGCTGACCGCCCGCGGCACCCCGCAGGGCGTCCTCGAACTGGGCCGCACGGGCGACTCCCCCGCCTTCACCGAGGAGGAGGACCTGGTCGTCGCGCGGGAGCTGGCCGGGCGCACCGCCGTCGATCTGGAGCACGCTCTGCGGTACGCCCACGAGCGGTCCATCGCGCTGGAGTTGCAGCGCGCGCTGCTGTCCGAGCCGCGCGGACAGCATCCGCACATCGAGATCGCGACCCGCTATCTGCCCGCCGAACGCGATGTACTGGTGGGCGGCGACTGGTTCGACGTCGTGCCGCTGCGCGAGGGGCGGCATCTGAAGGTGATGGGCGATGTGATGGGGCACGGCGTGGAGGCGGCCGTCGCGATGAGCCACTACCGCTCGCTGCTGCGGCTGCTCGCCGAGGACGATCTGCCGCCGCACCAGATCCTGGAACGGCTCGACGCGATGGTGGAACGCTCCGGTCTCGACCGCGCCGCCACCTGTCTGCTCGCCGTCGTCGACCGCCCGGCGGGGGTGTGCGAGGTGGCCAGCGCGGGGCATCTGCCGCCGGTCTTCATCGAGCAGGGCCCCGGCGGCACCCGGATCGCCGACATTCCCGTCGGCCCGCCGCTGGGCACCGGCTGCGGCGCGTACAGCACACAGGAGTTGCCGTGCGGTCCGGGGACGGTGCTGTTCATGTACACCGACGGGCTGGTGGAGCGGCGTGACGAGGCCATCGACGACTCCGTGGCCCGGCTGGCCGATTTGCGGATGCCGCCGAGCGGGCGGCTGGAGGAGCTGCTCGACGACGTGCTGAACCGCTTCGGCGCGGACGCGGAGGACGACATCGCCGTGCTCGCGTCCCGTATCCGCACCCACCCGTTGCCGGGCTGACCGGCCGGTACGTCCTGTCCGGCCCGCGGCCCGCCGCTCCGGGTCCGGCGGGCTCACCCCGGCCGCCGGGCCCCGCGACCGCCGGGTAGGCTCGCGTGCCGGTGCTGGACGACGGGGAGACGGTATGGAAGGGCTGCGGCAGGACGATCCGCCGCGAATCGGGGAATTCGTGACGCTGGCGCGGCTGGATCCGGCCGCGCGGCAGGACGTTCCCGAACGCCGCTATCTGGCGCGCAGCGCCGACGGGGCGCGGACGGTGCTGATCGGTCTCCCCCTCCCGGGCGCCGATCCGGGGCGCTGGGCGGCCGAGGCGCAGTGGGCCGGGAAGCTGGCGCAGCCCGGACTGTGGCCGGTGGCGCAGACCGGCGGGAGCGCCGCGTTCCCCTGGTACGCCTCGCCCTACCGTCCGGTGCTGCCCCTGCCGGAGGCCCTCGACGCCTGCGGCGGTCCGCTGCCGGAGGAGGCGGTGCGCTCGCTCGGCGCGGCGCTCGCCGAAACGCTGGCGTCGGCGCACGTCCTGGGTGTGGTGCACGGCGGGCTGAGTCCCTCGTCGGTGCTGCTCACCGCGTACGGGCCGCTGCTCTCGTGCTTCGGCGCGGTGCGCGCGGCGGCGCCGGAGGGCGCGCCGCGGGCCGGACTGCCCGGTATCGACGCGGGCACCCTCGCGCCCGAACTCGCCGCGGGCGGGACGCTCCAGGCGTCCGCGGATGTGTACGCGCTGGGCGCCGTGCTGGCGTACGCGGCGACCGGTCACACCGTGCCGGAGCGGGCGGAGCTGCCCGCCGGGCTGCGGGCGCCGGTCACCGCCTGTCTGTCGCGGGATCCCGCCGCGCGGCCCGGACCGGCGCAGGTGCTGGCGCAGTTGGCGCCGGGCGCGGCCTGGGGCACGCAGGGTGCGGGCGCCGAGCCGGTGCCGTTGCCGGGCCGGGTGGTCGCGGCCCTGTCCCTCCAGGCGGCCGCGGTGCTCGCCGCCGAACTCCCCGAGGTGCGCTGACCCGATGCTGACCGCTCTTCTCCACGACGATCCGCGGACCGTCGGCCCGTATCTGCTGCTGGCCCGGCTGGGCGGCGGCGGGATGGGCACCGTCTATCTGGCGCGTACCGCGGGCGGCCGTACCGTCGCGCTCAAGGCGCTGCACCAGCGGCTGGCCGGGGATCCGGCGCTGCGTACCCGCTTCCGGCTGGAGGCGGACGCGGCGCGGGTGATCGGCGGCCGGCACGGCGCGCAGGTCCACGACGCCGATCCGGACGCGCCGCGGCCGTGGCTGGCGACGGAGTACGTGCTCGGGCCGCCGCTGGACGACGCGGTCGAGGCCGCCGGTCCGCTGCCGGAGCAGGCCGTGCGGGCGCTGGGCGCGGCGCTGGCCGAGGGGCTCGGGCAGTTGCACCGCTCGGAGGTGGTGCACCGCGACCTCAAACCGTCGAACATCCTGGTCTCGGCGGCCGGGCCGAAGATCATCGACTTCGGGTTGGCGCACGCGGTCGGCGACGCGCCGCTGACGCAGGCGGGTGCCGCGATGGGGACGCCGGCGTTCATGTCGCCGGAGCAGGCGGGCGGCGGGGAACACACGGCGGCGGGCGATGTGTTCGCGCTCGGCGGGCTGCTGGTGTTCGCCGCGTCCGGCCACGGCCCGTTCGGCTCCGGACAGCCCACGGATCTGCTCTACCGGGTCCGCTACACCGAGGCGGACCTCGGCGGGGTGCCGCCGGAGCTGGTGCCGGTGCTCGGCCGCTGTCTGGCGAAGGACCCGGCGCAGCGGCCGACGACCGGGGAGCTGGCCGCCGCGCTGGTGCCGGGCGGGGCGCCGCGGGTGTTCGCGGAGGTGCTGCCGGACGGGGTGCTGCGGCTGATCGCGCGACGCGCCTACGACGTGTGGCGGCAGCCGCCGCCCCGGCAGGCGCCGCCGCCGCCCGACGCGCCGCCGGGCCCGGTGACGCTGCCCGGTGCGGCGGCCGGACCGTCGCGCCGCCGCATGCTGGCGATGACCGCCGGCGGGGTCGTCGCGGGCGCCGGGGTCGCGGGCGGGCTGTGGGCGTGGCTGGGCCGGGGTGGTGGCGACGGCGGCGGCGACGATGCCGCTCCGGCGCCGAAGCCGGCGAAGCCGCCGACGCGGCTGTGGACGTTCCCCGGGCGCACCCCGGACCGGGACGGCGCGGTGGTGTCGACCAAGCACGGGCTGGCGATGCCCGCGGGCGTCGTGGTCTGCGGTGTCAACCCCGAGAGCGGCGAGGGCACCTGGCAGGCGAACGTCTCCGACGCCTGGCGGTGGGCGAGCGACGGCACCGACCTCTACGCGCTGCGCGACCGCAGGGAGGGCAGGAAGCTCGCGGTGTGCCTGCTCGACCCGTCCGACGGGCAGCCCGGCGAGCCGCTGGCGGAGCTGGCGGAGTACCGCGGCGCCGAGAACCGCAACCAACTGCTGTGCGTGGTGGACCGGACCGCCTATCTGGTGGCCCGCACGGTCTCCCCCGACCGCTGGTACGTCCTCGCCCTCGATCTGCGCAGCGGCAAGGTGCGGTGGCGTACGCAGGTGGACGCGGCGAACGACGGTTATCTGCCGCCGATGCTGCGCGGGGAGGTCGTCGGTGACCGGCTGGTGGTGTCCCGCTCCGACGCGGGCATCCACTTCGTCCGGCTGACGCCGTACTCCCTCAAGGACGGCAAGGCGCTGTGGACGCTCTCCGCCCCGTACTCGGGTGAACCGCCGTCCGAGCTGGTGGTCGACGACCGGTTCGTCTACCTCACCGACGAGGCGGTCAGCGCCCGGAAGCTGACCGACGGCGACGGCGGGTGGCTCTTCGGCAACGACCGCAACGCCGGCGGCAACACGGGCGAGAAGCGGGTCTACGGCGCGCCGGTCCTCCACGACGGGATCCTGTACTGCACCGAGGGCGACCGCGGGCTGATCGCCATCGACGCGGTGACCGGCAGCCTGAACTGGGCGGAGAAGAACCTCAAGGGCCGTCGCCTCAACCGTGTGGTGCCGCCCGCCGTCGGCCGGAAGTACGTCTACAGCCTCGACGACAAGGGGCTGCGCGCGGTGGAGATCCGCAGCCGTACCGCGGTGTGGACGTTCCCCACCGACGCGACGGCGCTGACCGCCGATCACGAGCGCGGAAAGCTCTATCTCCGCGAGGAGCGCGCGACGTTCGCGCTGCCACTGGCCTGAGCATCCACCAGGGGGACAGAAGTGAGAACACTCGGCGCCGGAGACCCGCTCCGCCTCGGCCCGTACCGCATCGTCGGGGTGCTCGGTGAGGGCGGTATGGGCAAGGTGTACCTCGGGCGGGACGCCGCGGGGCGCCCCGCGGCCGTCAAGGTGCTGCTGCCCGAGCTGGCGCACGACCGGCATCTGGTCGAGAGGTTCGTCCGGGAGGCGCAGACGGCGCGGGCGGTGACCGGCGAGGGCGTCGCCCGGGTCCTGGGCGCGGAGCTGGAGTCGGGGCGGCCGTGGATCGCCTCGGAGTTCCTGGCCGGGCCGACGCTGGACGACGCGGTGGCGCGGCACGGGCCGCTCGACGAGGCGCTGCTGCGGGAGACGGCGCGGGCGCTGGCCGTCACGCTCACCGACATCCACGCCACCGGTCTCGTCCACCGCGACCTCAAACCGTCGAACGTCGTCCTGACCTCGCGCGGCCCGCGCATCATCGACTTCGGTATCGCCCGCCCCGAGCACGGGCTGACGCTGACCCGGACCGGTCAGATCCCGGTCACACCGGGGTACGGCGCGCCGGAGCAGGTGCTGGGCCGGCGCGTCGGTCCGGCGGCCGACGTCTTCTCGCTCGGCGCGGTGCTGGCCTTCGCCGCGAGCGGCCGCCCGGCGTACACGGGCGCCGAGGTCACCGCGATCCTCTACAAGGTGGTGCACGGCTCCCCGGACCTGACGCTGGTGCCGGGGCCGCTGCGGTACCTCGTCGAGCCGTGTTTCGCGAAGGATCCGGCGGCGCGGCCGCTGCCCGCCCAGGTCGCCGAGGCGGCGCGGGCGCCGCAGCGGGGCGTCCGGCTGTGGAAGTCGGGGCCGTACGCCCAGGACATCCGCGACCGGGAGGCGGCGGCGCGGAAGATGGCCGGGCAGGCCCCGCCGACGGTGGTGCCGGACGCCACCGGCGCGGCGGACGGTTCGGCGGTGACGGTGGTGCCCGCCGCGCAGCCGTCGCGGCGGCGGCTGCTGGGGCTGCTGGCGGGCGGCGGCGCCCTGGTGGCGGCGGGTGCGGGCGGTGCGGTGTGGTGGCTCTCGGACGGCGGGCCCGCGGCCGTCGCCGACCCGTTCGACATCCCGTCGGCCGCCTCGGTGCGCCCCGCGGAGCTGGGCAGCGGCGGCTCCGGAGCGCCGCAGGCGCTGTGGGGTCCGGAGGAGGGCGTGGCCGACGCGGGCTCACCGGCGCCGCTGCCGGTACGGGACGTGGTGGTCTTCGCGGCGGCGGGCGGCGGGATCGCGGCGCGGCGGGTCGCGGACGGCAAGGAGCGGTGGCGGGCCGGGGAGGCGCGGGCCGACGCGGGCTATCTCTCGGTCGCCGACCGGCTGGTGGCCACCGCCGACGGCGACGGCGTGCTGCGCACCTACGTCGCCGCGACGGGCGAGCCCCGGTGGACCGCCGACGCCGCGGTGAACACCCTGCTGGCCGCCGACGCCGCCCATGTGTACGTCCTGACGTCCGAGGGCGAGCTGCGGTGCGTGCGGACGGCTGACGCGTCGGTGCGGTGGACGCGGCGGCCGCCGCTGCCGCTGACCGGCGGCCGCCCGGCGGCGGCGCTCGGCGCCGGGGTGCTGGTGCTCTGCACGTCCGCCGGCGATGTGTGCGCGGTACGCGCCGCCGACGGCGGGCGGGCATGGGTCCGTAAGGGGCAGGCCGCGGGCGCGCTGCGGCCGGTGATCGACAACGGCACGGTGTACCTGGGCGGGCACACCCTGGCGGCGGTCGGCGCGCGCGACGGCGCGGTGCGGTGGAACAAGCCCGCCATGCAGCCGATCCGGCGCGGGGTGTACGGCTTCGGGCCGCCGGCGGTGGCCGCCGGGGTGGTGTACGCCGTCGACGGCGACGCGCTGCGGTCGCTGCGCGCCGACGGCTCCGACGCGAACGTCACCACGATGCTGGCCGGGGTGACACCGCCGTGGCAGCCGCCGGTCGTGCAGGCGGGCAGCGTGTGGGTGGTGGAGAGCCGCGACACCGGGGTGAGCGGCTGGCCGCGCAACAGCGACGGTCTCGCCCAGGGGCAGGTCTACCCCCTCAAGGAGGGCACCGGCCGGACCGCGGCGGGCGACGGGAACCGGCTGTTCGTCCTGAATTCCGGCGCGCTGGTGGCGCTCCGGGTGTTCTGAGGCGGGCCCGGCGGGTGCGGGTCCGGCGGACGCGGGCCCGCGTCCGCGCGGAGGCAGGAAGCTCCCGGGGCGGCGGCCCGTGTGCCGCCCCGGGGACTCCGGTGGTGGCCGACCGCCCACGTCCACCGGGCTTCCCCAGAAGTGCGGAACCGGGCCGGGGAACATTCACCCGACCTCCGGTAATGTGTCGGTTTCCCCCAGGAGGAGATAGGTCAGTGGAGTTCCGGCTGCTCGGAGCGGTTTCCGTCGTCACCGAGGTCGGCGATCTGCCGCTCGGCCCCGCGAAGCGGCGTAGTCTGCTCGCCGCTCTGCTGCTGCGCTCCAACCACCCGGTCCCGGTGGAGGCGCTCACGGACGCGCTGTGGGACCAGGAGCCGCCGCCCCGGGCCCGCAGCGTCATCCAGGGCCACGTCTCGCGGCTGCGCTCGCTGCTGAACGACGCCGGGGCCGGGATGTACGGCGTGGAGCTGGTCACCCAGGGCGCGGCGTACGTGCTGCGGATGCCGGAGAGCCTGCTGGACGCGCACCGCTTCGAGGAGCTGGTGGCGCTGGCGCGCGGGCAGCGGGCGGCGGGCGACGCGGTGGCGATGTACCAGGAGGCGCTGGCGCTGTGGCAGGGGCCCGCGCTGACCGGCGCGTACCGCAGCGCCCCGCTCCAATCCGCCGCGCACGCCCTGGAGGAGCTGCGGTTGACCACCGTGGAGCTGCTGGCCGAGGCGTACGGGCAGCTCGGTGAGTACGCGCGGGCGGCGGCGCTGCTGCGGGCGGAGGCGGCGGCCCAGCCGCTGCGGGAGTCGCTGTCGGCGGCGCTGATCCGGGTGCTCCAGCGGGCGGGGCGCCGTTCGGAGGCGCTGGACTGGTTCCATCGCACACGGCGGCTGCTCGCCGAGGAGCTGGGCGTCGATCCGGGGCGGGAGCTGGCGGACGCGTACGCGGTGGTGCTGCGCGGCGACGAGAGCACCGCGCCCCAGGCGGTCCCGGTGGCTCCGTCGGCGCCCCCGGAGCCGCGGCCCGCGCCGCCCGTGAAGACCGCGCCCCCGGAGACCGTCGATCTCCTCCCCCGGCTGCCGCGCGGTTTCCACGGCCGCGCGGAGGAGCTGGCGGCGCTCGATCGCGCCGCCACCGGGGAGGCACCCGTCTGTCTGGTCACCGGGCCCGCCGGGGTGGGCAAGACCGCGCTGGTGGTGCACTGGGCCCACCTCAACCGCGACCGTTTCCCCGGGGGGCTGCTCTACGCCGACCTGCGGGGCTTCAGCGACACCCCCGAGGCGGAGCCGGCCGAGGTGGTCCGGGAGTTCCTGCTCGCGTTGGGTGTGGGGCCGCGCCGGATACCGGAGTCGGCGCGCGGGGCGTCGGCGCTGTTCCGGTCCCTGGCGGCCGGCCGTGAGCTGCTGGTCGTCCTGGACAACGCGCCCGGCTCGGCGCAGGTGCAGGAGCTGCTGCCGGGCGGCGCGCGGTGCGTCACGGTGGTCACCAGCCGCCACCGGCTGCCCGGTCTGATCGCGTCCGACGCGGCGCGGCCGGTTCCCGTGGACGTCCTCGGGCCCGACGACGGCACCGCGCTGCTCGCCGCGGTGCTCGGCCCGGAGCGGGTGCGCGCGGAGCCGGGGGCGGCCCGGCGGCTGGCCGAGCTGTGCGGCGGGCTGCCGCTGGCGCTGCGGGTGACCGCGGCCCGGCTGACCGATCAGCCGGAGTGGTCGCTGTCCACGCTCAGCGGGGAACTCTCCGACGAGTCACGGCGGCTGGGGCTGCTGGACGTCGAGGACACCGGTGTGCGGGCGGCGCTGCGGCTGACGGTGCGCCGGCTGCCGGCGGACGCCGCGCACCACTTCGCGCACCTGGGCCGCCACCCCGGCACCCATCTCGACCGGTACGCGGCGGCGGCCCTGGCGGGCACCGACCCGGCCACCGCCGAGGCCGCCCTGGAGCGGCTCGCCGCGGCCCATCTGGTGACCCGGACCGCGCCGGACCGCTGGACGCTGCACGACCTCGTCCGGCTGTACGCGCGGGGTCTGGACGCGGACCCGGACACCCTGGTGCGGGCACTCGATCACTCCGTGGCGACCGCGCTGGCCGCCGCCGACGCGGCCGAGCCGGGCGACGAGTCGTGCTTCCCGCTGCCCGACGACCACCACGCGCCCCGGGAGATCCGCCGGTTCGCCGGCCGGGACGAGGCGATGGCGTGGTACGAGAGCGAGCGGGAGGGGCTGACGCTGGCGGCGGCCGCGGCGGACGCGGCGGGGCTGCACAGCCGGACCTGGCGACTCGTCCTGGGCCTGTGGCCGCAGATCGTGTGGCGGGTGCGGGAGGGCTGGTCGCCGCTGCTGGGCACGGCGCTGGCGGCGGCGCGGGCCGACGGTGACCTGCGGGCGCAGTCCCGGATCCTGGCGCTGCTGGGGTGGGTGCTGACGGAGGAGGGCCGGCTGCCGGAGGCGCTGGCCCATCTGGAGGCCGCCCCGGTGCTGGCGGCGCGGGCCGGGGACGTCCGCGCGCAGGCGACGGCGCTGGTCAACCTGTCGCTGGCGCAGGCGGCACTGGGCAATCCGCAGGAGGCCGCGCAGGAGTGCGCCGACGCGGCGCGGCTGGCGCGCAGCGCCGGGGACCCGTACACCGAACGTCTCGCGCTCTACCACCTGACCCGCCATCACCTGGAGTGCGGGGCCTGGAAGGCGGCGCTGGTGACGGTGGCGGCGGCCCAGAAGCTGGACGAGGTGGTGGACGCCTCCGCGGCGGGCCGGATCCTGCTGATTGCCGCCGCCGGGGAGGCGCTGCTCGGTATGGGCGACGAGGCCGGGGGCACGGCCCGGCTCCGGGAGGCGGCCGACACGGCGGAGGCGTGCGGTTTCGACGACGGCGCGGTGCGGGCGCTCGGTGTGTTGCTGAAGGTCCCCACGGCCGCGGACCCGCAGCTCCAGGAACGGTACGACAAGGCGCTGGCTCGTCTGCGTTCACGCTCCTGACCAGCGAGGACGCACGACGATCGGGACTGCCGTCCGGGTGCGCACGGGCTGACAGCGGGACGTGAGTGAGGCGTTTGCGGAACGTTTCCGGGCGCGGGAAGGGTGGTGTGCACACCGCGGGATGGATCTGGATGTCCCGCTCGATTCGTAGGGGGAACCATGCGTATGTCCCGTCTTTCCCGGTCGTCCCGCGTCCGTGCCTCCGTTCTGGCCGCCGCGACCGCCACGCTGGCGTTGAGTCTGACCGCTTGCGGCGGCGCCGACGACGCGGCGAAGGCCAACGACGCGTCCGGTCAGAGCCGGTCGGCGTCGGCCGGGCAGGACGCCAAGGGCGGCTCCGCGCAGGCCAACAGCGGCACGGACACCAAGGGACAGGCGGAGTCGACGTCGGCGTCGGGTGACAGCGCCGGCCAGGAGGCCGGTGTCGATCTGTGTGTCGGTGACGAGCTGCTGGTGACCGCCGAGCACGAACTCGCCGGCCAGCAGGGCGACCACCTCCTGCTCACCGCCGTCAACAAAGGCGACAAGCCCTGCCTGATCACCTCCTATCCCACCGTCAAGATCAACGGTGAGGGTGCCGCCCTGCCGCTCTCGAAGAAGGCCAACGGCGGCGACCAGCCGATCATGCTGCGCCCCGGCGGCAAGGTCTACAGCGCCGTCAACCTCTTCGACTACGGCAAGGACAACCACACCGGCACCGGCCTCTCCCTCGCCCTCCGCGACAACAACGGCAACGAAAAGCCCGCCTACTCCGTCGACATCAAGGGCGACAAACCCCAATTCACCTACAACGAAGCCGACGTCCTCAACTGGAACACCGAAAAGCCCTACGACTTCTGAGACCTGGTCACCGGCGACCGGCTTCCGCCGGAGACCACGCCGTGCCCCGGCACGGCAGACAGTGCGGGCGGGAACCCGAGGGGGTTCCCGCCCGCACCACCATGTCCGGCCTCAGACGCGCGGCGTCAGCCACTCCTGGAATTCGACGATATTGCCCTCGGGGTCCGTGAAGTGGGCGACCCGCATCCGGTCCGTCATCGGCGCGGGGCCGTGGACCGGGGCCGCGCCGCGCGAGGCCAGTTCCGCGCAGTGGCGGTCGAGGTCGTCGACGCGCAGGACGACGAGGGAGCGGTGACCGGCCGGCGCACCGGCGAGGGTGTCCAGGACCTCGGCCATCTGCGCGCGGTCCTGGAGCGCGATGCCCGTGGTGCCGCCGGCGGCGGTGAACTTCGCGTACGGCCCGTCGGGCGCCTCGAACTGCGGGGTGAGTCCGAGGACGTCCCGGTAGAAGCGGTAGCAGCCGGTGAAGTCCGTGACGAGCAGCCGGATCTGGGCGAATTCCATCGGTGTCCCCCTGTGGTGAGCGGTGTGTGGCCGGTGGCTCCCGCGGGGTGGCGGGCTCCGCCGCCGGCCCGGGGCCGTGCCTTCCGGGCCCTTGCCCCCGCACGGTAGCGGGAGGGGCGCGGCGGCCGGGGGAATCGTGCGCGTGCGGCGGCGGTCAGCCGGCGGCGGTCCGGTCGCCTGCCGGGGGACGGGTGTCCTCGGGGCGGGGGCCGAGGGTGCCGGCGGCAAGGCCGAGTTCGCGTTCGGCGGTGGTCCGGGCCATGCCGGTCACCGCGGCGGGGCGGTCGGTGGTGTCGGTGTTGGCGTGGGCGCCGAGGCCGTCGATGACCACCAGGATCTGGATCATCGTCACGTACGGGTCGGCGGTGCGGAACTCCCCCCGGTCGACGCCCTCGCGGATCACCGTCTCCAGCCGCTCGCGCCAGGCGGCCTCCTGCTCGCCGACCCGTTCGCGCAGGACCGGGTGGTAGCGGCTGAGGTGGCGGGCGTTGATCCACAGGCGGCTGACGCCGTCGTACGCGGGGCCGGTGGCGCGGGCGAAGAACCGGGCCAGGCTCTCGGTGGGGGTGGTGCCGGTGCGGTCGGCGGGCAGCAGGGCGTCCAGTTCGGTGCGGGCGGCGCTGCCGAACGCCTCCGCGACGAGTTCCTCGACCGACGGGAAGTAGTGGCCGATCAGTCCGGGCCTAACGCCGAGGTCGTCGGCGATCCGGCGCAGGGTGATGCACTCCAGTCCGTCGGCGAGGGCCACGGCGGCGGCGGCCGCGACGATCTCGGCCCGCCGGGCGGCGGGGGACTTCCGGGTGCGCTTGCGCGGGACGGTGGAGGACATACCGCGACGCTATTGACTGGGTTTCCGCTGTGCAACCGTGGTCCGTCCCCCGGCGGTCCGGCCCGCTCCGCGCCGCGCGCGGGTATTCGTGTGCGCATTCGGAAAGCAGTTGACAGGCTGGGGCCATGACCTCTCAGCACGACGACACCGCGGACCCGGCCGCCGCACCGGCGGAGCTGCTCCGCATCCCGCTCACCGAGAAGCTGCTGCGCGGCGCCCTCGACGTGGAGCGCACCGCCCAGGGGCTGCTGCCGCACCGGCTGCCCGCGCGGGCCCGCGCGCAGTGCACCGACGCGCAGCTCGCCCTCGCGGAGTCGCAACCCTCCGGCGTACGGCTGGCGTTCCGTACCCACGCCACCACCGTCGAACTGGACACCCTGCGGACGAAGATGGCGAACGTGGGCGCGCCGGAGCGGCCGGACGGTGTGTACGACCTGCTCGTCGACGGGGAGCTGACGGCGCGGGGGGCGACCAGCGGGGGCAACGTCCTGTTGATGGACATGGCCGCGGGGAAGGCCGAGACGAAGCCGGGGCCGCCCGGTACGGTGCGCTTCGCGGGGCTCGCCGAGGGCGCCAAGGACATCGAGATCTGGCTGCCGTACAACGAGATCACGCAGCTGGTGGCGTTGCGGGCGGACGCGCCCGTCGAGCCGGTGCCGTCGCGCGGAGCGCCGGTGTGGCTGCACCACGGCAGTTCGGTCAGCCATGGTTCGAACGCCGCCGGCTCCAGCGCGACCTGGCCGGCGCTGGCCGCCTCCCTGGGCGGTGCGGAGCTGGTCAACCTGGGGCTGGGCGGCGGTGCGCTGCTCGATCCGTTCACCGCCCGCGCCATGCGGGACGCCCCCGCGGACCTGCTCAGCGTCAAGATCGGGATGAGCATCGTCAACGCCGATCTGATGCGGCTGCGGGCCTTCGCCCCGGCGATGCACGGTTTCCTGGACACGATCCGGGAGGGCCACCCCACCGCCCCGCTGCTGGTGATCTCGCCGCTGCTCTGCCCGATCCACGAGGACACCCCGGGGCCCAGCGTTCCCGATCCGGAGCATCTCGCCGAGGGGCGGCTGCGGTTCAAGGCCGCGGGCAAGCCCGAGGAGCGGGCCGCGGGCAAGCTGACGATGAACGTCATCCGCGAGGAGCTGGCCCGCATCGTGCGCCAGCGCGCCGCCGGGGACCCGCAGCTGTTCCTCCTCGACGGGCGGGACCTGTACGGCGAGGAGGACTTCGCCGAGCTGCCGCTGCCCGATCAGCTCCACCCGGACGCCGCCACCCACCGCCGGATCGGCGAGCGGTTCGCGGCGCTGGCGTTCGGCCCCGGCGGCGCGTTCGGCGGGAAGGGCTGAGGCCGCCCCGGCCGGGCCGCCTCGCGCGGGGCGGCCCGGCGGCGGCTCAGCGGTAGCCGTATGCGGCCCAGTCCGCGACGACGCGGCGGCGCAGCTCCTCGGGGTAGGAGGTGGCGAACGACGCGGTGACGGCGCGGGAGGTGCCGTCGAGCTGGCCGGGCAGCAGCGCGCAGGTCACGGACTTGCCGCCGCGGCCCGCGGCGGCCTCGTCGGGCGTGAGGTAGGGCACCAGCGGGATGCCGGGGGCGTCCGGGTAGACGTACGTGCCGGTGCCGGGGTGGGTGCGGGTGGCGAGCGCCCAGACGACCTGGCGGATGTCGGTGATGTCGATGTCGTCGGTGACCAGCAGCACCTTGGGGACGAGCCAGCCCGGGTGCGAGCCGAACAGGACGCGGGCGACGGTGTCGGCCAGTTCACGTTCGGTGGTGCGCATCCGGCGCAGACCCTCGCGGTCGAGGGAGACGACCAGCCAGCAGGTGGCGGCCTCGTAGGAGCACCAGGCGAAGTCGGCCGGGAGGCCGGCGGTGCGCAGTACGTCGAGGGCGGTGGCGGAGATCATCGTGCCCCAGATGGTGTGGTTCTCCTCCGGGGGCAGGCCCGCGACGCAGACCGGCAGCACCGGGCGGTCGCGGTGGGTGACCGTCTCGACGTGGAAGACGGGCTGCGGGCGGCTCACCCCGAACGAGTAGCCGTGGTACTCCCCCATCGGCCCCTCGGGCGCGGTCTCCTCGGCGTCGAGGTAGCCCTCCAGCACGATCTCGGCGTTGGCGGGGACGTACAGGTCGTTGCTCTCCGCCTTGACGACCTCGACGGGGCTGCCGGTGAGCGCGCCGACGTAGCCGTCCTCGCTCACGTTCGCGGGCAGCGGCATCCCGGCGGCGGCGAGGGCGGCGGGCGGGGCGCCCAGCACCATCGCCCACGGGGTGCGCAGGCCCTTCTCCCGCCACAGCGCGTGGATCATGCCGATGTGCTGCCGGGGCATGGCCGGGCCGGTGAGGGTGGTGGGTCCGGCGAGCATGGTGCGGGCGACGGACCAGCTGGTCCAGGAGCCGTCGGGGGTGCGGACGATGTGGAAGCCGTAGGTGCCGAGGTAGCGCCCGCCGTCCTCCTGGTGCAGCAGCGGGACGGGCAGCGCCGTCAGATCGACGTCGGCGCCGCGCAGCACGTTCTCCTTGCAGGGGCCGCCGGTGACGGTGACGGGCTCCAGCGGTTCGGCGTGCATCGCGGTGATCAGTTTTTCCACGACGGCGCGCGGGGTGGCGTGCCGGCCGAGCCCGACGTGGGCGGCGAGGCGGCCGTGGGCGCCCTTGTCCGGGGTGCTCATCCCGGCGGGCGCGCCGAGGATGCGCATTCCCGGGGTGCCGCTGGTGAGGGCGGTGAAGAGCGGGGCGGGGGCGTACGTCTCGTAGGCGCGGCGGGTGACGGCACCGGCTTCGAGGTGCGGGTCCACGGGCCGTTCGACGGTGACCGCGTCGCCGGTGGCGAGCAGTTCGTCGAGGAAGTCACGGAAGTTGAGGGCGGGGCCGTGCTGGGTCATGGTCTTCTCCGGGTGAGTGGGCGTCAGGAACGGTGTGTGGTACGTGCGTTGCGGAATCCCCTCCAGCGGCGGGCGTCGGGGGACGCCAGGCCGAGCTGGTCCAGGAGGCGGGCGGTGAAGTGGTCGACGAGGTCGTCGACGGTCTCCGGGCGGTGGTAGAAGGCCGGCATCGGCGGGACGATCCGGGCGCCCATCCGGGCGAGGGCGAGCATGTTCTCCAGGTGGAGTTCGCTCAGCGGGGTCTCGCGCGGGACGAGGACGAGGCGGCGGCGTTCCTTGAGGACGACGTCGGCGGCGCGGGCGATGAGCCCCTCGGCGTAGCCGGTGCGGATACCGGCGAGGGTCTTCATCGAGCACGGCACGACGACCATGCCGTCGGTACGGAACGAGCCGGAGGAGATGGCTGCGCCCTGGTCCTCCGGGCCGTGGGTGACGTCGGCCAGGGCGGCGACCTCCCGGGCGGTGTACCCGGTCTCCAGCTCGACGGTGGCGCGGGCCCAGCGGGAGAGGATCAGATGCGTCTCGACGCCGGGCGTCGCCCGCAGCGCCTGAAGGAGCCGGACGCCGAGGACCGCCCCCGTCGCGCCCGTGATGCCGACGATCAACCGCATGGTGCTGCCCTCCGGTACGTGATCCCGCGCGCCCTGCGCGGAACAATTTCGGTCAGGGCAGGGCGGCGGGGAGCGCGCGCACCGGACCGGGCGCACGGCTGCCGCGCCCCGCGGTGACCGTTGCTGTGTCTTCACGCTAGGCATGCTTGCGGCGCCCTCCCCTGTACTCTCGGGACGCGTCATGTGCAGAAACGGACAGCTTCCGCGGCGGGCGGCGGCCGGGGCGGGTGCCCGGATCACCGAGGCCGCGTTCCCGGTGACGCCGGGCGGGCCGCCGGGCGTGGAGGTCACCTCCCTCGCCGGCTTCGCCGCGCTCGCCGAGCGGTGGGGCGGCGCCTACGCACCGCTGCGTCCCGCGTTCCACCTGCTGATCACCGTCCGGTCCGGGGTGCTGCTCTGCTCCGTGGACCTCACCGCGTGCGCGGTGGGCGAGGGCGCGTGGCTGTGGGTGCGGCCGGGGCAGGTCCTCACCCTCGCCCGTGACCTGGCGGCGGCCGAAGGAACGGCCGTCCTCTTCGAGCCCGGGTTCCTCGGTGCGGCGACCGCGTCCGCCGCACGGCTTCAGCGGCGAGCCTGGCGGCTGCCGCTGACCCCGGCGGAACCGGCCGCCGGACAGGTGCGCGCCACGCTGGAGATGCTGGAGCGCGAGTACCGGCGGCTGACGGATCTGCCCCTGGAGGTGCACGTCGAGGTCGTCCGGCATCTGCTGGCGGTGCTGGTGCTGCGGCTGGCGCATCTGCCGGGCGGATCGCGCCGGGAGATGGCGGGCGGTGAGGTGTTCCACCGCTTCCAGCAGGCGGTGGAGCGGGACTTCACCCGCAGCCACCGCGTCGAGGACTACGCGCGGGCGCTGGGGTACAGCGTGCGGACACTGACCCGGGCGACGGGCGCGGCGGCGGGCTGTGGCGCCAAGCGCTTGCTCGACGACCGGATCCTGCTGGAGGCGAAGCGGTTGCTGGTGCACACCGACCTGTCCGCGGCGGCGGTCGGCGAACGGCTCGGTTTCCCCGGCGCCGCGGTCTTCACCCGCTTCTTCCAGCTGCGGACGCGGGAGACGCCGGTGGCGTTCCGGGAGCGAGCGCGGGGGGCGGCGGAATGAGGCCGCCAGGTCCCCGAAACGGGGCGCACGGCACCCGACATGCCTGGTCACGAACGGTCGGGAGCGCATCACTCAACGCGACGGGAACCTCCGCCCATTGACACTTCCTCCCGCGCTGATCAATCATCACTGATGTCGCAGGAACGGGTTTTCGACTCATTCCGCCCGCAACGGCGCTCTGTTGCGGTGCCGGTCCGGCGGACGCGGTGTTGCGGCGCGGAAGTGAACATGTAGTGGGTGCAAGGGCGAACAACGGCCCGCTGCCCGCCGGTCCGGCGGGTGGAGGCCGGGGCCCGGATCCGCCGCCCGGCGGCGTGCCCCGCGCTCATGGACGGCCCCCCGGACCGTCCGCCGCCCCCTCGCCGTGCGCGAGGGCGTCCGTGCGTCTCCCGCCCGCGCCACCGCACAGCGGCCACCCTTCCGCACCCGGGACGCCCCGCGACGGCGGGCCGTTGTCCGGTGCTCCTTCCTGTCCGTTTTCCCCAGAGGAAAGAGATGGTTCCCCCGGTGACCGAGACCTTCACGCCCCCCGGCAGCGGCACGTCCGGCGCCGCGGGGACGCCCGGCGGCAGCACGGCGGTGCGGAGCGAGGGGGCACCGCGGCCACTGTCCCCCTCGCAGCGCCGGCTGTGGGTGCTGAGCCAGATGGCGGGGGCGGAGGACGCGTACAACGAGCCGCTCGCCTACCGGCTGCGCGGTCCGCTCGACACGGCGGCACTGGGCCGGGCGCTCGACACGATCGCGGCGCGGCACGAGATCCTGCGGTGCCGCATGGTGGCCGTCGACGGGGAGGCGTACCAGATCGCGGCGCCCGCCGACAGCGGGTTCCCGCTGGTCACCATCGATCTGTCGGACGGGCCGGTGCCGGCGGAACGGCTCGCCGCGGTGCTCCGGGAGGACGCCGCCGTCCCGTTCGACCTGAGCACCGGTCCGCTCGCCCGCGGCACTCTCGTACGGCTGGCGCCCGAGGACCATGTGCTGATGGTGACGGCGCACCATCTGGTGATCGACGGGGCGTCACAGATCATCCTGGTACGGGAGTTGAACGCGCTCTACGCGGCGTTCCTGGCGGGTGCGGGCGATCCGCTGCCGCCGCCGGCCCGGCAGTTCGCCGACCACGCCGCCGATCAGGTCGCGCGGGCGGCCGAGCCGGAGGTCGTCGCGCAGGAGGCGTACTGGCGCGAGCGGCTGGACGGCGCGCCGCCGGTGCTGGAGCTGCCCGCGGACCGGCCCCGTCCGCCCCGGCAGGACTTCCGCGGCGACCAGGTCGCGGTGGGGCTGGACGCGGCGACGACCGCCGCGCTGCGCGACGCCGGGGCGGAGCACGGCGCCTCGCTCTTCGCCTCGGTGCTGACCGGCTGGTCCATCCTGCTGTCACGCCTCTCCGGCCAGGACGACATCGTTGTCGGCATCCCCAGCGGCAACCGCCGCGGCCGGGACGCGGACGACGTCATCGGCTTCTTCGCCAACACCCTCGCGCTGCGCAGCGATCTGTCCGGCGACCCGACCGTCGCCGAGGTGATGCGTGCGAGCCGCGCCGGGATCCGTGGTGCGCTGACCCATCAGGAACTGCCGCTGGAGCGGGTGGTGGAGCTGGTCAACCCGCCACGCAGCAGCGCCCACACCCCGCTGTTCCAGACGACGCTGTCGTGGACCCCGGAGCTGGCGACGCTGCTGGAGCTGCCCGCACTGGCCGCGGAGAAACTGGAACTCCCCTTCATCGCCGCCAAGTTCGACCTGATGCTGATGGTGACCGAGGAGGACGGCCGGCTGACCGGCCACATCGACTTCGCCACCGCGCTGTTCGACCGGGCGACGGTCGAGCGGTACGCCCGGTACCTGGAGCGGGTGCTGACGCAGATGGCCGGCGATCCCGGGCGGACCGTCGGTGAACTGGAGCTGCTGGACGAGGCGGAGAGCCGTCAGCTGCTGGCCGACTGGGACGCGACGCGGGGCGACGCCGCCGTGCCGGTCGCCGAACCCGCCGCGCTGACCGCCCGCTTCGACGCACAGGCCGCGGCCCGGCCCGACGCCCCGGCGGTGGTGTGCGAGGGCCGGACCCTCAGCTACGGCACGCTGGCCCGGCGGGCGGACCGGCTCGCCGCCGCGCTGGCCGCCCGCGGGGTGCGCCCCGGTCAGGTCGTCGCACTGCACGCCGGGCGGACCCCGGAGCTGGTGGTCGGGCTGCTCGGCATCCTCAAGGCGGGCGCCGCGTTCCTGCCGCTGGATCCCGGGCAGCCGGACGCGCGCCGCGCCGCGATGCTCGCGGACGCCGCTCCGGCGCTGGTGCTGACCGACCGCGCCGACGCGCCCGACGGCCATCTCGACCTGCGGAGCGTCGAGGCGGAGGGCGATCCGGAGCGGGCGCCCGTGGTGGCGGTGGCGCCCGAGGACCTGGCGTACGTCCTGTACACCTCCGGGTCGACCGGGCGGCCCAAGGGCGTGGCGGTCACCCACCGCAGTGTGCTGAACCTCCTCGACACCTGGCTGGACCGGTTCGGGGCCACGCCCGGCGAGGCGACATCCGCGTGGTCGGGCATCGGCTTCGACGCGATGGTCCACGAGCTGCTGCTGCCGCCGGCCACCGGCGCCGTCCTCCATCTCGTCCCCGACGAACTGCGGGGCGACCCGGAGGCGTTGCTCGACTGGATGCGCGAACACCGCGTCGTGCAGGCGTTCTTGCCGCCCGCGTACGTCCGGTGGATCGACGAGGCGCCGCGGGAGCGGCTGGCGGGGCTGGCGCTGCGGCAGTTGCTGACCGGTGTGGAGCCGCTGCCGGAGGCGGCCCTGTACCGGATGACCGAGGCGCTGCCGGGGCTGCGCATCTGCTACGGCTACGGACCGACCGAGGCCACCACCTACAGCACCGCCCACACCGACCCGCGGCCGGTGGAGCGGCCCTGCCCGATCGGCCGGCCGATCGGCAACACCCGGATGTACCTCCTCGACGCGCGGATGCGGCCGGTCCCACCGGGCGTCCCGGGCGAGATCTGGCTCGGCGGCGCCTCGCTCGCCGCCGGATACCACGGCCGCCCGGACCTGACCGAGGAGCGGTTCCTGCCCGATCCGTTCGTCCCGGGCGGGCGGATCTACCGCACCGGCGACCTGGCGCGGCGGCTGCCCGACGGGACCGCGCAGTTCCTGGGCCGCCGCGACGACCAGATCAAGCTGCGCGGCTTCCGGATCGAACCGCGGGAGGTGGAGACGGCGCTGCTGGCGCTGGACGGGGTGCGGGAGGCGGCGGTCGTCACCGACCGGGACGCCGCCGGTGAACTGCGGCTCATCGCCGCCCTGGGCCGGGGCGACGCCGCGCCGCGCCGGGCCGACGAGTGGCGCTCCGACCTCGCCCGGTACCTGCCCGACCACATGATCCCCGCGCTCTTCGTGGAGTTCGCGGCGCTGCCGCTCAACCGCAGCGGCAAGGTGGACCGCGACGCGCTGCGGACGGCGGCGCGTTCGGTGCCGTCGCGGGTGAACACCGCGGCGCCGCGCGACCACACCGAACTGGCGCTGCACCGCATCTGGCAGAGCGTGCTGCTGCGGCCGTCGATCTCCGTCACCGACAACTTCTTCGACATCGGCGGGACCTCCGTCTCCGCCATCAAGGTCGCCTCCGCCGTCCGCGAGGAGTTCGGCGAGGCGCTGCCCATCCGCGACATCCTGGCGCACCCGACGATCGAGGCGCTGGCCGCCCGGCTGCGCTCCGGCGCACCCGCGCAGCCGGGCAGTCTGATCACGTTCCGGCCGGGCGACGGACGGCAGCGGGTGATCTGCGTCCATCCGGCGGGCGGTACCGCGTTCTGCTATCTGCCGCTGGCCACGGCGCTGCCGCCCGAGACCGGTGTCGTCGGCATCCAGTCGCCCGGACTCAACGCCGGGGAGGAGCCGCTGCCCTCGGTGGCGGCGATGGCCGAGGAGTATCTGCGGCTGATCGAGGTACGCGAGGACGAGTCGCTGGTGCTGTGCGGGCTGTCGTACGGCGGGCTCGTCGCGCAGGAGATGGGGCGGCTGCTGGCCGAGGCGGGGCACCGCCGGGTCAGTGTGGTGCTGCTCGACACCCGTGCCGCCGACGATCCGGCGGCGCGGGCGGCCGTCACGCCGGTGGACGCCGAGGAGTTCCGCGCGAAGCTGGTGCGGTTCAACGGGATGTACCCGGGCATCGAGGACGCGCAGATCGACCGGTACCTGCGGATCTACAACCACAACCGGATGACCGCCCGCGACCACGAGGTGCGGCCGTCCGCCGCCCGGCTGGTGTTCGTCCAGGCCACCGAGGAGGACGGCGATCCGGCCGTCGCGCCGCGGACCCGGGCGTTCTGGGCGTGGCGGGCCGGCGGCGGGCTGGTGACCGAGCCGGTGCCCTGCGGCCACTGGGACATCCTGGAGGGCGATCAGCTGCCGCGGGTGGCGGAGCTGATCACCGCGGAACTGGCCCGGATGCCGCAGGCCCCGGCCGGTGCCCTCGTCGGAGGTGCGGCATGACGACCCCTCACCACACCGGCCACGGGCCCGCCGCCGAAGGCGCATCCGGCGGGCTGGCGCGGGCGGTGCACGCGCAGGCGCTGCGTACCCCCGCCGCGCCCGCGGTGCGCGACGGCGCGGTGCGGCTGGACTACGCGGAGCTGGACGCGGCCGGCGCCGCCGTCGCGGACGGTCTGCGCCGCGCCGGGGTGCGTCCCGGGCAGGCGGTGGCGGTGCAGCTGCCGCGCTCCTGGCGGCTGATCTGCGTGATGCTGGGCATCCTGCGGCTGGGCGCCCGCGTCGTCCCGCTGGACGCGCAGAGCCCGCCGGAGCGCCGCCGCCACATCCTCACCGACGCCGGTGCCGTCGCCCTCGTCCACGGCGCACCGGCGCCCGAGGTCCCGGCGGGTGTCCGGCCGCTGGACGCGGACGGGCTGCTCGCCGGGCGCGGCGGCTTCCCCGCGCCGCAGGAGCGGCCGGCCGCCGGCGGGCCGCACGCCTTCCTCTTCTACACCTCCGGCACGACCGGGCTGCCCAAGGGCGTCGAGATCGGGGACGCGGGGGTGCTGCGGCTGGCGCGGCCGGAGTTCATCGGGACGGCGCCGGGCATGCGGTTCGGCTGCCTGTCCAATCCGGCGTTCGACGCGCTGACCTTCGAGGTGTGGGTACCGCTGCTGACCGGCGGGGTCTGCGTGGTCGTCGACGACGCGGCCGTCCGCGACCCGGAGCGGCTGGCCGCGACGCTGCTGCGCGAGGGGATCGAGACGCTGTTCGTCACCGCGGCGCTGTTCAACGCCGTGGTGGACACCGCGCCCGGCTGCTTCGCCGGCGCCCGGCAGGTCCTCGTCGGCGGTGAGCAGCTCAACGCCCGCACCGTCCGCCGCTGGTACCGCCACAACCCGGACGCCGCCACCCGGCTCTTCAACGGCTACGGGCCGACGGAGACCACCACCTTCGCGGTGTCGTACGCCATCCCGCGCGACTTCGGCGGTGAGGTCGTACCCATCGGCCGGCCGCTGCCGGGGACCGGGGCGGCGCTGGTCGTGGCGGACGCGGAGCGGACCGCCGCGCCCGGTGAGGTCGCGGAGCTGTACCTGTCGGGCTCCGGGCTGGCCGCCGGGTACCGCAACCTCCCCGAGGAGACGGCGCGCCGCTTCGTCCGGCTGCCCTGGTACGACGGCGGGCGCGAGGTCCACTACCGCACCGGTGACCTGGTGCGCGCCGGTGACGACGGGCTGCTGACGTATGTGGGGCGCGCCGACCGGCAGGTCAAGGTCCGGGGTTTCCGGATCGAACCGGGTGAGCTGGAGCGGCGGATCGAGGCACACCCGGCGGTGCGCCGCGCCCATGTCTGCACCCGCCGCTCCGGAGGGGACGGCCCGCACGAGCTGCTGGCGTTCCTGGTGACGGACGGCGAGCTGTCGTACGAGGAGTGCGAGCGCCACCTCGCCGAGGGGCTGCCCACGTACATGCGGCCGCACCATCTCTTCCTGGTGGACGAGGTGCCGCGCACCGCCAACGGCAAGGTCGACGAGGCGGCGCTGCTGGCCGCCGCGGACCGGCCGTGGCGGGGCACGCCGCACACCGCGGTGGCGGTGACGCCGTGGCAGCGGGAGGTGCTGGAGCTGGCCGGTGAGGTGCTGGGGGTGGCCGATCCCCGGCCGGACGACAGGTGGACCGCGGCGGGCGGCGATTCGCTGAAGGCGCTGCGGTTCTGCTTCGCGGCGCGCCGCCGCTGGGGCTGTGAGCTGGACCGTTCGCTGGTGCTCGGCGGGGATCTCGCCGCTGTCGCCGAGGCGGTGGCGGCCGCCCGCGGGGCCGGTGCGTCGCCCTATCCGCCGGTGGCACCGCCCTCGGGCGCCCGCTCGGCCCCGGCCACCGCCGAACAGCAGCGGCTCTGGCTGCACCAGCGGCGCCATCCGGCGTCCCGCGCCTACCACGTCGGCCAGGCGTTCCGGCTGGACGGGCCCGTCGACGCGGCGGCGCTGCGCCACGCCCTGCGGCGGCTGGTGGTGCGCCATCCGGCGCTGCGGACCGGTTTCGAGGCGGCGCCCGAGGGGCTGCGGCAGCGGGTCGGCGACCCGTACGACCCCTGGACCGATCCCGGGGTGCCGCCGGTGGACGACGAGGGGCGGCGCGCCTTCGCCGCGCGGTTCTTCGCCGAACCGTTCGACCTGGCCGAGCCGCGGATGCTGAGCGCCTGCCTGCTGCCGGACGGTGACGGCGGGGTGCTGCTGCTGCGGCTGCACCACATCGCCGTCGACGGCTGGTCGCTCAACGTCCTCTTCCAGGACCTGTCGGAGGCGTACGCGGCGTACCCGGACGGCGCGGCGACCGCACCGGAGGACGGGTACACACCGCTCGACCACGCCCACTGGCAGGCGGAGTGGTTCGCCCGCCCCGCCTACGCCGAGCACCGCGCCGCGCTCATCGCGCACCACGCGCGGGCGGGCGCCGGTGAGCGGCTGCTGCCCGTGCGGGAGGTGCCGTTCGCCGAGGCGCGGCTGCTGCACACCCGCCTCGACACGGTGCGCCGCACCCATGTCGACCGGCTCTGCGCCGAGCTGGGCCTGACCCGTTTCCAGGTGCTGCTCGGGGTCTTCGCGTGGAGTCTGTACGCGGTGACCGGGCGGACCCGGCCGCGGATCGCGGCGCCGGTGGCGGGCCGTCCGGTGCCCGAATTCGCGGACGGTGTCGGGATGTTCGCCAACACCGTGCTGCTGCCGCTGACCGTCGCCCCGGACGAGGAGCTGCGGGCGCAGCTGCTGCGCTGGGGCGCGGCGGCGGGCGCGGTCCTCGACCGGCAGGACGTGGCGTTCTCGGACGTGCTGGAGGGGCTGGCCGAGGCGGCGGGTGAGGCGGACGGCGCCCCGTTCGACGTGCTCTTCGTCCAGGAGAACACCGACTTCCAGGCGTTGCGGCTGCCGGGTTGCGCGACCCGTCCCCTGTGGTGGCCGCCGGCCGAGGCGAAGTGCCCGCTGACGCTCTTCGTCGTCGCGTACGAGGACGGTCTGGAGTGCGTCTGGGAGTACGCCACCGACCACTTCGACGCCGACGAGATCACGGCACTGGACGGCCTGTTGCGGCAGGGGCTGGACCTGCTCGCCGCAGGCGGTGGCCACACCCCCGCCGAGTTGGCCGCACCGTACCGCGCGAGCCTGCCCGACCACGGCCGGGGGCCGCACGTCCGCCCGGCGTTCACGACGGTGGCCGAGGGCTTCGCCCGGCAGGTGGCGCGCACCCCGCACGCCCCGGCGGTCGACGACGGGACGCGGACGGTCGACTACGCCACGCTCGACGGGTACGCGGCGGCGCTGGCGGATCAGGTGCGGGAGGCGTTCCCCGTCGCGGACGGCGCCCCGGCGCGGGTCGCGCTGTACCTGGAGCCGTCGCTGACGCATGTGGTGGCGCTGCTGGCGCTGGCCCGGCTGAACCTGACGGCCGTGCCGCTCGACCCGTCGTACCCGCCCGCCGTGGTGCGGCAGATCCTCGACCGGGCCGCGCCGCTGTGCGTCCTGGTGCCGCCCGGGGGCGCGGCGGGGCTGGACGCCGTCGACCCGGAGGGCCGTGTGGTGCGGCACCCGGTGACGCTGCGGTCGGACGGACCTGCCGCGCCGGTCGCCCCGCACGACGGGGCGCGGCCGCTGTACACGCTGTTCACGTCGGGCTCCACCGGCGTCCCCAAGGGCGTCGACGTGTCCGACCGGACGCTGTGCAACCTCCTCACCTGGCAGGCGGCGGAGGGCGGGCTGGGGGCGCCCGCGGTCACCCAGCAGTTCTCGATGCTCTCCTTCGACGTGTCGTTCCAGGAGATCTTCGGGGCGCTGTGCGGCGGCGGTGCGCTGCGGCTGATCGGTCCCGGTGTGCGGCAGGACGCGCCCGCGCTGCTGGCGCAGCTGGAGGCGTCCGGCGCGGAGCGGATCTTCCTGCCGTACGTGGCGCTCCAGCTCCTGGCGGAGCACGCGGTGCGGCTGGGCCGGTATCCGTCGCGGCTGCGCGAGATCGTCACCGCGGGCGAGCAGCTGGTGTGCACGGACGCGATCCGCCGCTGGCTGGCGGGGCTGCCCGGCGCCCGGCTGTTCAACCACTACGGGCCGACCGAGACGCATGTGGTGAGCGCCCTGTGTCTGGAGGGGGATCCGGTCTGGTGGCCGGAGCGGCCCGCCATCGGGCGGCCGGTGGCCGGTGCGCTGCTGCGGGTCGTCGGCGGCGACGGGCGGCCGGTGCCGCCCGGCACCCCGGGCGAACTGCTCATCGGCGGCACCATGGTGTCGCGCTGCTACCTCGACGGTCCGGAGGGGGATCTCAACGCCGAGCGGTTCACCGAACTGCCGGGCGAGGGGCTGTTCTACCGCAGCGGGGACCGGGCCCGGTTCGACCGCGACGGGCTCCTGCACCATCTGGGCCGCGACGACCAGCAGATCAAGCTGAGCGGGCACCGGCTGGAGCTGGGGCAGGTCGAGGCGGCGCTGCTGCGGCACCCGGAGATCACCAACGCCGTGGTGGCGGTGGAGGGTGCCGCGCTGACCGCGTGCTTCGAGTGCCGCGGCGCCGTTCCGGACGCCGCCGAGCTGACGGCCCATCTGGCGGCGCTGCTGCCCGCGTACGTCCGTATCACCCGTTTCCGGCGGCTGGCCGCGCTGCCGCGGACACCCAGCGGGAAGCTGGACCGGGCGGCGGCGCTGCGGGCCCCCGGTGACGAGGTGGGCGGCCCGGCGGCGGACACCGGACCGCTCACCCCGCGCGAGGCCACACTGGCCGCGCTGTTCGAGGAGGTCACCGGGCACCCCATCGCGCCCGACCGGACGTTCTTCGACGCCGGCGCCTCCAGCCTGACCCTGATGCGCTACCACCTGCGCTGCACCACGGAGCCGGGGCTGCGCTTCACCGTCGCCGACCTCTTCGAGCACGTCACGGTACGGGCGCTGGCCCGCTTCCTGGACGCGGCGGCGGGCGGGGCACCGGAGCCGCAGGACGCGGCGGCGCCCGCGCCGGACGCGGGGCCCGTACCGGCGCCGTCCGCCACGTCGTCCGCCGCGTCGTCCGTCACAGAACCGGAGCCGGAGCCGCGGTCCGAGCCGATCGCCGTCGTCGGGATGGCGGTCCGGCTGCCCGGCGCGGTGGATCTCGCCGCGTTCTGGGAGCTGATACGGACCGGAGGCCGCGGGATCGAGCACTTCGAGGCCGCCGAGGGCATGGTCGGGGCGCGCAGCCGGATGGACGGATTGCTCGCCTTCGACCCGGAGCACTTCGGCATCAGCCGCGCCGAGGCCCGGCTGATGGACCCGCAGCAGCGGCATCTGCTGATGTGCGCGGCGCAGGCGCTGGCGCACGCCGGGATCGCCGATCCGGCGGCCGGTCCGCGTACCGGGCTGATCGCGGGCGCGGGCGAGAGCACGTACTACCGCACGATGCTCCAGGAGGGCGATCGGGCGGCGCTGCCGGACGCGTTCCGTCTCGCGCTCCACCACGAGAAGGACTTCCTCGCCACCAAGCCCGCCTACCACCTGGGGCTGACCGGTCCGGCGTTCACCGCGCAGGCGGCGTGCGCCAGTTCGCTGGTCGCGGTGCATCTGGCGGCGGGGCTGCTGCGGGCGGGCGACGCTGACGTGATGCTGGCCGGCGGGGTGCTCGCCGACGCGACGCTCGGCGAGGGCTACCGCTACCAGCCGCAGCACATCTTCTCCGCCGACGGCCACTGCCGTCCGTTCAGCGACGACGCGAGCGGCACCGTCGGTGCCAGCGGTGTCGGCGTCGTCGTCCTCAAACCGCTCGCCCGCGCCCGGCGCGACGGCGACACCGTCTACGCGGTGCTGACCGGTTCGGCGGTGAACAACGACGGCGCCGACAAGATGGGCTACAGCGCGCCGTCGCTGGCCGGGCAGCGGGAGGTGATCCGGGCGGCCCTGCGGCGCAGCGGCCGCAGCGGCGCCGACCTCGCGTACGTCGAGGCGCACGGTACGGGCACCCGGCTCGGCGATCCGGTCGAGATCGGCGCGCTGCGGCAGGCGTTCGCCGTACCGGAGTCCGGCCGTACCGCGCTGACCTCGGTCAAGAGCCAGCTCGGGCATCTGGGCGCGGCGGCGGGCGTGGTGGGGCTGATCCGGGCGGTGCTCGGGGTGCACCACGGGGTGATTCCGCCGCACGCCGACTTCCGGGCCCTGAGCCCGCACATCGATCCGGACCCGACGCCGTTCCACTTCCCGACGACCGCGCGGCCCTGGCCGTCCGGCCGGCCGCGGGTGGCGGCGGTCAGCAGCTTCGGCATCGGCGGCACCAACGCCCATGTGGTGCTGGAGGCGCCGCCCGGGGAGCCCGCGGAGGGCGCCGGGGAGGTGGACGGCGCGCTGTTCCTCTCCGCGTCGAGCCCCGCCGCGCTGCGCGCCGACGCGGAGCGGATCGCCGCACATCTGACGGCCCGCCCGGAAACGTACGGCACGGTGCTGCGGCATCTGCGGTCCGGACGCCCGCAGCGGCGCTGGCGGGCGGCGGCCGTCCACCCGGACGCGGCGGCCGCGGTGCGCTGGCTGCGCGGCGCGGAGCCGGTCGCGGCGCCCTCCGGTGAGGAGGCGCGGACCGCGGACACCCGCGACCCGCACGCCGCGGTGGCCGCGTGGCTCGCCGGGGCGACGCTGCCCGCGCGCCCCGGACCGGCCCCGGCCCCGTGGGACTTCCCGCCGCCCGCCTTCGACCTGGCGGAGTACGACTTCCCGCGGGCGCGGGCGGACGACGGGGAGCGGCTCCCGGCCGGTGACGCCGCGGGCCACCCGGGCGGAGCCACCGCCGACGCCGCCGCGCGGCCTGGGGCCGGGAGCCCGGCCGCCCCCGTGCCCGGCCGCACCGGCGCCACGGGCGACGGCCCCGCCGTCCCTCCGCGCCTGCCCGAGACCGACTGGCTGAGCCAGCCGCACTGGGTGCGGTGGCGCCGGGCCGCCACCGCCGGCCGGGGCCCGGCCTCCCGGCGGCTGGTGCTGGTCACGGACGGACCGGTGGCGGACGCGGTACCGCCGGAGTTCACGGCGGCGTACGCCCGGGTGGTCCGGGTCGGCACCGGTGACGCCTTCGTCCGCCACGGTGACGGCGCCTTCACCGTCGACCCGGCCGACCGCACCGCCTGGGACCGTCTTCTCGACGCCCTGGGGCCGGACGCGGGCGGCGCCACGGACTGGCTGCACGCCCTGCCGCTGGGTCTCACCGGGCCGGTCGGCGCCGCCTCCCTCACGCAGGCCGAACGGGCCTGTCTGGACGCACCGGCCGCCCTCCTCCAGGCGCTGGCCGACACCCCTCCCGCGGACCGGCCGCGGCTGTGGTGGCTGTCGTACCGGGCGCAGCCGGTCCACGGTGCCGTCGAGCGGCCGGAGGCGGGGCTGCTGACCGGCGTCGCCACCGTCGCGGGACAGGAGGGCGCGGCCGACGGCCGGTGGCTGGACCTGCCGGGACCGGACCCGGCCGACTGGGCCGGACCGCTGACCGCGCTGCTCACCACCGGCCCCCGCGACGCGCTGCCGGAACGGCTGGCGCTGCGCGACGGCCACTGGTGGCACCCGGTGGCCGTGCCCGTCACCGCCGCCCCCGATCCGGCGCCCGCACTGCCCGAGGACGGCGATCACGTCCTCCTCGGCGGCACCGGCGGGATCGGCGCGAGCATCGCCGCCTGGCTGCTGGAACACACCGCGGGCCGGGTCCTGCTGGTGTCCCGGCGCCCCCGGCTGCCCGAGGCGCTGGCGCCCTGGGCGGCGCGGATCGAGCTGATCGGGGCGGACCTCGCCGACCCCGGCGGCCACGACGCGCTCGTCGCCCGGATCGCGGACCGCGCCACGGCCGTCGCCACCGTGGTGCACGCCGCCGGCGCCGCCACCGGCGGGCTCCTCGTCCGCCGCGCGGGCGGTACGGACGGGCAGCGGGCCAAGCTCCACGGCGCGCTCCTGGCCGAGCGGCTGATCGAAAGCTGCTCCCCCGCGCTCGCCGTGTACTGCTCGTCGATGTCGGCGCGGCTCGGCGGCGTCGGCCAGTACGACTACGCCGCCGCGGCGGGTCTGCTGGACGCCTTCGCCCACCACCGGCCCGGCGCCACCGCGCGGATCGCCGTCGACTGGGACGTGTGGCGTGAGACCGGCATGGCGCTGCGCGTCCCGGCGGGCGACGCCCGCCACCGCGCGCATCTCTCCGTCGGTCTGACCACCGAGGAGGGCAAGCGGGTCCTCGGCCGCGCCGTCGCGCTGCGCCTGCCGCACCTGCTGGTCTCCACCACGGACATCGAGGCGTCCCGCGTCTTCTACGCCGGTCCGGCACCGGAGACCGCGGACGCCCCGGTACGGCAGGAGACGGCGGACGGCCAAGCCCCGCCGGGCGCCCCGGAAACGGCCGCGCCCGCCCCGGCGGAGCTGCTCACCGACTGGCTCCGCGACTGGCTCGACGCCGACCCGCTCGACCCGGACGCGCCCCTGTACGACCTGGGCGCCGACTCGTTGACCCTGCTCGATCTGATCGGCGTGGTCAAAGCGCACTACGGCGTGGAACTCGACCTGTCGTGGTTCGGGCCCCACGTCACCCTCAACGACCTGCTGGCCCACCTCGCCCGGGACACCGCGTCCGCCGCCGCGGCGGGCACGGTCACGCTCGACGTGTGGCAGGAGGGCACCGGGCCCGAGGTGGTGTGTCTGCTGCACCCGGTGGGCGGCGACATCCAGGCGTACCGGCCGCTGGTGTCGGCGCTCGACGGCCGGGCGACGGTCTGTCTGATCGCGGACCCGGCGCTGCGTGATCCGGACGCGCCCACCCTGCCGCTCGACGAACGGGTCCGCCGCTACCACGCGGCGCTGGGCGAACGGTTCGGCGGCGCCACGGACCGGATGCACCTGGTCGGCTGGTCGTTCGGCGCCTGGACGGCGGTGGGCGTCGCCGCGCTCGCCGAGGCGGCGGGCCGCCCGGTGCGCGGGGTGCATCTGCTCGACCCGCCGCCCCCGGACTCCGGCCCGGGATTCCAGGGCTACGACGAGCAGCGGCTCGAAGCGCTCTTCGCGCACGAACTGGGCTCCGTGGACGGCGCGTTCACCGGTGAGGGCCAGGCGTACGCCCGACGGCTCGCGCGGTGCTGCCGGGGTAACCTCGCTTCCATGATCGACCACCGGCTGCCCCGGCTGGCCCGCACGCCCGCCCGGGTGTGGCTGGCCGATCGGCCGGCGGCGGGGCTGCCCGCCCCGCTGCCCGAGGCCACGCACCGGGAGCGGTGGCGCGGCCATCTGGCGCTGCCCGGTGAGTGGCGGACGCTCCCGACCGACCACTACGGGATCGTCCTGCCGCCGCACACCCTGACCGTCGCCGCCGCACTCCACGCGGCGCTGGACGCCCGGCCCTGACCACCCTTACGCCCCTTGCCCCCACCGAAGGAAAGCAGACATGGAGCAGTACGAACTCGACGCCATCGAGCGCCTGACCAGCCGGCCCGCCAGGGACTACCGGACCATCGAGGTCGCGCCGCTCACCAAGGTGATCGGCGCCGAGGTGTCGGGCCTGGACCTGACGGAGGAACTGCCGGACGAGCAGCTCGCCGAGTTGAAGGCCGCCTTCCTCGACCACCACGTCCTGGTCGTACGGGATCAGCGGATGAGCCCCGAGGACCATCTGCGGCTCGCCTCCCACTTCGGTGAGCTGCGGACGGTCAACCCGCCGCCGGAGGGCGATCCGCGCATCCTGGAGATCACCACCACCGCCGGTGCCCAGGACGTGGCGGGCAACGCCTGGCACGCGGACGGCACCGCCGACGCCGAGCCGTCGCTCGGCTCGATGCTGCACATCCTCGAAACCCCGGAGGGCGGCAGCGGCGGCGACACCCTCTTCGCCAACATGCACCTGGCGTACGAGATGCTCTCCCCGACGATGCGCGGCCTCCTCGACGGGCTGACCGCGATCCACGACGGGCGGCTCGCGTTCGGGGACCGGCCGATACCCGAGGGCCACGTCACCTACCGGAACGAGCACCCGGTGGTGGTGCGCCACCCGGAGACCGACCGCAAGCTCCTCTACGTCAACCCGATCTACGTCCAGCGGATCCCGCAGCTGTCGGAGCCGGAGAGCCGGGCCCTGCTGGAGATGCTCCACCAGCAGGTGTCGGGGCGGCCGCTGCTCCAGTGCCGGGTGCGCTGGGAGCCGAACACCCTGGTGTTCTGGGACAACCGCTGTGTGCAGCACCACGTCTCGTACGACTACTACCCGCTCACCCGCCACGGGCGCCGGGTGGCGATCAGCGGCGGGCCGCTGAAGGGCTGAGCCGTCCCCTCGCCGGGGCGGGGCCGGACGTCCGGCGCCGCCCCGGCGGGTTCAGCGCTCCGCGGCGGCACCCGGCCCGCCGAAGTCCGGGCTCGCGAAGTCCGGGCTCGCGAAGTCGGGACTGGCGAAATCGGGGGCGCTGAAGCCGGGTCCCGGGCGTTTGCGGGCCGGCGGCACGACCACCTCGGGCTCCCGCGCCGCGTCTCCCAGCCGGGCCCGCAGGAAGGGCAGCAGACCGCGGGTGACCAGCGCCTCCCGGTAGACGGTCAGGGCACTGTCCGCCTCGGTCTGCGCCGTCGTACGGCCGCTCGCCGAGGGCCGGTTGCGGGCCGCGGCCACCAGGACCCACAGCAGACCGCAGAGCGCCGCCACCGCCGCGACCCCGGCGGCGATCTCGCCCGCCACGATCAGTTCGTCGGCCAGCGGGCTCTGGAGTCCCACCGCGCGCAGCCCGAAGCCGAGCAGCAGGAAGATGGCGGCGGCGACCGCCGCGAGTCCCGGTACGAGCACCCCGAGGGCGGGCAGCACCCCGCCGGTGGCGCGGGTCAGCGGCCGGACCGGCGGCCGGGCCGCGGCGCGGGCGACGGCGAACCGGTGGTAGGCGCGGTACTCCTCCTCCGCGGCGGCGGCGATGACGGTCACCGAGCGCAGCGCCTCGGTCCGCAGCTGCCCCACGCCGGGGTCGCCGTCCGCGCGGCGCAGCGCCTCCGCGATCTCCCGGGTGGCCAGGGCGCGCTCCACGAGCTGCGGGAAGTCCGCCTCGTCGGGTGGCCGGAACGCGTTCTTCGGCATGTGAACCCCCGTGGTCGACGTGGTCGGAAGGGCGGTGCGGGCACGCTCGTCAGCCATCGCCGGTCCCCCGGCCGGTGACGGGCACGGCCGCCGGGGCGGAGCCGCCGGCCCCCGCCGCGCGGGCGGCACCCGGCGCGGGCAACGGCTGCGCGGCGGACGCGGCGGGGCCGCCGGTTCCGGGGGCCGGGGCGGCGGGCGCCGGGGCGCCGGCCCCGGAAGCGGGTGCCTGGGCGGCGGGCGCCGGACCGGCCGTGGCGTCCGGGGTGTGGAAGGTGGCGTAGGGGGCGGGCTCCGCGGGCGGGGGTCCGGCGCCGGTGTCGTCGCGCTTCATCGCCTTGGTCTCACTCTTGAGGATCCGCAGGGATTTACCCAACGCCCGTGCGGTGTCGGGGAGTTTGCGGGAGCCGAAGAGCAGGATCACCACGAGTCCCACGATCAGCAGGTGCCAGGGCTCCAGTCCGTTGCGCAGCATCGCCGCCGCCTCTCGGATTGCCGGTCGCCGGTGGTACACCGGCATTTACTTGCTACATTGCGCAACTATACAACTCTGGGCGGGGGGTGAACCGCCTTTCCCGCAGGAGAAATCCGGGCAATTGAGGGTGCACACGTGACAGGCAGCCATTCGGCACGCGACGGACGCCGCAACGGGGACAACGCCGCCCGGGGGCGGCGCAGGCGCAGGCGCAGCAAGGCCCGGATAGCCGGGGTGACCACCGCCTCCTTCGTGTCCTGCTGGCCGCCGGAGCCGGCTGGATCTACCACCGGCTCGACGGCAACATCACCACGTTCGGCGCCGACGGCGTCAGCCGCGACCGCCCCGCCCCCGCCACCGGCGGCAGCAACGTCCTCGTCATCGGCTCCGACTCCCGCTCGGGCAAGAACAGCGAACTGGGCGGCGGCGAGGGCGACGTGGGCCGCTCCGACACCGCGTTCCTGCTGCACATCTACGGCGACCACAAGCACGCCCTCGCCGTGTCCATCCCCCGCGACGCCCTCGTCGACATCCCGCCCTGCAGACTCCCGGACGGTTCCTGGACCCAGGAGCGCACCCACACGATGTTCAACTCCGCGTTCACCGTCGGCGAGACGCCCCAGGGCAACCCCGCCTGCACCCAGAACACCGTCGAGAAGCTGACCGGCGTCCGCGTCGACCACACCGTCGTCGTCGACTTCAACGGCTTCGCGAAGATGACCGAAGCCGTCGGCGGCGTCCCCGTCTGCCTCCCGCAGGACGTCTACCAGGGCGACCTCAACCCCAAGCGCGGCTCCCGCGGTGAACGGATCTTCGCCAAGGGCCCGCAGACCGTCGAGGGGCGCCAGGCACTCGACTACGTACGGCTGCGGCACGGCATCGGTGACGGCTCCGACATCGGCCGCATCAAACGCCAGCAGGCGTTCGTCTCCGGGCTGATACGCAAGATCAAGGAGCAGGGCTTCAACCCCACCACGCTCCTGCCGCTCGCCACCGCGGCCACCGAATCCCTCACCGTCGACCCGGAGTTGGGCAGCCCCCGGAAACTCCTGTCGTTCGCGATGTCCCTCAAGGACATCGATCTGCACAACACCGCGTTCGTCACCGTCCCCTGGCGCTACCAGGGCGCGCGGGTCGCGATCGTGCACCCCGCCGCCGACGCCCTCTGGGCGTCCCTGCGCGCCGACCGCACCCTCGACGGCAAGGACGCCGCCGGCAGCGGCGGCCCGGAGAAGAAGCCCACCGCGCCCGCCTCCGAGCCCCCCGTCTCCGGCACCGGCATCCGCGTCACCGTCCTCAACGGCACCCACACCACCGGACTGGGCGCCCGGGTCGGCGACACCCTGCGGGACGCGGGCTTCACCGTCGTCGCCACCAGCACCGCGCCGTCCCAGGACCACACCGCCACACGGGTCTCCTACGGCCCCGGCGAGGAGGACCGGGCCCGCACCACCGCCCGGCTCTTCCCCGGCGCGGAACTCCACCGGGAACAGGCCCCCGGCATCACGGTGACCGTCGGCAGCTCGTACTCCGGGCGGCCCTCCCCCGGCACCACCACCGCGCCGCCCGCGGACGGCGAGGTGCCCCCGGAGGTCGCCGACGACGCCCGCACCGCCGACGACGACGCCTGCGCCAAGCTGTCGTACGGCTGACCGGGCACACCGGCCGGACCGGGTCCGGCCGGTCAGCGGGTGCCGGGCAGGTACCGCCGCCGCGCCGCGACGAGCGCCGTCCCGTACAGGGCGAGGACGGCGGCGAGCAGCGCGTAGTACAGCGGCGGCGGTGCGGCCAGGCCCAGCGGCGGGCCCAGCGGGGAGAGCGGCAGCAGCAGACCGATGACGGCGAGGGCCGCCGCGGCACACGGGAGAGGCCCCGGGCGGCCCCGCACCATGAGGTGACCGGCGCGCAGCACCAGCATCACCAGCGCCTGGGTGAAGAGGTTCTCGGTGAACCACGCGGCGTGGAACACCTCCTCCCCGCCGGCGCCCGCGGTGTGCAGGGCCACCGCGAGGGCCGCGAACGTCGCCACGTCCGCCGCGGCGTTGATCAGCCCGAACACCGTGATGAACCGCAGGAACGCACGCGGCCGCAGCGCCGCGGGAGCGCGCAGCACCGCCTCGCCCGGCCGGTCCAGCGCGAAGGCCAGCTGAGCGGCGTCGAAGCAGAGGTTCTGCACCAGGACCTGCACGGGCAGCATCGGCAGGAACGACAGCAGCAGCCCGGCGCCGAGCATCGCGAGGACGTTGCCGAGGTTGGACGAGAGCGTGATGCGCAGATACGCGGCGAGCGAGCCGCTGCTGTACCGCCCGGCGGCGACCGCCCGGCCGATGGCGGTGAGGTCCTTCTCCGCCAGCACCACATCGGCGCCCTCCCGCGCCACCGTCACCGCGCCGCGCGGGGTGATGCCGACATCGGCGGCGTGCAGCGCGGGCACGTCGTTGACCCCGTCGCCGAGGAACCCGGTGACCTGCCCGGCCCCGCGCAGCGCGGCGACGATCCGGGCCTTGTCGGCGGGGGTGCAGCGGGCCACGACGGTGGCGTCGCCGACGGCCGCGGCGAGCGCCGGTCCGTCCAGCTCCGCCAGCGCCCCGGCGGTCAGCACCTCCCCGGGGTCGAGGCCCAGGTCCCGGCAGGCGCGGGCGGCGGTGCCCGGGTGGTCGCCGGTGAGGATCTTGACGCGGACGCCGCGCCGCGCCAGGACGTCCAGCGCGTCGGCCGCCGACGGGGCGAGCGCGTCCCGCAGCGCGACGAAACCGAGGAAGGTCAGCCCCCGCAGATCGTCCGCCCGCCACTCACCGGTGCGCGCGGGCCGGTCCGCGACGGCGACCGCGAGCAGCCGCAGCCCGGCGTCCGTCTCCCGCGCCACCCTCTCCAGCAGCCGCGCCCGTCCGGCGTCGTCCAGCGCGGTGTCGCTCCCGTCGTCGCGCACCCGGGCGCAGCGGGCGAGGACGTCCTCGGCCGCGCCCTTGACGACGAGGGTGTGGGTGCCGAGCGCGCCGGGGCGGCGGACGACGGCGGCGGCCAGGCGCCGCACCGGGTCGAAGGGGAGCGCCGCGACACCGTCGTGGGCGAGCGGATCGGCACCCGCCTCGTCCGCGGCGGCGAGGACGGCCTCGTCGAGGGTGTCCGGGGCGGGCAGCTCGGCCAGTTCGAGGGTCCAGAAACCGGCGACGGCGGCCCAGCGCAGCACGCCCGGATCGGGGCGGCCCCGGGCGTCCACGGCGTGTTCGACCAGCGGCCGGTCCTGGGTGAGGGTGCCGGTCTTGTCGAGGCAGAGCACCTGCATCGCGCCGAGGTCGTGGAGGGCGGGCAGCCGTTTGACGATCACACCGCCGGTGCGGGCGAGCCGCGCGGCGCCGCGCGCCAGCGTCGCGGTGACCACCACCGGCAGCATCTCCGGGGTCAGTCCCACGGCGACGGCCACCGCGAACGGCAGCGTCTCCAGCCCCCGCCCGCGCACCGCCGCGTTCGCCATCAGCACCAGGGGCGGGGTCAGCAGCATGAAGCGGATCAGCGTCCAGGCGATGCCGTGGACGGAGCGGTCGAACGCCGTCTCACCGCGGCGCCGCCCGAAGGCGCGGTACGCGGCGGCGAAGCGGGTGTCCGCGCCGGTGGCGACGACCAGCCCGGTGCCGCTGCCGGTGGCGACGCTGCTGCCCTGGAAGCACAGGTGCGGCGGGTCGGCGTCACCGTCGCCCCGCGGATCGTCCACGGCGTGCTTGGCCACCGGGGCGGACTCGCCGGTCAGCGCCGCCTGGTGGACGCTCAGCCCGTTCGCCCGCAGCAGCCGCAGGTCGGCGGGGACCAGATCGCCCGGCCCCAGCCGCACCACATCGCCGACGACCAGCTCCTCGACGGGGATCTCCCGCACCCGGGGCGGGGCGTCACCGTCGGGGCGGCGCTGCACCGCCGCCGTGGTCGCGACCATCTCCCGCAGCGCCGCCATCGCCCGCCCGGCGTGCGCCTCGCCGGCCGAGCGCAGCACACAGCTGACGACGACCAACGCCGTGATCACACAGGCGGTGCCCCAGGACGACACCGCCGCCGAGACCAGGCCGAGGCAGAGCAGGACGGCGGTGAACGGATCGCGCAGACTACGCAGGAACCGCCGCGCCCAGGACGGGGTGTACCAGGCGGGGACGGTGTTCTCCCCATCGCGTACGAGCCGCTCGTCGGCCTCGCGCTCGGTGAGGCCGCGCGGTCCGCTGGCCAGGCGGCGCATCAGCTGGAGCGGGGTGAGGGCGGCGTCCGGGGCGGTGCCGCCGGGCGCCTGCCGGGGGCCGGGCGGGTGGCCGGTGCCCGGTGCCGCTTCGGTCTCAGCCACCGAAGCGGCGGGCGCCGGACGCGTGCTGCCCGCCGCGGTCGGCGAGCCGTCCGACGAGGAGCCGGACGACGGCCACCACATCGGGGTCGTCGACGAGATAGACCACCCGGCGGCCCTCGCGGCGCGAGCGGACCAGACCGGCGAGCTTCAGTTTCGACAGGTGCTGGCTGACGGCGGGCAGCGCGCCGCCGACGCGTTCGGCGAGTCCGCTGACGTCGCTCTCGCCCTGGGTCAGCGCCCAGACAAGATGCAGCCGCGGCGGCGAGGCCAGCAGTCCGAACATCCCGGCCGCCTCCGCCAGCACCTCGGCGGACGGATCCGCCCCGCCACCCTCGATGGCCCTTGCCACTGCCGTCTCCGTCCCCCTGGGCGTATGCCTCGTACCGGGGGTCAGTCTAGAGCGGCCGGGCGGGGGCCGGTCCGGCGGTGGCACGCCGGTCCCGCGCGGTGACGGCTTCCGGCCGGGGGGCGGTCCCCGATCCGTGCGGCGGCCGGGGGCGAAGGCGCCGGGCGGGCCGCGGTGGGCGGCCGGGGGCGGACATGGTGAGGCCCCGCGCACGGGGGATGACGCGGGGCCTCACTGGGGATAACGGGGCGGAGGGCGTCCGGGTTCCCTTTCCGCGGGAAAAAGCCGGGAGAAATTTTCCGGCGCTCACGCCTCGCCCTCGACGAGGCGCTCCAGCATGTGCTGGAAGTCGCCGTCCACGACCACCCGCAGCCCGGCGCCGTCCGGCTCGCTGAGCGGGGTCATCACACCGCGGCGCCACCAGAAGACGTTGGGGCTGATCGCGCCCGCCGCGTCCTCGTGTCCGGCGGCGGCGAACTCGGCCATCGCCTGGAGCGCCGGGATGACCTGCGCGTCGCGGATGCGGTGGAAGCCGAGTTGGTGACGGAAGGGCATCGCGACGAGCGCGCCGTCGGCGGTGAGCGGGGTGCCCGTGATCCGTTCGACCAGTTCGCCGAGGACCAGGACCCGGCTGGCGGTGAAGAACGAGTCGCCGAAGAGCACCTCGAAGGAGGCGCCGTCCGGGCGGCGCACCGTCTCGTGTCCCTCGACCGGCAGGGCGCGCAGATTGTTCATGGCGCGGATGCGCAGTTCGGCGATGTCGCCGACGTCCAGCAGGGAGTCCTCGCTGAGCATCTGGACCGCGTCGGGCAGGTCGAGCGCCAGCACCTCCCGCAGCCCCTCGGCGGGCTCGCGGCCGTAGCGGAACGCGTCGGAGGCGGGCAGGGTCTCCTCCGCGACGACGCGGGGGTAGAGGCAGGCGCGGATCTCGTCGGCGGAGAGGATCTCCAGCGGCTGCGGGCCGTCCATGGTGCGCAGCACCTTGCCGACGTGGTCGCGGACGAGGCCGGGCCAGCTGCGTTCGCCGCGGCGGTCGCGGTGGCAGACGGCGGCGAGGTTGCCGAGGCCGAAGCGGCGGCCGCCGGAGTCGGTGACGACGCCCGCGTAGACCGTGACCTCCAGGCCCCGCTCGGCGAAGGCCTGGCGGACCTGGGAGCGGAAGACGCCGCCCTCTCTGTCCGAGAAGAAGGAGAACTCCCCGTCGCGTGGCGCGTCACGGGAATCCCGCTTCGGTCCTCGGCGGAACAGGCCCATCTCGTCCTCCCGGCGACGGCCACGTACGACGGCCACGAAAGGCCGATCGTATCGGGTGTGCCGGGGCGGTGTTCACCGCGTGGTGCGGGCGGCGCCCGGACGACCGGACCGGAAGCGGAACCGGCCGCCCGGGGTGGACGCGGTGCCGGTCAGCCGCCGATGTTGACGTCGATGCAGGCGTAGAAGGCGTTCGCGGTGTCGGCGATGTTCCAGACCGCGAGGACCTTCTGCTTGCCGGAGATGCCACCGAAGTTCACCTGGTGGGTGACGGTCGCGCCGGGCTGGGCGCCGTGGTCGTCGAACTCGGCGACCTTGTTGCTGCCGACGAAGTACTGCCAGGTGCTGGTGGCGTGACGGGCCTCCAGCTTCCAGCTGAAGCTGGCGGTGCTGGAGACGGGGGTGACCTTCCAGCCCTTGGAGTCGTCGTCGAGGTCGGCCCACCGCTCGTCGCCGCCGCTGCAGCTGGTCAGCCCCTTCGGGCCCTCGACGCTCTGCGGCTCCCACTTGATGGGTCCGCACTTGACGGTGCCGGCCGCGCACTGGGCCTGGCGGCTGGGCGGGTTGGAGATGTAGCCGTGGGCACTGGCGGGGCCCGCGGGGATGGTGACGACGAGCAGCGGGGCGATGGCCGCGCCGATGCCCATGGCCAGCCTGCGTTTCCGGTTCATGGCATACCTTTCGCGGAGGAGGCCACCGCGGAAGTGATCGGGACGCGGCGCCGCCTGGCACGCACGCCCCCGGGCAGCCTCGGGAGTGGGGGTGAATGACGCGAAGGTGGTGCACCGGTGGCCGGGCGGCGGCCCGCGTCCGGTGCCGACACCGGAGGCGCGCTTTCGACCCGCCCACCAATTGGTCTGGACTTTACCTGTTGTCCGCGCACGGTCAAGAGGTCGGGATGGTTCCGGGGCGCGGGCGGGACATCTGAACAGGGGACTGGTCCGACTCGTCCGCCCACTGCGAAAGTGGCCACGGAACAGGCAACTGCCGGCAGAAACCGGCACGTGAGAGGGCGGGCAGATGCAACAGGGCGGTCAGACGTCAGGCTTCAAGGTCACTCCGGAGATGGTCGCCCAGGCCGCGACCTCGTGTGACAACACGGCGGCCGATGTCGAGATCAAGCTCCAGAACCTCAAGTCGTACGTCATCCAGCTGGAAGAATCCTGGCAGGGCATCGCCCACGACACCTTCCAGATCTACATGGCCGAGTACGACACGTACGCACAGATGCTGCACAACGCCCTGACCGACATCGCCTCGGGTCTGCGCGGCAACGAGGTCAACTACCGGGAGTCCGAGCAGGACAACCTGAACCGGATCAGGGACCTCCAGGGCCAGCTGCCCCCGGCCCGGATCTGACCGCCGAACCGCCGACTTACATCCGAGGAGCGTCGTGGGAAACATCGAGGGATCGTCCATCCTGGTCCGCCAGGAACTGGAGATGGCAGGCAAGCACATCAACGACCTGTCGGAGCAGATCTCGGAGGAGCTGCGCCAGCTGATCGTCCAGCTGGAGCCGATCGCGGAGACCTGGTCCGGTCAGGCAGAGGCGTACTACCAGGGACTGCAGGCGGAGTGGAACTTCGCCGCCGAGGGTCTATTCGGACCGAAGGGTGTGCTCGGCCAGATCGCCCTGGCGATGAACGTCAACTGGGCGAACTACTCCGAGGCCGAGTGGGCCAACATCCGCACCTGGCGGAACAGCGCGGGCGGCTGAGCCTCCCGTTCACCGCCGCTCCCGGAGCGGCGCCGCACCACGCACCGAGCACGCACGAGAGGGACTGACAGCACCCGATGGCCGATGAGCGCTGCCGGATCACGGTCGTGGGCGAGCACAGGCAGGTGGACCTCGCGGTCCCGGCCCGTGCTCCCATCGCCGAGTACATCGATGACCTGGCCCGCCTGTGCGAGCTGGAGGAGAACGAGCTGATGCCCGCCGCGTGGTCGCTGGCGACGGGCACCGGCGGGGCCATCGCGCCCGAACACAGCCTCGCCGACCTCGGCATGGCGGACGGTCAGCTCCTGTACCTGCGCGACGTGGTCGCCGACGAGTTCGACGAACCCGTCGTGCTGGACGTCGCCGAGCAGGTCTCCGAGGTCTCCGAGCAGGCCCTGGAGCGGCGCTGGGACGCCCGGTCGCGGACCGTGACGGTGCTGGCCTGCGGTCTGGTCTGGTGGCTGGCCGCACTGGTGCTGGTCGCGGTGGCCGAGCCGGTCGAGGCCGCGGTCACCGGCACCGCCGCCGCCGCGCTGGGGCTGCTGCTGCCGGGGCTGTCCTGGCTGGCGACGGAGCGGCGCTGGTCCGTTCCGGGCTCGGTCCGGCTGGCGCTGGCGCTGAGCGCGATCCCGTGTCTGGCGGTCGCGTCGTGGACGCTGGTGGCTCTGGAGACCGCGCCGTCCGCCGCGCTCACGGCGAACGGGACGACCGCGCTGTGCGTGGCGGGCGGGGTGCTCGTGGGCGCCGTGCTGGCCGCCGTCGCCTCGATGGGCGTGACCACCACGGCGGTGCTCCTCGGGGCACTGATCGGCACGGTGGTGACCGGTCTGCTGGCGCTATTGAAGGCCGACACCGCGCAGTGCGCCGCGGTGGTCGCCGTCGTCGCGTTCGGGCTGCTGCTGATCGCCCCGGCGACGGCCGGGCGGGTGGCCGCGTTCGGCTACCGGCGCCAGGGCGGTTCGACTCCGGAGGGCGCGGAGCTCCAGACCGCGGTGAAGACCGCGATGCTGCTGCTGGCGCTGTGGGGCGGGGTGCTGTCGCTGGCGTGCGCCGTCGCGCTGGTGCTGCTCGCCACCGACGAGACGTCGCCGTTCACCGCGGCGATCACCGCCTGCATCGGGCTGGGTCTGCTGCTGCGGGCCGGTGCCGCGAAGGTCGTGGTCGAGGTGGCGCCGGTCGGTGTCGCCGGTGCGATCGGGCTGTTCACGCTGCTGCTGGCCGGGCCGGCGCAGCTGGATCTGCCGGGCTGGAGCGGTCCGGCCGCCGCGCTGGCCGTCGGCGCGGTGCTGGTCCTGTACGGCTTCCGGCGTCTGATGCGCCCGGAGCTGCCCTCGATGCGGCGCCCCGTCTGGTTCGGCGGACTCGGTGCGGTGCTGGGTGCCTTCGCCATTCCCCTCACCGTCGCCGCCTTCGGCGTCTTCGACCAGCTCATGGGCGTCGGCCGGAATCTGTGAGGGACGACGTGCGGGCGACGGAGGGTTACCGGCCGGGGCCGGCGGCGGACTGCGCGGTGGTGGGTGCGCGGTCCGCCGGCCAGGCGTCGGTGGTGACCGCCGCCGTCCGGCGTCACAGCGGTGCGCCGGGAGTGCCGTCCGGTGCCGGGTCCTCGGCGTCCGGTACGGCGGGTGCCGCGGTGGTGCCGTCAGTTCTTGCCGAGCAGCAGGGAGCGGGAGCGGCTGGCCATCGGGCCGCGCGGCGCCCGGCCCGCCGCGGGCAGCGGCGCACCTTCACCGCCGGCCGCCGCGGGGTCGCGCAGCAGGCCGAGTTCGATGGCGGTGCGGGTGAGGTCGGCCTTGTTGCCGACGTTGAGCTTGGTGCGGATGCGCTTGACGTAGGTGCTGACCGTGGCTTCGGTCAGACCCATCCGGCGGCCTATCTGGCTGTGGGTCAGGCCCTCGGCGAGCAGCCGGAGCGCCTCCAGTTCGCGGCGGGCGAGCGAGCGCGGTTCGGCGCCGCCGGGCTGCTGGAGTTCGGACTGCAGCCGCGGCACGAGCGTCGAGGAGAGGTGGAAGCCGCCGAGGACGACGGTGTCGACGGCGCGCAGCAGCTCCTCGTCGTCCACCCGTCCGGTGACGCAGCCCAGGACTCCGGCGCGGACGGCCTCCAGGACGCGGTAGGGGCGGTTGAAGTCCGAGACCAGGAGCACCGGGGCGCAGGCGACGAGCCGGGCCAGGGTCTGGCCGGGGAGTTCGGCCTCGGTGGCGCAGTCGTGCACGGGCGGGCCGTACAGGATGGCGTCGGGGGCCGGGGCGCCGAAGGGGAAATCCTGCACGCGTTCCACCGCGGCCACCACTTCGAGCCGCGGGCTCTGGGAGAGCACCCTCTCCAGCCCGTGCCGGACCAGGTTCTGATGCTCGATAATGGCAATTCGCGCACTATTGGACATGCGTATTCCCGTCCTCAGGTCTTTGCGTCACACTCAGATCCCCCTGCACAGCACACTATCCGGGCAGCGAGTCGATGCCGTTTCAATGTACCGGACAAAATCAACAGTGCACGGACTGTTGCGCGATCCGTAACGGAACCGAAGCACCGCAGGTCAGGACGGCCACCCGACAGCAGACTCCCCACAGACGCACCGGGGACGGATCTCTTGCCACTTTAGTTCCCGCCAGCAGGTCACGATTGCATAATGTTTCACCACGGCCGGGTAATAAATCCGTGTGACACCGCGAGACAAATCACTCAAGCTGAATTGAATTTTCCCCGCCGACATTTCCCGTTTACCTCCCGGCGGTATTCTGTGCCGCCTGTCCCTTACGGCAAGACAATTGGAGAGTACGTACGTGGCTGACCAGGAGAAGCCCGCGCAGCCCGCTGCCGAGGCACCCGGCCGCCTGCCGGAGGAGGACCGGCACGGTTTCGTCTCCGCGTTCGTGGGCGGCGTCCGCCCCGAGGGCGAGCAGGGCAAGCCCGGCAAGCGGCTGGTGGCGATCGGTATCGCGGTCGTCGCCGCACTGAGTCTCGGTGCCCTCGCCATCGGCGCGCTCAGCAGCTCGGGCGACAAGAAGAACCAGGCCGACAAGGTGGCCCCGGCCGGTGCCACCGCCAAGGCGGACCACCGCCAGGACGGCAAGGCGTCCCCCGGCGGCCCCGGCTCCACCACGGGCGGCACCGGCGGGCAGCAGCAGACCCTGCCGGACGGCCAGCGGATCATCCCCGCCGAGGACAACCCCACGTCGGGCTCGACGCACACCCCGCCGTCGCCCACCGCCACCACCAAGGACGAGAGCGGCAAAACCGTCTCCCGTACCTCCGCCCAGACCTTCACCGCGCTCGCCGGCTACGGCTGCCCGTCCGGCCCGGAAGCCAAGATCTGGACGAAGGACCCCAACTTCAGCAAGGACGCGGGCTGGCTGAAGTCCTCCAGCGGCGGTTACACCGGTTCCGGCTGCAACGGCCAGTACCTGTCCATCCCCATGTCCGGCTCGTCGACGAAGTACGACGCGACGCAGTACGTGCTGTGGAAGTTCGACTACCGCGCCAAGATCAAGGGCGCGGCCTCCTGCCGGCTCGCGGTCTTCGTGCCGGGCAACTCGGACATCCGTCACGTCGGCGGCAAGCCCGCCAAGTACGCGGTCTACGCGTCGGACCACAGCGGCGGTGACGCCGCCGGCAGCTTCGACGTCGATCAGGTCAACAACCGCGGCAAGTGGCTGGCCCGTGGCCCGTTCAAGGTCAACGGCGGCTTCGTGACCGTCAAGATGTTCAACACCGGCATCGACTACACGTCGTCCACCAAGGACGCGCACGACGCTGCCGGGCCGGTCCAGCTCAGCTGCACAGCGGCATGATCGGGCGGTCCGGCGGCGCGGCCGCACTTCGCGTCGGAGCCCGGGGCTGGGGCGGGCACCGCACCATCGGCGCGGCGTTGCGCGCCGCTGGACCGGGCACCGTGGTGTCGGTCCAACCCGGCACGTACACCGAGAACATCACCCTGGAACGGGACATCACCCTCGTCGCCGAACAGGGCGCCGGAACGGTCCGCCTGGTGTCCCCCCGCGGCCCGGCGCTGACCGTCCTCGGCGGCACCGGGGAGGTCCGCGGACTCACCGTCCAGGGCATCGACCCCGAGCAGCCCGCCGTCGCCGTGAGCGGCGGCACCGCCGTCCTCGACGGCTGCGAGATCACCGGCGGCCGGGTGGAGGTCTCCGGCACCGCCGCGCCGACGCTGCGCGACTGCACGGTGCAGGGCGCGGGCGGGCCCGCCGTCCGTCTGGGCGGCGACAGCCGGGCGACCCTGGAGCGGGTCACCGTCACCGACACCCGCGGCACCGCGCTGCTGGTGGAGCACGGCGCGGACGCGACCGTCACCGGGCTGGCCGTCAACACCGCGACCGGGCACGGCGTCCAGGTCCGCGGGCCGGCCACCGCCACCTTCACCGACTGCGAGATCACCAGGACCACCGCGGCGGCGCTCGCCGTCGAGGACGACGCCCGGCCGGTGCTCCGTTCCTGCCGGCTGACCGACGCCACCGCCCAGGGCGTCCTGGTCACCTCCGCCGCCACCGGCCCGACGCCGGTCCCCGTACCGGACGACGCCGACGCGGGCAGCGGCCCGGAGGGCGACGCCGGGGCGTCCGGGAACACCGCGGGCGTCCTGCTGCACGACTGCGAGATCGCCCGCAGCGGCACCGCGGGCGTACAGGCCGCGGGCCCGGTGCTGCTGACGCTGCGGTCCTGCCGGATCGACGAGTCCGGGGGCGTCGGCGTGCTCGCCGCCCAGGGCGCGGTGTTGCGGCTGGACGCCACCACCGTCGGCGACTCCGCCGACAGCGGGCTGGCGGCCGGCGGCACCGCGCAGGTCGAGATGCGCGGCGGCGCGCTCGTCCGCTCCCGCGCCAACGGCGTCTTCGCCACCGACGAGGCGCAGCTGACGCTCCTGGACTGCGCGGTCACCGACAGCGCCTTCACCGCCCTGCACCTGGCGGGCTCCGCCCGTGCCACGGTCCGCGACGGAGAGCTGCGCGGCACTCCGCAGCACGGCGCGCGGGTCACCGAACGCGCCCTGCTGACACTGACCGGCACCCGCGTGGAGTCCGCCGAACTGTCCGGCATCGCGGTGGACGGCGGCGATCTGACCGCGCGCCGCTGCCGGGTGACGGACGCCGGGACGGGCGTCAGCCTGACCTCCGCGCACCGTCCGCTCCTCGACAACTGCGAGATCGCCGACTGCGGCACCGGTCTGGAGGTGACCGCGGACACCGGCGCGCTGGTGGCGGACACCCGGGTGCGCGGCAGCCGTTCGGCCGGGGTGTTCCTCGGCGAGCGCTCCACCGCCTGGCTCGACAGCTGCGAGATCACCGACAGCAAGGGCAGCGCCCTGGTGCTGTGGAACGGCGCCCGGCCGCGGGTCAGCGGTGTCCGTATCGCCCGCTCCGCGAAGAACGGCGTGTATGTCGCCGACGGCGCGGCGGGGCTGCTGACCGACTGCGACATCTCGGCCACCGGCTTCCCGGCGCTCTACGTCGGCAAGGACGCCAAGCCGGTGGTGCGCCGCTGCGTGGTCCGCGACGCCGACGAGGACCTCAAGCTGGCGGACGGCGCGGACCCGGTCTTCGAGGACTGCCGGGTCGACGGGGTGAAGGACAGCACCCTGCCGGTCTCCGCGTCCGCCCCCGCCCCGGCCGGCCCCCGCGCCCTGACGGCGGGCGGCGCCCCCGGTGCCACCCCGCCCGCCGGTGCCGAGGTCACCGAGGCGTCCACCGAGTCGCTGGAGGACCTGCTGGCCGAACTCCGGTCGCTGATCGGCCTGGAGCGTGTCAAGCAGGACGTGGAGACGCTGGTCAAGCTGATGCAGCTGGTCCGGCGCCGTACCGAGGCGGGTCTGCCCCCGCCCCCGCTCAGCCGCCACCTGGTCTTCGCGGGCAACGCCGGTACGGGTAAGACGACCGTCGCCCGCCTCTACGGCCGCCTGCTGACCGCGCTGGGCCTGCTCTCCCGCGGCCATCTGGTCGAGGCGGACCGGGGCGCGCTGGTCGGCGAGTACGTCGGCCACACCGCGCCGAAGACCACCGCGGTCTTCCGGCAGGCGGTCGGCGGTGTCCTCTTCATCGACGAGGCGTACGCGCTGGTGCCGCACGGCCAGGGCAACGACTTCGGTCTGGAGGCCATCTCCACGCTGGTGAAGCTGATGGAGGACCACCGTGAGGACGTGGTGGTGATCGTGGCCGGCTACCCCGACGACATGGGCCGGTTCATCGACGCCAACCCCGGTCTCGCCTCCCGGTTCACCCGGACCCTGCTCTTCGACGACTACGACACCGACGAACTGGTCGGCATCGTGGCGCAGCAGGCCGAGCACCACCGCTACGAACTGGGCGAGGCCACGACGGAAGCGCTCGCCACGTACTTCGCGGGCGTCGAGCGCGACGACCGGTTCGGCAACGGCCGTACCGCCCGTCAGCTCTTCCAGCGGATGACGGAGCGCCACGCCGCGCGCCTCGCCGACACCGCCCTGCTCACCTCCGCCACCCCCGACGAGGCGGACCTCGAAGCGGAGACGAAGAACCTGGTGACGCTGTTGCCGGAGGACATCCCGCCGCTGCAGACGCTGTAGCGGCGGTACGGCGAAGGACAGGCCGCAGGCCGTACGGCGAAGGGCCGGGGCACCGTTCCGTGGGGAGCGGTGGCCCGGCCCTTCGCCGTACGCCCCGGTGAGTGCGCGGTCACTCCGCGATCGGCTTGCCCCTCGGCTCGGGGAAGGCGGACGAGTGGTCGGCGCTGGCGTAGAAGGTGCCGGCGCGGTCCAGCCGGACGATGAACTCTCCGGCGAGCTCCAGAGAGTTGGCGCACAGGGCCAGGACCTGGTTCATCTTCGGGACCATGCCCGCGGCGAAGTACTTGGCGGCGTCCTGGAGCCTTTCGTCCGGCTCGTTGCCGCCGTTGTGCTTGTCGTAGTTGGGGCCCACGCCGTACTGGGATTGCTTGGCGTGGGTGGCGCTGCCGTCCTTCTTGCCCCAGTCGTCCTTGTGTGTCGCCTGCTGGCCGAAGGTGGCGTTGTCGGTCGACGCCGTGTACACGAGCGCCTTCAGCGTGGTGTAGGCGTCGACCGAGCGCCGGGACGCCTCCAGCATCGTCTGCATGGCGTCGGCGATGCTGCCGACGCCCACGTTGATCGCCGGGTGGATGCCCGCGGAGGTGTTGTCACCGCCGCCGCTGCCGCCGTTGGACTTCGGCATGTAGGTCGTGATGGGCGGTGCGTCGCCCCAGATCATCGACAGTTCGGGCGGCTGCTGGTAGCTGGGAACGTTCTGCTGTTCCTGCTTCTGTTTCTGCTTCTCCTCCTCCGGCAGCGCGTCGTACTCCTCCTTCTTCTTCTTTTTCTCCTCTTCCGACAGGTTGGCGTTCGGGTCCTGCGGCTTGTCCTCGTCGTAGACCCTGGGCGGGCCGTGCCGTGAGTTCTTCGGGTCCACTGCCATGGGTGCCTCCACCGGGTGCGCTCGGGTAGGGTCCGGTCAATCCCAGCTCATCCCACCGGATTCCGGCGATCATCTGCCAGGTCCCTGTTCAGAGACCTGACAGGGACACCCCGGGGGAAGGTCCCCGTTCTGAGACACCCCCTCTGTCGGAGAATTGGGGCGTACCGCCGCGTCAGCGGCCGCGTCTAGGGTCGGAGGGTGGCCTCTCATACCCTGACCCTGTCCGAGTTCCGCGTCGAGCTGGAGCACCTTCACGACGCCATGTCCACGGTGAAGGGCTGCACCGCGGACATCGAGAACGACGTGATGCTCGTGAAGCAGGTCCTCAACCTCGCCGAGGGTGTCTGGCAGAGCCCGTCGGGCGCGACCTTCGGCAATCTCCAGCGGGAATTCAGCGACAACATGACCGTCCTCGCCGACCTGTTGCGCGACATGTCGAACCGGATGAGCGCCGCGTACGAGGAGTACCGGCAGGTCGAAGAGACCAACACCAAGAACTTCCACAAGAACCACTGACCGCACCGGACGCCGTCACGCGACGGACCGCCCGGCCTTCCGGCGCGGCCACGGCGTCAGGACCACGCCAGTGAGGGAGCCACCCGAGCCGCCCGCCCCGGCCCGGAGCGCACTCCACCACCCTCTCCAGGAGCACCGGTGAGCCCCAAGCAACCCGATCCCATCGACCTCGACCCGACGAAGGCGCCCGTCTACGGCCTCCACGGAGCCAACAACGCCCAGATCAGCGTCGACGCGCAGATGCTGCGGGTCTTCAGCACCCAGCTCGGCGGCACCGACGGCGGCGGCGGGCTGGTCGCCAACCTCGCCTCCCAGATCTCCACGATCAACTCCGTGATGAGCAATCTGAAGCTCGCCTGGGCCGGCAAGACCAAGGACGAGATGCAGGCGTTCTACGACCGCTGGGACGCGTGCATGACCGATCTGTTCGGCAAGCAGGGCGATGACGCCAGTGCGTCGAACGCCGTCCTGCCGCGGATCGCCTTCGCGCTGGGCGCCGCGGGCAACAACTACCTCCAGGCCGAGGACAACATCGTCCGGGAATTCACCGAGTTCAAGACGCAGATCACCGAGACCGGCCGGATCCCCGTGGAGCAGCCGGGGCAGGCCCCGCCGCCCCCGCCCACGCCGCAGAGCATCAACGACCCGTCGAAGACCGCGGTCGCCGAGATCTACCGCTGACGCTCCCGACGCCCGGCCACCACCCGGGCACCCGCACCACCCTCCGCACCACCGCGGTGCCCCCGGCTCCCCGGGGGCACCGCTGCCTCTCCCCCACTCTGCTCGCTCCGTCCCACAGGTGATGTCGCCATGTACGAACCCGATCCGACTGTCACCGACAGCATCTACGCCCTCGGCAACGCGTGGATCGAATTCAGCGACCAGATGTGGGAGGACATGACGGCCATGGACGCGGCCGTCCACGGGATGCAGTGGACCGGCGACGCCAACAACGTCGTCCAGGACTCCTGGAACACCCTGCACAACGTGCGCATGCAGGTGGCCGTGGACGCGGCCCGGGACGTCGGCAACAAGATCAACGCCTTCGGTGACTACGTCAAGAATCTGCAGGCGGAAGAGTTGCACGCCGCGGAGATGGAGTCGATCAAGGCACTGCTCGAGTTCATCCTGCCCACCATCGGCGCGGTCGCCCTGGCGGTGCTGCTGCCGCTGGAGACCATAGTCGCGGCGCTGACCTCGGTGCTGGAGGCCATGGGCGCGGTCATCGAGGGCGCCGCCGCGGCGGCGGTCTTCGCCGCGGGCATCGCCACCGACGTGGCCATCCAGGCCGCCGCCCAGCTCGGCTTCGACATGGCCGCGCAGGCCCTCGGCTCGGCCGTCACCAACACGCCGTTGCCCGACTTCGGGAGCGCCGACTGGTGGAAGGGCGAGGCCGTCAACATGGGCCTCGCGGGCGGCGGAGCCCTCCTCGGCCCGGGTATCAAGGGCATCGGGATGGCGAAGAAGGGCATCGGCGACATGACGACCGGCGGTGCGCCGGTCGAAGGGCCCAAGATCAACCCTCCCCAGTCCGGTGCGCCCGTCACCGGTGGTGCCGGCGGTGGGCCGGGCACCGGTTTCTCCGGGGGCGCCCACCCGACGACGTTCAACGGGCCCAAGGGAAGTATCGCCCCGGGCGGCGGTACGAAGGGGCTGTCCGGCGGTGCCACGGAGGTCACAGCTCCGCCCAGCGGCGCGATGCCGCCGGGCAAGCCGGGGACCGGCAACGGCTTCCCGGGCGGGCCGAAGAACGAGACCAGCTCCCCCAACGGAAGCGTCGGCGGCGGCAAGAGCCCGGTCGAGCCGGGGAACCCCGTCCCGAGCAAGGCGAACCCCAACGGCTCGACGCCTGCCGGCACCGGACCCAAGAACGCAAAGGGCCCGAACACGACACCGCCGTCCAAGGCGCCTGTCTCCGGCGAGCATCCCGCGAACACGGCGCCCCCGGCCAAGACACCCGTCTCGGGCGAGCACGCCCCGAACACCTCCACGACCGGCGACCACACCCCGAACGGCCAGGGCCAGAAGTCGCCGTCGCAGACCGCCCCGACCAAGGCGAACGAGACCGCCCACTCCCCCGAGGGCACGGGCACCAAGACGTCGGAGACGTCCGGCCACGCTCCCGAGCAGTCCGCCAAGAGCGGGGAGAGCAACACGGGCGTCGGCCAGCAGGGCACCCAGCAGAAGCACCACGGTGGCGAGAACGTTCCGGTCAAGGCCGCCGAGAACGACTCCGTCCCGGCGGGCGGCCAGACCCAGAAGGCCCCCCAGACGCACGCGCCCACGACGAAGACGGAACACGCCGACGGGAGCCCCAAGACCGATCACGTCACCGGGAACCGGACCGAAGGCACCGTCGGCAACACCTCGAAGGCGGAGCACACCGGCACCGCCAAGTCCGAGAGCGCCACCGCCGCCAAGCCCGAGAACTCCGTCACGAAGACGGACAACGTCAACGCCGCCAAGAACGAGTCCGTCGGCACGAACAAGGCGGACGCCAACAACACCGGTGGCACGAAGGCGGATCACGCCAACACCACCGCCAAGAACGAAGCCACCGCACAGGGCGAGAAGCAGAGCCGGAACGCGGCCACGACGAAGAACGAGGCCACCGGCGCCTCCACGAAGAACGAGACCACCGCCCCGGGCGAGAAGCAGAACCCGAGCGCCGGCGCGAAGAACGAGGTCACCGCCCCGGGCGAGAAGCAGAGCCAGGGCACGGCCGCCAAGAACGAGCACCACCAGACGGCGAAGGAATCCGCCGTCACGAAGGACACGTCGAAGGAACCGGCCGTCACGAAGGACGCCGAGAAGACGTCCGGCACCGCCAAGAAGACCCAGAGCGACACGTCGACGACGAAGACCTCGTCGAAGAACGCTGCCGCGGACAAGACCGGCGAGCCCACATCGGCCAAGGGCGAGACGGAGACGCACGCCTCCGCGAAGGACCAGCACAGCACCAGCTCCGCCGCCTCCGAGAAGAACACCGGCGCCGACCACGAGGCCGGCGCCAAGGGCCACACCACCTCCGAGAACACCCCGCACCAGCAGCCCGTCAAGGCCGAGGAACACACTCCGCACACCCAGCAGCACAGCCCTGAGACCTCCCAGACCTCGCACACCGGCGCGGCCAAGGAGCCGGCGGGGGCGCCGTCCGCGCTCAAGAAGGCCGACAGGCAGGCCCAGTGGGAGGCGCACAGCAATGCGGTGAAGAAGGAGTTCTCCGACAAGCTCACGGCGGTGGAGAAGAAGGCGGTCGACAGGCCGAAGACCGCGGAGCAGCTCAAGAATCTGACGTCAAAGGGTCTCGAACGCGACCTGACGAACATCCGGGACAAGTTCACCAAGACCACTCAGACGTCCAAAGCCCTGCGTGGCCTGGACAGCACCGAGCGGCAGACCGTCTTCGACACCGTCGTGCAGGAGCTGCGGGCCAAACACGAGAAAATCTTCGGCAAGCTCCACGCCAAGGGCGACGCGACCGCGACGCAGATCGCCAAGGCCGAGCGCGAGTGGCAGCGTGAGCTGAACCGGATGGGCCACACCTTCCGCGGGCGCGCCATGCAGTACAAGCTGGAGAAGGAGTTCGCGCACCAGATCGACGGCCTTGTGGAGAAGGCCGCACGCGAGTGGCGCAACCTCGACCAGGAGTTCACCGAAGCCGCCCTCAAGGAGTACCGCCAGAGCCTGGAGCACGCGGCGCAGAGCGCCCACGGGCCGCTGAAGACGGAGCCCCACTACATGGTCCCCGACGCACGGGACCGTTTCACCGGCCTGGCCGAGGAGGTCAAGAACGGAATCTTCGACCGGACGCTTCGGAAGACTCTTTTCGAGGGTGCGCTGGGCAAGACGCACGCGGACATCGACAGCAAGATCGCCGCGGTGGCGGAGACCGGCAGCGGGTGGTCCCACAGCGAGCTGAAGGCGCTCGGGGACCGCTACCACGCGGGGGCCCGTAACCACTTCTCAGGCATGGTCAACGAGGCCGGTGCCGAGACGCTGTCGAAGAAGCTGCTGACGTCCAAGCTCAGCAGCGCGGAGATCAAGGCGGCCGAGGACCGGGCGCTCAGGAAGTGGGGCCGCGAGCACGACACCATCGTCGGGCAGCTGGAAGCCGAGCTGAAGGCCACCGAGGACGTTCGGCAGTTCGTCTCGGAACTGCCGGATGCCCTCGGCAAGTCGCTCCGCGACGGCTCCCTCACAGACCTGCCCCACGGGACCGCCGGCCGGCCGGAGCACACCGCCAGCGTCCACGCCTCCCTCAAGAACGACGCCGAGCGTCTGCTCGCCGACCTCAAGAGCAAGCCCGTGGGCGCTGAAGCGTCCGACATCTCCGCGGAGGCCGCGTCCGGCCTGTCCAAGCTGGATCACAGCATTCCCGAGCGTTACCGGTTCGAGGCCAAGGTCCACGACCTGTGGAACCCGCGCGACCCCATGGCGTCACCGCACTCGCCGCAGCCGAAGGGCACCTTCGACGGTCCGGTCGGGGAATGGGGACCGAACACCCCCTTTACACCACACACGAAGGCCCCGCAGGACCTCGGCGCCCAGAGCGACTGGGTGAAGTCCCGGCTGAACGACCGCGCGAAGGACATGGTGGACTACGTCCGCAAGGGCCTTCGCACCGACGGCTACTCCGCCGTACGCACCGACGGCGCGCTGACCGAGCTGGACAAGTCCTTCCAGGACCTGCGGGCCTCGGCGCACGACCTGGCGCAGTCCGCCGAGATGCTGCCGAAGGTGGCCTCCGACGCCGAGCGGGAGTGGCGCGACCTCATCGGGGGGCGGGGCGACATGGACCCCGCCCTGCTGGACCAGCTGAAGGCGGAGTTCCAGCACAAGTGGATGTCCGGCTTCGACGCGATCCACGCGGACGGCCGGCTGAACGGTGGCAACTGGACCCACCACGGCCCGGGGGCGCCCTACAAGCACCCTGGCCTGGCAGCGCAGCACACCACGGCCAAGGCTCAGCTCGTCAACCACTACCAGCAGGTCCTGGAGGTGGCGGAGGAGCGCAACATCCATCTGCTGAAGATCGCTGACGAAGTGAAGCAGGCCGCCACCTTCTGGGAGGTGTCCCAGCAGCGGTTCGTGGCCGGCAAGAAGTACATGGACGTGGACTCCTTCCGGAGGGCGGAGTACCGGAACAACCACCGTGAGCTGCTCGGGCTGCCCTCCAAGTACGAGCTGACCCCGGCGGAGATCAAGACCGTCGTGGACGAGGTCACGGCTGATCTCCAGGCCGAGTTCAAGAAGCTCATCGAGGCCCCCCTGCCCGGCGAGGGCACCGCCGGGAAGCAGCAGTCCCTGCACGATGCCTGGCGGGACATCCACAAGAAGCACCTCGACGGCCTCGCGGAGCGCTTCGACAAGGTCCACGGCGGACAGGGCGACCCGCACAGCACGCAGGCGTTCGACGACCACCTGGCCGGTCCCGCGTACAAGGACAAGCCGCTCCCCCACGACCTCGTCGGTCTCGTCAAGTCCAAGTACACCCAGGACTTCCAGGCGAAGCTGGACGCCGCCGACGGTGCGGAGCTGACGCCGGCCGACCTCCATGAACTGGGTGACCCCGCCGACCGCATCAACTTCGCGAAGCAGGTGGCGAAGTACACCGACGAGGTCATGGCGTACCACGACGCCAACGTCACCGGGCCTGGTTCGCACATCGGCAACGACGACGTCCTCCGCGGCACCAGCCGGGAGGGCTGGCATCAGACCGTCCAGAGCCAGCTGCTGGACACCTACAAGGAGATGCGGCAGCTCACCGCCGACGGGATCGGGCATCAACAGGCCGTCGATCAGGTGCTGCGCGCCGATGCCGGCCGGCTGCGGGAGCACCTCCGGGTGCAGCAGGAGGTCCTCGCGGACATCGAGGCGAAGCTGGAGGACGCCGCCGCCTGGCACGACATCACCGTGCACGACGCGCCCTTCACCAAGGCGCTCGACAGTCTCAAGAAGGACCTCGGCACCGGGGTGAACGACGCGTTCGCGAACCTCCCCAAGGACAAGGAGGCATGGCACACCGCCCTTGACGAGGCGGAGCGCCGGAGCCGGAACACCGTCGCCCAGATGGTGAACGAGAAGGCCCTCGCCAACCGGATCAAGTACCAGCTGGAGGTCGACGAGCAGATCGCGAAGACCCGTAAGGCCATCGAGAACGACCTGCTGGGCGACTACGACGAGGCCACCCTGGACCGCGTCGCGGACGAGCTGACGAAGAAGATCGAGCAGGCGGCCGAGAAGCACCTCGGCGACATGCGCACCGGCAAGCACATGATGCTCGGCGGTGAGCTGGACCCCGCGTTCCGCGAGTGGCGCCACGAGGCCGACACCCTCTTCGACGACCGCTACACCTACCTCGACCGCGACGCCTTCCGGCAGGCGGCGGCCTTCGAGGCGGGCGAGGTCTACGAGGCCAAGTTCGGCAACCACTGGGCGAACAGCGACGCGGTCCCCGCCGAGGGGTGGCACGGCACCGCCGATGTGGCGGACGCCTTCCGCAATGACTGGGTAGCCCTGGACGACTACTTCCGCAACCCCAAGGCCGACGACCTCGCCACGTGGCTCACGACGGAGAAGAACACCTCCGACGCGTTCCTGCACGGCACCGAGAAGTTCCAGGCCGTCCGGCTGAAGACCGCGGAGGGGGTCACCTCCGGGCCGGGCGAGGCGGGCGAAGCGGGCGGCCCCGGCGCGTCGCGGGACGGTGGTGCCGTCCAGGAGACCACGCAGCACCCCCTTGGGCAGGAGAAGCTTCCGGACCACACCGCCGAGCAGAAGCACACGCAGGGCACCGTGCAGCAGACCTCCTCGGAGCAGATGGCTCCGGGACAGGCCCGGAAGCCCGAGCAGCTCCAGACGCAGACCCAGGTGGAGAAGCAGCTCCCGTACGAGGAGCAGGCTCCGAAGCCGCAGCAGCAGGTCGAGGTGGAGCAGCTCGCGGTCCAGGAGCAGATCCACGCGCCGCAGCAGGCCCACCCGGCGCCGTCGTCCCTCACGCAGCAGGACGGGCCCGGTGGCACCGGTGCGCGCAAGAACGTGCCGGACACCTCCGCGCAGCAGTCCGCGGAGCAGGACGCGCCCGTCCGGCGTCCCGCCTTCCTGCGTGCCGAGGGCTTCCACTCCCAGCTCGAAACCGGTGTGACGGACCACGGCTTCCGGGACACCTCCGCCGCCCGCCAACTCCTGCGGGAGTTCACCGACCACTTCGTCCACGCCGTCGAGCAGGAGAACGCGACCGACGTCCAGGCCGCCGAAGCCGCGACGGAGGCGACCCGCGAGGAGTGGGAGCGGCGGTACGCCGACTGGCGGCAGCGGCGGAACCTCCGGGACGAGTTCCGCTCCGTGCTGAAGCAGGGCCCGCTCACGCCCCGGCCCGGTGTCATCCGTCACCTGCTGTGGAGCGACGACCTCGGCGGCCACCAGGCGCACTGGGACAACCGGGTCCGGGATTGGTACGACAGCAAGCTGGACCGGCTGGAGCAGCAGTACATCGAGACGCGCCTCACGCAGACGTCCGAGAAGGAGGCGCAGCAGCCGTCGCCCGAGCTGGCCCGTCAGTACCGGGCCAGGGCGCTGCACCTGACCGACCACGCCGTGGCCATGACGGAGCTGACGCACGATCTGAAGCAGTTCTTCGGCGACCATGCCTTCCGGCTGCGTGTGACTTCCCCGAGCCCCGAGACCGCCGCCTGGTACTCCACCGAGGTCGCGCACCTCAAGGCAGCGGCTCTTCAGACGCTGGAGCGGAACCTCCATACGCTGCCGGCGGTCAAGAAGCAGTACGCGCAGCAGGTCGCCCTGTTGCAGGAGGCCGCCCGTCTCCGGGAGAACCCCGGTCTGCTCGGGGAGGAGAGCGACTCCTTCACGCCGGTGCCCTCGTACGCCGGTGACGACGACTGGCGGGTGCCGGTCATGCGCGCCGCCGAGCAGCGGCTGCGGGAGAAGTACGCCGGTCTCCTCGATGCGGCGGCCCAGGGCACAACGCCCGTCGAGCAGGCCCCGGAGACCGTCGGGTCCCAGGCGCAGGAGGAGCACCCGCCGGCGCCGAAGGGCGGGACGGAGTGGGCCGATGCCCTGGCGGAGGCGTTGCGGGAGGGCCATGCCGCGTTCGACCGCGCCGTGCGCTCCTGGCGCGACGCTCTGGCCACCGGCGAGCACACCGGGCCGGTCCTCGACGACGAACTGGCCGAGCTGGTCGCGCAGGAGGAGCGGGCGCGCTTCGAGCAGCAGCTCGGCGCCCAGGTCCGCACGGTGTTCACAGCCGCGCAGGACGGCGCGCAGGGCGCCACGCCGTCCGAGAAGGAGCAGCTGGTCGCCGAGCACCTGGCCGGGCTGGTCGGGAAGCTGCCCGCCGCCCTGGACCTGCGGGCGTTCAAGGTGTCCGAGTTCGCGCGCGCCGACCGGCAGTTCGACGCCCTGCGGAAGGACCTCGGCACATACCTGACGGGTCATCACAAGGCGTTGCTGACGAAGTTCGGTGTGCCGGAGGACGCCCTGTCCCAGGCCGCGGCGGAGCAGGTCCGCAGGCGGATGAACACTGCGCTGGCCTCCGCTTTCACCCGTCACGAGACAGCCGTCCTCACCACCGGCGCGCGGGACGACGCCCCCGGCGGGACGGCGGAGTGGCAGCATGCCTACGACGCCGTGCTGGCCCGCGTCCCCGGCTGGATCGCCACGGCGATGGCACGAGAAGCCGTCGTCACGCGGGCGGTGGAGGAGGTCACGGCCCAGGCCGAGGCGCTGGGGCAGCCGTCGGGCCCGGCGCGGGAGTTCCTCGCCCACGTCCCCGCCGCCGAGCGGGAGCAGTTGCTGCCGCTCGCGGAGGAACTGGTGAAGCAGGACGTCAAGAGGGCCATGGGCACCGCGTTCGAGGCCGCCTTCGCCCACGGCTGGAGCGCGTCGAGCATCGCCGGGTGGGAAACCCGGTACGCGTCGCAGATGACGCCCGAGAAGCTCCAGGCGCAGCTGGCGTTCGCCGTCGCCGAATGGTCCCTGCCGACGGGCGCCCGCGGACTCTTCGACGAAGAGTCCGCGGAGTGGCAAGCCCGCAACCCCGGGACGACACTGCCGCAGGATGCGGTCACCCGGACCAGAAACGCCTTCCACGACCGCCTCACGGAGGCGTTCCACGCCTCCTTCCCCCGTTCGTCCTCGTTCGAGCAGCTGCTCGGCGGCCTCCTGGACTGGCAGCAGCGGTCCGCACAGCTCCAGGACGAACTCGCCGTCCACCTCGACTTCGAGGCGGAGGCCCCGGAAGCGCTCCGGGCCGCGTCCCAGGCGTACGGGAAGCTCGCCGACGGCCGGGAGATCGACGAGGCCGGCCTCGTCCGCCTCGCGAACGGACACCACCAGGAGTTCTTCGGCGTCTACCGCGCGCTGTGGGCGCCGCGCGACCTCTCCGCGTCCTGGCTGGGCGCACACCCGCAGACCTGGCAGCCGTCCACCGCCAAGGCGCCGGAGCCCAAGACCTCGCAGCCCACGGCGCAGGTCTCCCAGCAGACGTCGCAGGGGGCCCTCACGCAGCAGCCCGACACCGTGCGGCTCACCTCCGAGCCGCTCCCCCAGTCAGCCTCTGCACTGTCCTCGGCCGTGGAGTCCGTCGAGGACAGCGCCGCCGACCTCCTCCGTGCCGAGCAGGAGAAGAAGGCCGCCCAGCAGGAGGCCGTCTCGGCTCTGGCGGCGTACGACGCCCTGAGCGCCACCGCCCGGGAGGCCGAGGCCACGTCGGACGGCGCCACTGCCGGCCTGAAGCAGGACCTCCAGCAGGCCCGCGAGCGGATCGACCGGGCGCGGGAGGAGCTGAACCGGGCCACGCAGCTGCTGGAGGCAGTACAGGGGCGGTCGAAGCTGACGTCCACCGGTCTCACCTCGCTGTACGGACCGGCGGGGATGGTCATCACGCCCCAGCCGCAGGCGTCCGGGGACCTCCTGCCGGACAGCGCGGCCACGACGGACACCCTCACCGCGTGGACGCCGGAGGAGATCGCGTACGAGATGTGGTCGGTGCTGAGCGGGCAGCGGTCCGCCGACGGCGACCGGGATGCGCTGGGGCACCTGTTGCGGGAGCTGCTGGACGCCGTCCCCGCGCCGGCCGACATCTACGCCACTGACGACTTCGACCGCGTCTTCTTCGAGCTGCTCGGGAAGACGCTGCCCACCGCGGTGGCCGAGGCCCTGGCCGCCGGCGCGCTGGAGCCTGCCGTGGCCATGGAGGTCCTGGCGCGCTTCTACGGCCCGCGGGAGGCGGGCGAGGAGTGGGACATCGACCTGCGGTACATCGCCGAGGGTGTGCAGTCCGCCGCCCTTCCGCAGGTGCAGGCCTTCGCGCTCCAGCTGCGGTTCCGGCTGGAGAACGGACCGACCGAGGCGGCGCTGCTCCAGCTCACCGGCCTCGCCCGCGATCTGCGCAAGGTGTGGGCGGTGGAGGACGCCTTCGCGCACTTCACCGGTGAACGGCTGAAGGACGTCCTGCAGCACGCGGCACCGGAGGACCCGGCGGTCATCGACGCGCTTCTCGCGACCGAGTCGCTCCTGAGGACGGTCACGCCCGACGAGGCCGCCCAGTGGTACGCACGCCTGGAGAAGCTGCGCTACCAGCACCCCGAGCTGGGCTCGTTGCCGGTGCCCAGCAGGTACCCGGACAACGGGTGCGAGCCCCGGGCGCACATGGCGGCGATGAAGCTCCTGGAGTGGGGCGCGCCCGTCCGGAAGATCGCCGTCGCGCGGGCCAACCCGCAGCTCTCGGTCTCCTCCGAGTACGCCCGGGACGCGATGCCGGGCCGGCCCGGAACGGAGAAGTGGCGCTATCACATCGCCGCCGCCGTCCCCGTCCGCCAGGAGGACGGCTCGGTGGTGCTGACGGTGCTGGACACGGTGCTGGGGGGCCCGCTGCCCGAGCAGGAGTGGCTCGAGAAGATCGGCGTGACGAAGGAGGAGCACCAGACCCGGGTGACCGGCACGCCGCAGGAGCTGGGCGAGCTGATCACCGCGGACGCCGAGGCACGGCCCGAGGCGTGGACCACCGCCGGCACCGACAGCTTCCGTTTCCCGGCAGACCAGGCCGTGATCGTCGAGTCGGACCCGTTCCTCTACTACTTCCCTCTCCCGGGCCTCCCCCAGCCCCCCACGATGCGGGACGCGGACCGGCTGCACCAGAGCCAGACCGATCGGCTCGTCGCCTACACGCGGGAACAGTACGACCGGGAAGTGCTCCGGGCGACGTACCAGGAGCTCCTCGCGCAGCGGGACCGCAGCTGGCAGGAGTCTCAGGCCTGGGCCGCGCAGACGTACGACCGGCTCCGGACGTCCGGCCTGCTGAGGTCGGCCCCGCGTCTGGCGTCCCAACTGCTGTTGATGCTGCCGGACAGCCATCCGGCGCGTCGGAGCGGCCAGGCGGCGACCACCGGCCACCTCACGGACATGGACGAGACCCTGTCCGGGCACGAGCTCACGGTCCCCGAGCACCACACCCAGGGTGCCGCGCTGTCCCTGCCCGCCACGGGCCGCACGATCGGGGCGTGGCTGCGCAACACCGGCGTGGTCGAGCGTGAGCAGCAGTTGTCCGACGCCTTCGGCATCACGATCGGTCCCATGGAGGAGGGTGGCCCGCACTTCAGCCACTCGATGCTGGACCGTATCGAGAAGGTGCTGAACGGCCTCCCCGAGCAGGACCTCAAGGGCAACCCGTGGCTGGACTCGCTGGTGCACGACGTGAGCGGCAACGCCACCAGCTCCTACGTCCTCGCCAAGCGGCACGTCCGGCTCAGCCGTCCGTTCCGGATGCCGTCCTGGCTGTACACGGAGCTGGGCCGGGAGGGCACCCTCCAGCGGTGGGTGATGGACACCGTCGCGCTGGGCGGCTACCCGGAGCTGAGCTACTCCGAGGTCCTGGGGCTGCGTGGCCCGAGCCGCCATGTCATGGGCGGCGTCTCCGACGTGCTGGCCCAGGGCAACCTCGTCGAGTGGACACTGCGGCACGAGATCGGCCACGCGGTGGAGACACGGCTCAACTGGAAGTCCACGGACTCCGGGAAGGACATGTTCGGCGGCTGGCGGACCCACCAGGGCCCCAAGGCGCTCCGTGAACTCGCCGGGACGTACCTCAAGGCCGTGGGTGTCGGCACCGACCACCCGGCGTACGACGGGCTGGTCGTGGGCGTGGCGGAGCACATCAAGCCGCGGGGGGAGGACCTGGCCCCCGACCCGCAGCAGGTCGCGGCGATCCCGTCGGAGCTGGCCAAGGGCGACGCGGACCTGCTGGCGAAGCTGACGGAGCTGGCCGAGCGGGTCGCGGTGGCGCTCAGCCACCCGTGGACGCTGGACGACGGCGGCGCCTCGTACGCGATCGACGGGCGCATCCACCAGATCGACAAGTACACCGGCAACTGGATCAGCTACCTCGCCTCGGCCCGCGACCACGCGGTGTCCAACTACCAGTTCTCCCACCCCGAGGAGTGGTTCGCCGAAGCGTACGCGGCCCACCACGCCCCGCGGACGGCCAACCCGCCGTCCGCGCGGCTGCACCCGGAGGTGCAGGCGTGGTTCGCGCAGCACTCCCCCAACAAGGTGGCGATCCATCAGGTGGACACCACCGACATGCAACTGACGACGGTGGACGGCTCCCGCGTCAGGGTCTCCGAACTCAACAGCCTGCCCGTCTTCATGGCGGGCGCTCCCGCCGGCCGGGCCTACCACACCGACGAGGACCTGCGCGAACGCGCCCGGACGCTCCTCGGCCTCGACCCGAAGAACCGGCACTTCGCGCAGTACGACCCGAACAACCCGAAGACGGTGTCGCTGGACACCCGCGGCCTCGTGCCGTGGCAGGCAGACGATCAGCTCTATCTGGCGCTGCTGCACGGCAATCAGGACTGGCTGAAGTTCCCGGTCGGCAACACGTACGTTCAGGCCACGGCGGAAGCGGCCGGCGACATGCTCCGCAGGCGCCCCAGCGTCCAGAATCTCAAGCCTGACGCCTGGATCGTGCTGGCCGCCTGCGAGGCGGGAGCCACCGACAAGGACGGCAAGTCGATCGCGCAGACGATCGCCGACAAGACCGGTCTGCGGGTCGCGGCCCCCACCTCGGTGATCGCGCCGACTCCGGGGGTGAAGGAATTCAGCTTCCTCCTCTACCCGGATGCCCAGGGCAAGCCCGGTGAGTTCCGCGCCTTCCACCCCGCACAGTGGTCCGGTGCGACGCGGACCTCCGGTGGCGGTTCGCAGCAGCCCCTCGATGTGCCCGCCGCGCTCAAGCGTCTCGTCGACGTGGGGACGCCGGTGACCCAATCGGCCCAGGACGACCTCCAGGAGAACCCGCTTCCCGAGGAGACGGAGCAGCAGCCGACCGTCACCAGCAGTCTCGAAGAGCCGCCGGCACGGTCCACGGCCCCGCTCCACCCGGGGACGGGCACCGAGAGCGAGGACGGGGTCACGGAGGGTGCGAAGCGGCCCTTCGTGCAAACGGAACGGTTCCAGCTCGCCTACACCACTCGCACCGGCTCCCTGCCGGAGGCGTTCACGGGCATCGTCGACGAGCTGACGGAGGCAGGAGCGGGCTCCGGCGCGAGGGCGCTGGTGTACAGCGGCACCACGATGTACCGGCTGTTCCTCCAGAACATCGGCGGCTCGGTGTTCTGGACCACCGAGGGGGAGAACGTCCGGTACCCGGCGGACCGGCTGCCGCCCCACCTGGAGGAGCCGTCCCTCACCACCGCCATCGTCCTGGGGGCCGACGGCACCCTCCGCCACCCGTCCGCCGATCTGCTCGCCCTGGGCGAGGGGGCGGACGACTTCTCCGGCCTGCTGGCCGGGATCACCGACAGGCTCAGCGGGCTGGACACCGCGCCGCCGGACTCCGCCGAGGAGACGGAGCAGGTTCCGCAGTCCGGCCTCGATGTCGACGAGATTCCCGCCACGGCGTCCCAGGCGGACGGTGAGATGCAGCCGCCCGCCCGGCTCCCCCGGAGCTTCGCGCAGGACAAGCGGTTCCCGATGGGGCTGTTCGCCACCCCGGTCTCCCTGGCCGGATTCCGGTTCGACGCACAGCCGCAGCCGCACGACCCGGCGAAGGAGGCCGCGCACGCCACAGGCGGGCTGCGAGGCCTGGACACGTACGACACGCCCGCCGACGCCATCGCCGGTCTGCTGCCGGCGGACGCGCCCCTCGGCCTGCCGGTGGCCGTCCGTGCGGAGATCCACCGGTTGGTGGATCTCCACCGTCCGCGCGGCTTCGTACAGCGGCTGCTGGGCGCCGGGCTGACGCTGAAGGTGACGGCCCAAGGCCGCGAGTACGAGATCCATGTCGCGCTGCGTGATGTCGACCGCGAGAAGGCGATCGTGGTCGAGGAGGACTACCAGCCGTTCAGCCAGCGGGTCCAGCCGCCCACCCAGAAGAACATCGGCAATCAGGAGTCGTACCGCCAGGCGTTCAGCTCCCGCAGCATGGGCCACTCCTCGGACAACGCCGTCAGCCTCGGCGACTCCGGCAAGGCCCTCGCGGCGGTGGTGGGCATTTCACCGCAGCTCAGCGCCAAGGTGAAGTCCACGTCCGGCGAGAGCAGCACCGCGCAGGACCTGTTCTACGCCAACCCGTCGGTGGGCCTGGACGGGACGCTGACGCACTTCTCCCTCCCCGACGTCTCGCTGCAGGTCCGCACCACGCCGCGCGGCGGGAAGACGACCGTGCTCGCCAAGCCGGGCGATCTCGTCGTCGCCTTCCCGACCGAGCTGACCTCGGAGGAGGCGAACACGCCGAGCACCCCGTGGGCGAGCGAGAAGCTGCCGGCGAGCGTGCCGGAGAGCGTCTACACGCAGCTCAACGAAGAGCTGCTGCGGGCCTTCCCCGTCGCGCAGGAGGTCGGGGGCCTCGAAGACGCCCACGAGGCGCTGTTCCGCGCGTACCAGGAGGCCCGGTCCGGCACGGATCTGCACGAGTACGTGCACAACCGGCTCAGCGAGATGACCGTCATGGCGGACTTCACGCGGATCATGGGCGGGGACACCAAGCTGCCGACGTTCCGGATGGCGAACGGCGAGACCCTGGCGATGACGCTGCGCGGGTCCCTGCTCTCCGCCGAGCAGACGGGCGACGCGACGGACATCCCCACGACCATCAACGCCCGCAAACTCGCGCTGCGCGGCGGCACCTCCTCCGCCGGCAGCGGCCGTTCGCTCACCGCCGGCGTCACGCTGGCGCCGAACACCCAGGGCGCGACGCTCAGCGGCAAGAGCGCGATCAGCGTCGAGGCGAGCACCAGCGCGGGAGGCTCCACGTTCTACGACGTCGGCGGCGGCCACTGGCAGACGGTGCGGTTCCACGGCGACACCGTGCCGTTCGAACTGGTCGTCCGGCTCGACATGGCCTCCGAGGTGTACTCCGGGGCGCCCCACGCCCGCCCGACGTCCCGGGAGCACTCCGCGGACATCCGGGTCGTCGTACGCGTCCCCGAGCAGCATGCCGAAGGTTTCCGTAAGGGGCTCGACCGGATCATCTCCGCGGCGAAGAAGCCGGCCGCCACCACCGCGTCCCCGCGGCAGAGCGGCCCGCTCACCCAGGACCCCACCGCCGGCACACCGGCCACCACCGAGGCCGAGGAGCAGACGGAGCAGCGGTACGAGCCGCCGGCGGAACTGACCCGGCCGACCGGGCCGCTCGGCGTGTTCGCGCCCGCCGGCCTCTCCGGTGCCCGAGGCATCCGCAGCGCGCTGGTGCACGCACTCCAGGTGGCGGAGAAGCGTGCCGGTATCCCCGCGTGGAACCCGGAGGAGATGCGGGAGCGGTCCACCTTCCTGGACACCTACTTCCACTCCGATTCGCTGAACACCCAGCAGACGGATCTGTTCTCGGACAGCGGTATCTCCCACACCCAGACCCGGCAGCTCGCCGACAACTCGGTGGAGGTCGTGGTCTACCAGGTGCGGGGCAGGCGCGTCCTCGTGCCCGGCACCGGCACCGCCGTTCCCGTGGGTGCCATGCCCTCGGACAACACCGGGTTCGACCATCAGCCCGCCTGGATGCTCGACGGCGGCACGTCCGTGAACAGCGGCGCCGGCATCAGCCTGAACGTCTCCGCCACCGCGAATGCGGGCTCGACCGCCACGGGCGGCTATGCGGCCGGCTCGACCGCGTCGCGCACGGACGCCCGGAACCAGACACGCTCGTACTACACCTACCGGCTGGACGGCCACATGCTGCCGCCGTCCGACGAGAACAAGAACGTGCTGTTCACCTTCGAGACGGAGCTGACGCCGTCCGTCACGGTGTACCGCCTGAAGCCGCAGGGTGTGGTCAACCGGGCCGAGCGGGCCCTGGCCCGCACCTGGGCGAAGTGGGACGGCAGTTACGTCCCGAGCGTCACCGAACCGCAGAGCCACACCGAGCCGCCGCTCAAGGGCGAGGGACGCTGGCTGGTCCCGCTCCGGTCCGCCCAGGAGCAGTCCGCCCCGAGGCCGACCGAGCCCGTCCTGGAGCACGGGGACGACCCCCGTACGCTCGTCCAGCGCGACCGGGTCATCGATGTGCTGGGCGTCTCCCAGGTGCGCGAACACGTCGCCAAGGTGCTGCACGAGGAGTTGGGGGTGCCGAGGGCGCTCGCGGAGCTGCAGGTCCAGTCGCTGGTCTCCGCCGACCAGCTCATCGCCGTGCTGAACACCGCGTCGCACTCCACGGCCGGCGGGTTCTTCCTCGACGGGACGTTCACCGACAAGCGGTTCCGGCTGGCGCTGGAGGCGGAGGTCTCCGACATCACGGAGGCCGGCGACGGCCCGGTGCTGCTGAACACGATGAACGCCCATGAGAACTCGACCGGGTTCGTCAGCGGGCACTCGGTGACGACCGCCAACCCCTTCCGCAACCGCAGCCACACCGGCAGCCTGACCGGCGGCTCGGGTGCCCTGGCGTTCGGCGGCTCCTACACCGCCACGGTGTCCGACAGCCGCGGACGCGGCCACTCCCACATCCGGAACATCAACCCGGGCCACTTCGTGATCCGCGAAGACGTGCCGCTCCACCTCCAGAAGGCGAAGGTCACCTGGAAGATCACGGTCGTCCGGGAGGACCACAACCAAGCGGGCACCTGGAAGCAGGAACGCGTCACCACCGCGCGGAACACGGACGCGGACACCACACAGGAGCAGGCGCGGCCCGTGGGTGAGCCGCTGGTGATCGAGGACGGCATCCGCTTCCTGCGCCAGCACCACCCGGCGACCACCGACCCGCAGACGTCGGGCTCCGACGCGGCCACGGCCACCACCACGGCCACACCCGCCGTCCCGGAGAAGCTGCGCTCGCAGGACCTGCCGCTGACCACCGTCACCGACACGCTACGGCCGGCGCAGGGCGACGCCCAGGCGCTGCACACGCAGATCATGAGCGAGCTGAACGCGCTGTTGGAGAAGCACGCGCCCGGCAGCCGGAACGCGCTGTGGGACCTCCACACCCCGGGCACCAGCCTCACCAACTGCCTGGACATCCTGCTCGACCCGCACTCGCTGATCAGCATGACCGACGCCCTGCGCGGCTCGGGCATCGTCCTGCACCCGTCGTCCTCGCGCGGCTTCCTCCACGAGCACCAGTCGGCGATCGTGCTGCGTCTCAAGCGTGGCGCCGTCGCGTCGCGCAAGGGCGCGCCCTTCTCGGGCACGGTGAGCAAGTACACCCAGTCCAACATCCGTTCGGAGGTGGCGTACAAGAAGTCGCAGGGCAAGAGCCACAAATTCGGACTGAACCTCTCCGAGTCCCTGCTCTCCCTCACCCGCGGCCGGTCGACGGCGCAGAACGCCACGCACAGCGTGGCCACGCGCCGCCACGACGCCCTCACCCTCAGCGGGCCGTTGGTCGCCTTCACGGTGGAGGACGTGCTGGAGATCTCCGTGCTGGACACCGTCCGCCTCTCCCCGCTCGCCGCTCCCCTCCGGCCGCTCGCCGCGCTCGCCCAGCCCGAGACGTACCGGCCGGAGGTCCGCGAGGTCCGGCTGACCGAGGAAGTGGTGGTCGCGGTCTCGGAGCTGGAGGGTCTGGCGACCGCCACGGAGGAGGACGGCGGCACGCCGCAGTCCGCCCCGACCGTCACCCAGCAGTTCCCCGCCTCCCTGCGTCCCGAGACCGACCACTCCATCAGCGCCGAGGATCTGGCGCTCAAGCGCGTGGTGCTCCAGATGGACCCGGAGGCGGTGGGCGCGCTCTCCGACGCGTTCCTCGACAACGCGGTCAACGTCGGCCCGTTGGCCAACCTCGCAGGACGCGGCAAACCGGCGCAGGACGTGCTGCGCAAGATCCTCAACGCCAACGTGTTCACCCATCTCGTGAACGAACACGGCATGACGGGTGTGCCGTTCGAGGTCCCGATCGACCTGCTGACGGTCGACGAATTCCTCGCGGACACGATCGGCCGGATCTCCCTGTCGATCCTCCCGGCCGAGGCCGGAACCTTCCGCGGTGCCCGCCCGGTGACCGTCGAGCGCAGCGACTACGGCTCCCAGCACAACGGCTTCTCGACGGCCCGGAGTCTGAGCACCGCCGTCGGCGCCTCCGCCGAACCGGGACACGCCTGGCCCCACCAGCAGAGCGGCAACGCCAGCGGCGGCCTGACCCACTCCCAGTCCCGGAGCGTGACCACCGGCAGCGGCGGCTGGAACATGCACCAGGTCGAGGGCACGGCGATGGAGACCTACCTCCACGACTTCGGCCGCTCCGCCGCGCGCGTGCGCCTCAGGATCGAGACGCGCAACGCGCTCGGCGCCTTCATCTGGGGCGGCAAGACCTACGACGCCGCCTTCCTCGTCGAGGACCTGCTGCAGATCGGCCTCACCCCGGTCGGCATGCTGCGCAACCTCGGCGATCTCGGCGGGCAGAACAAGCACGCCATCCGCACACCGTCCGGCTGGTACGTGCCGCCGCGCCACGCGACGGGCCCGGAGGACGAGCTGCTGCTCCAACTCCTCCACGCCGAGCAGGTGGACGCCGAGGAATCCACACTGACCTGGCAGGTCGAGGCGGTCGAGCACACCGGCGAGAACGTCACGGCCGCCAACTCCGACCACGTCGTCGCCTTCGGCACCGTCCTGACCCGCGACGAATTCGTCGCCACCTACGTCCGGCCGGAGCTGGACCGCGACCCGCTCACCCGCGGCCACCAGGTCAGCTGGGGCGCCACGGTCAACGGCCTCGTCCAGCTCACGGCCGCCGCCCCGCCGGTGGTGACGGAGGAGTCCGCGCACCACGGCGAGGGGCAGCACCCCGGACAGCACGACGCGAAGGTGCAGACCGACCCCGTCCTCAACCCCGAGGACGCGGCCCAGCAGGAGGAGCACCCGTCCGGGAAGCGGCTCCCCGCGAGCCCGTGGCGCGACCTCGGCGTGGACGACAAGCAGGCTTCGGTGCTGGCGCAGGAGAAGCTCCGGCCCCTCTCCGTACCGGCCGACGGTGACTGCTTCTTCCACGCGATCGAGGCCACGCTGCTCGCGCACGGCCGCCGGGACGATCTGGACCGGTTCGCCGCCACGGAGGTGCGCGAGGAGCTCAGCGCGAAGTTCGACGAGATGCTCATGGCGGACGGCGCGGACGACGCGGAGTTCTGGCACCAGCTGACGGCGCCGCTCTCCGATCTCTACCGGGGCGTCACCTCGGAGGAGCCGTCCTCTTCGGACCAACAGCTCGTGGGCCTTCTCAAGGACTATCTCGAACAGCACCCGGAGGACACCGAGGACGAGCAGCGCAAGGAACTGCGCGAGAACGTGGCGGGTGGATCCCTCAACATCCCCACCTGGCGCGAAGCCCTCAAGGGCTCCGGGGCCGGCGACGTGCTCGCGGAGCTGATCGCCACCCCGGGGCACTACAACTCCGTCGCCGGTGACCTCGTCCCGTTGCTGTTCTCCCGGACCTTCCCGGACCTCCCCGTCTCCCTCCTCCACGAGGACGCGGGCACCTGGAACGTCCTCAGTGCCGGCACCCTCGACGAGGGCACCCAGCCGATCCGTCTCGTCCACGTCCGTCTGGAGCAGGGCCAGGACCACTACCTGGCCACGGGGCCGGATCCCCAGCAGGAGGTGACGCCCGCCCCGCCGACGTCCTCCGCCCCGCAGGAGACGCTCACCCCGCCGGAGGTGACGGTCACCCCGCCGGAAGAGACGCTCAATCCGACGGAGGCCGCCTCGGCGTCCGCGACCGCGAAGGAGCAGCACCTCACCGCGCGGCAGCGGGAGAAGCAGCCCTTGCGTCCGACCGCGACCGCGCCGGAGACCGAGGCCGTCGAGAGCGTCCCGGCGACGGATGCGGCCACCACGTCGCAGAAGCAGCCGGCCGTCCAGGAGCCTGGCCCCTCGAAGCAGCTCCCGCAGCCGCCCGCGCGGTTCGACATGGGGCAGCTGGGCGCGTACGACCTGGTCGAGACACTCGGCACGAGTCAGGACCAGTTGGTCGAGGCGCTGATGGCCGAGCTGCGCGCGGCGTTCGGCGACGCGGCGGCCGAGAAGGCGCGGAAGCAGATCCTGCCCTACCTCGGCACGGAGAAGCTGAAGCCGTGGGTCTCCACCATGAGCCGTGGCGGTAAGCGGTACGTGCCGATCGAGATCCCGGGCTGGAAGGGTGAGATCGAGGTCGGTGTGACCTTCCGCGACGCGGAGACCACCGCCGTCCTGCCCAAGGTCGAGTTCGAGAACGGCGCGGAGTCCGCGTCCGGCGTCGGCCACCTCAAGGAGAGCGGCCGGTTCCTCACGTACGGCGCCGGGTTCCGCGTCCAGCTGCCGAGCGTGCGGATCGACCTCTCGACCGGCCGGCGGATCCAGAGCCCCATCGGTCAGGGCAGCGACCAGACCGACCGGATGTTCGCCCGCGCCAAGACCTCGATGCCCGCGCTCCAGGTCAGCACCGTCGCCGAGTTCACCTTCGACTTCTCCAAGGTGACGGCGACCGGCCTCGGCGAGCTCCGCGGCCAGGAGCTGACGCTGCCCGCGCAGGACGACGCCGGTGAGCGGTCCGAGACGCCGCAGGCCGGAAAGGTGCGCACCGTACCGGTGCCCGCGACGCTGCTCGTCCCGGACTGGACCGGCGCCTCGGCGAAGGACTCCGTCAAGGACGGCAGCACGGAGGAGAGCCTCGTCCGGCTGCCTCCGGCGCGCACACGTGACCTGCGGGCCGTCAGGGCCACGGACGTCGTCGTCGACGTGTACGCCGCCGACCTGTACGGCAACCGGCTGAGCGGAATGCAGGAGCTGCTCCGGCAGAAGGTGGCCGGCTACGCCTCCGTCGAGGAGATGGGTGAGGAGGTCTTCGGCGAGGACTGGCCACAGGTCCGTACGCAGCTGCTGACCCGCGTCGATTTCGGTGTGCTGCACGAGCAGCTCACCGCGACGATGAACGGCGAACCGCTGGAGATCCCGCTGACGGACGATCTGGGATCGGTGCTGTTCCAGACCGAGGTCGCGTCGATGTGGCACATGGGCGACACCGCCGAGACGGAGTTCAACGTCGGTACCGACGTCACCCGCACCGTCACCGGTGTGCAGTCGAAGGGCACCAGCTCGACGCAGACGGCCCGGGGCCAGGCCGCGCCGCTGGGCGAGCTGCCCGGCAAGCTCACCGGCCAGCTCCAGTGGCAGCAGGGTGAGGACCTCGTGGCGCAGGGCTCGCGCTCCAGCCGCACCGGCACCGCCACCAAGACGAAGGTGCCCGGTTCGCTCTTCGGCGGCGTGGCGCTCCTCCGTGTCGAGTTCGTCAAACGCGCCGGGGAGACGACGCAGGAAGCGGACGTCCCGGCCGTCACGCCCTCCGCCCAGGAGACGGCGCAGCCTCAGGAGATCCAGGAGACCGGGACGGTCGAGAAGACCGGGGCGACCGGGGCGACCGGACGGGTGGCCCGGTCCAAGGACGCCTTCACCACGCTCGGCTTCCAGTTCCTGACCGAGACCTCGCAGACCGAGCAGGTCACGATCGCGGAACTCCGCAGGCACGCGGACATCGTCGAGCCCGAGAAGACCGAGGAGAACGGGCAGCACGAGCAGACCGAGGAGTACGGGCAGCCCGGCGGCATCACCGCGTCCGAGCTGTCCGCGTGGACCTGGACGTCCTGGGGGAAGGCACTGGTCGACGCCGGGAAGGCGAAGAAACAGCGTCCCGAACCGACCAAGCGGACCCTGGGCCGCACCGTCTTCCGCGAGGGCGAGCAGACTTACGAGCCGCCGCTCGCGGTGTGGCAGCCCACGGCAGGCGAGAACGGACTCCCGGACAGAGCCGTGGTCCATGACGTGTTCCCCGGCGGCAACGTCGAGCTGATCCCCGAGGCGGCGCTGGAGCAGACACAGCCGGAGGCGACGCAGCCGCAGCGGGCACGGCCGCAGGAGACGAAGTCGATCCGTCAGCGGATCGACGCCATCGTCGACGCGCTCTTCACCCCGGAGGAGGCCGAACGCGTCCGGGCCGTCGTACACAGCGGCCTCAGCATCACGCGCTTCGCCGCCGAGCTGGGATGGCTCACCCGCGGCGGCAAGCTGCACAGCCTCCTGCTGAGCAGCCCGGACGGCAAGAAGCAGCGGGTCATCTCCGCTTCCCAGGGCACCATCCAGACCATGCGCTATCTGCGCACGGTGGACAAGGCCGACCTCAACCTGCTGAGCGAGACCGGGACCAGCAGCGCCCAGCGCCACCTGGTGTGGACGGAGCGCGGCTGGCAGGCGGCCGGCGGCTTCCACTTCCCCCTGTCGGAGGGGAACTCCTTCGGACCCACCCTCGGCGGGGGCAAGGGGCTCCGCAGCCGCCAGGGCGACCGGGCGAACGAGCAGACCAAGAGCGTCAAGAGCGTCAAGTACCGCGAGCCGATGGTGGAGTTCGCGGGCGAGGCGACGGTGGACTTCAGTGTCACCGACGAGAACGGCGTGGAGATCACGATCCCTCTGGAGGATCAGCTCGCCACCCTGCCGTTCATCGTGGCCATCCCGAAGGCACTGTGCACACCCACCGCGAACGGTGAGTTCGTCTTCCGGAAGGACAAGGCGCGGGCGGAGGCCAGGAAGCGGGAGAAGGCCCAGCAGAAGACAGCCGCCGAGACGTCCGGGAAGGCGCAGGCGGAGACCAGCACGGCGCTGAAGCCGGACGCCCCGAAGGCGCAGCCGGTCCACCCGCCGCTGCGGGTCATCCGGTCGCAACTGCTGGACCCGGCCGACCACGTGCTGAGCCTGGGGACCGGGCGGTGGCCGCTGCTCGCACTGGCCACGGAGCTGAAGCCGCTCTTCGGCACGGCCTGGCCGGAGGCCGCGGCCCAGCTGTCGGACCACCTGAACCTGCGGACCCTCCAGCCGCTCGTTCCTCAGCTCAGCCACCGTCCGAACGAGCTGGAGCCCATCGTGGTGCGGGCGGGCGGCGTCACCGCCGTGGTCTCACTCACCGGGATCGACGTCGGCAACTTCCACGACCCTTCCTACGTCGAGAAGTTCGAGACGGAGACCGGCACGGACCGGACGGCCGGCAGCGGCTACATGAAGGACGAGCGCAGCCGTACCCGGAAGGTCTTCGACGCGGTCGCGAGCGCCCCGTTCGTCACACCGCAGTACACCTACACCCACACCAAGGACACCAGCGTCGGCCACGCCCTGGACTCGGGCAACGCGTCCACGGCCAAGGGCAAGACCACGGAGCCGTACTACACGTTCCACGGTGACGTCACGTTCCGTTTCGCGGTGGAGGTGATCAACCCGCGGCCGCCGGAGCAGGGCGAGGAGCAGCAGACCGGGGAGAAGCCGCAGACGCAGGCACATCCGGAGGCGGCGGAGAAGGCCCGGGAGTGGCCGAAGACGCCGAAGGAGATGGTGGCCTACCTGAAGGACCGCCTCGCCAAGCCCTCGGCCCACGTCGTCGTCGACGCCAAGGTCGCGGCGGTCATGGCCTTCCCCGCGCGTGAGGTCACCGACGCCAACGGCGCCCTGGTGTCCGGCCACATGTGGTCGCGGATCGGTGTGCCCCGGCGCATCAAGGACACGGCACGCCTCGGCAACACCGACATCGTCAACCAGGTCACCCTGCCGGAGCACATCGCGGACACCACCGCCCTGCTCGACGGACTGGACCGGCAGGGGAAGCGGGTCTTCGGCCGGAACTGGCCGACGGTCAAGCGGCAGCTGGGGACCGAGCTGACCACCACCGCGATGGCCCAGAAGCTCCGCGGGATGTCGGCGGACGAGCCGTTCCGCATCGAGGTCGACGGCGGCTACGTCCTCGTCACCGCCGGTGTGGAGAAGGTCGAGGAGGAAGAGGCCGGCGAGGGCTTCGAAAAGAGCCTGAAGGCCGGTGTGCAGACCGGCGAGACCGAGTTCACCGCCGGCACCGACGTGGGCCTCGGCGTGGGCTTCTCCGACGGTGTGGTCGCCGCCGCCGGCGGCACCGCCACCAGCCACAACGTCGGTGTCACCGGCAGCATCTCGGCCGCCGCCGGCGTCAACGCCGTGATCGGCGGGAACGTCACGACGAGCAGCGGCGAGGAGGTGAACTCCACCGGTGGCACCACCGCCAAGTCCGTGATGACCACCAAGAGCAAGCAGCCCTCCGCCCTCCACCGGGGCAAGGCGGTCCTGTTCTTCCGGATGCACGCGACGGACACCGGGCTGTACCGCCGGGCGCTGCGCGCCCGTCACCGGATCCAGGCCCGTCTCGTCAAGGAGCAGCAGGAGCGGACCGGCCGGGAGCTGGCGCAGGCCAAGGCGTCCGTCGCGGCCCAGCAGGAATCGGGTCAGGTCCAGGAGACGCGCGCCCCGCAGACGGCCCCGGCATCCCGCCGGCTGTCGCTCGGCGAGCTGCGCAAGGCGCTGCGGACACTGCGTTCGGCCACGGCATCGGCCACTCCGCAGGAGCTGGTCGCCATGTACACCAAGCGTCAGGAGCGGCTGCGGGAGCGGCTGACCGATCTGCTGGTGGCGGGGCAGGGCGAGGCGATCGGCACGGTGTCGGTCGACTTCACCTTCACGACGGAGGACGTGGCGCCGGTCGAGGAGGAGTTCTGGAAGACGGTGCGGCCCGCCGACGACTGGGTGATCCGCAGCTTCGACTCCGTCGGCGGCATCCCTCAGATGCTCTCGGACGGCATCGGCGAACACTTCGACGCGATCCACCGGAGCAAGTCGGCCCTCTCGGCCTGGCAGCAGAAGGCGCAGCAGTACTTCAGCCGCGAGCAGCTCATGGCGGGCTTCGTGGAGCTGTCGTCCGTGGAGGTACCGGACGGCATCAGGAAGATGCTCCAGGACCCCGCGAAGGCCGAGGCGGACCTCAGGGAGACCCTGGGCGGCGAGGGCTGGACCGCGGAGGAGATCGACACGGCCGTCGCGGCGGCCAAGGCCGACGCACAGCAGGTCAAGGCGCGGCTCATCAAGGCACCCGGCCTCGACCTGCGGTACGACAAGCAGCTCGGGGTGCCGGACGATGTCTGGAAGGCCCTGGTGGGCCCCACGCGGGCCGCGATGAACCTCACCAAGGCCCTGGACGGCAAGGTGAAGGCGCCGAAGGAGTTCGCCAAGGCCGTCGAGAAGGCCGAGGCCGCCGCGCAGGCGGCCCGGGAGCTGATCGAGAAGGCCAAGAAGGCCGCGCAGGCGGCCCAGGAACGGGTGGAGAAGGCCGAGGAGGCCGCCCGTCGGCAGCTCGGCAAGGTGCCGGAAGCGGCTCGCAGCCACGGCCCCCGTATTCCGGTGCCGGCCGAGGTCTGGACGGCGCTCGCGCACCTCGCCGGGACCGTGACGCACCTCGCGACGGTCCTGAAGGACGACAGGCCCACGCAGGAGGAGACGGACGCGGCCGTCGAGGCGGCCGAGGCCGCCTTGCAGCAGGCCAAGGAGCAGCTCGCGAAGGCCGCGAGCTACGGCCAGCACCTCCGGGTGACGGCCACCATCGACCTGCCCGACCCGCTGCTGCTGGACCGGATCGACGAGAAGGCCGAGGTGGCCCAGGGCACCGAGGCCGGACACCGGTTCGGTACCACCCACCACCGCACCGGGCAGCTGTCGGGCCAGGGCACCGCCGGCGTCTCGTTCGGCGCACCCGGCGTCGACTCCCTGCGCATCACCGGAAACCTGGGCGGCGGCCGCTCGACCCGCGAACTGCACAGCCAGAACGACAGCGGCCGGGTCATCACCGGCACCAAGACGAAGCGGGCGCAGGAGATCCGCAGCGGTTCCGCGCGCGTGACGTTCTGGTACTTCCGGGGCGACGAACTGCTGGGCTCGAAGCAGGGCATGACCCCCCTGACGGTGTCGTTCCCCTGGGACAAGTCCGCCCCCAAGGAGGACGCGGACCGGGCCGGGAAGAAGGCCGAACAGGCGAAGGAGCAGCAGGGAGCGGCGCAGGAGCAGGAAGAAGCGACGGCTCAGCAGACGGCGGCGCAGGAGCAGGCCGGGCAGAAGGAGGAAACGCAGCGGGAACGCGGCGCGCACCGCCCCACCCCGTTCCGCACCTCCCTGGAGACCATCGAGGAAGCCGCGGCGGAGGAAGAGGAGCAGTTCGGCGCGGCAGACAGCACCGCGACGCAGGCAGTGCTCCCGCCGCCGGTGGCGCCGGAGAGCGCGGCCCCCGCCACGTCGGCGATGCCCGAGGCAGCGGAGATCGCCCCGGCCACGGAAACCACTTCGGTCACGGAGGCCACCCCGGCCACGGAGACGGCGCCCCCCAGCCCCCACGACGTCCGCGAGACGTACACGATCCACTTCAAGCAGAAGAAGGCCGAGAACGTCGAGGGCCAGGAAGCGGGGACGCAGACCGAAAGCCTGGAAGAAGCGCTCGAACGGCTGGACGACGCGCTCACGGCCATCGCGCTGCGCCTGCTCTCTCTCGGGGTGAGCACCAAGCGGCAGGGCACCGCACTCCCCCAGGCGCAGGTGACCGTCTTCGGCTCCGGACCGTGGCCGGTGACCGGCTCCACGGAGCAGCACACCGGCAAGTCGCTGACCGCGTTCCTCACCGAGCGCCTGCGGGAGAAGGCCCGTGAATTGCTCCGCGATGAACCGATGGAATCCGGGGAGTCTTTGTCGGTCGAGAATATTTCGATCACGCAGACGGAGCCACATCAGGTCGCGGGCAACTTCGCCGCCGAGATCACTTTCCACCTTCCTGGTGTGAGTGACGCGTTCCTGAACGAAGACACCTATGTGGAAACACTGTCATCAGCCACGTTCCGGAAGTCCCAGATCCAGAGCAGGCGGTTCATCAGCACGAGTGACCGGCACATCGGGCGGGTGTTCCTAGCCGCAACCGAATCCAACGAAAAGAGCTTGAGTCACACCGGTGTCGACCTCACCCACCCCCTCTTCCCGCACTTCGTCGGTGAGGGAGAGAAACCCCGTACGTGGGGGGAAGTTCCGTGGGACCCGGCACGACACCTCTACGTGGCCATGGCACACGCCGATCCCGGCTGCGTCCAGTTGGTTTTCACGGAAGAGCGGAACGCCACCTATGACGACGTCTCAGGGAAGACGCTCGCTGACATCCTGAACGACCGGGACAGCCTGTGGGGCATGAACGAGCTGCCACAGATCATTCTCGTGGCGTGCTCGGCAGGTGTCACCACGGGAGCACCGGGAACCGGTACCCCTGGAGTGAACGCCGCCCAGGAAGTGGCCGACAGGACCGGTCTGGAGGTGTGGGCCGCCACCACCGAGGTCGTGGCGGTCACCGACTCCGACAGCTTCCTCGGGCTCCGCTCCGAGGATGATTCCGCGCTCGGTGAGTGGAAGCGCTTCATCCCGCATTCCTGGACCAGGTCTTCCCACCCGTACAACGAAGAGCTTGAGGTAAGTTTCGGGAATATCTCGAAACTACTGAGCGAAAGCCTTCTGGGCGATCCGGTGAAGCAGTGGCAGGACGCCGTTGAACTCTGGGACGAATGGAACGAGCTCCTGAAGGAGTCCCTCCTTCAGGCACCCCTGGATTACGCGGCACTCAATTCCTACGCCACGAATCCGGCGGCTCTGAGTTACCCAGCCGCGGACCCGTCCCTCCGGCGGAACCGGGCCCTCGCGGTATGGGCCCGGCAGCAGATCCTGAAGCTTCAGGCGCTGCTCGACAGATTCCCGGAAGACCTCAAAACTCCGGAACGTTCCCCCCAGGACGTACGCGAGGAAATTGACGACCTGGGAACCCAGCTCGCGGAAACGGTCCGCACCTGGAACGAGGATCTGGGGGACAGCATCGAAAGCCTCGTCATGTCCTCCGAAGAACTTGACGAGCACCCTGATCCCGAATACGAAGGCCAGTTCACCGAGGTCGTCGACGGTGACGAATCGCCCCTCGCTTTCGAGGGTATAAGCGCCGACGTACCGCCCGCCGGATTCGACTTCCCGCCGCTGCCCTCCGAGCTCACCGCACCCACCTGGACAGGGCAGGACGGAGACTTCGAGGAGGACAGCTCCTCCACCGACTTCGAACCGTCGGCCGAGAACACCGATCGCGTCAGCCCCTCAGCCGCATTCTGGGAATTTGATTTCCCCCTGCCGTCCGACGAAGTCACCCTCTCTCAGGGAGGGCAGCACAACGGATTCACGCAGGACAACCCGTCCAACGACTTCGACCAGGAAAGCGCTTCCCAGGACGGAGAAAACACCCCCCAGGAATGGTTGCCCACTCAGCTCCCCTCTCCGCCCGACGTCACCCGGCCGAGGACGAAGAGCACCGCGCAGACGACAGGGCAGCAGCCGGCGGAGCAACCGTCGGTTGAGCACAGCGCACCGCTGACCGGCGTCTCCACCGCCCACAGCGGGCAGGAGCCGGCGAGAGTGACAGACGCCTCGCTGGACGCCACCCGCCTGGAAGACAGCATGGTGAAGAAGCTGCTCCTCGGAGGGTTCCCGTCTCCCTCCAGGACAGACCTCTCCGGAGGCACCCCCGAGGCCAAGGCCGACGCGGACCTCGCAGCCACAGAGCTGGCCCAGCTGCCCCAGCACACCGGCACGGTGCGGCTGCGGCTGCCGCTCACGGACTCTCGCCTCGCCTTCCCGGAAACACCCCGCTCGCTGGGGCTGGGCGCTCCCCTCTCCGTGGGGCAGGAATTCGACCTCTCTCTCGCTGTCGGCGGTACGGGGAAGAACCCGCACAGCACCGGCACGGTCGAGGTCATCACCTCGTCGCTCCCCCACTCCTCGACGAGTCCCCTCTTCGGCGGGAACCAGGACGCGGCGGTGATCTTCCCGGCCGGGACCCGGGGCATCGTGACGTCCATCGAGAGCGCACCGGAGCTGAGCACGCCGGAAAGCCCTGGTTACCGCGTACACATCGCCCCGGTGACGGAGACCGAGGAACCCGTCGAGGTGGCACCGCTGTCCGACAGCTTCACCGACCGGATGGGGCCGTTCGTGCCCCACTGGATACACCGCTTCGACGCCCAGCGCTTCCTGCTCGGCGACGGGACACGGCTGACCCGGCTGACCGTCCGTATCCATCTGAAGGCCGCCGTCCCCGTGGAGAAGGACGCCGACTCCACGGAGAAGGACGCCGCCCTCCCAACGCCTGAGCAGGTGGAGGAGGTCCAGCGACGGGCACAGGAGATGCTGCGCGCCGTCCACAACATGGGGCACCGCTTCCCCGACGGCGACCGGGTGGAATTCGCGGTCGAATTCACCCCGGACGCGGAAAGCGCGCACCACGAGGTGAGCCTGCTGCTCGGTAGCGGCCGCGAGGATGCCCTCACCTGGTACACCGAGACCGAACCGATGGTTCTGGTCCACGAGCTCAGCCACCTCTTCGGCGGCTGGGACTGGTATCGGGAGGGCGCGCCGCGCCCGGTGGACGAGGACGGCACGATCATGGCCGGGCTGGACCTCGACGCACGCGGGAAGATCGACCTGAGCGCCGACCTCCCGGCGAAGGCGGTCGCTCTGACACCGAACCTGCGGTGGCTCCCGTATGAGCTGAAGAGCATCTGGGTGGCGATCGAAACTGCCCGGATGCGCCGGGCGGTCGAGCGAGGTGTGGCCTCTTCGGTCGCCTCGGCGCGGGAAAAGCTCCGTCCGAAGCAGCGCCCGGACGGCGCTCCGACCCAGGTCAGGGTGCCACTCGACGTCCGGGAGCGGGTGCTCCTCGGTGACGCGCTCCACCCCGCGCTGATGGCTCCGCGCAATGGGGCCACCTACCGTGAGACGCCCACGCGGGTGGGAAACCGCAATCCCAACGGCACATTCTGGGCCGTTTACCCCTCCCGGGCCGAGACGGACCGCGCGCAGAAGGGACGTCCTCACTCCTCGGACGACCTCACGCGCACCCGGCGTGATGACCGCGTCCTGATGTTCCCGACGGAGATGACCGCCGACGAAATAATGGCCGCGGTCGAAGGTTCCTACCTCAACTGGTTGGAGAATGGGGGTAGTTGGCCCGAGAACGCCGGCCGGGTGACCTTCGAGGGGATCTCCCAGAACCTGCGCATACGGGGAGTGGTGAATGCCTTCGGCGAGATCACCGACTTCGAACTGCACGAGAAGCAGATCGACCCGGCGCACGGCGGGCATCCCCTCCAAGCCCCGCTGTACCGCCGCCTCCTGGACGAGCGCCCGGCGGGAAGCCCGCCACTGATCACCGCTTCCACCCACCAGTCCGTACTGTTCGGCGACCCGGACAAGGCCATCAGCGGCAGCTTCCTCCACGACGCCGAGACGCAGTACGCCTACGGCATCGACTACGAGGAGATCCCGGGGGCCGTCCTGGACAACGGCGCCCGGATGGTGAACGTGGCACTGCGGCAAACGACGTTCCCGAAGCCCAGGGAGCAGGCGGCAAAGGCCACGCCCGAAACGTCCGCGGGTCCCGAACGGTCCGCCAAGGCTCTCCCGAAGCAGCCCAGGGAAAGGCCCTGGTACAGCGCCAGGGACGCGGTATTCGGACACCGCCTGGTCTTCCCCGGGCATTGGCGTGGCGAGGATCTGTGGGACGCGATCACCAAGGCCCACGAGGACGCTCTGAGCAAGGGACAGTTCATCTGGGGCCCGGAACTCCCGGTCCGGCCCCAGGAAACCGCGGGGAGCCAGGCCGGCTATCTGTGGGTCGGCGAGTCCCACGGCGTACGCATGGTGGGGTACGTGCTGGCCGAACGCCTCGTCTGGGTCCGGCCGTCGTCGCACCAGCCCAGGAAGACGTGGGAGAACTGGCAGGACGACAACGCCCACGCCCTGGTGGCCCGGCAAGAGGGCTATGTGAACGTGGCCGACAACGGCCCGCGGGCTCAGGGACAGCCGCAGATGCGGCTGATGCGGGCCACGTACTGCGTGATCGGTGACGGTGTCGCACGTCTGCGCGACATGCGTGATCCACGCAACTTCCAGGTGCCCCCTGATCAGCTGTACGACACGGCCCGAAGGGTCTACCGGGAAGCGGTCCGCCAGGGACAGGACCTGGGCGTCCGGCTGGACATCGTGCTGTCGGCGCCCCTGGAGATGTCCGACCAGGAGGAAGCGCGGCTGAATCACCACCGCGACGAGATCCAACGGATCATCGACCGCGGGTACAACACGCTGCCGCGCACCGCCGGCCAGCCACTGGTGCGCTTCAGGCTCGTGGTGCGCAAGAGCGCGCAGGCCACCCCCGCTGCGCAGCTTCTCCAGACGTTCGACGCCATGGAACCGGTGCGCATGGCGAGAAGCCTCGTGGGCATCCCGGGCACTTCCGAGGCTGTCGGAAACCTGCTCGCCACGGTTCGGCAGACCATGCCGATGCCCCCCGCGGACCTGCCCGGGGCATGGAGCGCACCGGAGCTGACCGACGAAAAGGTCACCACGGCCCTCACGGACGTGGACCGCGCCCGCGACACGCGAGGTCTGTTCCTCGACCCGACATTCCCCGCGCAGTACTTCGCGTACGACGCCAGGAAACTGGCCCCCTTCGCGACCCCGGAGAACACCGCCGAGTACCTGCTCGCCCAGCAGGGTGCGCGCTTCGTCGCACAGATCCAGGAGGCCCAGAAGGCCCGGCAGGCGATGGCGTCCCCAGGAAACTCGACCCCCGAGAACCAACTGAAGATCGACAAGGGCGTGCAGGCCCTGAAGGACCTGCAGGTCCTTCGCCACCTGGTGAGGCTGGAGGTCCCGGCGAACCTGCCCGCCGGCCTCACCCCGGCCGAGCTGCGTCTGCTGGTCCACCGCACGGTGCGGCAGGGCGTGGCGCAGGGCCTGAACGAGCCCCTGCGCTCCCTCCGACTGACCGGCCACAAGAGCACGTTGTGGATCAGGACCGGCACGGGCGGCCATGTCGAAAGCTACTGGCTGGAAGACTTCGTGGAGCACTCCGGGGCCCACCAGGAATCCGACAGCGGGGAGAGCCTCGACGACGACCTCTCCTCCTCCGACGAGGAGTCCTACGAGACCCAGCAATCCGACAGCGGGGAATCCCTCGACGACGACCTCCCCGTCTCCGACGACGAGTCCTACGACCCCCAGGAATCCGACAGCGGAGAAAGCCTCGACGACGGCCTCTCCGTCTCCGACGACGACCTCTCCTCCTCCGACGAGGAGTCCTACGAGGGGCCGGCCCATTCCCCGCGGGCGCCCCGGAGCACGGGGGCCTTCTCCGCGCGGACCCCGGACGGAGCCCGCTCGCGGGCGCGGGACACGGAGCGCGCCCCCCACACCGACCTGCCGCAGAACGATCTGCTCGGCGGTGTCCCGCCGTACACCGAGCAGATGACGGAGGACCTCTTCACCTCGGGCGGGCCCACGGTCTCAACGGGCACGGCACAGCAGTCCCTCTCCATGAGCCCGGCCGCCTTCGACGCGCTGTACGAAATGGCACAGCACATCGACAGGGTCGAGAAGTACCTGGACCACATGGGCAGCCCTCAAGTCGCCTGGAACACCGAGAACCTCGCGGTGGGCCAGGCGCTGCGGCCCCTCCTCGAAGAGGCCGTCCGCTCCGGTGTCGCTCACGCGGAGCTGCTGACGAGGCTGCTGGCCGTCCTGGAGCCGGACGGTTCCCCGGCCGTCCCGTCCTCCGCCACGCTCTCGGCGCTGCGACGGACGGCCGGGCAGCCGGAGAGCGAGCCCCTGTGGGCCGGCAGGGTGCGCGCCCTGCTCGACCAGCTGCAGGCGGAGCTGCACCGGCCGGCCCCCGGGACGGACGCGTACCGGCGGTGGGCGCTCCAGGCACGCATGGGCGGGGCCCCCTCTCCCTCCGAGCTGTCCGAGCTGGCCTGGCAGTACATCCCGCTCCTGCCGTCGTCCGCGGAGGCCGGCGCGTCCCGCCCCCTGCACCGCGATCTCTACCGGGAGACCCTCCTGAGCCGTGTGAAGGAACTGGAGGAGCGCTTCGGTCTGCCCGCACTGCCCTCGCCCTTCGCGGACATCGACGAGGAGAAGCTGGAAGCGCTGTGGGAGGAGATCGAGGAAGCCGCACCGGTTCTGACGGAGGAAGCGGAGTCCGAGGACGGACTGACGAGCTTCCTGGCCCGCAGCTACCTGCGGAACCGCCTGCAGTTGTGGGAAGGTCCGGCGGTCACCCGGCTGTCGGGCGGGCAGCGGCGGCAGCTCACCGACCACTTCACGGCCGCACTCCGGCCGTGGCTGAAGGCTCACCACGGCCCGCGCGCCACCATGGCCGCGTACGCGGACGTGCCCCTGCCCGACGGCCTCACGCTGCCCGGCGGCTTCGTACAGCCGGGCGACGTTCAGATGGACGAGGACATGGATGTCCTCGACTCGCCGTTCCCCTCGGACGAGTCCCAGGACGTCGACATGGACTCCCCGAGCGGTACGTCGGAGAGCGGCAGCCTGTCGGACGACGAGGACGGTGAGTCGCTCGCCTCGCACGAGGGCGGACAGCTCAACCGGCATGCGGAGACGGAGCGGGCGCACTTCCCGGGTGCCAAGGTCTTCGCCTCGGCGCAGGAAGGTGCCGGTTACGGCGCCGCGGAGTGGAACGACCACACCCGGGCCCTGCCGGACCAGCTGAAGGACGCGCTGAAGGACTACGTCAACGGGCCGCAGCGGGAGGACGTCCGCCGTCTGCCCTTCGCCGTGACCGACATCCCGATCAAGGCACTGGCCCGGGACATGGACTCCGGCGCCGGCACCCTCACCCACTTCACCCGCGTCGTGCACGAGGAACACTGGGTGAGCCCGGACGAGCGGTACGACGACATCCTGACCGAGGACGTACCGACGCCGATGTCGGGGCTGGACTTCCTGACGCAGGCACTGGCCGCCACCGAGCGGCGGGTGCGGGCCCTGGACACGGCGCTGAGCAGCCATGCCGTTCCCGAGGACCTGGTCGTCGTCAAGGGGCTCGACGAGTACTACTTCCCCGATGCCGGTCAGGTGAAGGCCGGGCTGGTCGTCCGCGAGGGACGGTTCATGTCGACCTCCCTCGGGCCGGTCGCCGCGGACTTCGAGGACCGGCCGTACATCCTGCATCTGCTGGTACCGCAGGGGGCACCGGCCCTGTACCTCGGCGGGCTCACCTCGGCCGATGACCACGAACAGACCGCCGAGGACGAGCGGGAGCTCCTGCTCGCCCGCGGCTTCGACTGGCAGATCACCCATGTCGAGCCCGCCGCCCCCGGATCGGAGGGGCCGGTGCACCTCTACGGCCGGGTCCTTTCCGTGGCGCACAACGGGGCCTGGGAACCGGGCATCCCCGCGGAGCACCTGGAGTGGGCCCGCGGGCTCGTGAACCCCGTGATCCTCGGGACCGGCCCCCGGGAAGAGGCACAGCGCAAGGCCGTGCGTGAGGTGCGGGAGAACATCGCCCGGCGCCGTGGCACGTTCGAAACCGATGACGCGGCGTGGCACGAGGCCCACGCGCTGCTGAGCCGGCACGGCATCACTCTGCGGCGGGGCCTGCCCGGCGGCGGCCAGGCCAAGAGCGTGCCCCTGCCCGTTAGTACACGGGACTCGGGCGCCACCGGCGGCAGCCGGGAGACGCACACCGTGTACTTCGCGCCGCGCTCGAAGGAGCTGGTGGGCGATCAGCTCGCCAAGATCGAGCAGCTCGGCGCGGAGCTGGCGGAGCTGGTGCTCGCCAACCGCCGGGCCGGTCTCGCGGCACCGGAGATCGAGATCGTCGGCATGGGCAACAAGTCCTCGGAATCCGCCGCCCAGCGGGCCATGGAGGTCGAGGAGAAGCTGCGGGCGAGCATCGAGCAGCATCTCAAGGAGCATCCGGACAATCTGCTCCCGCTCAGGGCGGATTTCGTCCGCATCGCCCACCGGCCGGCCGAACTGCCCGGCTCCGGCCGCAAGGAAGAGCTGCGCCGGGCCGAGGTGACGGTGCACCGTGTCCCGCCGCACATATACCTGGGCGACACCGGCGGGCACACGCCGGTGGAGCAGCTGGCGCCGGTGGCCACGTCGCTGTACATGGTGTGGCTCGGCAAGAAGCCGCTGAGCGCGTCCGCCAAGGAGAACATCGCGGCGTGGCAGGCGAAGGTCGCGGAAGCCGACGGCTGGGAGCTGGTCTTCCTCGCCGACGACGACTCCCGGGAGACGAACGGCGCCTTCTTCTCCGAGCTGCGCTCCTCGGGCAAGGTCCGGATCGAGCCGGCGAAGGAGTACTTCGGCAAGGCGAAGGCGGAGACCGGCGAACAAGACCTCGTGACGCGGGCGTGGAGGCTCTACGAGTACGCCCATGACGAGAAGGCGTACGCCATGGCGGCGGACGTCCTGCGTTACCTGGCCCTGTGGTTCAAGGGCGGCGTCTATTCGGACGTCGATATCGCCCCCGGCGCCGTCTCCCTGCCGGCCAAGGGCTTGTCCATGACTGCGGACGCACTTCCCTTCACCGCGCCCAGGTTCCAGGACTGGCAGGACTACCGGGAGATGCTGAAGTGGGCCGACGGCTGGCTGAAGGGCCAGGAGAGGCCGGCTCCCACGGAGACACAGGGGCCGCTGCGTAAGGTCGCCCAATACCAGTACCTGACAGGGCAGATCGGCAACAGTTTCCTCGTGACCCCCGCCAGGACAGGTTTCCTGACCTGGCTGCTGAAGGAGGAGCTCAAGGATCCGGAGGTTCTGAAGGTTTCCCAGATGGCGGGGAACCTCAACGTGAACGCCGGTGACCTGACCGGCCCCTGGTTCCTCCTGGCGAAGATGGCCCAGTACCTCACGAAGCAGGGCCTCCTGCCGGAACCGACCAGGTACTACGACTCCCACGTCTTCCACCTCGGACGTATCCAGCCCGACCCCGCGCAGCTGAGGCAGTGGAGCGAGCTGACGTGGCTCACCGCCGAGAGCGACACGCTGACGTACAAGCAGGAAGAACCCCGGTGGGGCCGGGTGGAGCCGTCGGGAGAGGACCGGCTCTGGGCCAAGGAGCAGGTGGAGTCGGCCATCGGCATCACCGGCCATGTCCCGGTCATGCAGAGCCTGATACCTCAGGTGATCGAGCTGGTGGCCCAAAAGCGCGCGGCCCTGGGCCCGGAGGCGGCGGAGCAGCGGGCATCGGATCTCGTCGACGAGGCGTTGGTCGAGAACGGCCTGTTGCCGAAGACTCCCTGGCCCAAGAACAGCACCGCGGCCCCGGCGCCCGAAGACCTCATCTGGGCGCAGAGCAAGGTCCGCACCCGTCCGGTTCTCGACGAGCCCGCGCCGAGCGCCGCCGGGTGGGCGGTGACCGCGAAGAACGTCCGGCAGCGCACCGCCCAACAAGCGGTGCTCACCGAGATCGCCCGGCAACGCCCCGCCCTGGAGCACAAGCCGGACGCCCTGAAGCGGCGGATCGCCGAACTGCTCGACGCGCACGGTCTGACGCCCTCGGGCGGCCTGCCCGGCGGCCTCCCCCCGGCGCAGCAGCCGCTCTCCGAGGACCCGGCGTCGGTGGCGAGCACCTCGGGCAAGGGCAAGGGCAAGGGCCGCGCCACGGCGGAGGACCTGGCCTTCCTCCACGCCGAGCAGCCTCCGCGTCCGGAGCAGTCGGCGCACCGTCCGGCGCCGGAGAGCACCGAGGAGGTTTCCGGGACGCCCGGACAGAGCTCGGGCGGCGAGGAGCGGCCGGCCCGTCCGGGCCCGGTCCCGCGGGTGGTGCGCTCGTCGTCGGGCACCGGCGCGATGGACATGGACCTCGACGACGAGACGGCGGGGCCCGGTCCGCTGCCGCCCGTCACGGCGGCAGCGCCGGCTCCGGTCACCGCACCGACGTCGCAGCACACCGCGCCCGCGTCCGACGACTCCGCGGTGCGGGAGATGTACGTCCTCAAGCCGGTGGCAGGCAGGCTCACCCAGGAGACCCTGGAGGATGTGGTCAACTCGCTCGTGCTCCGTCTGGCCGCCCTCGGCTCGACGACGCAGCGGCGGGGCACGCCGCTGCCGCACGTGGAGATCGCCGTCGCCGGGGACGAGGGTGTCGTCCTGCCGGAGACGGGGACCGACGCGCCGTACACCGCTGCGGCGCTGACGTCGAAGCTGATCGAGGACCTGAAGGCGGAGCGGCAGGAGCTGGTACCGGAGCACGCCGAGCACCTCCGGATCGTCCAGGTGCAGCCGGGCCGGACCACGGGCGCGCTCACCGTCGAGATGTCCATCGTCCTGCCCGGCGTGAGCGACGCGTTCCTCGGGGAGGACGAGAACCTGCCTCCGGTGCGGTCGCACAGCGGCCAGTACGTCTCCCTGCGGTTCCGCGACCTCCATCACACACGGATCGCGACCCGGCAGACCGGGGACCCGGCCGTCGACCGGGTCATCGGCCGGTCGTTCCACGCCTGGGGACACGACATCACCGAGACCTGGGACATCACCGCCACCGGTCTCGACGGCGGTTTCTTCCCGCACATGCCGCCGGGGAACGACAACGTCACGCCGATCGCGTGGGGAACGGTGGGTTGGGACCCGAAGCGTCCCATCTATCTGGCGATGACACACGCCAGGCCCGGCTGGTTCGAACTGGTGAGGTCGGAGGGTACGACGCACGAGGCGCTCGCGGCGGACGGCGCGACGTTCGGCGAGGTGCTCTCCCGGCGGGGGAGTCTGCACGGACTCAACCAGCTCGGCCGCCCGCAGATCATCCTCCTCGCGTGCGAGGCCGGTGCCGATGAACGGATGACCGGCGTCAACGCGGCCCAGGCGGTCGCGGACCGGACCGGAATGGAGGTGTGGGCCGCCACCACCGCCGTCTCGTCGGTACCGCCGCAGGACGGCTGGTACGGCTCCCCCGTCGGTCTGGAACTCACCGACGAGGGCCACTACGGCGAGTGGAAGCTGTTCGTCCCGAAATCCTGGACCAAGGAAGCACACCCCGCCCACGGGGAACTCGTGCAGAGCTTCGCGACGCTGTCGCGCCTGCTCCGCAACGAGACGGGCCCCGCGGATCCCCTGGCCGCCTGGCAGGAGGCGGTGTCCGTCTGGACGGACCTGGACTCACGGTTGCAGAGTCTCCTGACCACCTCGCAAGCGGCCGGACTGCACGGGACGGACGCCGAGGAACCGACGAGTTCGCACCCGTCCGCGCAGCCCACCCTGCGGCGGACCCGCGATCTGGCGCTGTGGGTCAACGATCAGCTGAATTCCCTGCACGACCTGCTCGGTACCGTGCTGCAGGATCTCGGTACCGCGGGTGAACTCATCGGCAGGCAGATGGACACCGCTCTCACCCGCCGGTTGGCCGACACGCGCAGCAGCGTGCAGACGTTGCGGAACAGCATCGTCCAGGAGCGGATCCCGCTGTGGGACTTCCTGCTGGGAGATCCGCACGACGCCGCTCGGACCACCCGTGACCTCAAGCTGTACGAGCAGCGGGAGCAACCGGACGAGCAGGGAGCGTCCGCGCCGCCGCAGCCGGTTGAGGGGCAGGACCCGACACAAGCGCCTCTGCCGGGGCCGTCGGCCACCGCTCCGCAGGAGCCCACGGCGATGGAGACCGACGACAGCCCGGTGGTCCAGGAGGCGCCCGGCCGAACGGCCGCGGTCGGGACCGAGGCTCTGCCGGAGACCGGGCCTCGGGTGTCCACTCCGTCCTTCACCGCCCCTCGTACGAGGAACGTGAAGCAGTCGGCATCCTCGTTCCGGACCGCTAACCTCGACGCGAAGCCGCTGGCCAACCTCGACGCCGAGCCGGTCACCGCACAGCCGTCGGGGCGGAAGCCCGCCCCGGTCACCGCGCCCCCGGTCACGGCGGAAGAGGTCACGGGGGAGCCGGTCTCGAAGGAGGTGTCGGGCACCGTCCAGCAGGCGCCGGAGGTGCCGCTGGTGAACAACCCGGACAGGGTCCAGGGGCGGCTTCAGGTGACGGAGTGGCGTGGGACCGGTGAGGACGGCAGGGCCCTCGGTCAGCTCCGTTACCGGTTCGGCCGGTTGGACACCGTCTCCCTCCCGCCCGGCAGTCCGGTCACGCTGTTCGCGACCGGCGGGCAGGGCGGTCAGCCGCCGCGGGTGCTGCATCTGCACGAGGCCACCTGGGACGACGGTCCGTCCGACGAGACGGACCGGATCGTGCGCGCACTCCTGTGGCGGGTCATCAAGATCGCACTCGGTGACGACATCGACCCGGGCGCCGACCTCGTTCTGGCCCAGGCCAACGCGCCGGTGCTGACGCCCGAGCTGCTCGGTGTGTACGGCTTCAAGCAGGTCGAGAACGGCGGCGGTCTGTGGCACGCCCTTACCGGCGTGCTGAGCGCGAAGGTGAAGGAGCGGGAGCGACCGGAGGAGTTGGTCGTCGACAACTGCGAGACGCGCTGAGCCGGCGCGGCCCGGTGCCGTACCCCGTGCGTACGGGGGCGTCGCCGGGCCGCCGTTGCCGGGTGGGGCGGGGGCCACGAGGTGTCCTTGGACCCTGTCCCGTCCCGGGGCCCGCCAGGTCCGGGCCCATACGGCGCCTGGCCACGGCGGCGGGCAGGGGCAGACGCCCCGCCCGTTCCGTTGGGCACCATCCTGGTGCCGCGCGGGGCCGCCGGGCCTCCTCCGCACGCGGGCGCGGGTCCCGCACCCAGCCGCCACCCCCCGTTCACCGGGCCGCTCCGCGCCCGCTCCGCCCGGTCCCGTCCCGGAGGTCCCCGAACAGGGATCTGGGCAGGTGCGGGGCGGGGCGGGAGGATGGGCGCGGACCGATGCCGTTCCCCGTGCGCGACGCCCAGCGGCCCCCGTCGTCTGTTGGCGCCCGAAAGGGCCGCCGTCATCCGTCGTGCGCCGGCATCTCCGCGCCTTTTCCCGCCCGCACGAGGAGCACCGCCCATGTCCGACCGCCCATCGTTCGACCTCGCGGCCCTCACGGAGCGGATGCGCAGTCTTCAGGGGAACCTCGCCGGTATGAACGACGCCATCGGCTCGGCCGAGGCGACCGGCCACGCGGGCGGCGGTCTGGTCACCGCGAAGGTCAACGGCGAAGGCCGGGTCACCTCACTGCGCATGGACCCGTCGGTCATCGACCCGGACGACCCGCAGACGCTGGAGGACCTGGTCATCGCGGCGATCGACGCGGCGCAGTCGACGCTCCGGGCAGCCCGCGCCGAACAGGTCGAGGAGTTCACCCAGGGACTCACCGGCCTCGCGGCGGGGCTGCGGGAGAGCACCGCACGCCGCCCCAAGACCCCTCTGGTGAACCCGTTCGCCGACGACAGTGTCCCCGGCCCGTCCCAGGACGGTTCCGCACCCCGCTGACCCGGTCAGCGGGGCTGATGCCCGTAGTCCTCTGCCGCCCCACCTCCCTGCACAGAGAGCCCTGATGTCGCGGATCGTCTTCCACCGCCCCGCCCGGGTCGCGCCGCCCCAACTCCCGACCGACCCGGTGGTGGTGGCCGCGCCACCACAGCCGATCGCCAAGGACTCCGGCGCCAACTGGCTGATGCTGCTGATGCCGCTGCTGTCCAGCATCAGCATGGCCGCCTACATGATCGTCGCGGGCAAGAAGATGCTGATCCTCCTCGGCATCTCCTTCGTCCTCCTCTCCATCGGCCTCACCTTCGGTGTCCGTATGCAGATGCGCGGCACCCAGCGCAAGCAGCGGCTGAGCGCCCGCGACCGCTATCTGGAACACCTCGTCGAGATCCGGAAGACGGCCCGTCAGGTCGCCTCCGACCAGCGCACCGTCGCCGCCTGGCAGCATCCGTCGCCGCACCGCCTGTGGGCCATCGCCCGGCGCCGGCGCCGGGTGTGGGAGCGGCGCCCCACCGACCCGGACTTCCTGCACGTCCGCATCGGTACCGGCCGCGCGCCGCTGTCGACGCCGGTGCGGCTGGCGACCCGTAACGACCCGACGGTCGAGTACGACGCGCGGGCCAAGGCGGCTGCCGACCGGCTCATCGAGAACACCGCCAGCGTCGGGCACCAGCCCGCGGTCATCGACCTCGACCAGTCCGGTGTCGTCAGCGTGGTGGGCCCGTCGGGGCGTGCCCGCGGGGTGGCCCGTGCGCTGCTGAGCCAGGTCGCGGTGTTGCACGCCCCGGACGATGTCTGCCTGACCGTCGTCACCGGCGGTTCCGACGACGCGCAGTGGGACTGGGCGAAGTGGCTGCCGCACACCCATGAGGAGGACGCGACGGGGGAGGCCGGTGTGGTCCCGCTGGTCGCGGAGGACTTCGACGGGGTCGCCGACCACCTCGCCGCGTGGCTGACCGCCGCGCACGAGCAGGCCGCCGCCGCCCGCCGCACCTTCACCTCCGGCCGGGACGCGGCCGCCAACCGCCGCCGGCTGATCGTGCTGCTCGACGGGTACGACCCGCGCAGCGCCTGGGCCCGCTCCCCCGTCGCCACACAGCTGCTGGCGGACGCCGGTCCCGGTACCGGCGTCACCGTCGTGTGCGTGGTCGGCCGGGAGGCCGACGAGCCGACCCGGGCCGATGTCCGGGTGCACGTCGGCGACGAGGGCGAACTGCGCATCGAAAACCGCCACAACGACCACCGCGGCGGCGGCACCCCGTACGTCGAGGGCGCCGTCGCCGACGAGCCGGCGCCGGTGCTGTGCGCGGCGACCGCCCGCGCGCTGGCGCCGCTGCGGCTGTCCGCGGAGGGCGAGGAGATCCTCGCCCAGACCATGTCGCTGCCGAACCTGCTGGGCGTACCGGACCTCGACTCGTTCGATCCGGAGGACCTGTGGATCGAGCCGGACTCCGAGGACGTCCTGCGCTTCCCGGTCGGTTTCGACGCCGAGGGCAAGCCGCTCGCCCTGGACCTGAAGGAAGCCGCCCAGGGCGGTATGGGTCCGCACGGTCTGGTCGTCGGCGCCACCGGCTCCGGCAAGAGTGAGCTGCTGCGGACGCTGGTCGGCGGACTGACCGCGATCCATTCGCCGGACATCCTCAGCTTCGTCCTCGTCGACTTCAAGGGCGGCGCGACCTTCGCGGGCGTCACCGAACTGCCGCACGTCGCCGGTCTGATCACCAACCTGGTGGACGATCTGGCCCTCGTCGACCGGGTCCGCGACGCCCTCCAGGGTGAGCAGCAGCGGCGGCAGAAGCTGCTGCGGGACGCCGGCAACCTCGACAACGTCCGCGAGTACCAGCTGCGCCGGGCCGCCGGGCAGACCGGTCCCGACGGCAAGCCGCTGGAGCCGTTGCCGTACCTCCTCGTCATCGTCGACGAGTTCGGTGAGCTGCTGTCCAGCCGGCCCGACTTCATCGACCTGTTCGTGCAGATCGGTCGCGTCGGCCGAAGCCTCGGTATCCATCTGCTGCTCGCCACGCAGCGGCTGGAGGAGGGCAAGCTGCGCGGGCTGGAGTCCAACCTCTCGTACCGGATCTGCCTGCGGACGTTCTCCGCGGCTGAGTCCCGCGCCGTCATCGGCACCCCGGACGCCTACCAGCTGCCGCCCATCCCCGGCTCCGCGTACCTCAAGGTCGCCGACTCGGTGTACGAGCGGTTCCGTGTCGCGCACGTCTCCGGGCCGCACGAGAGCGCCGAGGAGAAGAACGCCGTCGAGGGCCCGGTGTCCGCGGCTCCCGTCCTGTTCGGGCTGCGCCACGCGCCGGACCCGGACGCGGAACCGGCGCCCGAGCCCGAGCAGCGCGCCCGGCCGATGCTGACCGGCCCCACCGAGATGCAGGTGCTGGTCGAGCGGCTGCTGCGCTCCGGGCAGGCCGTCCACCAGGTGTGGCTGCCGCCGCTTCCGCGGGCCCTGCCGCTGGACGCGCTCACCGGTCCGCTCGCCGAGGTGCCGGACACCCCGGGGCTGCGCGCCCAGTGGTGGCCCGAGCACGGTTCGCTGAAGCTGCCGGTCGGTGTCGCGGACATCCCCGTGATGCAGCAGCAGCACCCCGTCGTCCCGGACTTCGCGCACGAGTACGGGCACCTCGCCCTCATCGGGGCGCCCCAGTCGGGCAAGAGCATGTTCCTGCGCACCCTCATGCTCTCCGCGATGGTCACCCACTCCCCCGACGAGGTCCAGTTCCTCTGTGTCGACTTCGGCGGCGGCGCGTTGCAGCCGTTCGACCGGGCGCCGCACGTCAGCGGCGTGGTCGGCCGGCACGACCTCGAACGGGTGCAGCGCGCGCTGGCCGAGGCGAGCCAGCTGCTCACCGAGCGGGAGGCGCTCTTCCGGGAGCTGGGCATCGACTCCGCGGAGGAGTTCCGGCGCCGCCGCGCGGCCGGGCAGCTGCCCGAGGGCGTGCGGAGCGCCGACATCTTCCTGCTCCTCGACAACTGGGCCGGGCTGCGCGGCGAACTCCTCGACAAGATCGACATCGACGCCGTCATCCTGGACATCGCGGCGCGCGGTCTCGGTGTCGGCATCCACCTGGTGCTGACCTCCAACCGCTGGGGTGACCTGCGGCTGGCGCTGCGGGACAGCATCGCCGCCCGGCTGGAGCTGCGGCTCAACGACCCCGGCGAGTCCGAGATCGACCGCCGTGCGGCGCGCCGGTTCGCGTCCTCGACGGCCCCGGGCCGCGGTCTGGCCCCCGGCGGTGTGCAGTTCCAGGTGGCGCTGCCGCGGCTGGACGGGATGGACACCCTCGACGGGCTGGCCGAGGCGCAGCAGGACGCCCTCACCAAGATCGCCGACTCGTGGCCGGCGGCCGCGGCGCCGCCCATCCGGATGCTGCCGGAGCGGATCACCCGCGCCGAGCTGGCGGCGCTGCCCGCCGCGTCGGACCGCCCGTCGGCGGGTGTGGCGATCGGCGTGGCGGAGCAGGACCTGCTCCCCGTCCACGTCGAACTGACCGACGCCGACCCGCACTTCCTGGTGTTCGGCGACTCCGCCTCCGGCAAGTCGGCGTTCCTGCGCAGCTGGCTGACGGGGATGGCCGAGCGGTACTCCGCGTGGGAGGCCCGTTTCATCGTCATCGACTACCGGCGTTCGCTGCTCGGCATCGTCCCCGACGAGCACCTGGGCGCGTACGCGGGCGACGCCACCGCCGCCGCCTTCTACGCCGAGCAGGTCGCGGAGAAGCTCGCCGAGCGGATGCCGCCGGCCGATGTCACCCACCAGCAGCTGCGGGACCGCGACTGGTGGGAGGGGCCGGAGCTGTACGTCGTCGTCGACGACTACGACCTCGTCGCCAACGGGCGGCAGTCGCCGCTGGCGCCGCTCGTGGACTATCTGCCGCAAGCGCGTGAGCTGGGCTTCCACCTGGTCACGGCGCGCCGGGTGTCCGGCTTCGCGCGGACGGCGATGATGGATCCGATGCTGACCCGGGCCAAGGAGCTGGGCGCCTCCGGCCTGGTGCTGTCCGGTGAGCCGAAGGAGGGCGTGATCCTGGGCTCCGAGCGTGCCGAGCCGCGCGCCCCGGGCCGTGGTGTGCTGGTGCAGCGCCGCGCCCCGCGCACCGTGCTGCAACTCGCGCTCACCGAGGCGGACGCCGCCGAGCCGGGCGACGGCCACTGACCGCCGCACCGCGCTGAAAGCCCGTACGTCTGTGGGGCCCGGTCCGCCGGGCCCCACAGGCATGTCCGGGGCCCGCCGTCCGTCCGCGGCCGGGCCCGCGCGCGGGCGCGAGGCCGTCTCATCCGCTGTCGTCGTCCCACTGGTCGAGCAGGTCCGCGTCGCTCAGCGCGGCGACGGGCGGCGTGCCGGGCTCCAGGGCCTGTTCCGTCCACACCACCTTGCCGCTGTCGGGGTAGCGCGTCCCCCAGCGTTCGGCGAACTGCGACACCAGGTACAGCCCTCGGCCGCCCTCGTCGGTCATGGCGGCGCGCCGCAGATGCGGTGCGGTGGGGCTGCCGTCGGAGACCTCGCAGATCAGGCTGCGGCCCCGCAGCAGCCGTACGCGGACCGGGCCGGTGGCGTAGCGGATGGCGTTGGTGACGAGTTCGCTGAGGATGAGTTCGGTGGCGAAGGCGAGGTCGCCCAGGCCCCAGGAGTCGAGCCGCGCGGCGACCTCCGCGCGGACCTCGGCGACGGCCGCCGGGTCGCCGGGCACGGCCCATTCGGCGACGTGGTCGGCGTCCATCCGGCGGGTGGCGGCGACGAGCAGGGCGATGTCGTCGCCGGGCCGCGGTCCCACCATGGCGTCGAGGACCGCCTGGCAGGTCTCCCGCGGTCCGGCGCCGGGCAGCGCGGCGAGGACGTCGCGGAGGGTGGCGAGTCCGGTGTCGAGGTCGCGGTGGCGGTCGGCGATCAGCCCGTCGGTGAAGAGCACCAGCCGGCTGCCCTCGGGCAGTTCCAGGGTCAGCGTCTCGAACGGTTCGCCGCCGAGGCCGAGCGGCGGTGAGACCGGCACGTCGGGGAAGCCGACCGTGCCGTCGGGCAGGACGAGCGCCGGGCCCGGGTGCCCGTTGGTGGCCATGGTGCAGCGGCCGGACGCCGGGTCGTAGACCGCGTACAGGCAGGTCGCGCCGGAGACCTGGGCGGTGTCGGCGGCGCCGCTGTCGTCGATCCGGGCGACCAGTTCGTCGAGGTAGCCGAGGAGTTCGTCGGGCGGCAGGTCCAGGGCGGAGAAGTTGTGCACGGCGGTGCGCAGCCGGCCCATGGTGGCGGCGGCGTGCAGTCCGTGGCCGACGACGTCCCCGACGACCAGCGCGACGCGGGCGCCGGGCAGCGGGATGACGTCGAACCAGTCGCCGCCCACCCCCGCCTGCGCCGGGAGGTAGCGGTAGGCGACGTCCACCGCGTCCTGGTCGGGCAGCCCGCCGGGGAGCAGACTGCGCTGGAGGGTGACGGCGGTGGCGTGTTCGCGGGTGTAGCGGCGGGCGTTGTCGATGCAGACCGCGGTCCGTCCGACCAGCTCCTCGGCGAGCGCCAGATCGTCCTCGTCGAACGGCCCGGATGCCGCGGTGCGCCAGAACTCGGCCAGCCCCAGCACCCGGCCACGGGCCCGTACCGGCACGCTGATCAGCGAGGTGAGTCCGAGGGCGTGGATCCGCTCGGCCCGCCCGGCGTCGACCGGCGCGGTGGCGGCGTCCGCGGTGGCCCCGGACCGTCCGGATCCGCCGGCCAGCTCCGGCACCTCGGCCACGTCGGGGACGAGGACCGCCTCCCCCTCGGCGAGGGCACGGGCGTGCGCGGCGGGCCGTACCGCGGTGACCGGCTCGCCGACGGGGAAGGTGACGTCACCGCCGTCCGGCACCGCGGTGACCGCCGTGCGGCGCAGCGGATGGTCCGCCCCGTCCGGTTCCTCACCGCTCAGCACGGGGTCGGCCAGATCGATGGTGGCGACGTCGGCGAAGCGCGGTACGGCGACGTCGGTCATCTCGCGGGCGGTGCGCCGTACGTCCAGGGTGGTGCCGACCCGGGCCCCGGCGTCGTGCAGCAGCCGCAGCCGCTCCCGGGCGGCCTCCGCGCGGCCGGTGACCGCCTGGAGTTCGGTGGTGTCGCGGAGCGTGGCGACGCTGCTCGCCGTCCCGCCGGGCCCGTCGGTGAGGCGGACGTTGATGACCAGCATCCGGTCGCCCGCCGGGCGGACGGCGTCCGACACCGCGCGGTGGTCGGTGAGCAGCGCGGCGACGGACGGCTCCAGGCCGAGCGCGGTGACCTGCCGCTCCTCGGCGTCCGGCCCGAGGTCCAGCAACCGCCGCGCCTCGTCGTTGGTGAGCAGCAGCCGCCCGTCGGCGTCCACGATCAGCACTCCTTCGCGGACGGCGTGCAGCACCGCGTCGTGGTGCTCGTACATCCGCGTCATCTCGGCGGGCCCCAGACCGTGGGTCTGGCGGCGCAGCCGGCGGCCGACGAGGACGGTGCCGGCGGCGGACAGCGCCAGGACGCCCGCGGCGCTCCCGAGCAGCACCGGCAGTTGCGCGGTGGTGCTGCTCTGCGCCCGCTTGACGGTGACGCCGACCGAGACCAGCCCGGCGGTCGAGCCGTTGCCCCGGGGGACCGGTACGACGGAGGTGACGGTGATGCCGTGGACGCCGGGGATCGTCCGGGTGAAGGCGCCCTGGGTGAGGGCGTCCTCGTACATGCCGCCGGCGTGCTGGCCGATGAGGGACGGGGAGGGGTCGGTGTAGCGGACGCCCCGCGGGCTGAGGACGACGACGAAGTCCACATCGGCGACGTCCCGGATCGCCTCGGTGCGCGGTTGCAGTTCCGCGGTGGGGTCCCGGCTGTCCAGCGCACGGGCGGTGCCGGGGGCCCGTGCGAACGCCTCGGCGACGGCCCGGGAGCGGTGCTGCGCGTCGCGGGTGCTGGCGCTGCGCGACTGGAGGAGCAGTCCCAGCGCGGCGACGCTCACGAGAACGACCACCAGCACCAGCTGCACCATCATCAGCTGTCCCGCGAGGCTCCGCGTGTTCCAGGGGAAGCCCAGGGCCCGCGGTACCGCGGAGCCCGGTGCCCGGTGCCCGTTCTTGCGCATGCGCTATCCGTCACCCGCCGGATCGCCACGCACGCCTCGGTCGGATACCGGCCCGGCCCTGTGGCTGAGAAACTGGAAGCATATCGACGTAAATGTACCAATTTATCACCACATTCTCGGGAGGTCGCGATCACCGCCACCCGTTCCGCCGCACCCATCACCCGCCCCGCCTCGCCCGTTACCCCAACTTTTCGGCCATTGAGGAGATTTGCGGAGAAGTCCGGAGGGAGTACCGCACCACATGGGAAATGCACGGCAGCCGCGGCCGAGGGACCGGAAGGCGACGGCGCCCGCACGCCGCGCCCTTGCGATTCCTCGCCCGGACACGGCGCACGGGCGCCGCCACGGCCCGGTTCGGACGATCCCCCGCGTCGTCCGAACCAGCCCTTACGGCCGGATTCACCCCTCGAAGAGCCAGGTGTCCGGCGTGCGCTGAGTATACTGGCTGCCAGCCAGCCAACGCAGGAGTTACAGGATGTCCCCTCGCAGCGCATCGGTCAATGAAGAACTGCGGCGGCGTTCGCGCGAGCGGCTGCTCCAGGCGACGACCGACCTCGTGGGCGAGCGCGGCTACGACGCCACGACCCTCGGCGACATCGCCCTCCGGGCCGGCACCGCACGCGGTCTGGTCTCGTACTACTTCCCCGGCAAGCGGCAGCTCCTCCAGTCGGCCGTGCACCGTCTGATGCACCTCACCCTCCAGGAAGCTCTGGAGCGCGCGCCGCGTCCGGAAGGCCCCGACGCGGGGCGGGAGCTGATGGCCCGCGCCATCGACGCGATCCTCGGACTCACCCGCGACCACCCGCTGCTGATGCGCACCCACATGGCCGGCATCCTCACCGCCGACGGTTTCATCCAGTGCCCGGAACAGCAGCGGCTCGCCCATCTCCTCCGCGAAACCGTCGTCGCCTACGGCTCCACCGACCCGGACGCCGACTACCCCTTGCTGCGCGCCCTGTTGATGGGCGCCGTCGTCCCCCTCCTCCTCCCCGGCGCCCCCACCCCCCTGCCCCGCCTGCGCGCCGAACTCTTCCAGCGCTACGGCCTCGACTGGGAGTCGGGCTTCCCTCCGGAGGACGCCTGCCCGGAGGGACAGCCGGGAGCGCGGACCGCCGGTGCGCGGGTGGCCGCGCCGCGGGACGGGGAGCCGGGGGCCTCCTAAGCCCTGTCGTCACGTTCCCGTCCGGCCCACGGGGCGGCCTACGGCCCCACGGTCCGACCAAGGGGCGACGACCCCAAAACCCCTTCTCACCTGCGCGCTTCACCCGGTACGGTCTCGACCACGTTCCCACTGCGGGGAGCTGGTGAGTCCGCGCGGCCGCCCCGGCAGTCCCGTTGAAAGCAGGTTTCGTCCATGGCGTGTCGTATCAGTGAGCTCGTACTCGGTTGCCGTGACCCCGAGATGCTGGCGCGGTTCTGGTGCGAGGTCCTGGACTTCGTGGTGCTCGATCGCGAAGGGGACGACTGCTTCGAGATCGAGCCGCTCGAAGGGTTCGGCGGACCGCAGCCGACCATCATCCTCAGCCGCAGGGACAAACCGGAGCCGGGCAAGTCCCGGCTGCACATCGACGTCAACGCCACCGACCGCGATCAGGACGCCGAGCTCGAACGTCTCCTGAAGCTCGGGGCGCGCCCGGCCGACATCGGCCAGACCGGCGACGAGCAGTGGCACGTTCTCGCCGACCCCAACACCTCTAACTACCAGTTCTAAGAGTACCCGCAGCATCAACGACAGAGCCCCGCCCGGCGCATAGCCGACCGGGGCATTTTGCTGTCTGGCGTCAGTGGCAGAACGACGACTTCACGGCGGTCACGATGTCCGCGGCCTGGTCGTCCGTAAGGCTCGGCACGGTGCCACCCTCGAACCGCGCCTTGGCGTTGCCCTGGACGGTGCCCGCGTCCTTGCCCTGGTGCACGTCCAGACAGACGTTGCGGGCCCTATCGACCGTCCGTTCCTCCTTGGCTACCAAGCCGGGGTCTACGGCCCGCAGGGCGCGTACGAGGGCGGCCGTCTGCGCGGCGTCAGGCGACGGGATGCTTCCGGGCTTTGACGCCGTCGGGCTCGGCGTCTCCGAGGGTGCCGCCGTGGCGGTAGCGCTCGGTTTCGGATCAGCGGCGGTGACCTTGTCGGGCTCGCCCTCGAACAGTGACAGAACGCCACCGAACGCCACCACCGCTACTCCTGCAATGACCCATGCTTTCCGCTTCACGCGGCCCTCCCGTGTTCGTAAGAGTGGCAATGCGTATCACGCGGGTCACACAGGTTGTGCACGTTTTCGGCACATCTGAGATGTACACCGCTCCTTGCCCGGGTCATGTCGAGTAGCCCCGGAGAATCACGCGCGCGATTTCGGCGAGTACGTCATGCCGGGTGCCGTCGTCCGCGAGGGCGCCGGAGTATCCGGCGGGTAGGTGCCTGTCTACGTGCCGCACCCCGGCATCAATGTCGGGCAGGTGCCCCGCTGGCGTGCTGAGGGTGTCTGCCGCGTCGTAGGTGCGGCGGATCAGGTCTGCGGTGAGCGCGTCAAAGTCGGTGGCGGTCATGGGCGGACGGTAGGGCGCGTGTCGTCCACCGGGGGTGGGTACGCGAAAACCCCGCCCGATCGAGGGGGCGGGGTTTCGCTGAAGGGAGGCGGGGAGCCGTCTACGGGCGGGTCGGGACCTCTCCGGGCATCGGGCCGGGGGCAACTTCCGGCGCGTGGTCGGGGCACGCCCACAGGGTGGCTCCGGGGCCGCTGGTGGTCTGGATCCAGCGGACGGGCATGGGGGCAGCGGTGAGGCGGCGGCACTTCATACACCGCGCGGTGGTCACGGCGGGGCCGGTGGTGCGGGATATGCCGTCGGGGGTCACGCGGCGGCCCCCTGCGGAGCGGTGCGGGCGCCCGTGATGTTGATGGTTGGGAAGTCGTAGTCAACGCCGATTTCGGAGAACGCAGCGGCCCACCAGCGTTCGCGCTGTTCCGGGGTGAGGTACCAGGTCTCTTCGGCGTGGAAGATGGCGCGTGCGTCGTCGGCGCTCGGTCCTCGCCACGGGCGGGACCAAACGCTGACGGACTCGGGCACGGGCGCGGGGACGGCACGGCTGGCAAGGTGTTCGGCGGAGTGGCGTCCGGGCCGGCGGGGGGCGAGGACGGAGAGCACCCAGGAGAGGGCGCGGGCGATAACATCGCGCATGTCGGTTCAGCTCCCATTAGCTGATCGGCGGAGCCCCGGTGGACCGGTCCTAAGCGGTCTTCCGGGGCGTTTTCGTGTTCGGCGCTCACGCTAAAGCCAACACGTCTAACCCGTCTACCTGTCTACCTGGTATGCCCGTCTAAGTCGCTCAAGGTTGGCCGGGTGTCTACGCTCTCCCCTATGCCTGAGCACGCACCCGACGCGAACACCCCGCACGCCCCGTACATGCGGGTGCGGGACGCCCTCTCCGCAGACATCAAGTCGGGCACGCTCGCCCCCGGTGACCGCATTCCGTCTGAAGCTGAGCTGTGCGCACGATTCAAGGTGGCGCGGGAGACCGCGCGGCGAGCAGTGCGGGAACTCCGGGGGCGCGGGCTTGTCGTCACCGAGTGGGGGCGGGGTTCGTTCGTCGCCGAGCGGACCGGCCAGGGCGACTAGGGTTCACACGGGCGGCCCCGGTGGCCCCGGTTTGGGACGTGCGTGATGCTCGTCGGGGCTACGGAACGCCGGGGCCGCCCGGACAGCGTGTACGGCCCTGCCCGAACCCCCGTCAGAGGTTCATGGGCGGGGCCGTTCCGGCTCTAGCGTCGTAGATCGCGGGTTTCGTTCAGCTTCCGCAGCGCTGCGTTGAGCGTCGGCCGGTGGCCGGGGCAAGGACGTTCAGCGGGGAGTGCCAGGACCTTCCAGCACGTCATGCAGCGCAGTACCCCGGGGTGTTCCGGGTCGCTCTCCACGCTGCCACCGCACCGGGGGCACTCCTGCATGCTGACTCCCTACGCCGCTACGTCGAACTCTCCCAGCTTGGCACCGCTGAGGAAGTCGGCCCACTCCTCCGTCGTGAACTCGACCGCCCGGCCGGTCACGGAGCTACGAACGACCACGGTGCCGGGTACGTTGGTCGCGACTTCCACGCACCGGGGGTCGTTGTTGTTGTACTGACATGCGCTGGACGTACGGAATTCGAAATCGGGGACGGCGCTCATGTGCTTCTCCCTGTCTTCTTCGGTTCGCTTCACCGTGTGCCCGCCCTGATTCAGGGGGCGGGCCCCGCCCGACCGTCATGCGGACGACGGGCGGGGCCTTGTGCTACTGCTGCGCGGTCTCGCGTAGGCAGTCGAGGCAGACCCAGCGCGCTCTTGCGATCAGACGGGTTCGATCCTTCGGGTGCTTGCCGCACCATTCGGACGCCCCTGCCCGGTCGGGTAGATCACGCTTGATCATCATGCCGATGCGCTGTCGGTTGGTCGGCGGTTCGTCAGAGAACGGTGCCGGTTCACTGCTCGTCATCGTCGCTCGTGGTTTCTTCGGGTTCGGGCTCGCTGGCTACCACGGTCTCATTCTCGAATACGTCGTAGCCGTTCACGTTTTCGTTGGGCATCTTTGCCACCCCCTTCCCTCCTCGAATTCCTGTGCGGCGGCTTTACGTTGGGTGCGGGTGGAGGTCTCCTAGGGGCGTGTGCCGCAGTGCGGGACTCGCTACTGTGGCGTTGTATGGAGCGCCCCTTCATCTCCCCCGATTCGGACCATCTGGCGTGCGGCATCTGTCCGGCGAAGCGGTTCCCGCGCGAGGGGTTCGTGATCTACGACCGCCCGACTCGGGAATGTCCGTTCAACCCTGCTGACGGATACCGCTACACGTCCGACGGGACACCGGCCTGTGTTCACCCTCACAAGGTGGGGCTTGAACCGGACCGGATCGCGCCGCCTCCAGCTCCGTTCGAACCGGAAGCGGCGGACCCTGCCCCGACGGCTAAGCGGCGGCGCCCAAGGGGATGGCTACCTTTTTTCCGCGCTCGGTGACGCCGATACCGGCGTACACGGTGTCCAGGACGCGGCGGCGGCGTTCGGTCTCGCCGGCCCCGATCCAGTACCGGGAGTTCAGGCTGCCAAACGCCTGCCGGTAGACCTGGTGGGTGTAGTCGCCGTGATCCCAGGGCTTGTTGCCGTGCTCCATGTCCGTCATGTGCACGAACTGGATTCCGTGACGCTGCATCATGCGCGTCAGCAGGGAGAACTGCGCCATCATGGCGTGCGTCATGGTGTCCACCGGGACGGGGAGGGGAAGTTCCGCCGCCTGTTCCCGTTCGTTGGCGTCGGTGAGGTCCCAGACTGCGGACTTGATCGCCATGGCGCGGACGGCCTCGATGAAGAGCCCCGGTGCGTCGGCTACGGCGTCGTAGTCCGTGATGATCGGGTACCCGTAGAAGTCGTCCCAGTCACTGCTGTACTGCGAGACTGCCTTTTCGAGACGCCCGATCTCGGGGTCGCCCATCAGGGCCGTGTGGATTTCGCGGGCACGCTCCGCCACCCGTTCCGGGGCGGGGCGATTGAAGATTTCGTTCACTTCCTGCACTCCTCTGTTGGTGGTGCATTCGGCTACCGACCGCCCGACTGCCGCTGTCCTTTAGACAGTCGGGCGGAGTCCCCTTGCCCGGACTCGAACCGGGGTCACCTGCGCGCCGCAACCTTGTCTCCAAAATTGCGGGTTTTCGGGGCTCTTCCTGACTGAGCTACAAGGGGTGGGAGTTCCAGAGGGCCGGCCGCCGAAGAGTACGGCGGCCGGGCAGCATCTCTCAGTTATTTTCTTCCCGATGATTGGCGGCAAGACGGGCGGCAGTCACATCGGCGATCACTTGGTTCGCCTCACGGTCACTGTCGCTGATGCTCGGGTCATGCAGCTGGTTGCGCGCGGCGCCGAGTTCCCTGATGGAGTCGAACAATTCGTCATCGCTCATGTCGGGCATAGTTTTTTCCTTAGCTGTTTTTCGGGTGTTATTTGGAGCCCGCCCCGGGAAACCGAATCGTCAGGGATCGCGGGGCGGGAGCTTATACAGCGGAACAGCACATGCGGCAGGCGGTTCTACCCGCCTGTACCGCCTCTTTGAGAGAGCAGACATCAATGCGGATCGTCAGGCACCCACCCAGCGCTACGCAGTTCGCGGAGAGGTGGTACACCTTTGCCCCCGGGATCACGAATACCGACGTCGTGATCGCACTCATGACTCTCCCTGGCGCGGAGCCCGGGGCGTGCTTTTGGTTCGCCCCCACATCCGTATTAGCAAGTCCAGGTTCCGGGCGTCTTGCACATGGATTTCAGCTTCCCGCCTCCGCGTACCCTGGTCGCGATTTCCGTTGGAATGCGGTTTGTGAGTGCGGGGCTTCATCTCTCTCACTTCACTTCTCCAGGACTTGAAAGTTACTTAGTGCGGGACCGCCCGCCCCCAGCGAGCGGCCCCGCTCCCGCCGGCATGACCAACCGGCGGCCCCTTTCCGTACCGCCTACCGGGGGGAGTAGTTGGCGGCCGGAAAGGAGTTTGAGTTAAGCCGTCCGGCAGTCCGGGCAGTTGACGGCACGGAGCCATTCCGTGACGCGCTCGCCGTCCCCGGCGCCGCATTTGGGGCGGAGATCGCCGGTGCCGGTGAGTTCGTGGACGCGAAGAACGTCGTCCCCGACGGTTCCGGCGCGGGTTGCCGTCTCGGCAGTCGTCATCGCACTCTCCACGGGTCTTCGGCCACGACGTACAGCGGAGCGGACAGTCCGCCGATACGGTGAGTCATCGGCTCCGGCGGACCGATGGGGTGCTCGTCGGAGGGACGGCGGACGGGCCAAACGGCGAGCGTGTAGGTGGTCCGCCCGTCATGCACAGCGACGATCAGGGGTTGCCCGGACTTGATGTGCCGTTGGGCCACCCGGTCGGCGGTGGGGTCGGATGCCCACGCGCGAAGGGCATCGATCTCTGCATGGCACATCGCTGAATCCGGGTCGAGCTGGTCCGCGAGGATGCCCGCCCGATCCTGTGCCCAGCGGGCCGCGAGAAGCGACGACTCCGTACGGCGCACGGCCAGCACCCATGACTCGGCGGCTGCCTCAGCCGGCGTCCATTCAGCGCGCAGTTCACCGTAGTAGCCGGTCACAGCAACTCCCCCCGACTCCGCGCGTTCAGGCGGGCGTTGGCAGCTTGCAACCGCTCCGTGGCCGTGGCGGGCCGAGCGTCCGACGGGGCAACGGTCCACGTATCCCGGCCGGCGACCGCCCGCAGCTCCCACCGGTCGTCAGCCTCTCGATGGAACGCGCCCACTCGTCCGCGCTCGGTGTCCATGAAGAGGGCGCCAGGGGCAGGCGCCGGGATCGTGCCACTCATCGCCGCGGTGTCTCTGCGACGGGCGCCAACCGCGCCACCTGCGAGGGCGTGAGCAAGGGCGGTGCCACTCGGGTCGCCCGGACGCCATCCGGATACGTCTCGATCACGACACGGGACGCCGGGGCGATGATGCCTACCTTCTTCAGCGCCTGGTCAAGCTGTTCCGCCGCTTCCTTGCACGCCTGATACGGCGTACGGGCAGCCCGTTTCATCGGCTGTTCTCCTCGCCTTGGGGGACTCTCAGGCTGACCCGAACTCCAGCTAATGTGTAGAGGGTTCGGCACTCAATCAGGCACGTGAATACCACTGCATATGCCAACCTCTCTGGCCAGCGCGTTCGTTCGCGTGTACGGCTTTGTTCACGAGACTGGAGGCGACTATGGCGACGGCCCCGCAGCGCGATGTTGACGCGGAGGACAACGACCCTCGGCGACTGTTCGGGGATGCGCTCCGTGAAGCCCGCGAGTTGTACGAGCCCAAGCCCATGACGCAAGCGGAGCTAGGCAAGAAGTTGAAAATCAGCCCAGCATCCGTGAGTCGGCTAGAGGGGGTCGGGGCGATCCCGGCTGATGTACCGGCGAGGTTGGACGAGATTTTCAAGACTGACGGGCTGTTCAAGAGGTTGTACGAGCGCATCTTGAAGTCTGCGTTCAGCGACTACGCCAAGCGTCGAATCGAGCTGGAAGAACGCGCCGTTGAGATCGCCGACTGGACACCAACCGTGGTTCCTGGCCTACTCCAAACCGAGAACTACGCACGCACGCTCCTGCGGGCAGGTAACCCACGGGCCACAGATGCGGAGCTGTCCAAGTGGGTAAAGAACCGGATTGCGCGGCAGGCGATCCTGTCCCGAAGCGGCTGCCCGGATCTCACCGTCGTTCTCTGCGAGTCAGTCATCAGACGGCGCGTTGGGACACCGGAGGTGATGCGCAGTCAACTCGCGTACCTCCTGTCACACGCCAGCCGCCCGACCACTCGGTTGCAGGTGCTCCCTCTCCACTCAGAGCCGCACGGCCTGATGGACGGCCCGCTGACTACCCTGACTCTGCCTGATGGGGCTGTTCTCGCGTACACGGAAGGGATCGCTACGGGCGCCGTGATCGAGGATCCGGCGAAGGTTCGGCACCTACGGCGAGCATACGATGGGGTAAGCGCGTCGGCGCTCTCAGGCATGGAGTCGGCGAGCCTGATCCGTAGGTGCATGGAGGAACTATGAAGCCGTCCGAGCGGCCGTCCGACTGGACTAAGTCCAGCTACAGCAACCAGGATGGGGGCGGAGCCTGCATCGAGTTCCGGACCGCAGACAGCATGGTGCAAGTTCGGGACAGCAAGGTACCGACCGGCCCGCGCCTCACGCTGACCCCCATTGGGTGGTCCGGGCTCGTCGAGTTCGCTCGGAACACCGACGCGTAAGCCCGCTGCCCCTCCCCCACCGGAGCCCCGCCACCCTTTCCCCTGTGGAGTGGCGGGGCTTTCGTGTGCCCGCGGACTCAGAGTGCGGCACCGGCACCGGGGGCCGCGCGCTCTCCGTACGTCATGCGACGAGCCCTAGCCGGCGGCCGGGCCGGGCGGGGCGATGCTGCCCGTACTCGCAGATGGTCACGGGCGAATCCCACTGCTCCCACATCCCCGTACAGCCGCGTCGCCACTCCGCGGAGCCGACCAGGACACCGGTACGGGTGTCCCGGACCAGCACGCGGAGCCCGCAGTACCACTCGGCCCCGCGGAGCAATCGCGCGACGATCTGCCCTTGGCAGTCCAGGACCGTCCGAAGATCGGTACAACTCGTGATCATGTTCTCGCCGAGCACTTCCGGAACTTCCGGGCACGCTCCCCACGCTGCCCCCCGTCCGAGTGCGGACACCGTTGTTCGCACTCGATACTCATCGCTGTGTGTAGCCATACCGTGGACCGTAGTACACGTATTCGGTTGAATGGAAGTCAGCATTCCGGGAATATTTCCAGACCATCCGGTTTGCATGATGCCCTTCGCGGGGTGACTTCCATGGTCATCCAGGACGGAGTGACCGGTATGTACGTGAGATACAACCGCACGGACGGTCTGCTTTCGGCCCGATCGGGGCCGCGCGCGCCATCCGAGAGTCATCACGCTCAGTGACCACTTTCCGGACGCGTCACCTGAGTTGGCGTCACTCTCTCGGCAGGATGAGGGAGTCGGACTTCCATCCCGCGACGAACTCGGACCGTCGCCACGGTTCGCCCCTCGGCGTCCCGTACGTGGTAGTCCAGCCACGCCCCGCAACGGGCGACCGTTACCCTTCCGCCGCCGTGCGCCGGGAGCGTCACCGTGCCCGCGGCCCCCACCCGGTACAGCTCGGCGAAACGTTTCGCCCCCTTGGTGCGCGCCTGCTGCACCTGGTACCGGGTCGCGCCGATGTCCGCGGCCAACTCGTCGTCATCGGATCCGCGGCGGTACTGCGGGACGGGCGAGATGCCGTACCCCGCTTTCAGGACGTGCCGCTGACGTTCGGAGAGCGCACCAAGGGCGCGGTGGACCTGGTCCCGGATGACGGTCCGGCGGTGGGAGGCGATGTCTGCGGAGGTGACCAGCTCGGCGGGGGTCCCCGTCTCGCGCTCGATCATCTCGGCGAGAGTCCGCGGGCCGGCCAACGGCGCGCCGTCACCGGTGAATTCAGGGACCAACGGACGCTCCAGGTAGTCGAGTCCGTGCCATGAAATCCGGGCGGCGTACGCCGTCTCGGGGCGCATCTTCCGATCTCCCATTTCTTCGCTCGCCGCAATACGCTCGGCCTCGAACGGGTCACCTCCGGCGAGGGACAGTGCGGCTTCAAAATCCTTTGCGGTGCGCGGACTCACACCGGGCCGAGTTTCGGCGCGGAGGGCATCGAGCATTGCCGTACGAAGGTGCCGGTCCATGTAGGCCATGAATGCCTGCGGGGAGTCCCCGTCGAATTTTTCTACGCACTGCCAGACGGATATCCGGCCCGCCTGCGCGAGTTCTTCGGCCAGAGAATTTCCGTTCTCAACGTGCGATCCTGCGTAGTGGCGTGCGCGCGATGAAATGAGTGCTTCCGTTTCGCGGATAATCGCCGATACGGCGTCAAGATCGCCGCTCTTCGCGGATTCAATCTGGGCGTGCGTAAGGTGCGTCATGGGCCGTCGCTCCGTGCCTCGGGGTCTTTGGCCCCTTGTGGGGGCCGAGGAATTCCCGGAACGGAGCGCACGGGCCCTAGAAAGGGCCTATGGCCCTATGCAATGCGCCTTGCAAACGGGCATGAAAATGCCCCGTCCCGGGTGAGCAGGACGGGGCTTGCGCATTGCCGTGTCGCTGCGTGGCAATGAACGTAGGTACGCACCAACAGAGCGGCAATGCGGATCAAACGGGCATTCAGTTATCTACATGCACTTACTTGATGGTTTAGGTCACCACTCGCAACTTTTGAACACTGTCGGCGAATTCGTTACGCCATTCCGCTACGCAGAGCACTCGAATGTGAATGGATCATGGAGAACGAGACCTCACCGTGACATTGCGGCGCGCAACCACTCAAGAAACGGGCTATCTAGCGCCCGGATTTCTAGAGGCCCCGGAACGCCGGGAATCGGGTTAGTACGGCGCTCCGTAGAGGCTGCCCCAAGATCGTCCGCCGATTTCTGCGCCGGCCGTGATGGGCACGCCGTAGAGATCCATGGTCATGCACCGCTCAAACTCTCGGGCAATTTCCATTGCTTCCCGCTCGGGCACTGATGCCAGCAACTCGTCATGAATTGGAAGGCGGCAGTATTCGAGCAATCCGGCTGACTCGACATTGAGCATGGCCTGCCCGAGCAGATCCCGCGCCGCACTCTGACAGGCATAATTGACCACGCTGTAAGTCCGGTCCCGGTCAAGCGGGAGTCGGCGACCGGTGGCGGAGATGAACACCATGCGGTTTTGGAAAGCCTGCCGCTGCCACCGCGAAGACGCCCGTTTGATCTCCGGGAAAGCCTGGTCGTACGCGGCGACCGCTTGCGCAATCTCGGATTCAGTGGCGCCGGTCTGTTTGGCAATGGTCGTGATGCCGCCGCCGTAGACCTTTCCGAATCCCGCGCCCTTGAATACCTTTCGGTCTCTCGGGGTGGCCTTGTCGCCCTTGATGAGCCTTGCCGTGTAGGCGTGAATATCCAACTCGTCACCCCCGTTGACGAACCCTTCCGACATACGGCGCACCTTGGCGAGGGCGGCAAGAACCCTCATTTCCACAGCCTGAAAGTCAGTGCTGACCACTACGTGACCGGGCTCGGCGAGGATCGCGCGGCGGATCACGTGATCGGATGACGGGAGCTGGTGCAGCCCCGCCGTGACGCTCATCCGTCCCGTGCGTGCGGCGAGCGGCGAAATGGCGGGGTGTATGCGTCCCGCGGCGGATGCCTTGGACAAGAACGCTTCCGCGTAGGTCTTGCCCCACTTGCCCGCGCGCTTGGCCCGAAGTACCGCGTAGGCCAAGGGGTTCGGTTCGCGTGCCCCGATCCGTTCCCAGTCCCGGTCAAGGTCGGCGAGCGGGAGGAGAACCGTCTTGTCCGTGGCGAGGGCTCCGCCCTTGGTCCGATCGGTGAGCCGTTCGCCCATGCCCAACAGCGCGTCCGCCACCTGTGCGGGGCTACCGACCGACACGACCCCGTACCGGGCCGCAATGGCGCTGTACTTCTCAGCTTCCTCGGTGAGCCGGCCCGCGAGGAGCGCGGCGTACTCCTGGTCCACCAGTAGCCCCCGGCGCTGCATGACCGCGCAGAGCCTCGCTATCTCGTGCTCGTACGTCACCAGCTCGGGGCGCACGCCGAGCCGGCCCAGCTCCCGGCGGAGTACGGGGGCGAGCCGCGCCGTAAAGATCACGTCGAGACCGGCATAGAGCAAAAAGGTGGGGTGCGTGAGTGGAATTCCCGCCCACCCGGTTTCTTTCGTGAACCCGAGACTGTTGAAAACCTTTGTAAGCCCGCCCTGAGTATCCGGAGCCGCGGGGTCCACCCAATGCGCCGAAAGCGGCTTGAGCCCGGTCCCTATGCCGCCCTCGGAGGACTGCCGCGGATCGATCAGAGCCGCGAGTACGCGGGTGTCTGTTGTCCACGGCGCGAGTTCTTCCAACGGGGTGTCTGCATGCTCATCCAAGACGAGCCAATCAAATATGGCGTTGTGGATGAGCACTTGACGGCAACAGCGCATTGCCTCGCGGGCGGACTCCGCGTGCCGCCCTCCTTGCTCGTACAGCAGAACCCACGCGTCCCGCTCGTCCCCGAATTGCACGGTCCGCAAGCGGTAGCCACGGGAGTAGATATCGAGGCCGGTTGTCTCGGTGTCCAGCGCAATCGGCCCCCGCTCCCGTGCCCGGTACAGCCATTCCCAGAAATCCTCCAAGTCCTCGGCGGTCTCGGGTACGTGCACGGTGACGGACTCGCCGGCTACCTCATGCCGGTACGTCTTCACTTGTCCCCCTAAAAGAAAGGCGGGCTGCCCACCTGGTGTTGGTGGACGACCCGCATTAGTGGCCGGTGTTACGTGCCGAATATTCCCGGCCCGTTCACAGCATCGGGGCTTTCATCGGCAGCACGGAGTCCGACCAGGGCAATACCGCGCGCCGTCTTCCTGCGGTACACGCCGCGTTCTTCCATGGCGTCATAGAAAGTACGGCGGGTCCACCGCTCCCGCGCCGGCAAGTTCTCAGATTCCGCCCACTCCAGATAGGAATTGAAAGCGTCGGTGCCGTGCATTACTTGATCGTCGTCGGCCCGCTCCAGCACTCCGGGGAAGAACCCGGCCAGTTGGTCCGAGGTCTCGCGGTACTCACGGGAAGCAGCCGTGATGACCTGCGGGTCTTGGAGTCCGCCCCGGCGCCACTCGACCGCCCCGCGGACCGCCCACGCAGCGATTCCCTCTGCTTCGGCAAGCAGCCGCGTATCTAGCTCGCGGTCCCGTTCGTCCGGCGCGAACCTCCGCACGAAGGGCAGTAGCTTGACGCGCCGCCAAAGCCCGTCGTCCTGGCCCTTAAATTTCGGCTTATAGTTAGTTGCCAAGAGCAGTAGAAAAGTCGGCTTGAATTCGAAAAACTCCCGGCGAAGGTATCGTGCGGAAATCACGTCCTTCCCCGTGACCCGCTTCAGGATCGCTTCGGACATGGGCACCCCGTTCTCCCCCTCGGACGCCATTACCAATCTAGCTCCCCTGAGCGCAGCAATATCATTGGGAATCCCCCCGCTTCCCTTTACCTCGAACGTGCTGAACGGAGTCGTGCGGGTGATGGGGCGGAATACAGACGTGAGGGTATCCACCAGCACGCTTTTCCCGTTGGATCCCTTCCCCCAGAAGACGGCGAAGGATTGCTCCGTGGCATGCCCCGTAATTCCGTATCCAACGAGCCTCTGAATATATGCGGGCATCTCCGGCATGCCGGGGAAGATCTCGGTGAGGAAGGATTCCCATCGGCGGCATTCGGCGTCGGGCCGGTACTCAAGATCCAGCCCGTATGTCAGCATGTCGCCCATGTTGTGCGGGCGGATGCGACCGGTTCGCAGGTCCACCACACCGTTTCGAAAGTTGAGCAAGTCCGGGCGGTTGTCGAAATCGACAGCTTCCACCCGCACAGATGGCACCGACTTAAGTTCCTTCATCAGCGCGTCAATTCGGCTGGTCATGGTGAAACCGCGTGCCGCCTGTGTCTGTCCCGCGAGGACGAGCGCGGCTCCCATCCGATGGATTTCCTGGCGCACGCGAGTATCCGAGCGGATCCACATACGCCCGTCCCAGGAATAGAACCCGAGACTGGGCGCGTACCTGATTCGGCCCCCGCACCACGCCACCAACGCGTGAGCATTCATCGCGTCGGACTCGCCGAGCTGTCCGACGAGCCGCGCCAGGATTTCCGCTGCTTCGGCGCCCTGGTCGCGCGTCACCGCATCGGCCCCGGTGCGCTCGGCTAGCTCGGCGGACCGCGCTTCCGCCACCGCGTCCCCGGAGCCCTGTACGGGGCGGGCAGCCTTGACGGCGCGGTGCAGCTCGGCCGCGAACCCCGCAGGATCGTCCTCGCGCCAATCGGTCAAGTCCCAACCAGCGCGGGGAAGTTCGAGCGCGTACGCGGTCACTCCGTGCTCGTCGAGTCCCGCGGCGAGCCGGGAAGTGAACCCGCTGCCCGCGGTGTCGTTGTCCCCGGCGAGGATGACGAGCGCGCCCCGCAGACCCGCAGCAAGTTCGGCAACCAGCTCGGGCGAGCGGACGAGGGCAGCCCCGCGAATCGCCACGGCGTCATAGCCGCACGCAACGGCGGTGAGCGCGTCCCCTGGTCCCTCGCAGACCAGGACCGTCCCGTACTCACCCGCCCCGCGGAACACGCCGTACGGGCTCCACCTGTGCTTGCGCGGGTTGACCAGGGACAGCCACCGTGCCGGACAGTCCCCGGACAGGTCCCGCCCCTGGAGCCCCCGCGCGGCACCGTCCCACCCGTACAGCGGGACCGTCAGACGGGGATGCGCGCGGTACTGCCTGGAGAGATAGGGGAAGCCCTCGCCCTGGTCGCCGGGGTCCACGCCGATACCGAGTTCCGCGGCAGTCTCCACATCGAGACCGAACCGGTCGGCAAGGTAATCCCGAGCACGCTCGGCCCACGCGGACGCGTAGTTGCCGAGCGCTGCCGATGTACGGTCGATGTACGCGGCGAGCGGGGCCACCAGCCGCGCGGGGATCAGCTCGGGCCGCTCGGCGGACACGGTGTTGCCGGGGCCGGACACGTCGAACAGGTCTGACCAGGACAGCCCGGCAGCCTTGATCACGTCCGCGGTATCGCAGCCGGCGCGGCAGGTGAGCCGCGCCTTCAGATCCTTCCCCCTCCATATACGGAGCGAGGGGTGCGAGTCCTGGTGTGCGGGGCACGTGGCGGTATAACCGCCGCCGGCTCTTCCGTGACCTGGTCGAACCGGGCGAGCAGGTCAGCGAGCAGCACGGCTGCCCACCCCCGCCCGCAGATCGGACAGCAGCGCGGCGAACCGCTCAACGTCGGTCGTCAGATACCAGCGGTCGGAGTCGAGCCCCCGCACGGTTGCGGTGAACCCGTAGCGCTCGGACATGGTGCGCGAGGACAGCCCGAGGGCCGTACGTGTCCGGGTCCACGTTCGTACGTCGAAGTGGACGCGTCCCGCGCGCACGCCGAGCCTGCGCACCTTGTGCACCACGACCCCGAACGGGAATCCCGCATGCACGGCTCCCACTCGTGCTTGCCGTAGCCACGTGGGGACGGCCGGGTTCTTCACGTCCTTGCATTCGAGGATGAACGGCGCGGCGTGCACGTCGCCCACATCCGCTGAGCCCTCTTGCGCGGGCCGCCGGACGTTCATTCCGTCGAACGGGTCGCGGAATGCTCCGGCACTGTCCACCAGCCCCAATCGGAAATTGAGGAAGTTCCGCACCGCGGATTCCCACGCGGTACCCCTGGCCTTGTTGGGGTTAGCCACCGTGGGCCCCCTGCACTACGCGGGCACCGCGCGCCATAGCGTGAGCGGCAGCAGCGAGATACCGAATCCAGTCCTGGTGATTCCGGTAGTCGGGGTGCAGGCGCACCGTGTCCCCGGGGCCGAGGGCCCGCACGTCGCCGAGCGGCGGACCCGACTTGGCCGAGATAGAGATTTCCACTGTTCCCCCATGCGAAAGGGCCGACCACACCCCACGGGTACGATCGGCCCTTTCTGTGCCGTGCTGTTACGCGTCGCGCTCTCCGGTTACGTCCGGCATGACCAGCCGGACGTGCTCGGCGGAAATCCACTCCTTACGGAGGGATCGGCGCTTGGTGAAACCCGACTCCGCCCCGGTCGGGATGACACGGAGCATGGCGCGCAACCGTCCATCGACCAGCTTCGCCGTTACCTTTTCGATGATGGCGTCAGCCATACGCACACGGTTCCCCTGCCGTGCCGCGTAGGCGATCAAATCCCCGCGATAAATTTCATCTCCGCTGTAGTCCGTGACTACACCGCGCTTTCCCATATACCCCCCTGGTACGTCAGTAGATGCCGGTACGCGGCGAATGCCTGTGCCGGTGCCACGCCATTACCGATGGCGCGCAAGTGGTCCCGGCGGGTGAGTCCGGAAATGCCGGTTACCCATCCGGGTGTGAGCCCCATGAGCCATTCCGCGAATTGGGCCGTTACTCGGATCCCTCCACGGGGACCGATTTCTGTTGGCGCCGGGGCCGGATAGCCGGTTATTTCTTCCCATCGGCGGATGACGGGGAGGTATTCGCCCCACCATGCGGAAGGCGAATGACCACTGTCCGCAGATTCATGCCACCGGTCCGTTTCGGAGAGTTCCCGGGGCCGCCCGTCGCGTCGGATGCCGTCGGAGTAGGGAAGTAGAAAACAAACTTCGTCGGCCAGTGTGGAGGCGTGCGGTTGAGGCTTCCTACCCCCCCCCCCCCCCCCGCGGATGGGGTTTTTCCAAGCCGTTTCATCGGATGCTGCGCGCCGCCATTTCGCCCAAGATTCGCCGTTGGCGTCTTGAGGAACGGCGACACAAAACCATCTGTCCCGATGGTGTGCGGCTCCAATCCCGGAAGCGCGGTAGCAGCACCATTTCGCGTCATACCCGCTCTCGGCCAGAGACCCGAGAACTTCCGGGAGTCCTCGCCGTCGGATGACAGAGACGTTTTCCAGAAAGACGATTTCCGGTCGTATGATGCGAACTGCGTCGGCGACGTTCTGCCAGATTCCCGAGCGTGTGCCATTGATTCCCCCGCCTCTCCCTGCAATGGAAATGTCCTGGCACGGGAAACCGGCCGTAATGGTGGTCACGTCCCCCGTAAGGGCGTGCCAGTCGATTTCTGTGATGTCCCCGAGATTCGGGGCGTGCGGGTATCGGGTGGTGAGGATTTCGGACGCCGCGGGATCTATTTCCGCGACGTATTCCACGGTGTCCCCGGTGAGTCGTTCCACGGCGAGCCCGAGCCCCCCGTAACCCGCGCAGAGTTCAAGAATGGGCATCGTTCCCCCTGGTCAGGGGCTCCGGAGCGATGCAGCACCGGAGCCCCGCCCGTCCGCCGGCTAGAGCTTCGGCTCGGCCACGGCGTCATTCCAGGACTTGAGAACCTTTACGACCGGCTTGAAATACGAAACGTCCCGGCCCTTCTTGGTGGTGTACTCCACTAGTTCAATGGAAAGTTCGGCGAGGGCTTCACCATCGACCTTGTCCAGTGCGTTGCCGATCTCGTGCAGAACTTCGGCAAGCTTCCAAGAGCCCGTCTGAAAACGAAAAACCCCCAGGTCGTAATCGTCAGCGAGACGGAACAGAACCGAAATGCTGGGAGACGGTCCGCGCTTGGTCTTTGCGGCAGCCTTGCGGTCTTCCATCAGCACGGGGCAGCCACACGCCTTACCCCGGTCCTCGTCCGGCGAAAGGAACTCCACACCATCGCAGTGGTGGATCAGGCTAGGGCCGTTCCACAGCTTCATGTCAGATGTAATCGCTTCCGGGCCGGAAAGTACGACCTTCACACGCTTGGCATCCGTCAGAACCTCGATGAAATTCTCCGACGGGGAATCGGTCTCGACCGGAGCCCCGCCCATGAGGTGAGCAATAGCCGCCGCAACGTCCGGGTCCCCCGTCGTCACCTTCCACTCGCCGAGTGCTTCCGGCACTCCATTGACAGCACGGCCCGAGTGGAAGCGCCCAACGGTGTCGTCGGTGAACGCGTTCTTCGGCATCGCTTCCGGGTCGGTCTCGAAAATGCGCAGCGCCATGTTGAATCCCCCTGATTTTGGGCATGAAAAAGGGCGGACCGCTCGCACGCGGCTCCGCCCGGAGTTCTCTGGTGATGCTTTTTAGTTATGCGCGCCGCTGTGTGCCGGTCACGAGCCGGCCCGCGCTCTGCGCGATCACACGGCCAAGCACGGTCTTGGAGAGTTCGCGGTCCCAGTCGAATACACGCATCAGCGTCAGGAACACCCCGAATATCTCGTTATCGATGCGGACCGGCTTAAAGGTCCAACCGTCCGGGGTGATGTGCAGAACCGCCGCACCATCGAGTTCCGGCATGGGCTCTGAAACGCCTTCCGGGGAAATGATCCGATCCGCGTGAGCGTAGGCACTCATCTGAAGTGCCACATCCGCATAGATAGACTTGGAAGTCTTCCAATCAACGATGAGCGTGTGCCACGTACCGTTTTCATGGTCGGGCTTTCCGTCCTCGCCGAGCCGCACGCGGATAATGGCGTCAAAACTTCCCGCATAATGATGCTCGTCCGACCATGCCACGTCTTCCGCACGCATCAGTTCGGGGCGCACCACGTCCAGGAACTCAGCGAACCCCGCGCGGTACGGCTCTAGATCCGGGTGCACGCGGCCGATGGCCTCGCCCCGGATCATCCTTTCAAAAAGGTCGTGCGCCTCGCTGCCGATACGGGCCCGTTTCTTGGTGTACCGCGAATGCGCGGTCCGCAGATAGTCCACGGCGCCCGCTTCATCCCGCTCGGCGATCGACGCCACCGCGGGCAAATTCGACACGGCCGCTTCCGCGGTCATGCGGGCAGCCCACCAGACAAGAAACGGCTTGGGAAGCATCCCGATGATGCTGGTAACTCCCGGCATCTTGTCGGCGGTCTGCGGGTCTACGTAGAAGCGGGAGCCCCCACGGCGGATAGTCCGAATCGCTCCGGCCATCTGTTCCCCTCAGTTGTTGGTTGGTCAGCGAGGGATGACGGGATGACGGTTCAGACCCTTTTTTGGTATGCGTCTAAAAAATTAGAGAGAAAACCAAAGAGGGAGTCATTTCGTCATCCCGTCATCGCCTCGCGCTGATCAGCGCGGTACGGCAAGCTGATCAGCAAGTGCGTGCAGCTCGGCGACGGTTCCGCCGTTCGTCAGCACGGCGTCCGCGGGGAAGTCGTCCAGCTCGGTTTCCGACGGGTGCCCGCGCTGTTCCGCGCCGTTCGGGCCGTGATCTCCAGGACGCTCTACACGGACCAGCAGCGCGCCCCGCGCCCGCAGTGCCTCGGCCTCGTTCTCGTACCGGCAGTCCGTTACGACGACGGGCAGCCCCCACCGGTCGGCTACGTCGAGCTTGGCGAGGGCGGCGCGGAGCCAATGGCGCGCGTCGTGGTCGCGGACTCCCTGTCCGAGCCGCTGCAATGTCCGGCGCGCTTCCGGGCGCTGCTTCGCGGTGTCCCACCCTTCGCGGCGCACCACGTCCGACAGCCGGAGCGGGAGTGGCCCGTATCCGGTCGGCTCGCTGGCAACGATGGGGTCTACGGACAGCGCGAGGGCCCGCAGCGGTTCCGCGAACGCCACCCGGACGAACGCGAACCGGCTCACGAGCCGCGCGCCGACCGTGTCCTTACCGGAGCCGGCGCGGCCCATCAGGGCCACATGTCGGTACGTCACGCGGCGGCCTGGTCGTCGTCCTGGCGCTCGTCGATGGCGTCGGCCTGGTCGTCCTGGCGCCCGTCCTCGATGCCCTCGCCGGCCCCGGCGGTCTTCTTGTCCTCGGTCCGCTGCACCGCCTCACCGGTACCGAGCACCGCCGCGGCAAGTCCGAGGATGAGCGCGGACGGGAGGTCAGGGACAATGAGGGGGAGTCGGTCCAGGATCGGGGACTCCTGAACGAACGTCTCGATAACGCCCCGCTGAAGATCTGTCGTGCTGAGCTTGGCAGCCTCGGAAAGAGTAAGTGCCATTTAGAATTCTCCTGATTCTGGGCATAAAAATGGGCCGCCCGATATTCGGGAAGCCCGCAGAATGAACGCGTCTGCTAGGGAGGCGGAACGCCAGGGTTAGTTGCGGTGCACGCGCCGAAGTCGCTCGTACGCGGTCATCGGCTCGTCGTCGGCGGGGTCGCTCGTTCCGCGCTGTCCGGCCCCCACGTCGCCCCACGGGACGGGCCCGGCCGGAGCCGGCTCGGCGGCAAGGTACGGCTTGTTCTTGACGAGCTGGTCCACGGCGGCACCGATGGCGGCCGGGTCCGGTTCGCCTCCCGCGCCGACCAGGGCGGATGCGTCCACCAGGGCGAGGGCGTCCGCAGGATCACGGAGCCGGCCAGCAGCGGCAGCGCGGAGTTCGGCGCGGACGAGCTGCCCCGCGAACTCGGCTCGGATTTCCGCGCGCAGTGCCTCAAGGTCAGTGCCCCGGGCGTTCGAGCGACGGAGCCGGGCCGCTTCCTTCTCGGCATCGTCGGCTCGCTTCTCAGCGGCAGCTCGGGCAGCGCGCTCGGCGGACAGCTCGGCCGCAGCGTCGCCCTGGTCGCCCTCGCCAGTCTTCGCGGGGTCGTCCTGGCGCTCGTCGCCGCTCGTCGGCTGCACGCCCTGGTCGCCCTCTCCGGTCGGCTCGTCCGGGCCGGTGGGGTGCGGGTTCGGGTTCAGGTTCTCGGGCATGTGCGCCCCTCCTACGTGATGTAGCCGTGCTTCCGGAGCATCGCTATCTGGTGCTCCCGGTTGTCACCGGCGAGTTTGAAAATGGTCTCCGGCATGAGACGTGCCTCCCCGGCCCGCTCGTACCGGGCCCCGGGGGGGCTTGTGGAAGTTGGTGTTCAGCGCCTTACCGCCGATACCGCGTTTCGTCGTGCCCTCGGTCGTGACCTTCATCGGGCCCCGGCCGGTCACCGCGGTTGCCATGCCGCGCCGGGCGTTGACGAGCTGCCCGAGATCAGCCCCGTTCTCCAGTGCCTTGACCCCGGCGGCCCCGAGCCGATTCCGCTGCTCGTCGGGGCTCATCCTGGCGAACAGTTCCTCCGGTGTCTTGCTCGCGCGCCACTGGCCATCGGTCATCGGCTCCATGCCGCAGTCACAGCGCGGATGCCGCTTGAAGCCGGTCGAGTACGCGTACTGACGACCGGCGAGGACGATGCACCGCATGCACGCGGGCAGCCGCACCACACGGACGTACGACACACAGCGCGGGTGCACTGCCATGGCGACCGACGCCGCCGTGCGGGACGTGTCCGCTATCTGCGTCGCCGTCATCATGGCCATTTGAGTAAGTCCCCGGGCCGCCGCACGTTCGGGGCTTTCGCCGGCTGCCAGCGCCCGAGCCGTGGTGATAGCGGGCAGTTGCAGCAGCGTGCCGAGCAGACGCCCGTCCGACGCCGCACCGACCAGGGCTGCCGGGTCGAGCACGCCGAGCGGGGCCGCAGCAGCGCCTTGACCCGCCATGCACGCGCCGACGAATAGTTGGGCACCCCGTGCGGCGGAGAGCTGCCCGACGGTCACCGCGGCGAGGATCTGCCGCCCGGTCTCCCCCCGCATCGCGGACAGGATGCGGTCGGGGGACACGTCCCGCCACAGCGCGTGCACGGCCTTCACCACGCCCCTCGTGATGCCCTGTACCTCTGCGTACCGGGCCTGAGCGAGCGTGCCCCCGTCCGCCACTACGCGGCGCCCGGCAGCTCGTCCGCGGGCTCGTCCTCGCCCTGGTCGCCCTCGGGCGGTTTCGGTCCGTACAGCGCAGCGACGTTCCCGCCGAGGATCGCGCTTGCCTGGTCGTCCCGCATGGACTTCCACCGGGTGATTTCGTCCGGGGTGACCCCCGGGATCCGCTCCCAAAGGGCTTCATCCGGGACACCGATGGCTTTGAGCTTCACCAGTGCATCTGAATATTGCGAGTCGGAACGGAACTGCGGGTCACGCCACACCACCGTTCCAAGAGCGAGGGAAGCTGCCCTCTTATCCTCTCCGGCTGCCAGCGCTTCCAGCCGCATCACTTCGCGGAGCGCGGCACCGAACTGCCGTTGCCGCTCGGTCACCTTGGCCACTAGACCAGCTTCCGAAGCGGCAAGCGCGTCCGCGCTCACGTTGATGAGCTGCCCCGTTAGATACGTGGCGGGTGTGCGGGTCTGCGCGGCAATGTGCTCCACTGCCTTTGTGATGACCCGCAGATAGTTGTCTAGGTCTGCGGCGGAGAACTCGGCAATGGATGCGCCTTCCTTCTCCAGCCACAGCAGACGGTCCGATCGGAACTTGTCTATCGGCTCGTCTTCCTCGCCGACAACTTCCCCGGACTCCGGGTCCACGATTTCCCGAACGGGCCGGTCCATACCGAGGATTGCCCGAGCCGGAAGCGCGAGACCGTCTGAGGCGGTCATCATGTGCGCCCGCAGCGTGTTGACCGCATCCTGTAGCGGAAGCACGGTCACCAGCTCAGAACGCGGCTTTCCGTGCAGCCGTGAGCGGTTCGGGAGTTCAACCAGGGGCACGACCCCAAGCGGGTTCTTGATGTGCGAGGGCTCACCGCGGGACAGCCCGACCGTGCGCCCGGTCCACTCATGGCTACGGCCCTTGCGCTGCCACCGGTACACCATGTCCGGGGTAAACAGCGTGGCGAACTCCCATTGCCCGTCCCGCCATGCCTTGAGCCCCGCAGCGCGGAGCCGACGACGACCAGGGACATACTCGACAATGGCGTTAGCCGCGTGCTCAAACGTAATTTCGGCGTTGATGCCGTCCGGCTTCCACACCAGCGCATACGAGCGGCCCGTAATGAGCGCTTCCAAGAGCGCTAGACCAATCTCAACATCACATTCAGACTTGCGCCATGCCTTACCGGCAGCCTTATCAACGGTCCCGTCCTCCAGACGGAACGCAATCGGCATGAGCCGTTCAACGGTGGCATCCGGCACGGCCGCACACCAGTTATCGGAAAAGTCCTTGAACAGTCCGCCGGCTTGCGCGTTGAACTCGGGTGACGCGAACAGCAACGGGCGTTTGCCCTCGTACGCGTCCGACCACTTGCGGGCGTAGTTCTCGCGTCGCTCGATCTTCGCGCGGAGCCGGACCGTCATCTGTAGCGGGGTTTCCGCCATGCTCCCCCTCCCGGGCATGAAAAAGCCCCGGTCGGCAGGAACCCGAACGGGGCGGCTTATGCGCTCGCAGCGCGAGGACGTTTCAGCGGTCGGCGCACATACCCGTCAAGCGCCATGACCGCAGCGGCTATCCCGTCGATACGGGCGGATGACTTGTCCCGGTCGGGTTTCACCGGGCGCATGTTGTCGTTGCCGTCCCGGTACACCTCCACCACGGAAGCGTTCCAGCGAAGCACCGGATTACCGCCGTGGCGTATCCGGCCTTCACGCAACAGCCGTTCCAGCTCTTTACAGCCGGGCGACATTCCTAGATAGGTCTGCGCGATTGGCACCACGTCCACGCCGCGGGTTTCCTGTTCAATGCGCTGGACGAGCTGCCCCGCAAACATGCGGTCATAGCTGATGCGCTGCACGTCCAGCCGGCGACAGTCCGCAATGATCTGTTTCTCAATCGCTCCATAGTCGATTGCGTCGCCCTCGGTAAGTTTGATCAGCCCGTCCCGAGCCCATTGCCGGATCGGGACCTGTAGCTGTTGTTCCAGCTCATCCGCGCGTTCCTCGGGCAACCAGAACCGAGAGACTAGTTCCAACTCGACACCAGGCACGCGGGATTCAACCGCGAGCACCCACGCCGACAGGTCCGACACCGCGGACAGGTCTACCCCACCCCATGCGCGCCGGTGGCGGAACCGCTGCTTGTCCACGGCCCCCGCGTTCGCGTCCCACACCGTCAGCGGCAGCCACCGCGAGGACGAACGCATACGGCGGTTCAGCGACAGCCGGCAGAACGTCGGGAAGTAGCTCGGGGTGCTGCCCGCCTTAGCCGCCTCACGGCGCATGTAGGCGAGCGAGGGCGAGACACCGAGCCCCGGATTCGCCTTACGCCATGTCTCCTCGGCGTACGGGTCGTCGCCTTCCTCGGCGGCCCAGATGACCCCGTAGTGCCCGGGGTCGGAAACCACGTCGTCCGCACAGCGGCGGGTGTACGTGTGCTTCTCGTCGTAAATGCTGCCCTCGGTGCCCTCGTCGGCGGTCGTGATGAACACGACCAGCGGTTGGTCCCGGGCGCCCGTGCCGGTCTCGATAGCGTCGATAAGGTCACGCCGCTTGTGTACGTGAACCTCATCGATAATCGCCCCGGACACGTTCAACCCGTGGGCGGTTTCGGCGATTTTGGAAAGGGCCCGGAAGACACCGCCGGTACGTGGCACGCGGATAAGCCCGCGGAGCACTTCAACGCGACCACGGACAGCGCGACTTGTCAGCGCCATACGCTTAGCGTCGTCAAAGACTCGCTCTGCCTGCGGGAGTGAGCCGGCTGCCGCGTATACCTCTGCACCAATTTCACGGTCAGCGAGCAGCAACACCAGGCCGATACCCGACGACAGTGTTGATTTCCCCGTCTTACGGGGAACCTCAATCCACACCGTCCGGGCCACACGGACCGCACGGCCCAACTCGGGGTCGAACCAGAGCCATCCGAAGATCGGGGCAATGATCCACACCTTTTGCCACGGGGCGAGTTTGAGCGGTGTACCGCCCCATCGACCCTTGGTGTGTTTCATCGACTCGATAGCCGCAATGGCCCGGCGGGCGGCGGGTACATCGAAATATGCGCCCTCACGCTGCGGCGCCTGGTGGGCGAGGACAAGCGGGCGGGAATTTTCCCCATCGGCTATCTCGTCCTCGGTGAGCCCGAGTTCTAGCAGCGCGTCATACGGGACCGGCAGCCCGTCAATCAAAGATCCCGTCATCGTCGCCCCCGCTTTCCGGCGGGGCAATCCGCGTGGCTGACGCAGGCGAGAGCCCGAGTTCACCGACCAGCGACCGGAAGTGAGACCGGTACTGGTGGGCAATAGTCACCCACGGGGACTTCACGTTCCCGCGCTCCGTCTCGACCACTAGGCCGGTACGGCTCAACTCCCTTTCGGCCTGCCACAGTCGGGCGACCGTCATGCAATACTCGATGGCTGTTTCTCGCTGCGGGTCAGTGAGACCAGCGGAGTGCACTAGGGCGGGAATCGTCCGCGCCCATACGTCCGCGGCTTTCTCTCGCACATCGGCGGCGGAGTCACCCGGCAACAGCTCCGACCAATCCGGCTCCACTGGAGAGACCGGGGCGAAAATGGCGCCCTCGGAATTGCGGTCGGGGCGGAACGTACCCTCGCGGACCGCTTGGATATGGGGTTTCGGCTTCTGTCCGGGCACCGCCACGGCCGCTCTCCTTTCACAGAAACGCTCAAATGAGCCATGCAAGTTTTTTCCCTCCCTGCCGCTCAGCGCGCGGACGGGGAGGGGGCACCCGCCTGGTCAGAACGGCGGACGCTCACCCGACTCACGACGCGAAACAGCTTCAGCAGCGAATCCACCGCGCTGAAGTCTCGCCGTTTCACGGTTATGACAAGCGACACACAACGGCCGAAGATGCTTCGCAGCATCAGGATTCGAATCAGCCCTTGCGATCAACTCACGCCGACTCAATGGGAAATGGTCCGCAACCTTCGCCGCCGAACCACACAACACGCACCACGGGTTCGCGTACAGGTATGCCCGTCGGACGCGCTGCCAGCGGGAGGAGTAGACGGCGCCGCCCCTTGATGCGCGGTCGGCGTTCGCCTCGCGCGCGTGGCGGGGGCAGCGCCCGCCCGCGGGGGTCAGCTCGGGGCATCCGGGGACGGAGCACGGTGGGCGGGGTCTGCGGGGCACGGGGGCACCTCCTCGATTGGGAGAAATTTCCGAACGTGCGGATGAGTCAAGCGAGATAGGCACTCTCATGCAGACAACTGGACCTGTCCGCATCAGAAAGTCTTTCCAGAGGCAGCACGGAAGGCGTGTCCGCGATCGGTGCTGCGCACGGCCTGCCGACCAGTGCGGCACCTGCATCAAGTAATTCGGCTAATGCGGACAGTGGAGAGAGTTCGGTAGAGAATCCGCGGCGCACGCGGCTAAATGGTGGGCATGACGAGCGCAGGGAACAGTAATCAGCAACCACAGTTCGAACTCTGCTACCGAGGAACGCGCGTGGCCATCCAGCGCATGCCCCGCCTACGCGTCCCCGCACGGCTCGTCCGCCACACGACAACGATCGTCGGCACCCGAGCGGCCTGGTGGACGAACCGTTGAAGCGGGGCACCGACTCCCCCACGCAAATGATCTTTGGCGGCTTTGACGGCATCCGCGGATCGAAAAGGTTGCCCACCACCCCCGGCGCCAGTGGGATGGAGCCAGGGCAAGCCAACGGGCGGGGCCGGCCTGGTTGGCGCACTGCCAGACGGTCTGGGGCGCAAGCGATCGACTCGCTAGAAGCATTGAGGGGGTCGCAGGGTTCGCTGCGCACCGCCCCGTCGCGCCCGCACACACAACGTGAAGCTCTCTGTTGTTGAGTGCCCGCCCCCGGACTTGAACCGGGGAACTCTGCGGAATGGTCCGGATCTCCCCGAAGGGGCCGGTACCGCGCACCTCTACCTGTTGGGTCAGCGGGCGTGCACGTCCTCGCCGGCACGGGGCCCGGTGCGGACGCCGTGGGGACCACACCCGCCAGTGAGCTTGTGTGGTCCCCGCGCTCTGCCTGCGTGACCCCTGCGGCCACCCCGAGCGGGTGCGTGGTGCACGGGCAGAGCTGATGTTGAGGGTCGGGCACTCGGTCCGCCGGTTCCGGGCTAGCGGGGTGCGCGGTAGTCCCGCCCTCACTCTGTTGTGGGGACCGGCGAATTCCCGGCACCCGCTCGCGGCGTGCTCGGCGACTCCGTACGGTCCCTCACTCTGTTGTGGGGGACGAGAGATTCCGGGCCGATGACGAGATGACGGTTCGGATGCCGTTTTGGGTTTCTCTCTTATTTTTTATGTGTAATCAAAAAACACCTCTAAACCGTCACTCCGTCATCCCTTCCCGCTGGCAGCCCACGCTGCGGACGCACGAAAGCCCCGGCAGGCGGGGGCCTACCGGGGCGGTACGCGGCTACGCAGCGGCGACCAGTTCGGGGGCGGGCTCGGAGAGCCGTGCAGCGCTGCCCGGGGCCGGGGGTGCATCGCCGCGCTTCTCGGCCGCGTCGTCCGCAGCGGCGACGCTCACCGCTTCCGCGGCAGGGTCTAGCGCACCGGACATGGTGAGGTCCACGCGGCGGGTGTCCAGCTTCCGCCACCCGCCACGAACGCCCCGTCGTACTTCCAGCCGGACACCCGCTTCAATGAGCATGGCTCGGCGCCCCGCTGTGTCCTTCTCCGCCCACTCGTCCGCGAACGTGCGGCCCGTGGGGGTCACTATGCGCTGTGCCTCGCGCTTCTCTCGGGTCTCAAGGTCAGCAATGCGTGCGTCCAGTGCATCCGCGCGTTCTTGCCATGCCTGCCGTGCGTGCCGGGACTTCTGGCGTCCCTTCTGTTCCTGGTGCTCGTTGAACTCGGCGAGGGTGGCGCGCAGTTCGGGTCCGGGGTCGTAGCCGGGAATCTCGACTACGTGTGTCGTCTGGATGGAGCCGACCAGCCGCAGGAACTCGGTGGTCACGTACTCATCCGCCCAGTCACCCCGAATGTTCGCGGACCGGTCGCACTTGAACCCTCGCGAGTAGGGGTTGCATTTGTACGTGGGGTATTGCTTGTTGTCTTGCTTGTTCAGGTACATCCGTCCCCCGCACGCGTCGCAGTGGATCACGCGCAACAGCAGTGCGTCCGTGTCCGACCGTTCCCGGTTGTCGATGCTGCGGGCGTCGAGAACGGCGCCAATCCGATCGAACTCTTCGCGGGTCATGATCGGCTGTTCCGTCTGCATGACCGGGTTCCCCTCGGCGTCCCGGACGGGCTTGCCCTTATGCATCTTCCAGCCGATGAGCGAGGGGTTCCGGAGCATCCGCGTAATGACCGCGGGGTTCCAGAGGAACGCGTCTTTGGCTTTGCCCTTGACTCCGCCGGTCTTGCCGCCGGTCTTGCGTCCGTTCTTCACTGCCCAGTGATCGCGCGGGCTCGGCACCTGGTCGGCGTTGAGCCCCACAGCGATAGCCGAGACCGTTTTACCTTCCAGCAACTCACGAACGATGCGCTCAATGACCTCGACGGCATCCGGGTCCGGTACCAGCGTCCAGCCGACTCCGCCGTGTTCCTTGGGCATGGGGGCGGGCATGTAGCCGTACGGGGGCCTCCCCCCGCCGCGCCACCTCAGCGCCATGTTTCGGAGCGCAGCCATGGCACCGGTGACGCGGTCGCTGATGCTCTGCGCTTCCACCTGCGCGGCAAAGGCGAACATCGTCATCTGGAGTTCCGCCATGGGGTCCATGGGGTTCCGGAAGTCAAAGACGATGCGCCCGCCGCCGATGCCCTCGGCGAACACGAGAACCTTTCGGTGCTCGCGGGCCCACTTCGCAAGCTCGTGCATGTCGGCCATGGACCGGATCGCGCGGTCAAAGCGCCACCACACCAGAGCGTCGAACTCGTCCGGGCGCGCGAGCCATGTGCCGAGAGCGGGACGGTCGAACGGGCTGATCTTGGAAGCGGAAACGTCAAGGTCCACCGCTTCGCGGAGCTGGTCGCCCTCGCCGAAACTGATGTTGTGCGCGGCTGCCGCTATGTCGTCGGCTTCGCGCTGCCGGTCGGGGCTGGTGGTCTCGTCGGTGAGCACGGACAGACGGACACACCGCACGCCCCGCAGGGTCTCGGCGTAGACCGTCCCCGCGAGGGGGTTTCGTGATGTGTTGCCCATGCCCCCGGTAGGGGCCGAAGGATTCCCATTACCGGGCCTGACCAGGACTGATGCCACCATGCCGACACTCCAGAACCACTAGTTCTGAGTGTTGGGAGACCCCGAGGGCAATGAGTTCTGCCTGCTCAAGGCCCGGCTCAACCCGCTCTGACCACTCTGTGCCCCCCCGGGGCGGCCCCGAGCCCCCGACGAATGGTGATCCCGGGGGCGGATCACGGCCGGCCCCGGTACGGCCGCCCAGGCGCCGGGCGACAAGGGATAACGCTCCCGGGCGATCCGGGCCTGGCGGCAACGGGCGCGGCATCCGCTGCACCGTGCCGGAACGGGCCGACCGGAGGGACGTGCGCCGCTCTCCGCGTCGAGCTGCCGGCCGCCCCGGGGCTCGCCCCGCCGCCCGGATCGCGCACGGCCGGGCCTCACCCGCCCCGCTACGTGACCTCGTCCGGTTTTCCTACCGTCTGTGGTGCCGGGGCGTCAGCAGGCCCGCGTCGCGTGCACCCGCGATCAGTCGCAGGGCCCGGCGCCGGCCCCGTCCGGTCGCGTTCATCACCGCCGCGACCGGGTCCCGTCCGTCCCGCTGCGCCTCGCGGTACGCCTCCGCCACCGCCTTGCACCGCTCCCCGGCCCGGCCCCGCACCGCCTGCCCGCCGGCCTCGGCCGAATCGGCGTCCCCGGTCCGGGAGGCGGACGAGGGCGGGGCCGCGGCCTCCGTGGGGTCGGCGGCGCTCCGGTCCGAGGGGGGATCGGTGACGGGGGCGTCGGGTGGCCCGGCGCCGGGGCCGGTGGATGCGTCGCCGCCCTGGTCGGCGGTGCGGCCCTCGGAGAGTTCGGCCGGTGGCCTGGCGCTCCGGTCGGCGGTGCGGTCCAAGGCGGTACCGGACGGCGGACCAGCGCTTCGGTCGGCGCGGTCCGTGGCGGGATCCGCCGGTGGCCCAGCGGTGCCGGTGGCCGGCCCGGGGTCCGGGCCCGCTCCCGGGGACGGCGCTGAAGCCTTCTCGGGGTCCGGTTCCGGCGCGCTCGCCGCTTCCACCGGGCGGTGCGCCGGCTGACGCGCCACCGTATCCGTCGCGCGGGCTGCCGCCGGGTCCGTAGCGGTGCCCGCCTCGGGTTCCCCGTCCGCCCCGGTCACCGGGCCGGAACCGGCGGTCGGCGCCGCCCCGCGCGCCTCCGGACCGGTCGCCCCGTCACCGCCGCGCGCGGCGCCGCCGACCGGGCCGGACGCGGCCGACGGGTCGGTGGCGGGCGCCGGTACGGGCCGGGGCCGGCGGGCGCGGCCGATGGCGATGCGGCAGGCGTCGTCGAGCGGGCCCTCGATCCAGTGGGCGAGGGCGGCGAGGCCACTGAGCGGCAACGGCGGATCGGCCCGCAGGTCCTCCACGGTGATGCCGTCGTCCTCGACGGTGACCAGCACATCGATCCGGGCCCCGTCGGGGAACGTCAACCGGGCGCTCACCCAGGGCTCCAGCGGATCCAGCCGCGACGGCGCGGCTCCGGCCGCCGCCGAGGGGCCGTGCCCGTCCGGGAGGCCGTCCGCGCCCTCGCGGGGCGGGGCCGCCGAGCCGTGTCCGCGCAGTTCCCAGGCGGGCCAGTCACCCCACACACCCTGGGCTTCATATCGTTCACTAACGGTATAAAAGTCGCTTTCCGACACGGGGGAAACCTAGCGCCCGCCCCGCCCGGCCCAGCCACGCGGCACGCTCATCGCACCGGGACTACCCCGATAGCGCAGCTCACCTCACCGGCGGAACGCGGCTCACCTGCCCGGGGGCCCGCCGTGCGGCGCGTTTGCCGGAGTACGGCGCCGGACCCGCGGCCCCTGGACGGCGGACGCCACCGACGGCGGCGGACGCGCCGGATCAGCGCTCGCCGAGCCGGTCGGCCTGGAGACCGGCCGCGCGCAGCACGCCGTCGAGCAGACCGGGGAACAGCGCGTCGAGGTCCGCCGTCCGCAGGGCGTTCATCTTCGCCGTGCCCCGGTAGGTCTGCTGGATGACGCCGTTCTCGCGCAGGACACGGAAGTGGTGCGTACAGGTGGACGGACTCACCGGCAGCGGGATGTCCGCACAGGCCAGCTCGGTGCGTACGGATGCCAGGCGGCACACGATCCGCAGCCGCATCGGGTCGGCGAGGGCGTGCAGCACCTCGGCGAGGCGGATGTCCTCGCGGTGCGGGTGCTCCAGGGAGCGCGCGCCGGTCGCGGTGCCGGCGGACGGCGTCTCGGTCGGCATGGTGGCTCCTGAGGTACGGCGGCGATAAACGGCGGACCGGCGGCCCACGCCCCTCATTGTACGAGGGGCATCGTAATTCGCCGACCGGCGCCGGACACTTTCCCGCGTCACCGCACCGGCCGCCCCGCGCCCCCGGAGCGTCCCGCCCTCCCCCGCCCGCCCCACGCGCCGCCCCCGCCCACCCGTGAGACAACGGAAGGAGAAGGAAGAAGAGGGCCCGAGCGACGGTCGCCGTGGCCCCCCGGGCGGGGAGCGGAGGTGTGGAGGATGACGAGGAAACGTGACCGGGAGGTGGCCGGGGCTCTGCTGGAGCGGCACGGCAGGACGTACGCGGCGGAGGCGGGCATCCGGCTGAAGGACACCCCGCAGCCGCTCTACCAACTGCTGGTGCTCGCGCTGCTGCTCAGCGCCCGGATCCGGGCCTCGGTCGCGGTGGCGGCGGCCCGCGAACTGTTCGCCGCCGGGATGCGCAGCCCCCGCGCGATGGCCGAGGCCACCTGGCAGCGGCGCGTCGACGCCCTGGGCGAGGGCGGCTACCGGCGCTACGACGAGCGGACCGCCACCCAACTCGGCTCCGGCGCCACCCTGCTGCGTGACTCCTACGGCGGCGATCTGCGCCGGATGCGGGACGCGGCCGACGGCGACCCGGACGCGATCGGCGACGCCCTCCAGGAGGTCCCCGGCATCGGCCCGGCCGGAGCCGCCATCTTCCTCCGCGAAGCACAGGGCGTGTGGCCCGGCCTCGCCCCGTACCTCGACGGCAAGGCCCTCCAGGGTGCGGAACGGCTCGGGCTCCCCCAGGACCCCGCGCGCCTGGCCGCACTCGTCCCCGACAAGGACATCGCCGCGTTCGCCGCCGCCCTCGTCCGCGCGGCGCTCGACGCCCACGTGGCCGACGACGTCCGCGAGAGCCGCGGCGGCTGAACCGGGGCGCCGCCGCGGGTACGGACGGGCCGCCGTCAGCCGCCGTCCCACGCCCAATCGGCGACCTCCGGGAGGTCCGTGCCGTGGCGGCGGGTCCAGGCGTGGTGACGGGTACGGGCGTCGGCCATGGCCTGGCGTACCGCGACGGCGCGGGCGCCGAGTCCGGGCACCCGGTCCACGACGTCCATGACCAGCCGGAACCGGTCCAGGTCGTTGCGGACCACCATGTCGAACGGTGTGGTCGTCGTCCCCTCCTCCTGATAGCCGCGCACATGCAGCTGGTCGTGGCCGCTCCGCCGGTACGTCAGCCGGTGGATCAGCCAGGGGTAGCCGTGGTACGCGAAGATCACCGGCCGGTCGCGGGTGAAGACCGCGTCGTACTCGGCGTCCGGCATCCCGTGCGGATGCGCGTCGCGCGGCAGCAGCCGGGCCAGGTCGACGACGTTGACGACGCGGACCGCCAGATCAGGCAGGTGGCGGCGGAGCAGCCAGGCGGCGGCCAGCGCCTCCTGGGTGGGCACATCGCCCGCGCAGGCCAGCACCGCGTCCGGCTCCCGGCCGCCGTCCTCCGTCCCGGCCCACTCCCAGACGCCGGCGCCCCGCGCGCAGTGCGCCCGCGCCTCCTCCAGGGTCAGCCAGTCGAACGTCGGCTGCTTGCCCGCCACGATCACGTTGACGTGGTCGCGGGAGCGCAGGACATGGTCCGCGACCGAGAGCAGGGTGTTGGTGTCCGGCGGGAGATACACCCGGACGACCTCGGGGCTCTTGTTCAGCACATGGTCGACGAAACCGGGGTCCTGGTGGGAGAAACCGTTGTGGTCCTGGCGCCAGACATGCGAGCTGAGCAGGTAGTTCAGCGAGGCGACGGGGCGGCGCCAGGGCAGCCGGCGGGCGGTGCGCAGCCATTTGATGTGCTGGTTGACCATCGAGTCCACGATGTGCGCGAACGCCTCGTAACTCGCGAAGAGCCCGTGCCTGCCGGTGAGCAGATAGCCCTCCAGCCAGCCCTGGCACAGGTGTTCCGACAGCACCTCCATCACGCGGCCGTCCCGCGCCAGATGCTCATCGGTCGGGAGCGTTTCGGCCTGCCACGCCTTGGCGGTCGCGCCGTAGAGCGCCTGGAGGCGGTTGGAGGCGGTCTCGTCGGGGCCGACGACGCGGAAGTCGCGGCGCGCGGCCGTCGCCGCCATCACGCCTTCGAGGAAGCCGCCGAGGACCTTGGTCGGCTCGTGGGTCCCCCGCCCCGGGGCCTCGACGGGCACGGCGTACTCCTCCAGCGGCGGGAGCGGCAGGTCGCGAAGGAGGAGCCCGCCGTTGGCGTGCGGGGACGCGCCGAGCCGGCGGGCGCCCGACGGGACGTGCGCCAGCACCTCCGGCCGCGGGCGCCCGTCCTCGTCGAACAGCTCGGCCGGACGGTACGAGCGGAGCCAGGACTCCAGTTGCCGCAGGTGGGCGGGGTTCTCGCGGACGGCGGGCAGCGGCACCTGATGGGCCCGCCAGGTGCCCTCGACCGGCACCCCGTCGACGTCGTGCGGGCCGGTCCACCCCTTGGGCGTACGGAGCACGATCATCGGCCAGCGGGGCCGCTCGGCGGAGCCGTCCGCGCGGGCCCGGCGCTGGATCGCGGCGATCCGGTCCAATGCGCGGTCCATGGCGGCGGCCATCGCGAGGTGCACCGCTCCGGGCTCGTCACCCGTGACGTACAGCGGTTCGTGGCCGTATCCGCGCAGCAGCGCGTCCAGTTCCGCCTCGGGGATACGGGCCAGGACCGTCGGGTTGGCGATCTTGTAGCCGTTGAGGTGCAGGATCGGCAGGACCGCGCCGTCGTGCACCGGATCGAGGAACTTGTCGGCGTGCCAGGACGCGGCGAGCGGCCCCGTCTCCGCCTCACCGTCACCGATCACACACGCGACGACCAGGTCCGGATTGTCCAGTGCCGCCCCGTACGCGTGCGCCAGTGCGTACCCCAGCTCACCGCCCTCGTGCAGCGACCCGGGCGTCTCCGGCGCGACATGGCTGGGCACGCCCCCGGGGAACGAGAACTGCCGGAACAGCTCCGCCATCCCCGCCGCGTCCCGGGAGACGTCCGGGTACGTCTCGGAGTACGAGCCGTCCAGCCAGGACTGGGCGAGCACGGCCGGGCCGCCGTGCCCCGGCCCCCAGATGCACACGGCGTCCAGGTCACGGGCCTTGATCACACGGTTGAGGTGGGTGTGGACGAGGGTGAGGCCGGGAGAGGTCCCCCAGTGACCGAGCAGCCGGGGCTTGATGTGCTCGGGCCGCAACGGCTCGGTGAGCAGCGGATTGTCCCGGAGGTAGATCTGCCCCGCCGCCAGATAGTTCGCCGCCCGCCACTGCGCGTCCAGCTCCGCCAACTCGACGGGAGAGAGCACGGCGGCAGCGGCCACCTCCACGGGGGCGGCGCCCTCGGGTCCGGCCCCGTCCGTGGCGCCGGGCCCGGAGCGCTCGGCGCCGTTGGTGCCCGCCCCGTGGGTCCTCTCAGGCCCGGAGCCTTCGGCTCCGTCGGGGTCGGCGTCGGCGGGGGCGGGGGCGCTGCCGTGGGCAGGGGCGCCTCTGCTTGCGGGAGGTACGGGGTCGACGGGGTCGGGAGGGTCGGTGGGGTGAGGCATCCGGGTCATCTCCTGGGAGGGGTCACGGAGTGGTCTGCGTGATCGGGCCGGCTCCGGGACGGTCGGGCCTGTGCGGCGTGGCCCTGTCGGCTCGGGCGGGCCTTGTCGGCTCGGGGTGGGCCTGTCGGCGCGGGCGGGGCTGTCGGCTCGGATCAGCCGGTGTGGTGGGCTGCGGGCAGCCGGTGCGCCGCCGCCGGCCCCTGTCTGCCGGCATCGCTCCGGACGGCCAGGGCCGCTCGGTCCGGAGGGGACCGGTGCGGGCAAGGCCCGGTCGGCTCGGTTCCGCCCCGGGCGGGCCGGCCGGTTCCGTCAGTCCGGTGGTTCGGGTACGGACGGCTCGGCGTCGGGGTCGGCGTCCGGCCGGTGCTCCGGTTCGGGCCCGTCCGGCGAGTCCGGTTCGTCGGCCCCCGGGCCCCGCGGCCGGCCGGGCACCGGACCTCGCGGCTGCGGGTCCCTCGGCACCGGGCCCGGCTTGTCGGGCACCGGCTCGGTCCCCGATCCGGCCACCCGGGCCCTTCCCGCCACTGCCTCGTTCGTCCTCATCGTCATCCCTTTCTCCAGAAGTGTTCGGAACCCCCGCACCCATCCGACCGGCACCCGGCCCGGCGCCTACGTCCCTCCCGGTCGAGGCATCAGCGCTGCCACCTGCGGACTCCGGCGGCCACGGCCGGAACGTACGGACCAGCACGGCCGGGACGTACGAACCGGTCCCGGGAGGCGCCGGCCCGTCCGTACCCCTCACGCGAATGACTCGGCGAAGTCCCTGTACGGACCGCCCGGATACGGCGGACGGCGCCGGCACGAACGGCTTCCGGGAAGCGGAGGGGTACGTCTCCCGGCCGCTGTGCGGCATCTGGGAGTCGGCGGGGACTCGGTTTCCAGGGCGCCGCTTCAGCGGGCGCGGAGGAGGGCATCGATGCCGCGACAGCCCAGGGGCCCACTCCGTCCGTACGCCCTGACCAGCCAGTTTCAATTGTCGGAGCGGCCGGTCCGCGACGCACACGGCGGCGCGTGGCGCTCACGGCCGGCTTCGCCGATCGGGCCTCCTGCGCCGGTCCGGGCCCTCGGGCCACCCGGGCCGTCACTCCGTGGCGGCAGCGGCCCGGTCGAACCGGACCGCACCGGCCGGCGGGCCGATGCGGTCCGCCCGTCGGCCCTGCCTCCCGGTTTCCCGATTCCGCACGCCCCACACATGGCGACGGCGACCGCCCACCCGGGCCCGCCGCTTCCCGAGGCTCTGCACGAGGCCGTATCCGGCACCGGCCGCCCACACGTCACGCTCACGGAGCGGGAGGAGCAGGACGGTTCCGGCCGCCCCGGCGCAGACGGAGGCCCGTGGTACGGCCAGGCACGGCGGAGATCGCAAGCCTGCCGCGGCTCGGCCCACGACGGCGGCTGCCCCGGCGGGAGAGGCGGCGCCGCCACGGCCGCCGGGCGAGGCGTGCCGGGCGGCGGCGCGGCCGTTCCGTCGGCGGAGGCACTCGCCCGTCAGCGGGCGCGTCCGGCCGCCCGACCTTCCTCAGCCGAGCGCTCGGCGCCCCGCCTTCCGGCCGTCGGTGTGCCTGCTGGGCGCCGGCGGGGACGGCAGACCTATCGGGTTGGGGAACGGCAGCAGGTTGGCGGCGAGAACGCGGTGGGTGACGGGTTTCAGCTCCCGCAGGAGTTGTGCGGTCTGTTCAGAGGTGAGGGGTCTGAGCAGCCGGGCCGCGAGCTCGTCGGTGTGCTGCTCGATCTCCGCCCGCTCCGCCGCGCCGAGGGCGGTCACCGTGCCGTCGGCGTCGACCAGACCGCGCAAGCACAGGCGGGCCGTCGCCGCGCCCCATTCCTCCTCGCTCCAGCCCCGGCCGTAGCGCATCGGCTCCTCGGGGACGATTGCGCAGGCCACGGCCAGGACCAGGGCTTCGCAGCCGTCGAGACCATGATCGGCGAGCACGGAGAGATGGGCGTCGCCGCGGAATTCGCGGAGGGTGGTGGCGAGTTGCCAGAGATCTTCGACCGGATCGGCGCGGTCGCAGAGCGCCTGATTGGCGGCGAAGAGCGGCCGTGCGGTGGGCGGGGCGGCGTCGACCATGGCCCGGAGGGCGGGGGCCACCTTCGCCACGGACGCCTCGATCGCCGGATCGGCGGCCCGCAGCGCACCGGCGGCACAGCGGGCCCGCGCGTCGAGGACCCGCTCCGGACGGACCACGTCCCAGGCCGCCGGGAGGGAGCGGGCGGTCATAGCGGGGGCGAACAGGCTCAGCAGTTCGGTGGCGCGGGCCGCGGGCACCGCGCCCAGGGGTGCGGTGCGGGCGGCGAAGTAGCCCATCCAGAAGCCCTTGAGCCCGATGGCCCTCCCCAGGCCACGGCAGGTTTCGTCGAAGTAGCTGACGGCGTGCAGGGGCTCGGTCAGGTGCCAGAGCGTCCGGGCGGCGGCGGACGCCTCCGCCGGGACGTCCGGCCGGGGCCGCCCCCGCTCCCGGCCCTGCCCGGCCCCGCCGTGTTCCTCGCTCCGGTCATGTGGTCGACTGCGGTCCTGCACCTGCCCCTGCACCTCTCCCCCGCCCTTCTTCCCTTACGCTGCCTGCCAGTTGATGGCGTCGATGGGGCGAACGCTACCGTCGCGTAAGCGGTGCGGGCACCGGTTTCGGGGAAGGTCAGGGGTTGTTCGGGGATATCCCTGAGCGCTCATGGCTGATCACGGTGTGTGAAGTCGGGGAGAAATCAGGCGCGCGGCGGGAACTCACCGTCGCTGCGAGCGGAACCTCGCTGGTCCGGGCCCTGCCGCCGCCCCGCCGGTGCCGGTCACGGCTGCGGGGCGAGGGCCTTCTCCCGTACGTACGCGCAGGAGCGGCGCAGCAGGCGGGAGACGTGCATCTGGGAGACGCCGACCCGGTCGGCGATCTCGCTCTGCGTCAGGCCGAGGTAGAAGCGCAAATAGAGGATGTGGCGTTCGCGTTCGGGAAGGGTGCGCAGGCCGGTGGCGGCGGCTTCCCGGTCGTCGACCAGACCGAGCGCCGGGTCCTCCTGTCCGAGGAGGTCACCGAGGGTCTGCTGGGTGTCCTCGCCGCCGAGCGGGCGTTCCAGGGAGAGCGCGGTGAAGGTCTTCTGGGCGTCGAGGCCGATGAGGACGTCCTCGTACGGCATGCCGGTGTGGGCGGCGACGTCCTGCACGGTGATGGCGGCGTGGCCGGGGCGGTCGGAGAGTTCCTGGCGGGCCCGGTGGACGCGGGCGCGGAGTTCCTGGGCGCGCCGGGGGACGTGGACGGCCCACAGTTCGTCGCGGAAATGGCGTTTGATCTCGCCGATGATGGTGGGGACGGCGAAGGCTCCGAAGGCGGTGCCGACGCCGGGGTCGAAGCGGTCGATGGCCTTGAGCAGGCCGAGCGCGGCGACCTGGCGGAGGTCCTCGTCGCTCTCACCGCGTCCGCTGTAGCGCCGGGCGAGGCGGTGGGCCATCGGGAGCCACGCGCAGACGATCTCCTCGCGCAGCCGGGTACGTGCGGGGCCGTCCGGGAGGGCCGCGAGCCGGTGCAGGGCGACGCGGGTGTCCGGGTCGAGTTGCGGCTTCCGGCGTCCGGTGGGCGCCTGGTGGGCGACGCGTCCGGTGTGGATTGTCATTCCCCTCACGCCTTCCGTTCCGTTCGGCGGTCCGCGGTGTGCCTGGTCCGCGGTGGTGTTCCGGCGGGTCTCCGGTCGGTGACCGGTGTCCGCGGGGCCGTGGTGCGGCGGTGCGTTTCCCGTGCCCGGCACCTGTCCGGGGGCCGGGCGACCGGGTACGCGGGGCGTCTCCGCCCATGGGCGCGGCGTTCCTTCACTCGTCCGCGTGATGTCCCTTCCACTGTGCCGCAGGCGGGAGCGGTGCGCGCGACAGCGTCCGGCGGCCGGTGACGGAAAGCCGGGGCGGGGCGGTCACCGTGGGTGATTCTTCAAGGTGCCGATGGAGGCGGTCGCTGATTCGCTGGTGGTGGAGGTTTGGCCGAACCGCGGTCCCATCGGGACCGTTCGAGGAGTGATCATGAGCGCTGACGAGGTAAGCAGCCGGCTCCGGCAGATGCGCGAGAAGGCGCGGCAGCTGGAGGACACGGCGCAGCACACCAGTGACCCCGCCGAACGCGACCGGCTCAAGGAGAAGGCCCGGAAGCTGCAGAGCCGCAGTGAGCAGGAGAGCGGCATGAGGAGCGGGGACATCCACCCGTCCCCGTGAGGCCCGGCCGTCCCCGCGGGGCCCGGCGACCGGGCGGTCAGCGTCCGGCTGGGCCCTCGGCCCCGTGGACACTCCCGCCCGTGGCCGGACGTTCGGGTGTCCCTGGGCTGCCTCAGGTGTGGTGAGTCCCGTTCGAGTCCCGATTTCCTGTGCGCCTGAAGTGCTGTTTCTCGTGCGTCCCGTGGGCGGTCCCATGCCGGCATGGGGCCGCCCACGGGACGTCCGGGCGCCTGCGGGGCCCCGCGCGGGGTATCAGTCGCTCTCGGGGGTGTCCGTGACGGTGAAGAGGGCGCCGTGGGGGTCGCAGATCATGGAGCGTCCGCCGGGGCGGCCGGTCAGGGGGGCCGGGGACATGACGGTGCCGCCGGCGGCGACGGCCGCGGCGATGACGGCGGGCAGGTCGCGGACCTGGAAGTGGACGTGCCACCGGGGCCGCAGGTGCGGGTCGGGGGCCTCCTCCACGCCGCCGCCCCGGAGTGCGGCGACGGGGCGTCCGTCCTGGCAGACGATGACCTGGTCGTCCTCGTAGGTGACGTCGCAGCCGCCGGGGCGCAGGGTGGCCCAGTCGAAGATCTCGGCGTAGAAGATGGCCGCGGCGAAGGCGTCGCGGGTGCGCAGTTCCAGGCAGGCGGGGGCGCCCTCGCGGCCGATCGCCCAGCGCAGGGTCTGCCCCTCCCAGAAGCCGAAGACGGCGCCGTCCCGGTCGGAGGCGAGGGCGGCGCGTCCAGTGCCGAATTCGAGGGGACCGACGGCGACGGTGGCGCCGCGTTCGCGGACGCGGGCGGCGACGTCGTCGGCGCTGTCGACGGCGAAGTACGGGGTCCAGGCCGTGGTGGTGCGCAGACGCTGGGTGAGCTGGGCGATTCCGGCGACCGGGCGGCCGTCGTCCAACGCCACGCAGAACTCGTCGCCGAGGCTGCCCTGCCGGAACTTCCAGCCGAGGACCTCGGTGTAGAAGTCCTGGGTGGTGCGCAGATCGCGAGTCATCAGATTGACCCAGCAGGGCGCACCGTGGGCGGGAGTGGTGCGCGCGGCGCCGGTGGTGCGGTGCTCAGCGGCCGACATGGTGGACATCTCCCTTTCGCGGGCCACGTGGTGAGCACTCCGCCGGGTCGGCGTGGTGCACTCGGGAACGGTGCGGGTGCGGGGTGGACGGGCGGCCGTTGCCCGGACGGTGGCCGGGCGGCCGTGGTCGCTCCAGGGCGAGGCGGCCCCTCTTCGACAGTACGCCTCCGGCGGGTGCCCGGCGCGCTCGTGGGGCCGGGCGGGGCATCCGCCCCGGAAAGGGCCCGCCGGACCGGCGCCGGGATGCGATCTCGCCGTATCCGGAGTGCGATGGAGGGGGCCGGGGCGCGTATCGGCGAGGAGGGGCGCGCGTGGCCTCGGCAGGGTCCGGGGCCCGGGTTCGTTACCGCCGCCCTCCCCGGGATTTCCGGCGGACAGCCGCTTCCCCGTTCCCCGAACGCGATGTGGCCGCGTATTCGGCAAGGGCGCCCCTCCTCGGAAATGCATGTTCGGGAGAAATGTGCGTACGGGGAGAAGGGCGGGGCCGCTGAGAAGGGGGCCACCGAGAGGGGAAAAGGGGGCGGGGCGGGGGCGGGTTTGATCCGGCATTCGATACATCCGGCGCATCGCGACGAGAGGACGGACGACATGCAGATCGCGTTTCTGGTGGCCTCCGAGGGCGTGGAGCAGGTCGAGTTGACGGAACCGTGGCAGGCGGTGGTGGATGCCGGTGCGGTTCCGCATCTGGTATCGCCGTCGGGTGGGTCGGTACAGGCATTCCACCACCTGGACAAGGCCGACTCGTTCACCGTGAACCGCACGTTGGACGAGGCACGGGTGGAGGATTACGGCGCGCTGGTACTGCCGGGCGGGGTGGCGAATCCGGATGCGCTGCGGCTCGACGAAAGGGCGGTCGCTTTCACCCGGGGATTCTTCGACGCCGGAAAGCCCGTGGCCGCGATCTGCCATGCGCCGTGGATGCTGATCGAGGCGGATGTGGTGCGGGGGCGCACCCTCACGTCCTGGCCGAGCCTGGCGACGGATATCCGTAATGCGGGCGGCTCCTGGGTCGACGAGCGGGTGAAGATCTGCACCGGAGGACCGAACACTCTGGTCACCAGCCGTAAACCGGATGACTTGAAGGCGTTCTGCGCGACGCTGGTCAATGAATTGGGCGATGACAGGCGGTGAATTTCCCGGCCAAAGGCCGTGGGGCGGCCGTCGGCCGCCGTGGCGAAAGGTGCGCGGACGACCGGCCGGGCGCCCTGTCCCCAGGCGGTTTCGGGGCGGGCTCCGCGCCCGTCGCCCGCCGCCGTCGAACCGTCGTCACCTGGAGGAAAGCATGGTCATGGAGCACGGTGCGGACAAGATCGGGCCCGCGCGGGACGAGATGATGAAGAAGGAACTGCGGGCGGAGATGACGGCCGACCGGTCGCTGCGCGCCGCGGAGGAAAGGGAACTCCAGCCCTCCGGCGAGGACCAGCCGGAGGTGGCTCAGGCACCCGAGAGCGTTTTCCGCGGGGGGACACCGCGGGGAATGACGGAGGAGGACGTCGGTATCCGTTCCGAACTCGCGCGGCATCTCGGGCGGAGTATTTATCCGGCGGACAAGCCGTCGGTGGTCGGAAAACTGCGCCGCGACCACGCTCCGGACCGTTTGGTGTCCCTCGCCGAAAAACTTCCGGCGGACGAGACGTATCCGAATGTGCAGAGCATCGCGCAATCCCTCGGCCTCGGTACGGAAAGGCGCCGGGGCTGACCGTGGACGGGGCTGATACGACGCCGGAAGGGCGGGGCGTGCGGTATTTCGACCGGCGGCACGCCGGGGAGGCACTGGCGACGCGCTGTCTGGCGCTGGTGCGTACCGGCGTGCTCGCCGACCCGCTGGTGGTGGCGTTGGTACGCGGCGGTGTCCCGGTCGCGGCGGAGGTGGCGCGGGCGCTGGGAGCGCCGCTGGAGGTGCTGGTGGCGCGGAAGATCGGGGTGCCGGGGCGGCCCGAGGTCGGGGTGGGGGCGCTGGTCGGCGAGGAGCCACCGGTGTTCGACGCGGGCGCGCTGGCGGCGCTGGGGCTGACCGCCGAGCGGCTGTCCGATGACGTCCGGCGGGAGCGCGCGGAGCTGCGTCGCAGGCAGGAGACGTACCGGGCGGGCCGGCCGCCGCTGGGCGCCGCCGACGTGGCGGGCCGGACGGTGCTGCTGGTCGACGACGGGCTGGCGACGGGGGTGACGGCGCGCGCCGCGCTGCGGTATCTGCGGGGGTTGGGCCCGGCACGGCTGGTGCTGGCCGTGCCGGTCGGGGACGCGGCTGCGGCTGCGGCACTGCGCGAGGAGGCGGACCATGTGGAGTGTCTGCACCAGCCGCGGAATTTCCGTGCGGTGGGCGAGTGGTATCTCGATTTCGACCAGGTGCAGGACGCGGAAGTCCTCAGTATTCTGCGGGGATCCGGCACCGCAGTGTGAGAAAGCAGGGTGAAATTCCCTCACATCCGGAGAAGGAGAGCGGACATGCCCGACAGTGCGATGGGGGACGATGTCTATCAGCCGTCCGCTTCCGATCCGCAGGACAATCCCGATGACCTGGATATGGAGGACGCTCTCGACGAGCCGGATCTCGACCAGATACTGGACGAGGGATATTCGCCGCCCGAGCGTCCGCTCGCGGTGAATCGCGGCACCACGGCACGGGAACAGTCCGACGGTGAATCCCTGGAGCAGCGCCTCTCCGAAGAGGTTCCGGAGGTGTGGGAGCCGGACGGGGACGGCATCGGTGACCAGGTGGACGGTGACGGGGAGCCGGTGGACGACCAGGTGGGCGAGGAGCGCGCCGGGCGGCTGCTGACCGCCGAGGAGGGCTTCCCGCGCCACCGCAACGATGTCGTCGCGCACGACGTCGGGATCGACGGCGGGGCGGCGTCCGCCGAGGAGGCGGCGGTGCACGTGTGCCCGGAGAGCGGTGAGGAGGCCACCACCGGGTGAGGGCGGTGCCCGGGTGCCGCCGGGCGAGTTCCCTCGGTGCCGCGCACGGGCCGCACCGGATCACGACCGCCGTACCGGGTGGTCCAGGTCGCTGACCGGGAGTTGCGGCCCTCGGGCCGGGTGGTTCAGGAGCCGTGCGGCGGGCCGCCGTCCGCGGCGTCGCGGGCGTCGGCGGCCACCTGCCCCAGGGTGCGCCCGCTGCGGACGGAGCGGGCGCGCAGCGGGTCGGGGGCGCCGTGGCCGGCCGCGCGGTCGTCGTTCTCCTTGACCAGCAGCCAGGATTCCCGGTCGTCGGCCTCCTGGCCGGTACGGAAGCGGGTGAGGGCGTAACCGCCGTGCAGTTTGGCGCCGTCGAGCCAGAAGGAGGCATGGCCCCGCTCCAGCGCCTCGGCGAAGCTGCCGGCGCGGTGCCTGCCCTTGCCCGGGAGGGGGCGGTAGGTGCCCTGGTCCCAGACGATGACGGTGCCCGCCCCGTACTCGCCCCGGGCGATGACGCCCTCGAACTCCCGGTAGTCCAGCGGATGGTCCTCGGTGGGCACCGCGAGCCGCTTGTCGCGCGGGTCGGCGGACGGCCCTCTGGGCACGGCCCACGACTTCAGTACGCCGTCGACCTCCAGCCGGAAGTCGAAGTGCATCCGGCGCGCGTCGTGGATCTGCACGACGAAACAGGGTGCTTCTCCGGGGACGGCCGGTTCGCCCCGCGGCTCCCGGGTGCGGTCGAAGTGCCGTTTGTCCCGGTAGGCGGCGAGCCGGTCGGCGCCCTCCGGGGCGGCGCCGCCGGGCGCGGAGGGGGCGCGCGGGGCGTTCCGCCCGCCCGGGTCGTGCGTGGTGCCGTCGCCGTTCATGTCCGTCCCTCCGCCCCTCTGGCCGTACCGGCGCGTCCGCGGGGCCGCGCGCCCCGCACGCCCATGTTTGCGCCCGCCGGACGGGGCGGCCACCGCAGCGCGGTACGGGGCGTGCGGCGCGGCCACCTGGCGCCCCGGGAAGGCGGGCGCGGCGCCCCGCGCCTTGCCCGGCGGACGGCAACTCGTACGAGGTCCATCGTAGTTTGACAGGTGACGTACTACGATGGCTACCGTATGAGCGGCGGGCCCCCGGCCGCCGCCCTTCACCGCGGCCCTTCCACGTCAAGGAGACCTCCCTTGAGCACGCTCTTCACGCCGTACACCCTGCGCTCCCTCACCATTCCGAACCGGATATGGCTGGCGCCGATGTGCCAGTACTCCGCGGCGGAGACCGGGCCGCTCGCCGGGACGCCCACCGACTGGCACTTCGCCCACCTCGCGGCGCGGGCACTGGGCGGGACGGGCCTGCTGATCACGGAAGCCACGGCGGTCAGCCCGGAGGGCCGCATCAGCCCCGCCGACCTCGGGCTGTGGAACGACACCCAGACCGAGGCGTTCCGCCGGATCACCGACTTCGTGAAGTCCCAGGGCAGCACCATCGGCGTGCAGCTGGCCCACGCGGGCCGCAAGGCGTCCACCGCCGCTCCCTGGACGGGCGGCAAGCCGGTCGGCCCGGAGGCGAACGGCTGGACGCCCGTCGCCCCGAGCCCGCTCCCCTTCGACGAGGAGAGCCCCGTCCCGGACGAGCTGACCACCGACGAGATCCAGCGGGTGGTCGCGGACTTCCGCGCCGCCACCTGCCGCGCCCTCGACGCCGGCTTCCAGGTGGTGGAGATCCACGGGGCGCACGGCTACCTCATCGGCGAGTTCCTCTCCCCGCACAGCAACCACCGCACCGACGCGTACGGCGGCTCCTTCGAGAACCGCACCCGCCTCGCCCTGGAGGTCGTGGACGCCGTACGGGAGGAGTGGCCGGACGACCTGCCGGTGTTCTTCCGGATCTCGGCCACCGACTGGCTGACGGAGAACCCCGAGGACAGCCGGGAGGGCTGGACCGTCGACGAGACGGTGCGCTTCGCGTCGGTGCTCCACGAGCACGGCGTCGACCTCCTGGACGTCTCCAGCGGCGGCAACGCCCCCCGGGCGCTCATCAAGAGCGGCCCCGGCTACCAGGTGCCGTTCGCGGCCCGGGTGAAGGCCGAGACGCCGCTGCCGGTGGCCGCCGTGGGGCTCATCACCGAGCCCGCCCACGCCGAGAAGATCCTCGCCGACGGCGAGGCCGACGCCGTACTCCTCGGCCGGGAGTTGCTCCGCGACCCCTCGTGGGCGCAGCGCGCCGCCCGGGATCTGGGCGGTGAGGTGCACGTCCCGCAGCCGTACCACCGGGCCGTCTGACCTGGCCACCGGCCTCCGTCCCACCAGGCGGAGGCCATGGCTCCACCCGCCCTCCCGGCATGATCACCGTCACTCCGATGACGTAATCTGACGCCAATCGCGGGCAGGTCGGCCCGCCTGAACCGTCGGGGTACGCCATGCGTCCATCCATCCGTGCCGTCTCGCTCCTCGCGGGCGCCGTCCTCACCGCCGGCCTGGCGACAGGCTGCTCGTCCTCGGGCGGCGACTCCGGGCCCACCGCGTCGAAGACCGGCGCCCCCGCCGGTGACCTCGCCGTTCAGCCCTCGGGCAAGTCCGGGAAGACCCCGATCACCATCGGCGAATCCGGGACGTACCAGGCCGTCGACAGCGCCTCGGGCGCGCGGACGCAGATGACGGTCACGTTCAAGGACGTCCGGGCGGTGCAGGCGTCGGAGATCCACGCCACCAAGCCGCCCAAGCACCAGTACGCCGTCTTCACGTTCACGGTGAAGAACACCGGCGACAAGAACGGCACCTTCCACCCGCAGCAGCTGAAGTGGACCGACGGCCAGAGCCCGGAGCAGCCCGCCTCCACCAGCGAGAAGTCCGGCTCCGGAGGGAACCTCGACACCACGTACCGCCCGGGTCAGACCGTCACCGGCGATGTCGTCCTGGACATGCCCGGGGGCAGCGGGGCGCTCCGCTACTACGACGGCTCCGGCCCCGTCTCCCTCTCGTTCGAGGTCCCGGCGGACTGAGCCCCCGGCCACGCACGACGGCGCGCCGCACCGGCTTTCCGGTGCGGCGCGCCGTCGTGTGCGCCGGCTTCGCGCGAGCGGCGCCGACGGTCGGCCGCTGTCCGGCCGCTTTGCCCCGACGGGCCGTGTGACCTGCGCCGATGGCGTGCCGGGACGCCGTTGTCAGTGGTCGGGTGCACACTGGCGGCATCTGAGACAACGGCGTCGCGGAGGTGTTTGTGTCATGACCGATGTGCTGCTCGCGGTGGGCACGCGTAAAGGACTTTTCGTCGGCCGCAGACGGCACGGCGCATGGGAGCTGAGCGGCCCCCATTTCCCCGCGCAGGCGGTGTACTCCCTCGGGATCGACACCCGCCGGGACACGCCACGGCTGCTGGCCGGCGCCGACAGCGCGCACTGGGGCCCGTCCGTCTTCCACTCCGACGACCTCGGCGAGACGTGGCACGAGCCCGCGAGACCGGCGGTGAAGTACCCGGAGTACACCGGCACTTCGCTGGAGCGGGTGTGGCAGCTGCATCCGGCCGGACCCGCCGCGCCCGATGTGGTGTACGCCGGTACGGAGCCCGGCGGGCTGTTCCGCTCCGAGGACCGCGGCGAGACGTTCGAGATGGTCAGACCGTTGTGGGAGCACCCGAGCCGGGAGCGGTGGGTGCCCGGCGGCGGCGGTCTCACGGTGCACACCGTGGTCACCGACCCGCGCGACGCGGACGCGGTGACGGTCGCCGTGTCGGCCGCCGGGGTGTTCCGCACCACCGACGGCGGCGCCAGCTGGGAGCCGTCGAACACCGGGGTCAAGGTGTCGTTCCTGCCCGAGGAGTACCCCGAGTTCGGCCAGTGCGTCCACAAGATCGCGCAGGACGCCGCCAACCGCGACCGCCTCTACCTGCAGAACCACTGGGGCGTCTACCGCAGCGACGACGCGGGCGCCCGGTGGACGGACATCGGCGCCGGGCTGCCCACCGACTTCGGCTTCGCGGTGGCCGCCCACCCGCACCGCGCGGACACCGCCTATCTGTTCCCCATCACCGCCGACATCGACCGCGTCCCGGCCGGTCACCGGTGCCGGGTCTACCGCACCGCCGACGCCGGAGCCTCCTGGGAGCCGCTCTCCCGTGGCCTGCCGGAGGAGGACCACTACGGCACGGTCCTCCGCGACGCCCTCTGTGTGGACGACAGCGACCCCGCGGGTGTCTACTTCGGCAACCGCAACGGCGAGCTGTACGCCAGCGCCGACGACGGGGACAGCTGGCAGCAGCTCGCCTCCCATCTGCCGGACGTGCTGTGCGTACGGGCCTCGGCGGTGGCCTGACGGCGCGGGAGTTTGCGTCAGCGGAGCGTCGCGTGCGAATGGCCGGACATCGCGCGGTCCGCGTCCCCCGGGGCGTCCGTTCCGGTCCGCCCGGGTGGTGCGGGTCCGGGCGGCGCGCCGTGCGGCCCGAGGGCGCCCCGCCCCGATGGGGACGCCCGGCGCCGCACGTCAGCTCACGGAAGTCGCCAGTCGACCGGCTGGGCGCCCTGGCGGATGAGGAGGTCGTTGGTGCGGCTGAAGGGACGGGAGCCGAAGAAACCCCGGTCGGCGGACATCGGGGAGGGGTGGGCCGATTCGATCGCCGGGTACGCGTCGAGGAAGGGACGCAGATTGCGGGCGTCGCGGCCCCACAGCACGGGCACCAGCGGCTTGCCCCGGGCGGCGAGCGCGCGGATGGCCTGCTCGGTCACCTCCTCCCAGCCCTTGCCGCGGTGCGCGCCGGGCTTGCGGGGCGCGGTGGTCAGCGCCCTGTTGAGGAGGAGGACGCCCTGCCGGGTCCACGGGGTCAGATCGCCGTTGGAGGGGCGGGGCAGGCCGAGGTCGGAGTGGAGTTCACGGAAGATGTTCTCCAGGCTTCCCGGCAATCGCTGGACCTCCGGCGCGACCGCGAAGCTCAGCCCGATCGCCATACCCGGTGTCGGATAAGGGTCCTGACCGACGATCAGCACCCGTACGTCGTCGAACGGCTGCTGGAAGGCGCGCAGGACGTTGGCGCCCGCGGGGAGATAGGTCCGGCCGGCGGCGATCTCCTGGCGGAGGAAGTCGCCCATCTCGGCGATACGTCCGGCGACGGGGCGCAGCGCCTCGGCCCAGCCGGGTTCCACAAGTTCGTTCAAGGGTCGTGCTGCCACAACAACTCACCCTACCGGCCCAACGCCGGGGCCCGTCCCGCCCGCGGTGGGCGCGGGGCATCACGGGCGGGGCCGCCGGTGCGGTCCGGTGCGTACGGGGCAACCCCTGCGGCCGCGTAGGGCAGAAGGCGCGTCGAGGTGGCCGGGACAGCCGGAGTCGTCGCTGCGGCCGCGTCGGGCGGGCGCGGTCGGTCTCGCCGATGTGGCGGTACCGCCCTGCCGGCGCGGCCCGACGCGGTCGGCGCTGCCGGTACACCGGCACGGCACGTTGCGGGACGGCCCGGCCATAGCCCCCGACGGGGCCGGTGGAGCCCGTGCCACCGGCACGGCGCGAAACCGGAACGGCCGGAGCCGTCGGTCCGGCCGGGGCGGCCGGAACGGTCAGGGCAGCCGCCCGTCGGTCCGGCCGGGCAGCCGGGGCGGACCGCCACGGCACGGCGCGGCCGCCACTCGCCCGGTCGGCGGCCCCGTCCCGGGGGCTCCCCGTCCCGCCGCCGCGCCGGCCCGTTCGGCCGGTGCGCGGGCCGGCGGCGGGACTCTGCGGTGTCATCGCGGCCCGGTACTGTGCCGCCATGACACATGCGAACATCCCTGCGGGCTGGTACGCGGACCCGCAGGGGACTCCCCACCAACTGCGCTGGTGGGATGGCGCCCGTTGGACCGAGCACACGCACGCCGCCGCCCCGCAGCAGACGCAGGGCCAGGCACCGGCCCAACAGGCCCCCCAGCAGCAGGCCCCTCAGCAGGTTCCGCCGCAGCAGACGCCGCAGCAGCCGCAGGCGGCCCCGGCCGGTCCCGGGGCGCCGCAGCAGACGCCCGCCGGCCCCGGTGCCCCGTACGGAGCGCAGCAGACCGGGCCGGGGCAGCAGGCCCCCTACGGGCAGCCCGGGTACCCCCAGGCGCAGGCGGCGCCCGGTCATCCCGGGGCGGCGCACCAGGTCCAGCAGCAGGCGGGCATCGCCCCGACGGGCCCCGGCGGCGGGACGCTGTTCACCGAGCCGGTGCTGGTGGTGAACCAGAAGGCGAAGCTGATCGAGGTCTCCAACGAGTACGGCGTCTTCGACCAGAACGGCAACACCCTCGGCACGGTGGTCCAGGTCGGGCAGAGCACCGCGAAGAAGGTGCTGCGGGTGATGTCCAGCCTGGACCAGTACATGACGCACAAGCTGGAGATCCGGGACACCTACGGGCAGCCGCAGCTGGTGCTGACGCGGCCGGCGAAGTTCATCAAGTCCAAGGTGCAGGTGGCACGTCCGGACGGGCAGCCGGTCGGTGAGATCGTCCAGCAGAACGCCATCGGCAAGATCAACTTCGGGATGATGGTCAACGGCCAGCAGATCGGCGCGATCAAGGCCGAGAACTGGCGGGCCTGGAACTTCGCCATCGTCGACCACACCGACACCGAGATCGCCCGGATCACCAAGACGTGGGAGGGGCTGGCGAAGACGATGTTCACGACCGCCGACAACTACGTCCTGCAGATCCACCGCCAGCTGCCCGACCCGCTCCTGAGCCTCGTCGTCGCCACGGCGCTGACCGTCGACACCGCGCTCAAGCAGGACTCCCGCGGTCTTGGCTGAGCCGCCGCACGCGACGGGCCCGGTCGTCCTGGGCGTCGACTCGGGCGGCTCCGGGCTGCGTCTCGCCGTCGCGCCGGCCACCGCGCCGTACGCCCGGCCGGAGAACACGTACACGTCGGACACCCCGGTGCGCACCGGGGAGCGCGGTATCGACGCGGGGCGGTTGCTGGATCAGCTGCTGCCCGCCGCCGAGAAGCTGCGGCAGGCGGCGGGGGTGCCCGGTTTCGCGGCGGTCTGTATCGGTGCGGCCGGGATGGCGACGCTCGGGCAGGAGCTGCGCGCCGTGCTGCCGCGGGCGCTGGCCGACGCCTTCGGCGCGCACCGTCTGGCGCTGGCCGCCGACGCGGTGACCGGGTACGCGGGTGCGCTGGGGCAGCGGCCCGGCGTGGTCGTCGCGGCCGGTACGGGGCTGGTGGCGCTCGGCGCGGACCCGGCGTCCGGGGCCGGCTGGCGGCGGGCGGACGGCTGGGGCCATCTGCTCGGCGACTGCGGCGGCGGGGCGTGGATCGGCCGGGCGGGCCTGGAGGCGGCGCTGCGGGCGCACGACGGGCGGCCCGGCGGCTCCCCGGCGTTGCTGCGGGCCGCCGAGGAGGAGTTCGGGCCGGTCGAGGGCCTGCCGGGGCAGCTGTATCCCCGGGCGGACCGGCCCGCGGTGCTGGCGTCGTTCGCGCCGTACGTGGCGCGTGAGGCGGCCGGTGACGCGGTCGCGGCGGACATCGTCCGGGCGGCCGCGGCGCAGATCGTGGACACGGCGGCGGCCGCCTGTCCGCCCGGGGCGGGGCGGACCGTCGCGCTGACCGGCGGGCTGTTCCGCCTGGGTGAGGTGTTGCGGGCGCCGGTGCGCGCAGGGCTGGCGGCGCGGCTGCCGGAGGCGGTGTGCACGGAACCGGCGGGCGGCCCGCTCGACGGCGCGCTGCGACTGGCCGCCGACCTGGCCGCCGATACGGTGCGGCTCCCGGTGGACGGCGCGCTGCTCCGGCTCGTCCGCCACGGGGAGTGAGGCCCCGGGTGGCGCCCCCCGAGGCCGGTCCGCCGATTCCACCACCGGCCGCCACCGACCCGGACCACACGCCACCGGAGAGCGCCGCCGCGGAGACGGCCGGGCTCCGGAGGGACGGCGCGTCGCCCCGGATCGTCCGCCACGGAAGGGAGCCCCGCCGAGGCTCGGCCCGGGGACAGCGCCTCGGGAGCGGTTCCTCCGGCCGGCCGCCACCGGCACGGAACGCACAGGGCCGGGGTGCACCACCGCTAAGAGGGCGTCATCAGGGGGCGGTTCGGGCGGCTTTCGGGTGGGCCACCGTGACGCGCGGGATAAATCGGGACGGATACCTCCCGACCGAACCCTCCCCCGGCAGTGTGTCGGTGCGAGGCGTTAGCATGCGGCGCCATGAGTTCCCCCACTGGGCCCGCACCTGGCTCGCCCCGCTTTGACGACGATTCCCCGAGCCCGGCGCCCGGCCTGCCCGTACGAATGCCGCGACCGCGGCAGTCCGGCCGGCACCGCAAGCCGGAGCCGCTCGCCGCACCCGAGGGCGCGCCCGTCCTGGTGCTGGCCGTGCCCGGCACCCCCACTTCCGCCGCCCGTTCCCTGGCGGAGGAGGTGTGCAGCATCGCCCGTTCCGAGCTGCCCGGCCTCGACGCCCGGATCGGTTACGTGGACGGCGACGGCGCGGAGTTCCCGGCGCTGGACGCGGTGCTGGCGCAGGCGGGCGGCGAGCACAAGGCGCGGGCCGCTCAGGGCGGCGGCGCGCCCACCGGTCCGGCCGCGGTGGTCGTGCCGCTGCTGGCCGGTCCCGACAGCTCGCTGCTGCGGCGGATACGCCAGGCGATGATGAACAGCGGTTCCGGCGCCGAGCTGACGGATGTCCTCGGCCCGCACCCGCTGCTCGCCGAGGCGCTGCACGTACGGCTCTCCGAGTCGGGGCTGGCCCGCGCCGACCGGGCGCGGCTGTTCACCGTCGCCACGGCGGCGGACGGCATCATCCTGGCCACGGTGGGCGGCGAGGAGGCCGTGCAGGCCGCGGGGATCACCGGCATGCTGCTGTCCGCCCGGCTGGCGGTGCCGGTGCTGGCCGCCGCGCTGGACGAGGACGGGGCGATCTCGCGCACCGCGGAGCAGCTGCGGCTGTCCGGTTCGCGGCAGCTGGCGCTCGCCCCGTACCTGATCGGCCCGGAGATCTCCGACGGGCTGCTGGCCGCGGCCGCGGCCGAGGCGGGTTGCGCGTCGGCGGAGGCGCTGGGCGCCTACGGCGCGGTGGGCCGTCTGGTGCTGTCGAACTACGCCGCGGCGGTCGGCATCACGCTGCGGCCGGCCGGGGGCCCGCAGTTCGCACCGGCGCGCTGACCCTGTTCCCCGACGGCGGCTCCCCCCGCCGTCACCAGCCGTGAGGGCCGTCCCGCATCGCGCGGGGCGGCCCTTCGCGCTGTCCGGCGGCGGGGCCGGGAGGCGTCCGGTGTACCGGGCGGGCCGTTTCGCGGGCCACGTCGCCGGGGCCTCCGGTGCGCCGGAGGCCGGCTCCCGGGCTACGGTCGCCGGGAGGTTCCGGCCCTCCGGCCGGGCCGCTGGTCGCCGAGGCGCAGGTGTCCTCCGGCGGTGCCTTCCGCCGGAGTGGGCGGGGGCTCAGGCGAAGACGACGCAGGAGGCCGCGGGCGCCGCCGTCGAGCCGCCGGGGGCGGGGACTCCGGTGGCGGGGTCGACGGTGAACCACGCCACGTCGCCGGAGCGTTCGTTGGCGGCGTAGAGGAAGCGGCCGGTGGGGTCCATCGCCAGGTCGCGGGGCCAGGTACCGCCGCAGGGGACGCTGGTCACGGGCGTGGCCTCGGCGCCGGAGGGGTCGAGGGCGTGGACGCAGAGGCGGTCGCGGCCGCGGACCGCGGTCCACAGGAACCGGCCGTCCGGGGAGACCACCGCCGCGGAGGCGTAGCAGGGCTCGCCCTCCGCCGGCCCGTCACCGTCCGCGAACAGCGGGGTCTCCCCCAGGGGCGTCAGGGTGCCGTGGGCGGCGTCCCAGCGGCAGCGGGTGAGTGTGGGGGCGAGTTCGTTGACGACGTAGACGTGGCCGCCGCCGGGGTGGAAGGCGAGGTGGCGGGGGCCGCTGCCGGGGCGGAGGCGGACCTCGTCGCGGATCTGCGTCATGCCGGTGACGGGGTCGAGGACGCAGCTGCGGACGGAGTCGGTGCCGAGGTCGGCGGTGAGGAGCCGGGTGCCGCCGGGCGCGGCGTAGACGGAGTGGGCGTGCGGGCTCTTCTGGCGCTCGGGGTCCGGGCCGCTGCCGTGGTGGGCGAGGACGGCGGCGGGTCCGCCGAGGGTGCCGTCCGCCGCGATCGGGAGGGTGCTGACGCTGCCGGAGCTGTAGTTGGCGGTGACGAGGTGTCCGGCGGCCAGGGCGAGGTGGGTGGGGCCCGCGCCGCCGACGGGGACCGGCGGGGCGAGGAGGACGGGGCCGTCGGGGGTGAGGCCGAAGGCGGCGGCCGCGCCGTGGTCGGTCTCGCTGACCGCGTAGAGGCGCCTGCGGTCGCGGCTGGGGGCGAGGAAGGACGGGTTGGTGACCTCGGCTGTGGTGTGCAGCGGGGTGAGCGCGCCGGTCTCCCGGTCGAGTGCGGCGGTGGTGATGCCCGCGCCGCCCGCCTGCGTGAACGATCCGATGTAGGCCCGCAGGCCCTGGTCCGTGGTCACCGTGGTGCCGCCTCTCGTCCGGTCGTCCGCCGCCCGCGCCCCGGGCGGCACGGCGACGCTAACAGCCGGGGCGGCGGCGGGGGCGGGATCGCGGCCGGAGGGGGCGGGCCGTGGGGCGTGTCGCCGGGCCCCGCCGCCGCGCGGGTGGCCGGGCGGCGGGGTCGGCGTTCGGGCTCAGGCTCCGGCGAGCGGGGCGCGCGGCGGACTGGCCAGCGGGGCGGCGAGCGCGGCGAGCTTCTGCTCCAGGCCGTGCAGGTGGAGGAGGGGGCCGTCCCCGGCGGGCGGGGCCGGTGCGGGCACCGGCGCGGTGTGGCGGGCGGTGAGGGCGTCGACGGCGGCCTCGACGCGGCGCCAGGCGTCGGCGAGGCGGGTGTCGTGCGCGGCGCCGGTCCGCTCGGCGGGGGCGAGCGCCGCGAGGGCCGCGACGTCGTGGGCGCAGGCGTCCAGCAGCGCGAGGACCTGGCGGGCGCGGGCCTTGCGGTGGCGGAGCGGGTTGAGGGGGTGGACCAGCGGTGCGAGGGAGAGGCGGACCTTGCCGAGGAGGGCCTCCAGCTCGCCGATGCGTGCGGCCGGGTCCGCGTCGTGGGCGCCGCCGAGGCGGGCGACGGCCTGCGCGGTGCACTCGTGGACGCACCGCACGGCGCGCTGGATCCAGGCGTTGGTGGTGGCGTGGGTGGTGACCGGCAGGACGAGGACGACGGCCACGGCGGTGGCGAGGGCCCCGACGCCGGTCTCGGCGAACCGCAGCCCGAGCAGTCCGGGGTGGAGGACGCCGAGGAGCCCGTAGAGCAGTCCGGCCATGACGGTGACGAAGAACATCATGTACGTGTACGACAGCGGTGCCGTGTAGAAGAGGCCGAAGACGCAGCCGGCGACGAGGACGGCGGTGGGGACGGGCGCGCCGTGCAGCGGGACGGCGAGGAGGAGGGCGGCGGCGATGCCGGTGACGGTGCCCAGGACCCGGCGGAAGCCGCGGACCAGGGTCTCGCCGCACGACGCGGTGTTCACGAAGGCCCACCAGACGGTGGCGACGGCCCAGTACCAGCGGTCGGCGGAGACCGCCTGGCCGACGGCGAGGGCGACGGCGCAGGCCACCGTCGCCTGGACGGCCTGCCGGGTGGTGGCGCGGGCCAGTCCCCGGCCGGGCGGCGGCGCGGCGGGCGCGGGGGCCGGCCGCAGGCGCCGTTCGTAGCACCAGGCGCCGAAGCGGACGGCGGCGGACACGGCGACGGCGAGGAGCACCGCGGCGGTGAGCGGCGGCAGGTGGCCGGGCGCGGCATGCAGGAACTGCGCCATGAAGAACATCATGAACGCGAAGATCCCGAGGGCGTGGCCGCGCGGTCCCCAGCGGCGGGCGTACACCCCGGCGCCGATGACGGCGAGGAAGGCCGCGTCGCGCCAGAGGGGATGCCCGTGCAGCCCCGCCGCGAGCGCCAGGACGGGCAGTCCGGCGACCGGCAGCAGCGCGGTGGTGACGGCCTGGCCGCGCACCGTGGGGTCGGCGACGGTGAAGAGCGCCAGCAGCGCGGCGAGTCCCCCGGCGATGGCCCCGGTGAGGGTGTGGACGGCAAGGCCCGAGGCGGTGGTCGCCAGGCCGATGCCGAGGACCGCCCGGGACGCGGCGCGCAGCCGCAGCCGTCCCGGGTCCGGTACCCACACCTTCCTCATCAGCAGCGTCATCCTCTTCAGCACCGCTTCCTCTCCGTACGCATCGGTGCGCGGCGGGGCCGGCGGCCGCTCCGCGCATGAAAAAGGCGCCGCGGAGTTCCGCAGCGCCATCGACGGAGCCATCTCAGCATCCGCCCGCCCATTGGTTCAACAGTTGCCGGATCTACTGGGCCATTGGTACAGCCCCGAGCGGAATACGCGGCTCCGGAGGGGGCCAACGGCCGGGCCGGGCGCACGGGCGGGCCGGGCGCACGGGCGGGGCGGGCGCACGGGCGGGGCGCTGCCCGTACCGGGCGGGAAACGGGCAGCGCGGGCGGGCGCACGGGCACGGCGGCGGGGCGGCCGCCTCTCCCCCCGCCGCCGACACCTCCTGAACGCGGCGCACCAAAGGCCCGCCACGTACACCGCCGCCGCGGACCGCTTCGCCGCAGGCCGGCCGTGAGGCGCCCGGAATGGGAACGGCCGGGCCGGGCAGAAGGGTTGACGGTCCATCCACACACCATGACGATGCTGCGGGCGAGAGAGCGCTCTCTGGCACTTCATGTGTTCACTGTCTGAATCAGGAGGGCTCCATGCCCACTCCCCCCACACCTGAGCGGCCGTCCGGCCTCCCGCGCCGTGCCGTCCTGGCGTCGATGGCCGCCGCGCTGCCGCTGGCGGGCCTGCCGGCCACCGCCTGCGCCGCCCCGCGCACGGACCCCGCGCGCGCCGCCGGGCCGCTGTCCGGCGGCGGTGACCTCGGCGAGAACGTCATCGTCCTCGACCCGGCCACGCCAGGCATCCAGGGCAAGCTCGACGAGATCTTCCGTAAGCAGGAGAAGGCGCAGTTCGGCACCGGTCGCTACGCGCTGTTCCTCAAGCCGGGCACGTACGACGGGCTCAACGCGCAGCTCGGGTTCTACACCTCGATCGCGGGGCTCGGGCTGTCACCCGACGACACCACCATCAACGGCGATGTCACCGTGGACGCGGGCTGGTTCGACGGCAACGCCACCCAGAACTTCTGGCGCTCGGCGGAGAATCTGGCGCTGAAGCCGGTCAGCGGCACCAACCGGTGGGCGGTCGCGCAGGCGGCGCCGTTCCGGCGGATGCACGTCAAGGGCGGGCTGAACCTCGCGCCGGACGGTGACGGCTGGGCCAGCGGCGGCTACATCGCCGACAGCCGTATCGACGGCACCGTGGAGCCCCGCTCGCAGCAGCAGTGGTACACCCGCGACAGCGCGCTCGGCGGCTGGGAGGGCGCCGTGTGGAACATGGTCTTCTCCGGCGTCGAGGGCTCCCCGGCGCAGACCTTCCCCGACCCGCCGTTCACCACGCTGGAGCACACCCCTCTCTCCCGCGAGAAGCCTTTCCTGTACCTCGACGGCGACGCGTACAAGGTGTTCGTCCCCGAGAAGCGCACCGACGCGCGCGGTACCAGCTGGGGCAACGGCACACCCCGGGGCACCTCTCTGCCGCTGGAGAAGTTCTACGTGGCGAAGCCGGACGCCGACGCGGCGACCCTCAACGCCGCCCTCGACCAGGGGCTCCACCTGCTGCTGACGCCCGGCGTCTACCACCTGGACGAGACCGTCGAGGTCAAGCGCCCCGACACGGTCGTGCTGGGCCTGGGCTACGCCACGCTGATACCGCAGAAGGGGGTGACGGCGCTGAAGGTCGCCGACGTGGACGGGGTGCGGCTCGCCGGCTTCCTGCTCGACGCCGGGCCGGAGAACTCGCCCTCGCTGCTGGAGGTCGGCCCCGAGGGCGCCTCGGCGCGCCACGCGGCGAACCCGACGACGGTGCAGGACGTCTTCGCCCGGGTCGGCGGCGCCGGCCCCGGCAAGGTGACCTGCGCGATCGTGATCAACAGCAACGACACGGTCATCGACCACACCTGGGTGTGGCGCGCCGACCACGGCGAGGGCGTGGGCTGGGACGTCAACCGCGCGGACTACGGCGTCCGCGTCCACGGCGACGACGTACTGGCGACCGGCCTGTTCGTCGAGCACTTCAACAAGTACGACGTGCACTGGCTCGGTGAGCGGGGCCGCACGATCTTCTTCCAGAACGAGAAGGCGTACGACGCGCCGAACCAGGCGGCGGTCCAGGACGGCGACACCAAGGGCTTCGCCGCGTACCTCGTCGACGGCGAGGTCACCGAGCACGAGGGCTGGGGCCTGGGCAGTTACTGCTTCTACAACGTCGATCCGTCGATCCGGCAGGATCACGGCTTCGCCGTCCCCGAGGCGCCGGGCGTCAAACTGCACGGGCTGCTGGTGGTGTCGCTGGGCGGCAAGGGCCAGTACGAGCACGTCGTCAACGCGGTGGGAGGTCCGACGTCGGGCGACACCACCGTGCCGTCGACGGTGGTGTCCTTCCCCTGAGCCGGGCCGGGCGCGCGGCGGGCGGGCCTTCCGGACGGCCGGATGAGCGGGCCGGCGTACCCGGCGCGGTCTCACCACGCCGCTGAGCTGGGGCGTTGATACAGTCCCGGGGTCGGACACCGCCCCTGGAAAGGCCCTGGAACATGGCCGTGGACGCCTTGGACGCGAAGATTCTGGGGCTGCTGCTGGAGGCGCCGCGGACCAGCGTGCGGGAGTACGCGCGGCTGCTGGGCGTGGCCCGCGGGACCGTCCAGGCGCGGCTGGACCGGATGGAGCGCGACGGGGTCATCACCGCGTACGCACCGCGCCTGTCCCCCGCCGCGCTGGACCATCCGGTGCTGGCGTTCGCCCATATCGAGGTGGAGCAGGGGCATCTGGAGGAGGTCGCCGACGCGCTGGCGGAGGTGCCGCAGATCATCGAGGCGTTCTCCACGACCGGCGGCGGCGATCTGCTGGCCCGGGTCGTCGCCCGGGACGCGGAGCATCTGGAGGACGTCATCCAGCGGCTCATCAGCCTGCCGGGCGTGGTCCGCACCCGCACCGAGGTGGCGCTGCGGGAGCGGGTGCCGCACCGGATGCTGCCGCTGGTGCGGGACGTGGGCGGGGCGGACCGGGGGCGGTGAGAGCGGGGACCCGGGCGCCCGTGTCCCCGTGGCCGGTTGCCGCCGGTCGTCACCCCCGGCCGGTCGTCACTTCCGCGCCCGGCTCGGCTGGACGCGCTTGGGTTCGCCCTTCATCTTCGGGTGTTCGGGCGGGTAGGGCAGATCGCCGAGGCCGTGGTCGCGTTCGTCGCGGGCGGCCAGGTCCAGCGCCTCGTCGAGCCGGAACGCCTCGTCGTCCATGGCGGCGTGCAGGTCGCCGAGGGCGGCGAACCGCTCCGGCATGGTGGCGAGGTCGAAGTCCTCGGGGACCGCGTCGGGGACCTCCTCCCAGGTCAGCGGCGCGGAGACCGGTGCGCGGGCGGAGGGGCGCACGGAGTATGCGCTGGCGATGGTGCGGTCCCGGGCGGTCTGGTTGTAGTCCACGAAGATCTTGGCGCCGCGCTCCTCCTTCCACCAGGCGGTGGTGATCCGGTCGGGCGCGCGGCGCTCCAGTTCCCGGGCGACGGCGATGGCGGCGCGCCGCACCTGCGTGAAGTCCCACTCGGCGGCGATCGGCACGAAGACGTGCAGACCGCGGCCGCCGGAGGTCTTGGGCCAGCCGGTCAGGCCCAGGCCGCCGAGGACGTCGCGGAGTTCGAGGGCGGCGCGGACCGCGTCGGCGTAGTCGGTGCCGGGCTGCGGGTCGAGGTCGATACGGAGTTCGTCGGGGTGTTCGGTGTCGGCGCGCCGCACCGGCCAGGGGTGGAAGGTGAGGCAGCCGAGGTTGGCGGCCCACAGCACGGCGGCGGGTTCGGTGGGGCAGATCTCGTCGGCGTGCCGGCCGCTGGGGAAGGCGATCCGGCCGGTGGGGATCCAGTCGGGGAGGTTCTTCGGCGCGCGCTTTTGGAAGAAGGATTCGCCGGTGACGCCGTCCGGGTGACGTTGCAGGGTCGTCGGGCGGTCGCGCAGGGCGCGCAGGATGCCGTCGCCGACGGCGAGGTAGTAGCGGGCGACGTCGCCCTTGGTGAAGCCGCGCTCGGGGAAGAAGACCTTGTCCGGATGGGTCACCCGGACCGTACGGCCGCCCGCGGTCAGCTCCAGTGCGTCTGCCATGGGGCCACGCTAAGGGGACCGCGGCGGGGGCGCCCGGCGGGCGGCCGCCGGGCCTTCGCCGGACAATCCGGTGCATGGACCTCCCGGTGATGCCCCCCGTGAAACCGATGCTCGCCAAGAGCGCCGCGACGATCCCGCCGGGCTTCCTGTACGAGGCGAAGTGGGACGGCTTCCGGGCGATCGTCTTCCGCGACGGCGACGAGATCGAGCTGGGCAGCCGCTCCGGCAAGCCGCTGACCCGCTACTTCCCGGAGGTCGTCGAGGCGCTGCGGACGCAGGTGCCGCACCGCTGCGTCCTGGACGGGGAGATCGTCATCGCCCGGGAGGGGCGGCTGGACTTCGACGCGCTGCTGGAGCGGATCCATCCGGCCGCGTCCCGGGTGCGCCACCTCGCCGAGGTGACCCCGGCGAGCTTCGTGGCGTTCGACGTGCTGGCGCTCGGCGACGCGTCGTTGCTGTCCGAGCCGCAGCTGGCGCGACGCGAGGCGCTGGTCACGGCGTTGCGGGAGGCGGACGCCCCGGTCTTCACGGCGCCCGCCACCGACGATACGGAGCTGGCCCGGGAGTGGTTCGAGCGGTTCGAGGGCGCCGGTCTGGACGGCGTCGTCGCCAAACCGCCGCGGTCGCCGTACCGGCCGGGCGAACGGGTGATGACGAAGGTCAAGCACGAGCGGACCGCCGACTGTGTGGTGGCCGGGCTGCGGCACCACAAGAGCGGACCGGTGGTCGGCTCGCTGCTCCTGGGGCTGTACGACGACGCGGGGCGGCTCCAGCACGTCGGGGTGTGCGCGTCGTTCCCGATGCGGCGGCGTCAGGAGCTGATGGCGGAGCTCACGCCGCTGCTGATGCCGTCGGTGGCCGGGCACCCGTGGGAGGCGTGGACCAGCGAGGAGGCCCAGGCGTCCGGCCGGTTGCCGGGCGGTCCGAGCCGGTGGACCGGCGGCAAGGACCTGTCCTGGCTCCCGCTCCGTCCCGACCGCGTCGTGGAGGTGGCCTACGACCACATGCAGGGCGACCGCTTCCGCCACACCGCGCAGTTCCGCCGCTGGTGCCCGGACCGCACCCCGGAGAGCTGCACCTACGCCCAACTGGCGGAACCGGTGCGGTACGACCTCGCGGAGGTACTGGGGGAGCCGTGAGGCCGCGGGACGACGGCCTTCGGCGGGACGGGCGCGGGCTCCCGGCACACCCGGCCGGTCCCGGCGCGGCTGCGGGCACACGCGGCCGGACGAACGGCCCGGGGCGGCTCCCGGCACACGGAGCGCGTACGGGCCGGGCCCGAGGCGACTCCCCCGCAGGCCCGGCCGATCCCAGGGCGGCTTCCCCGCACCCGCCCGGTCCCGCCGCACGAACGGCCGTCCCGCCGAGCCACCGGCCCGCCCGGCATCGCCCGCGCCCGCGCCCCCACCGCGTCCACGCCCGCCCGGACCTGCCCCGCCCCTATGCTGAGCCGCCATGTTCACCCGTGAAGGCCCCACGTTCCGCGAGTTGGCCGTGCAGGCGCTCTCCTCCGTCGAGCGGGGTTACGACCTGCTGGCCCCCAAGTTCGACCACACGCCGTTCCGTACGCCGCCCGCGGTGCTGGACGCGACGGCGGCGGCGCTGGCGGAGTTCGGCCCCTTCGCGGACGGGCTCGACGTCTGCTGCGGCACCGGTGCGGGGGTGGAGGTGCTGCGGCGGGTGTGCGGGCGGCGCGTGGTCGGGGTGGACCGCAGCGCCGGGATGCTCGCGGTGGGCCGCGCGGCGCTCGGCGACGGTGAGGAAGACGGCGACGGTCCCCGGACGGTGTGGGTGCGTGGTGACGCGCGGGCGCTGCCGTTCGCCCCGGTCTTCGATCTGGCAGTGAGTTTCGGTGCGTTCGGGCACTTCCTGCCGCGGGAATGGCCGGGGCTGTTCGCGCAGGTGCGGAGGGTGCTGCGGCCGGGCGGCCGGTTCGTCTTCCCGATCGTGGCGCCGGCCCGGCCCGGTTCGGCGGCGTACTGGGCGCTGTGGGCGTTCGACGGGGCGATGCGGGTGCGCAACGCGGTGTGGCGGCCGCCGTTCGTCATGTACTACCGGCCGTTCCGGCTGGGTGAGGTCGGCGCGGCGCTGGAGCGGGCCGGTTTCACGGTCGGGCTGCGGGCGCTGCCGGAGCTGGGGACGCGGCCGGACGGTGCGCCGCGGTGCCGGCTGGTGGTGGCGCGCCGGGACTGAGCGCGGCCGCGGGGCGGACGGCCGGGCCGCCCGGACGCCGGTGGCGCCGACGCCCGGCGCCGCCCAGGGGAACCCGTTCTGGTCCAGACCTATTGACGACAGGTCTGGACCACCTTACGTTGTTGGCCGCCGCACAGCCGTACCTGCCCGTCCGGGCCCGCCGCCCGGTCCGCCACCGCGAACCATCGCCCCGCACGGACGAGGAGCCGCCATGTCCGGTCGTCGCACGTCACGCCTGCGCAGAGCAGGTCTGGCCCTGGCCGTCGCCGCGCCACTGCTGACCGCCGCCGTCCCCACCGCCCCGGCCGCCGCCTCCGCCGCGCCGCGGACCACGGCCGACTGCGGGGTGAAGTCCAAGCCCACCGGAAAGGTCCTCCAGGGCTACTGGGAGAACTGGGACGGCGCCGCCAACGGCGTGCACCCGCCGCTCGGCTGGATCCCGATCACCGACTCCCGGATGGCCGCGCACGGCTACAACGTCCTCAACGCCGCCTTCCCCGTGGTCCGCTCGGACGGCACCGCGCTCTGGGAGGACGGGATGGACGCGACGGTGAAGGTGCCGACGCCGGAGGAGATGTGCCAGGCGAAGGCCGACGGCATGACGGTGCTGATGTCGATCGGCGGCGCGACCGCGGGCATCGACCTCAGCTCGGCGGCGGTCGCCGACAAGTTCGTCGCCACGATCGTGCCGATCCTGCAGAAGTACCACTTCGACGGCATCGACATCGACATCGAGACAGGCCTGTCGGGCAGCGGCGACATCAACGAACTCTCGCCCTCACAGGCCAACCTGATCCGCATCATCGACGGCATCCTCGCCAAGATGCCCGACGGCTTCGGCCTGACCATGGCCCCGGAGACGGCGTACGTCACCGGCGGCAGCGTCACCTACGGCTCGATCTGGGGCGCGTACCTGCCCATCGTGAAGAAGTACGCGGACAACGGCCGGCTGTGGTGGCTGAACATGCAGTACTACAACGGCAGCATGTACGGCTGCTCCGGCGACTCGTACGAGGCGGGCACCGTCGAGGGGTTCACCGCGCAGACCGACTGCCTGAACAAGGGCCTGACGGTCCAGGGCACGACGGTCAAGGTGCCCTACGACAAGCAGGTGCCGGGGCTGCCCGCCCAACCGGGCGCCGGAGGAGGTTACCTGGCGCCCGGTCAGGTGTCCCAGGCGTGGCAGCACTACAACAACGGCCTCAAGGGACTGATGACCTGGTCGGTCAACTGGGACGGTTCCAAGGGCTGGACCTTCGGGGACAACGCCGCCTCACTCCAGGGGCGCTGATCCACGGCCCGGCCACGCGGGTCGGCCTCAGTTCACCTTCGGCTTCTTGGCGGCCCAGGCGGTCACGTCGAGCTTGTGGTTGTCGACGAGGTCGTCCAGGGCTATGACGCCGTGGGCGTTGCTGCCGGTCGGGGAGACCTGGAGGTACTTGGCCTCGGCGGCGTTCGCACCGCTGTGGGTCCAGGCCAGGTTGGCGTAGGCGGCCTTGCCCGGCTTGAGGGTGATGGCGCGGGCGCCACCGTCCTTGGAGTAGTAGGTGTTGCCGTGGTGCACGGAGGTCTTGAGGCCCTTGTGGCCCTTGCCCTCCAGCGCCAGGCCCGGGTAGCCCTTGATGACGCAGGTCTTCTTACCGGTGTTCTTGGCCACCAGGTAGACACCCGCGTGGTTCATCCCGCCGGAACCCTCGGGGAGGTTGGCCTTGCCGACCTTCAGGGTGCCGGGGGCGCAGGCGGAGGCCGCGGTGGCGGTCGCGCCGGCCGGGGCCGCCGAGGCGACACCCGCACCCGTGACGGCAGCCACGGCGACAGCGGCCGAGGCGAAGGCCGCGATACGCAGACCACGCATATTCATCAACTCCTGTTGTTTCACGGAACGTTCCGGGAAGAGGGACGGAGCAGTGGTGACATCCGGCGGACCGGCGCCCCGCGCGCTCTCCCTGCGCGTGAGTCTGCTGGGCGTTTCTAAAGATCCACTAACACTCGGCTAACGTCCCCCGTTAACAATCCGGTGGTGCGGTAACGGCGAAGGGCCCGCCCCTGACCTGTGAGTCACGGGCGGGCCCTCACCCCGACCGGTCGACCGCCCCGGACGGTGCGTACCGCGATTACCGCTTGAAGCCGTAGTCCAGCAGCTTCTTGGCGTCCGCCGTACGGTTGGCGACCGACGAGGACGTCAGGACGGTGCCGACGACGGTCTTGCCGCCACGGGTGGCGGCGAAGACGAGGCAGTACTTGGCCTGCGGACCGGAACCGGTCTTGACCCCGATGGCGCCGGAGTAGCTGCTGAGCAGGTTGTTGGTGTTCTGCCACGACATCGTGCGGTAGCCCCCGTTCTTCATGAGGGTGTGCCGCTTCGTCGACTTCGTCCCCACGACCTTGCGGAACGTGGAGTACCGCAGCGCGCTGGTGGCGAGCTTGGACAAGTCGCGCGGGGTCGAGTAGTTCGAACCGTTGCTGATGCCGTCGAACGAGTCGAAGTGCGTGTTCTTCATGCCCAGGCTCCGGGCCGTGGCGTTCATCTTGCCGATGAACGACTTGACCCGGGCGGCGCGGGTGGAGCCGCTGCCGAACTTGTCGGCGAGGGCGTACGCCGCGTCGCAACCGGACGGCAGCAGCAGGCCGTACAGCAGCTGACGGACGGTGGCCTTGTCACCGACGATCAGGCGAGCCGAGGAGGCGTTGTTGCGGACGATGTAGTCGCTGTACGCCTTCTGGATCGTGACCTTGGAGTCGAGGTTCAGCCCCCTCTGGGCCAGCACCACCCGGGCAGTCATGATCTTGGTGGTGGAACCGGTGGAGCGACGGGTGTCGGCGGCCTTGCCGTAGAGCGCCTTGCCCGTGCCGTAGTTCATCACGAAGCCGCCCTTGGCGACGATGGACGGCGCCTTGGGGGCGGCCGCCTGGGCCGGTGCGGCGAACACACCGGCGGACAGGACGGCACCGGCGGTTACGACTGCCGCGCCGGACCGCCGCATACCTTTGATACCAATTTTCAAGATTTGTACTCCAAATACCCTTGCGGGGCGGCCACATGGGAGGACCGCTCACTCCGAGGACACGCGGTAAGACTGTATGGATGCATGTCCTAACGCATTCTTTACCATGTCCGAATTACCGGGGTGCACGGAGGGTGAACGGAATTGCCCGGCCCGGGTACCGGCCGGAGTTCCGCGTGAGCATCACCCGGAAAAGGTGACCACCGGCTTGACGACCGTTCCGTGACGTGCCGCGTCGATCGCCTCGTTGATCTTCTCGACGGGGAACTCCGTGATCAGCCGGTCGAAAGGGAACCGGCCCGCACGGTGCAGCGCGATCAGCCGCGGAATGAATTCATGCGGATCCGCGTCGCCCTCGACGACACCGACCAGAGAGCGGCCGAACAGCAGATGCCCCTGGTTGATGGTGATGTCGTTCTCGGCCCCCTGGAATCCGACGGTGGCGCAGACGCCCGGCGACGCCAGACACTCCAGGGCCTGGCGCAGGACCTCCGGCAGCCCCACGCAGTCGACGGAGTGGTCCGCTCCCCCGCCGGTGAGCCGGATGATCTCCGCGGCACCGTCGGCGGCCACGGGGTCGAGGGCATGGGTGGCGCCCAACTCCAGGGCGAGGGCGCGCCGGTCCGCACGGGGTTCGACGGCGACGATCACGGCGCAGCCGGCGACCTTCGCGGCCATCACCGCCGAAAGGCCGACGGAGCCGGCGCCGAACACGGCGAGGGAGCTGCCGGGCATCGGATCAAGGGTGTTGAGGACCGCGCCCGCGCCGGACTGCACCCCGCAGCCCAGCGGGGCCAGCCGTGCCAGCGGCAGGTCACCGTCGACCCGGATGAGGTTGCGCGGTGAGGTGATGATCTGGCCCGACCAGGACGACTGCCCGAAGAAGTGCCCCTTGAGCGGGGCGCCCCGGTAGCTGTAGGCGGTGCTGCCGTCGGCGCGGGTACCGCCGAAGTTCAACGCCATCACACTGCGGCAGTGGACGTACTGCCCGGCGACGCAGCGGACGCACGCACCGCAGTAGGCGTAGCTGAGGACGACCCGGTCGCCGACCGTCACGCCGGTGACGTCCCGGCCGACCTCCGCCACCACGCCCGCGCCCTCGTGCCCGAGGACGAGCGGCAACTGCCCCTCCTGGGCGGTGGCCATCAGCCCCGTATCGGTGTGGCAGACGCCGGAGGCGGCCACCTTCACCCGGACCTCGTCCGCCCGGGGCGGCGCCACGTCGATGGTCTCGACGGAGAGCGGCGCGCCGGTGGAACGCAGGACGGCGGCGACGGACTTGGGCATCGGACAGCTCCTCGGGTCTCACGGACGTGACGGCCGGTGGCGTCGCACACGGCCGCGGCGGCGGGTGTCGTGTGCGGAAACGGCGTACGCGGGCGCGCCCCCGCGGACGGCGCGAGCACCGTGCGCCCAACGGCCGTCACCATGAGTAACACGTCAACCCCTGTCGGTCCAGGCCGTGTTCGGACGTCGGACACCGGCGCGGCGCGGCTCCGCGCGCCCCCGTACGACGGCTCGCTCCGGTCGCGCGCCGGCGGGAGACCGTCGCGGTGTGTTCACCCGGACGACCGGCCCTGTGCGGCGGGAGAACCGCATGCCATGCTGAGGCATCCGCAGGTCAGGGCAGAGGTGGGGAGAGCGTGAGCGCAGGGATACGGCGGGGTGCGAGCGGGCTGTGGGACCGATTCGCGGCATCCGACCCCGGGCTGCTGCGGCTGATGGCGGGGCTGCGCACGGTCGCGGCCATCGCCTTGACCCTCGTGGTGCTGACCGCGCTCGGCACCGATATGACGCACACCGTCGCGGGGGCGATGACGGCGATGGTCGCGACCTTCGCCATCAAGGAAAAGCAGGTCCGCGATCAGGCGGTGACGCTGGCGCTGGGGCTGCCCGTGGCGCTGGCGGCGGTGGCGCTCAGCACTCTCCTCAACTCCCGCATCATCGCGGGTGACGTCTTCTTCATCCTGTTGATCTTCGGCGCGGTCTACTGCCGGCGTTTCGGCGACCGCGGCACCGCGCTGGGGCTCATCGGCTTCCAGATCTACTTCGTCTCGCTCTTCGTCGGCTCGTCGGTCGAGGGGCTGCCGATGCTCTGTCTGACGCTGGTCCTCGCCTTCGCGTGCAGCGCCGGCGTCCGGTTCGCCGTCGTCCCCGAGACCCCGCAGCGCATCCTGCGGCGGCTGCGCGACGCGTTCCGGGCCCGGCTGGCACAGCTGGTGACCAGCCAGATCGAGCTGCTGGACGCCGGACCCGAGGAGTTGGACGGGGTCGTCGCCGATCTGCGCGAGCGCACCGCCCGGCTGCACGAGGCCGCCCTGATGATCCAGGACCGGCTGGAGGAGGGCACCCGGGACACCGCCACCGCGGCGCTGCTGGAGCGGCGTATCGCGGACGCCGAGATCGCCACCGAGCGGCTGGGCGTGCTGCTGCTCAACGCCCGCAGCGCCGAGCGCGCCAACACCCTGACGCTGCACCTGCCCGACGCGACGGTGACGGCGTCGGGGCCCAACCTCATCGCCGCGGACGCCAAGGTCACCGCGACCCTCCGCCGCGATCTGAACGCCCTGCACCACCTCGTCTCCCGGCCCGCCTCCGCCGACCGGGGCACCGCCGTCGCCCATGTCCGCAACCGGCTGCTGGGCTACCGCGACGAGGAGAAGCTGCCGCGCGCCTCGACCGCCGTCCAGGACGTCTTCCGCGGTCTGGGTGAGGTCGCCCGTGCCGTCATGGGTCTGCGGCTGGCGCTCGACGGGCCGCAGGACGAGTCCAACGACTCCCCGGCGACGACCCGTTCCCGTGAGGAGTTCGACGCGGAGGACGTGGCGCTCGCCGGCGTCGAGGAGGAGCCGGAGGAGGACCGGACGGGGTTGCAGCGGCCCACCACCCGCGCTGCGTTCCAGGTGGCGGTCGGCTCGGTGCTGGCCATCATCGGCGGGGAGTTCCTCTCCACCCAGCGCTGGTACTGGGCGGTGCTGACCTGCTGGGTGGTCTTCCTCAACACCGCGTCCACCGGCGAGATCCTGGTGAAGGGCTACCGCCGGGTGGTCGGCACCGTCCTCGGCGTCGTCGCCGGTGTGGCGCTGGCCGGTCTGGTCGGCGGCCACACCTGGATCGCGTTCGCCCTCGTCCTGCTCTTCATCTTCGCGATGTTCTTCACCGCTCCCCTGTCGTACGCGCTGATGTCGTTCTTCGTCACGGCGATGCTGGGGATGCTCTACACGCTGCTGAACACCTACAGCCTCGACGTGCTGGTGCTGCGCATCGAGGAGACGGCGCTGGGGGCGGTCTGCGGGATCATCGCCGCGATGGTGGTGCTGCCGGTGCACACCGACAGCCGGACCGACGAACTGCTGGGCACCGTCCTGGACCGGCTCGGTGACGTGGTGTCGGCGGCGGTGGAGCAGCTCTGCGGTGGCCCGGCGTCCGATCTGCTGGGCCGGGCGCGGGATCTGGACACCGCGCTGGACGAGCTGCGGGCGTCCACCAAACCGCTGACGCATCCGATCACCCCGCTGCGCGGGCGGCGCCGTACCGCGCGCTATCTGGTGGCGCTGCTGGAGACGTCCGCGTTCCACGCCCGGTCGCTGGCGGCCACCGCGGAGCTGGTGCCGGACAGCCGGAACGTCGCCGCCGATCCGCGGCTGGGCCGGGCCGGGCAGCGGATCGCCCGCAACATCGAGGTGGTCGCCGCCCATGTCCGTGACGAGCCGACCGGGGCGAAGGTCGGCGCCGGCGCCAGCATCGCCGCGATCTTGAAGGAGGAGGGCAGCCGCACCCCGCCGACCGGTTCGGTCGCCTCCCGCGTGCTGCGCCACCTCCAGCGCGTCGACGAGGGCGTGGTGGGTCTCGCCCGTCCCCTGGGCGTCCCGGTCGACGACGGCACGGAGCCGCAGCCGGGCGGGTTGCGGGACTGAGGGAGGTACGGGCGCGGGCCCGGCCGGGGCACTCCTGCTCCGGCCGGGCCCGCTGCGCCACGCCGACCGGACGCTTTCCGTACGGCTACGGCCACCTCTACGGCTACGGCTTGCGGCGGGGCGCGCCGCGGCGGGTGCTCCTCGCACCGCCGGAGCGGGCGGTGCGGCCCTTGGCGGCGCCGCGGCCGGTGGTGCCGCTCCTGCGGGCGGAGCCGTTCTGCCCCTTGGCTGCGGCGCGGCCCTTGTCCGACCGGTCCTCGGCCGGGCGGGCGGCGGGGCGGCCGCGGGTGCTGTTGACGGTGCGGCCGCGGACGATGCCGATGAGGTCCTCGACCAGTTCGGCCGGTTCGTCCTTGGGCCAGGACAGGGCGACGCGGGAGACCGGGGCGTCGGTGAGCGGCCGGTAGGTGAGGTCGCGGCGGTGGTGGAGGCGGGCGAGGGACTGCGGGACGGCGAGCAGCCCGATCCCGGCGGCGACCAGCTCGATCGCGTCCGCGGTGGTCTCCGGGCGGGTGAAGGCCGCCTCACCGGGCGGGGTCTCCCAGCCGAGGGTGTCGTCGAGCGGGTGCAACACCGTCTCGTCGGCCAGATCGGCCGTGGTGACCTCCTCGGCGGCGGTGATCAGGTGGTCCTTGGGGACCACGACGACAGTCGTCTCGGTGTAGAGCGGGATGGCGTGGAGGTCGTCGCCGTCGACCGGCAGCCGGACGAAGCCCGCCTCCGCCGCGCGGGCGCGCAGCGTCGCGTGGGCGTCGGCGGCGGGTACCGGTACGAGGGTGAGGGGGACGTCCGGCAGCCGCTCCTGCCAGATCCGCACCCATTTGCCGGGGATCACGCCGGGGACGTACGCGAGGCGGAACGACGGGGTTACTTCCGAGCCTGTCACGCCGCCAGGGTATCCGGTCGTGGTCGGCGGCCCGCCCGGCGCTCGATACCCTTGACCTCATGAAGTCCCAGCAGACCACCCAGACCATGAAGCCCGCGACGGCGGCCAAGAAGCTGGGCGTGTACCTCCAGGCCACGCCCGCCGCGTTCCAGGAGGGCGTGGTGACCCGCGCGGAGCTGAACGCGCTCCAGGCCGAGCCGCCGCAGTGGCTGGCGGAGCTGCGCCGCAACGGCCCGCACCCGCGCCCGGTGGTGGCGGCGAAGCTCGGCGTCTCCATCGCGGGGCTCGCCCGGGGCGGCGTCACCGAGCCGCTGACCACCGAGCAGATCGAGGCGCTGAAGCAGGAGCAGCCCGAGTGGCTGGTCCGTGAGCGCGCCACCCAGGCCGAGGTGCGCAAGGAGGCCGTGCGCATCAAGGAGAAGCAGGCGGCGGAGCGCGCGAAGCAGGAAGCCAAGGACGCGCGGTCCTGACCTGACGAAGGGGGCCTTTCCGTGGTCCGCCGGTCCGGCGGAGGGCGGAAAGGCCCCTTCGTCATACCGCCCGGCTCTCCCCCGGTCCGGCGGCGTGGCCGCTCACGGCGGGCCGCGGCCAGCGGATGCGGGTCGCGCACACCGCCACCACCAGCGCCGACGCGGCGACGGCGGACATTCCCCAGACCAGTCCGGCGGCGCCCGCGAGGAAGCCGATCAGCGGGGGTCCGGCGAGCAGCCCTGTGGTGCCCATGGCGGCGACGAGGGTGAGGGCGTCGGAGCCCTGCCGCGCGGCGGCGACGTAGACGCACGGGGTGACGGCGGCGACGCCGAGGCCGACGCAGGCGAAGCCGAGCAGCGCCGGGGCCACGCCGCCGCTCAGCAGGGCCAGGGCGAGCCCGGCGCCCGCGAGGGTGGCCCCGGCCCGGACGACGCGGCCGTCACCGAAGCGGCTGCGCCAGCCGTCGGCGAAGAGCCGGGCCACCACCATCATTCCGGCGACGACGGCGATGCCCAGCGGCGCGACCTGCGTCGAGGCGTGGGTCACGTCCGTCAGGTACAGCGCGGACCAGTCGTTCATGGCGCCCTCGGTGATGGTGCCGAACACCATCGCGCAGCACATCCACAGCGTCATCACGGCCGGCAGCCGCCAGGCGCGGCGGGGCCGCTCCGCCTTCTCGGTGCCGCCGTCCGCCGCGGGTGGCTCCTCCCGCAGCAGCCGCGGCGCCGCGAAGGCGACCAGCACCAGCAGCAGGACGGCGGCGACGGTGAAGTGCGCGGCCACCGACGGGGTGAGGGCGTGGGTGGCGGAGGCGAGCAGGGCGGCGGCCAGGGAGCCGCCGCTGAAGACGGCGTGCAGCCGGGCCATGGCGGTCCGCTCGTACGCGGCTTCCAGCGCGGCGCCCTGCGCGTTCATCGCCACGTTCAGACAGCCCACCAGGACGCCGTCGACGCACATCACCGCAAGGGCGGCCGGGTAGGTCGGCGCGGCGGCCAGGGCGAGGAGGGCGAGGGCCAGGCCGAGGGCCGCCAGCGGCGCCAGCCGGTAGGAGCCCAGGCGCCGCATCAACGCCGCGACCAGCGGGAACGACACCGCGGCGCCCACTCCGGCGGCCATCAGCAGCAGTCCGACCTCGGCGGCGTTCAGCCCGAGGTCGGTCTTGAGCTGCGGCAGCCGCGCGGTCCAGGTGGCGTACTGGAAGCCCAGGCAGCTGAAGAGGGTGGCGATGGCGCACAGGGCGCGGCGGAACGGGTCGTCGAGTCGGAACACGCGATCAGCTCACTTCGTGGGGCGCGGCGGGGCGGTGGCGTACGGGGTGCCGTGCTCCGTCGGCGTGTCCGGCGCGCGGGGGCAGCGGGCGCACCATGCGGACGGCGTCCGGTCCGTAGCCGGGGACGGGGGCTGTCCCGGGGGCGGCGGTGAAGCCGTGGGCCACCCAGAAGGGGTGGCTGGCGCCGACGGCGATCAGGGAGAGCTGGTCGTAGCCGTGCGCGGTGGCCGTCAGCCGCTCCAGCAGCAGTCCGGCCAGTCCGCGGCGGCGGTGCGGCGGGGCGATGACGAGGTCGTGGAGGTGGAGGTTGCGGGAGGCGAAGGCGCGGTCCTCGGCACGGGTGAGCCGGGGGTGGGCGTGGGGCGGGTAGGGCAGGGCCAGCAGATAGCCCGCGAAGCGGCCGCCGGTCTCGGCGACGAAGCAGGTCGCCGGGGAGACACGGGCCCGGGACCGGAGGGCGGCGCGGCCCTCGGACAGGCCGAGGGGGGTGTAGGTGTCCGCCTCCAGGGCCGTCACGGCGTCCCAGTCGCCGTCGGCGAGTTGCCGTATCCGCACGTCAGGACACATCTGCCGACTGCCTTTCGGGGACCTTCGCGCCGTCGTCGGTGACGCAGGTGTACGGGAGCGGGTCGAAGCCGTTGAACTGGCGGGTCATGTAGCTGAGGGCGTACGCGCCGCTGGAGAGGATCCAGACGGGATCGCCGGAGGCGGCGTCCGCCGGGACGGGGACGGGGTGGCCGGACGAGAAGGCGTCGTCGCTGTCGCAGGTGGGTCCGGCGACGACGGCGGGCACGGTGGGGCTGCCGGAACGGGTGGGGAAGACCAGGCGGTACTGCACGGCGTCCATCTCGTAGAGCCCGTTGAACTTGCCGCAGCTGAGGTAGAGCCAGTGGCGGGGTGTGCCGTCGGGGGCGCGGCGGGTGGCGAGGCGGCTGACGTGGGCGCGGATGGCGCCGTGGTCGGCGACGAGGTGGCGGCCCGGTTCGATACGGAAGTCCAGCGGGCGGGCGGCGGCGTCGGAGAGGTGCCGCATGCCCTCGCGCAGGACGGCGAAGATCTTGTCGAGCGGCGGGTCGAGGTCGCGTCCGTGCCGGTCACGGTAGCCGAGTGCGGGCAGTCCGCCGCCGAGGTTGAGGTGGTCGGGGGTGATGCCGCGGCGGCGCAGGGCGGTGAGGACGGCGACGAGGCGGTCGAGTGCGGTGCGCCAGGCGCCGGCGGTCATCTGCTGCGAGCCGACGTGGACGGAGAGTCCGGCGGGGGTCAGTCCGGTGTCCCGGGCGGTTTCCAGGACGGCCACGGCGTCCTCGGCGGAGCAGCCGTTCTTGCCGGTCAGGCCCCACAGGGCGCCGTCGCCGTCGGTGGCGAGGCGGCAGAAGACGCGGGCGCCGGGGGCGTGGGCGGCGAGGGCGGCGACGTCCTCGGTGTTGTCGGTGGCGAAGTCGGTGATGCCCAGGCGGTGTGCGCGGGCGATGTCGTGGTCGGATTTGACGGTGTTGCCGTAGTGGATGCGGACGGGCGGGACGCCGGCGGCGAGCGCCTGGGTGATCTCGCGGGGGCTCGCCGCGTCGACGCCCGCGCCGCGCCGGGCGAGGCGGGTCAGGACCTCGTCGGCGGGGCACGCCTTCAGGGCGAACCGGACATCGGCGCCGGGCAGTTCACGGATCAGCGCCTCGTAGCGCTCCTCGATGCCGGTGAGGTCGAGCAGGAGGCGGTCGTCGTCGGTGGCGGCGAGGGCGGTGCGCAGCCGGGGGCCGGGGCCGGTCATCCGCGCCCCCGGTCCGGGCGGGGTACGGCGGTCGCCGCGCTCGCCGCGACGAGGGGCTGCCACACCTCGGTGAGCAGGGCGAAGTCCTCGATGTCGCGGCGGGCTTCGTCGAGCAGCCGGGCGCGGTGGGTGACGAGGTGGTCGGCGACCTTGGCGTAGCGCCCGCCGAGGCGGCGGTAGCAGCGGTCGAGGACGGTGAGCCGGCGCCGGTTCTCCGCCGGGTCGAGGTGGGCGCTCTCCCGGGCGAAGAGGGCGATGTCGGCGGCGCGTACCCGGTCGTCCGCGTCGAGCAGGGCGGCTCCGGCGTATGCCATCCGGTCGTAGAGGTGGTGGAGGTACAGCATGGAGAGGAGGAATTTCACGAACCGCAGTTGGTAGGCGAGGAATCCGGCGTCGGTGCGGCGCTCCTTCGTGTAGTAGTTGACGATGTGGCGGTTGTGCAGCACGCCGGGGAGGGTGGCGCTGCGGGCGAGGTGGAAGAGGAGATAGTCGCTGCCGATGGTGTCGGTGGCCGGGGGCAGCGGGACGTCTTCCTGAATGCGGTGGAAGCCGATGTTGCACATGTCGACGTCCATGGGATCGACGAGTTCCAGAGAGGAACGGTCGCCGGTGAAAGGCGCGGTTCCGGCGCCGCGGAAGGAGACGTCCGCCAATTCCTTCTTCTCTTCCGCGGACCAGTTTTCGGGGGCCCACAGTCCGACGATTTCCCGGTAGGTCTCGGGGTCGGTGGCGAGGATTTCCCCGATGTCGACGGAGAGTTCGCCGACGAAGGAGGCGCCGGCCATCACCACGGGTTTACCGGCGTGCACGGCGCCGAGGGCGTTCTCGGTGACGGCGCCGGCCGCGTCGCGGGCGGGTCTGCCGAGGGTGAGCAGTTCGTGGTGGATCGGGTACACCGGCTCGCCGTGGTGGGTCTGGTAGCGGCTGTCGGAGTCCCGGCGGTGGACGGAGCGGCAGCCGAGGGCGGCGGCGAGGAGGAAGGCGCGGTTGGTGCAGGCGCCGTAGGAGAGCCGGCCGGGGAGCATCAGGTCGAGCAGCAGCTCGGGTTTGGCCAGTCCGGCGCGGGCGATGGCGCGCCGCAGGAAGTCGCGTTGGGCGGCTTCGTCGAGGTGGTGGACGGTGACGTGGGCACCGGCGGCGGCGCGTGCCGCGCGGGCGTGGCGGGCGCGGTCCGGTGCGTCCGCGGAGTCGAGGATCAGCAGGTCGACCTCGACGCCGAAGTGCGCGGCGGCGTAGGCGGCTTCCTCGCCGAGCGCGGTGAGGGTCGCGGCGCATTCCCGGTTGGTGGGAAGGGTCAGACAGATGCGGTCCATGCCCCGTCTCCGGTCGGCTGTGCGGTGGGTTCGGCGTGCCAGGTTTCGAGGCCCAGCAGTTTGGCGCCGAGCGGATTGAGCGTGGCCCGGCCGTAGCGGAGGGATTCGTGCCGGAACACGTCGCCCAGCAGCGTCGCGTTCCATTCCGGGGTCCGCAGGTGGCGCCAGGATTCGATACGGGAGCGGCGCAATTCCTCGTGGGATTCGAGGGCGGGCATCATCGAGAGGTATTGCACCGCGCGGACGCTGCCGTCGGAGGCGTTCGGGGCGACGCCGTGTGCGAGTGCGCCGTTCCAGATCAGCAGGTCACCGGCGCGCAATTCGGGGCGTACGACGGGAATTTCGGCCGGGTCGATATGCGGCCTTATGGGGTCGCGGCCCGGTGGCTGGAAGGCTTTCCAGCGGTCGAAGTCGCGGAAGAGTTCCGGGGCGCACTGGAATCCGCCGGTGGCGGGGTCGGTGTCGTTCAGGGCGATGATTCCCTGGACGCGCTGGGGCAGGACGCCGAGGGAGGTGTCGATGTCCCAGTGGAGCGTGATGTCGAATCCCCGGTCGGTGGCGGGGATCAGCGCGCGGTCGCGGTTGTTGATGTTGGGCGGGTTGAGGTTGAGGCGGTCCAGCGTGACCCACAGCTCCTCGCAGTCCCAGACGTCGGTGAACGCGTCGTAGACCCGCTGCGTCTGCCGGCTGTCCCACAGCAGCTGGTGGTGGTACGCCTCGACGAAGCCGTAGACGTGCAGTTCGCGGTCGAGGTCGGAGCGGTAGGGACGGTCCTGGTACCAGGTGTCGGGGCGGGCGGGGTCGAGGCCCTGGAACTCCCAGGCGAAGTCGAGGAGCCGGGCCGCCGCGGCGGCGGGGACGGCCTCGCGGACGATGACGTATCCGTAGGTCTGCCAGTGGGCGAAGTCGGCCTCCGACAGCACCCGCAGCGGGCGGGTCTTGGTGAGGTCGCGCAGCGGGGTGCGGGCCAGGTAGGTGTCGGCGTCCGCGCTGAAGTACGGGACGGCGGAAGGTGCTCGGTACAGGTGGCCGGGGGCCGGCATGGGTGCACTCCAAAGCTCGAAGGTCCGGTGGCCGCGGGGCCGTTTCCCGGGTGCGCCGCGCCGGGCCCGGTGGGGCGGGCGGCGGGTGCGGGAGTTGCCGGACGGGCGCGTCGGTGGCGGTGGGGGGCCGCGCGGGGCGCGGCGGCACGGACGGCCGTCGGTCGGGAGGGATGCGCGTACGGGAGGAGTCGGTGCGGGTGGTGACGGGGGCGGCGGGCGCTCGCCCGTCACCGTCAGGACGGTGGTCGCCAGGCGGGTGAAGTGCCGGGGCGGGGCGCCGTGCGGCGCACCGTTCCGGGAGGGGGCGGCCCTTCCCGGCAGCGGCGGCGGGTGTGCCGCGCTGCCCGGGGCGGGTCACAACTGCCCCTTGCTTCACTCGCGTCACACCAAAGTGGACTAGACCACGGCGGCTGTCAACACTCGTCCCGTATTCGGCACAGCATCAACGACCGGCGGATGAACGGCTGTTGAGCCTCGCCCCGTAGGGGCGCCGGGTGGCGGCGGGGTGGACGACCGGGAAACGGGGGCGGCACGGAGGTGGCCGTCGGGTCCGGCAGCGGGCATCCTTGACAGCGGCAATTGGTACAGGCCAATATCCATTGGCCTGTACCAATGAAGACCGTGGCGATGTGTCGGCACTACCCGGAAGGCCGGTCGATGTCCTCCACCATGCACAGCAAGGAACTGCGGCGGCTCGCCCTCTCCGTCCTCCAGCCCGGGTTCACCGGCACCGTGGCGCCGCCGTGGATCCTGCGCGCCATCGCCGAGGGACTCTCCTCCGTGGTGCTCTTCACCCGGAACATCACCAGCGGGGAGCAGGTGGCGCAGCTCGCGGCGCAACTACGCGCGGAGAACCCCGAGTTGATCATCGCCATCGACGAGGAGGCCGGTGACGTCACCCGGCTGGAGGCGGCGACCGGCGCCACCCGGCCCGGCAACTTCGCGCTCGGCGCCGTCGACGACACCGAGCTGACCGAGGCCGTCGCCCGGGACCTCGGACGCCAGCTGCACGCCGCCGGGGTCAGCCTGGACTACGCGCCCAGCGTCGACGTCAACTCCAACCCCGACAACCCCATCATCGGCGTCCGGTCGTTCGGGGTGGACCCCAAGGTCGTCTCCCGGCACGCCTCCTCGTGGGTGCGCGGGCTCCAGTCCGCCGGGGTCGCCGCGTGCGCCAAGCACTTCCCCGGCCACGGCGACGTCGCCGTCGACTCCCACCACGGGCTGCCCCGTTACGACGCGAGTGCCGAGGAGATCGCGGCGCAGGCGCTGCCGCCGTTCCGCGCCGCCCTCGACGCGGGCGTCCGCGCCGTCATGAGCGCCCACCTCCTCGTCCCCGCCTACGACGGGGAGGCGCCCGCCACGCTCAGCCGCCGGATCCTGATCGATCTGCTCCGCGGGGAGCTGGGCTTCGACGGGCTGATCGTCACCGACGCCATCGAGATGGGCGCCGTCACCGGTCTCTACGGCATCGACGGCGCCGCCGTGCGGGCGATCACCGCGGGCGCCGACGCGCTCTGCGTCGGCGGGGAGAACGCCGGGGAGGACACCGCCGAGCTGCTGGTCGGCGCGTTGGTCGCCGCCGCGTCCGCGGGGACGCTGCCGCCGGAGCGGCTGGCCGAGGCGGCCGAGCGGGTCGGCGGGTTCGCCCGCTGGTCGGCCGCGCTGCGCCGCTCGGTGCCCGCCGATCCGGTCAGCCGCGACATCGGGTTCGTCGCCGCGCGGCGCGCCCTGCGGATCAGCGGCGCTGGCGACGGGGTGCTGCCGCTGGCCGCCCCCGCGCACGTGGTGGAGCTGGTGCCGTCCACCAACCTCGCGGTCGGCAACGTCACGCCGTGGGGCGTCGCCGCGCCGCTGCGCGAGCGGCTGCCCGGCACCACGTCCGTACGGATCCCCCGCCACGAGGTGACCGGCCGTCCCGGGGTGCTGGAGGAGCGGGCGCTGACCCCGGCCGCCGGGCGGCCGCTGGTCGTGGTGGTGCGCGACGCCGCCCGGCACGGCTGGATGGCCGACGCGCTCGCCTCCCTCGTGACGGCGCGGCCGGACGCGGTCGTGGTGGAGATGGGGCTGCCCGGGACGGAGATCCCCGGCGCGGTGCGGCTCTTCACGCACGGGGCGACGGCCGCCTCCGGCGTCGCCGCGGCGGAGGCCCTGGCCGGCCCCCGCTGACCCGGCGCCGGCCGGAGCACGGCCGGACCCGGGCCCTTCGAACCGCGGGACGCGACCTGGCCGGGCGCGGCCCGGCGGAGTGCGGGGCGGCGGCGCGTCCGCCGTCCCGCACCTGGGTGAGCCCCTGGGGCAGCGCCGTCAGCCGTCCGCCGGCAGCGGGACGCCCGCGCGGGGGACGACGACCGGCGCCCCGTCGCCCGGGGCCCGCAGGATGTCGGCGTCCACCCCGTACACCTCCTTGACCAGCGCGGCGTCCACGATCTCGGACGGGGCGCCCTGGGCGACGACGCGGCCGTCCTTCATCGCGACGACGGTGTCGGCGTAGCGGGCGGCGGCGGCCAGATCGTGCAGGACCATCACGACGGTGCGGCCGGCGGCGGCCACCTCGCGGACGAGGGTGAGGACGTCGACGGCGTGGCCGAGGTCGAGGGCGCTGGTGGGTTCGTCAAGCAGGACGACGGGGGTGTGCTGGGCCAGGACCATCGCCAGCCAGCAGCGTTGGCGCTGGCCGCCGGAGAGCCGGTCGAGGCGTTCGGCGGCGAGCGCGGTGGTGCCGGTCGCGTCCAGCGCGGCGCGGACGGCCGCCTCGTCCTCGCGTGACCACTGGCGCAGCAGCCCCTGGTGGGGGTGGCGCCCGTAGCGGACGAGTCCGGCGACGGTGACCGCCTCGGGGGCGCGGGGCGACTGCGGCAGCAGGGCGACGCGGTGGGCGGCGCGGCGGCGGCCGAGGGCCCAGAGGTCGGCGCCGCCGGCGTGCACGGTGCCGGCGTCCGGGGCGTGCAGCCGGGCGGCGGCGCGCAACAGGGTGGACTTGCCGCAGCCGTTGGGGCCCACGACCGCGGCGACCTGTCCGGCGGGCACGGTGAGGGAGACGTCCCGTACGACGGGGCGGCCGGGGTATCCGGCGTGCAGGTCGCGTATCTCCAGGCCGGGGGTGCGGGTCGGCCGGTCGGTCATGGCGGATCAGTCCTTTCGGGCGGGGCGGTCCGCGCGGAAGAGGACCCAGAGCAGGAAGGGGCCGCCGAGGGCGCTGGTGACGACACCGACGGGCAGTTCGACGGGGGCGGCGACACGGCCGAGCGCGTCGGCGGCGACGACGAGGGCGGCGCCGGTCAGCGCCGAGCAGACCACCGGGACGCGGGTCGGCCCGGCCATCCGCCGGGCGAGGACGGGCGCGGCGAGACCCACGAAGGCGAGGGGCCCGCCGACGCCGACCGCGACCCCGGCCAGCGCCACGGCCAGGGCGAGGGCGGCGGCCCGCACCCGGCGCGGTTCGACGCCGAGGGCGGCGGCCATGTCGTCGTCGAAGCGGAGCAGTTGCAGCCGGTGCCCGGAGGCGAGGGCGAGCGGGACGAGGACGAGGAGGGCGGTCAGCAGCGGGGTACCGGCGCTCCAGTCGCGGCCGTTGAGGCTGCCGACGGCCCAGAGGAAGACGCCGCCCGCGGTGTTGTCGTTCTCCCGGGACATCAGCAGGTCGCTGACGGCTCCGACGGTGGTGGAGACGCCGATGCCGACGACGAGGACGCGGTAGCCGGCGGTGCCCGCGCCGCCCGCGCAGAGGACGACGGCACCGGCGGCGGCGACCGCGCCGAGGGGGCCGAGCCACCAGTCGCCGACCATGCCGGTGGTCGATCCGGCCGCGGCGGCGACGACCGCGGCGGTCGCTCCCTCGTTGACGCCGATCAGGTCGGGGGTGGCGAGGCGGTTGCCGGCGAGGGTCTGGGTGAGGCAGCCGGATACGCCGAGCGCGGCGCCCACCATGAGGCCCACCAGGACACGCGGCAGCCGGAAGTCCCGGACGACCATGACCGTTCCGGCGTCGCCGGTGCCCAGCAGCCCGCCGAGCGTCCGCGACAGGCTCATCCCCGTCGAACTCGCCGTCACCGACAGGGCGACGAGTACGGCGAGCAGCGGGACGAGGAGCGCCGCCGCCAGCGCGCCGCGGCGCGGGAAGAGCCAGGAGAGGGTGCCGGTGCGCAGCACGGTGGTGTCCGGCAGTTCGATCCCGGGACGCGGGGCTCCGGTGCGCGGGGCCGTGGTGTGCGGAGCGCTCATGCGGAGGCTCCGGCGGTGCTCAGCCGGGAGGAGCGGGCGATCCAGATGAGCAGCGGGCCGCCGACGAAGGCGAGCAGCACGCTGACCGGTGTCTCCCAGGGGCGGATGATCACCCGGGCGAGGATGTCGGCGAGGAGCATGACGGCGGCGGCGACCAGTGCGGAGAGGGCGAGTTGGGCGGTGAGGCGTGGCCCGGCGACGGCGCGCGCGACGTACGGCGCGAGCAGCCCGAGGAAGGCGATCGGTCCGGCGACGGCGACCGCGCAGCCGACGAGGAGGGAGACGGCGGCGGCCACCACGAGGCGGACGCGGCCCGGGTGGTGGCCGAGCGAGCGGGCGCTGTCGTCGCCGAGACCGAGCGCCGACAGCGGGCGGGCGCAGCCGAACGCGAGGAGCAGCCCGCCGCCCGCCGGGACGAGCAGCGGCAGCAGGTCGGCGCTCTCCACCCCGGCGAGCGAACCGATCGTCCAGTAGCGGTAGGTGTCGAACGTCGCCTGGGTGCCGAGCAGGACGTACGAGGTCAGGCCGTGGCAGGTGGCGCCGATGGCGGTGCCGGTGAGGACGAGGCGGAGCGGGGAGCCGGCGGTGCGGCCGGACGCGGCGAGCAGCAGCACCACGGCGCTGGCGGCCAGTCCGCCGGCGAGGGCCCAGCCCATCAGGGCGGTGGGTGAGGCGGCGCCGAAGAAGGTGAGGCCGAGGACGACGGCGAAGGCGGCGCCGGAGTTGACGCCGAGCAGTCCGGTTTCGGCCAGTGGGTTGCGGGTGACCGCCTGGAGCAGGCAGCCGGAGACGCCGAGGCAGCAGCCGACGAAGACGGCGGCGAGGGTCCGCGGCAGCCGTACGTCCAGCACCGCGAGCCGCAGTTGGGCGTCCGCGCGGGCGACGGGGTCGCCGGTGAGGAAGTGCCAGGCGCCGCAGGCGGAGCTGCTGCCTGTGCCGATGACCAGCGAAAGGACGGTCAGGACCAGCAGTGCGGCGGTGAGTGCGAGCGCGGTGCGGCGAACGGGGCGGCGGTCCGGTTCCAGGGGCCGTCCCGCGTGCTCCCCGGCGCCGTCCGGCGGCCCCTCTTGCACGATCAACATAAGGTTAGCCTAACCTAAATAAGCCGCTCCGGGTTCTTTGCGGGGCGGTCCGCCGCATGCCCGAAAGCGGACGAACACGCCGTACCCGTACGCCGCGTACCGCTCGGCACCGGCACTTTTCCGCCGCTGACGCACCCTTACGGAGACCCAGGCCATGGCGCCCACCCCCACCCGCAGACCCCTCTCCGGCCCCGGCCGCACCACCGCCGCCGTCGCCGCGCTCGCCGCCTGCGCGCTCACCCTGACCGCCTGCGGCTCCGAGGACACCGGGTCCGGCGGCGGCAAGAGCCGCGGCGTCGAGGTGACCGACGCGACCGGCACCGCCGTCTCCGTACCCGCCGCCCCGAAGCGCGTGGTCGCGCTCAGCGAGATGGACCTGGACGCGGCCCTCACCCTCGGCGCCCGGCCCGTCGGCCTCACCGCGGGCCGCGGCCAGCAGGGCGCCCCCGCCTACCTCGCCGCGAAGGCGAAGGGGATACCCGTCGTCGGCGCCGTGACCGGGCCCGACATCGAGAAGGTCGTCCAGGCGAAGCCGGACGTCATCCTCGCCGGACAACTCGCCGACAAGCAGGTCCTGGGGCAGCTGCGCACCATCGCCCCGACCGTCGTGACCATCGGCGCCGACAAGAACTGGCGCAAGGCCCTGGAGCTGACCGGCAAGGCGCTGGGCCGGACCAACCAGGCGGAGAAGTTCCTCGACGACTACGACGGCAAGGTGGCCGCTCTCAAGAAGGACCTCGGCGACCGCGCCGGCGCCTCCGTCTCGGTGGCCCGCTACTCCGCCAAGGGCACCGCCGTCATGCAGCAGGGCGTCTTCATCGGCGACGTCCTGAACGACCTCGGCTTCCAGCGGCCGGGCATCCAGGCACAGCCGGGCAAGGGCCACTCCACCCCGCTCAGCGAGGAGAACCTCAAGGAGATCGACGCCGACTGGCTGTTCATCGGCACCCTCGACCCGGGCAGCTCCCAGGCGTCGCTGCTGACGAAGCTGACCGGCAAGCCCGCCTACCGCCGGCTGAACGCGGTCCGCGACCACCACGCCACCGTCATCGACGGCTCCAAGTGGACCAGCCTGGGCGGCCCGCAGGCCGCCGTCTCGGTCCTCGACGACATCCGCGAGGCGATGGTGAAGTGAGCGCCGCACCCGAACGCCCCGCACCCGTGGACCCCGGATCCCGAGCCCCCGCACCCGAACTCGACGGCCGCCTCGCCCTCGTGACGGGCGCCGGGCGGGGCATCGGCGCCGCCGTCACCACCGCCCTCGCGGCCCGCGGCGCCCGCGTCGTCGCCACCGACCTGACCCCCGGCGAACTCCCCGAGGAGACCCGGCCGTACGCGGCGCGGATCGTCCGCCGCACGCTGGACGTCACCGACTCGGCGGCCGTCGACGCGCTGGTCGGCGAGGTCGAGGAGACCGTCGGACCGCTCGACATCGCCGTCAGCGTCGCGGGCGTGCTGCGCACCGCGCCGGTCAGCGAGTTGACGGACGCGGAGTGGGCGGCGACGTTCGCCGTCAACACCGACGGCGTCATGCACGTCTCGCGGGCCACCGCCCGCCGGATGACCGCCCGGGGCCGCGGCAGCGTCGTCACCGTCGCCTCCAACGCGGCGGGCATCCCGCGTGCCGGGATGGCGGCGTACGCCGCGTCGAAGGCGGCCGCGGTGATGTTCACCAAGTGCCTGGGGCTGGAGGTCGCCGCGCACGGCGTGCGCTGCAACACCGTCTCGCCCGGCTCGACCCTCACCGCCATGCAGCGCGCCATGTGGTCGGCGTCCGGCCAGGACGCCGAGGCCGCCGCCCGCCGCGTCATCGAGGGTGACCTCACCGCGCACCGCACCGGTATCCCGCTGGGCCGGATCGCCGACCCGTCCGACATCGCCGAGGCCGTCGCTTTCCTGGTGTCCGACCGCGCCCGCCACATCACCCTGCACGACCTGTACGTGGACGGCGGCGCCACACTCCGCGCCTGACCGCCGCCCCGGCCCCGGCACCCCTTTCGTCCCTCCCCTCCTGGAGTCCGCCATGCCCGCTTCCCTGAGCGCGCCCGCCTCGCCCGTGGTCATCCCGGGCGAGGCCACCGCCCTGCTCGACGCCTACCGCGCCGGCAGAGACCGCTTCCTCGGCACACCCCGCCACACCCTGCTGGGGCGCGGCACCCTCGCCGACGTACCCCACGACTCCGGACCGGTGTATCTGCGGGTCCGCGAGACGCTGCGGCAGCGGCGGGCCGCGGGCGACGCGGCGCCGGTCGTCGTGGGCGCGCTGCCGTTCGCGCCGGACGGGGCGCCCGCGCTGGCCGTGCCCGCGTCCGTGGCGTGGGCGCCACCGCTGCGCCAGGACCCGCTGATCGCACTGCCCGCACCCGAGGCGGAGCAGACCGGCGGCTGGGAGATACGGGAGGTGCCGGAGCCCGGGGTGTACGGCGCGGCCGTCGCGGCGGCCGTGGCGCGGATGCGAGCCGGGGAGTTCGACAAGGTCGTTCTGGCCCGCACCCTGGAGATGACGTCCCGTCAGCCGCTGGAGTTGCCCGCGATGGTGCGGCGGCTGGCGCGGCGCGACCCGTCGGGCTACACCTTCGCCGTCCCCAGCGGGCCCGGCCGCACCCTCGTCGGCGCCAGCCCCGAACTCCTCGTCGCCCGCACCGGCGGTCGGCTGACCGCCAACCCGCTCGCCGGGTCCGCCCCGCGCAGCGCCGACCTCGCCGAGGACGTCCAGCGCGCCGCCGCCCTGCTGGAATCCCCCAAGGACCTGCACGAACACGCCGTCGTGGTGGACGCGGTCCGCGCCGCGCTGGCGCCGTACTGCACCCGCCTGGAGGTGCCCGAGCGGCCCACCCTGGTGCGGACGGCGGCGATGTGGCACCTGTCGACGACCGTCACCGGTGACCTCGCCGACCCCGACGTGTGCGCGCTTCAGCTGGCGTCCGCGCTCCACCCGACGCCCGCGGTGTGCGGCACCCCGACGCCGGTGGCGCGCGAGGTGATCGTCGCGTCGGAGCCGTTCGACCGGGGCCCGTACACCGGCATGGTCGGCTGGCAGGACGCGGACGGTGACGGCGAGTGGGTCGTGACGATCCGCTGCGCGGAGGCCGAGGGCCGCGGTCTGCGGCTCTTCGCGGGCGCGGGCGTGGTCGCCGGGTCCTCCCCGGAGGCGGAGACCGCCGAGACCGGCGCGAAGTTCGCCACCTTCCTCAGCGCCGTGGGAGCCGCCCTGTGACCACGCCGCCCGCCACCACCCCGGGACTCGACTCGCCGACCTGGCCGGAGGAGTTCGCGGCCCGCTACCGCGCGGCCGGTCACTGGCGCGGGGAGACCTTCGGCGCCGTGCTGCGCGAGCGCGCCGCCGCGCACCCGGACCGCACCGCGCTGATCGACCCGGCGCCGGAGCGCCGCACCTGGACCTACCGCGAACTGGACGAGGCCGCCGACCGGATGGCCGCCGGCTTCGCCGCCCGCGGCATCACCAAGGGCGACCGGGTCGTCGTCCAGCTCCCGAACGTCGGGGAGTTCCTGATCGTCGTCTTCGCGCTGTTCCGCCTCGGCGCGCTGCCGGTGTACGCGCTCCCGGCCCACCGGGACACCGAGATCGGCTACTTCTGCGCCTTCACGGAGGCGGTCGCGTACGTCATTCCCGACCGGCACGCGGGCTACGACCACCGGGAACTCGCCTCGCGGGTCAAGGGGCAGGCTCCGGCGCTGCGGCACGTCTTCGTCGCCGGGGAGCCGGGCGGGCACACCGCGCTCGCCGACGTACCGTGCGAGCCGACCGGTCCGCTCGACGGGCCCGAACCACACGAGCTGGCCTTCCTCCAGCTGTCCGGCGGCACCACCGGCGTGCCCAAGCTCATCCCGCGCACCCACGACGACTACGGCTACTCACTGCGGGGCTCCAACGAGATCTGCGGTGTCGGCTCCGCCACCCGCTTCCTCGTCACGCTGCCGGCCGCGCACAACTTCCCGATGTCGTCGCCCGGTTGGCTGGGCGTGCTGTACGCGGGCGGCACGGTGGTGCTCTGTCCGCGGCCCGATCCGGCGACCGCGTTCCCGCTCATCGCGCGGGAGCGGATCACCATGACGGGGCTGGTGCCGCCGCTGGCGCTGGTGTGGACGGAGGCGGGGCCGGAATCGGCGCACGACCTGTCCAGCCTGGAGCTGGTGCTCGTGGGTGGCGCGAAGTTCTCGGTGGCCGCCGCCCGGCGCCTAGCGCCGGCGCTGGGCTGCCGGCTGATGCAGGTCTTCGGGATGGCCGAGGGGCTGGTCAACTACACCCGGCTGGACGACGATCCGGAGACCGTCGTCACCACCCAGGGCCGGCCGATCTCCCCGGACGACGAGATCCGGGTGGTGGACGACGCCGACGAGCCCGTCCCCGACGGGGAGCCGGGCCATCTGCTGACCCGCGGCCCGTACACCATCCGCGGCTACTGGCGCGCCCCGGAGCACAACGCGCGGGCCTTCACCGCGGACGGTTTCTACCGCACCGGCGACCTCGTGCGCCGCACCCCGACCGGGCACCTCGTCGTCGAGGGCCGGGCGAAGGACCAGATCAACCGGGGTGGCGAGAAGATCGCGCCGGAGGAGATCGAGAACATCGTCCTGGGCCACCCGGACGTCCACGACGTGTCCGTGGTCGCCGTCCCCGACGCCTGTCTCGGCGAGCGGACGCTGGCGTACGTGATCCCCCGCGCGGGCGCCGGGCCGCTGAAACCGGTCGCGATCAGACGGCACGTCCGGCAGGCGGGCGTCGCCGACCACAAGGTCCCCGACCTCGTGACGTTCGTGGACGCCTTCCCGCAGACCGGCATCGGCAAGGTCAGCAAGAACGGTCTGCGCTCCGCCGCGACCCCCACCGAGCAGCACTGAGAGGCCCGCCCGACATGGCCCTTCCCGCCATCGCCCCCTATCCGCTCCCGACCCCGGACGAGCTGCCCGGCAACCGGGTCGCCTGGCGCGTCGACCCGGCGCGCGCCGTGGTCCTCGTCCACGACCTCCAGCAGCACTTCCTCGGCGCGTACCCGGCCGGTCAGCAGCCGCTGACCGGGATGCTCGCCAACACCGCGCGGCTGCTGCCCGCCTTCCGCGCGCGCGGCGTGCCCGTCGTCTACTCCACCCAGCGCGGCGGTCAGACGCCCGAGGAGCGCGGGCTCCAGCTGGACTTCTGGGGGCCGGGCGTCGCCGACGACCCGGCGAAGCTCGCCGTCCCGGACGAGGTCGCGCCCGAGCCGGGCGACACCGTCCTGACCAAGTGGAAGTACAGCGCCTTCGTCCGCACCGACCTTCAGCGGCTGCTGCGCGACACCGGGCGCGATCAGCTGGTGATCGTCGGGGTGTACGCGCACATCGGCGTGGTGATGACCGCGTGCGACGCGTGGATGCGCGACATCCGGGCGTTCGTCGTCGCCGACGCCGTCGCGGATTTCTCCCGCGCCGACCACGACGCGGCCCTGCGGTGGGCCGCCGGCCGCTGCGCGGCCGTGACCTGCACCGACGCCCTTCTTGAGGAGATCTGAGCATGGCCTTGACCCTTCAGGCACTCCGCGCCGACGTCGCCGACGCCCTCGGCGAGGACCCGGCGGACATCCCCCTCGACGAGAACCTTCTCGACTTCGGCCTGGACTCGGTCCGCATCATGGCGCTGCTGGAGCGCTGGCGCCGCGACCACGGTGTGGACGCGGGCTTCGCCGACCTCGCCGAAGCGCCCGCCCTTGAGGCGTGGGCACCGCTGCTGGGGATCGGATGACCACCCCGCGGGCCGAAGCCGCCCCGCCGAAGACGGCCGAAGGGACCCCCCTGCCGCTGACCGCCGCCCAGTCGGGCATGTGGTATGCGCAGGCCCTCGACCCGCTCAGCCCGGCGCAGAACACCGCCGAGTGCCTGGAGATCGCCGGGCCGCTCGATCCCGAGGTGTTCGCCGCCGCGCTGCGCCACGTCACCGCCGAGACCGACGCGCTGCGCGTCCGTGTCACCGACACCCCGGACGGGCCGCGCCAGCGCCTGCTGGCCGAGACCGAACCGCCGCTGTCCGTCCACGATCTGCGCGAGGTGCCCGACCCCGGCGCGGCGGCCGAGGCGTGGATGCGCGCCGATCTGGCGAAGCCGTGCGACCTGGCGGCCGGACCGCCGTTCGGGCACGCGCTCTTCCGCACCGGCGAACAGCGGTGGCTGTGGTACCAGCGCATCCACCATCTCGTCATGGACGGCTACGGCTACTCGCTGCTGGTGCGCCGCACCGCCGAGGTGTACTCCGCGCTGGTCCGGGGCGCGGAACCGGGCCCGCGCGCCTTCGGAACGCTCGCCGCTCTCGTCGCGCAGGACGCCGAGTACCGCGCGTCCGGGGCGTACGCCGCCGACCGCGACCACTGGCGGACCGCGTTCGCCGACCGCCCGGAGGCGCCCCGGCTCGCCGGGCGTGGCGCGCTGCCCTCCCGCACCTTCCTGCGCAGCACCGCCTACCTCTCCCCCCAGGACACCGAGCGGCTGCGGGAGCTGGCCGCCGGGCTCCGCGCGACCTGGCCTGACGTGCTCGTCGCCGCGCAGGCGCTGTACACCTCCCGCGCCTGCGACCGCACCGATGTGGTCCTCGGACTGCCGATGATGGGGCGTCTGGGCTCGGTGGCGCTGCGGGTGCCGGGCATGGTGATGAACGTGCTGCCGCTGCGGCTGACCGTCACCCCCGGTGCGACCTTCGCGCAGTTGGTGCGGCAGGTGGTCCTCGCCGTCCGCGAGGCCCGCCGCCACCAGCGCTACCGCTACGAGGACATCCGCCGCGACCTGGGGCTGCTCGGTGAGGCGCGGGGCCTGGTCGGGCCGCTGGTCAACGTCATGCCGTTCGACTACGGCGCCGAGTTCGCGGGCGCCCCGGCGCGGGCCCGCAACCTCTGTGCCGGTCCCGTCGACGATCTGACCGTCAACATCTACGACCGCGCCGACGGCCGTGGCCTGCGCATCGACCACGACGGCAACCCGGCGCTGTACGACGCCGACGCGCTCGCCGTCCATCAGGAACGCTTCCTGAAACTTCTGGAACGGCTCACCGCCACCGATCCGCACCGGCCGCTCGCCGCCCACACCATCGCCACGCCCGCCGAACACGCGCTGGTGACCGACGAGTTCAACCGCACCGCGCACCCGGTGCCGCCGACCACCCTGATCGGTCCGATCGAGGCGCAGGCCGCCCGCACCCCGGACGCCACCGCGCTCCTCTTCGGCGACACCGCCCTGACGTACGGGCAGCTCGACGCCCGCGCCAACCGGCTCGCCCACCACCTCCAGCGCCTCGGCGCGGGCCCCGGCGAACTGGTCGCGGTCTGTGTGCCGCGCTCGGCGGAGCTGGTGGTGGCGCTGCTCGCGGTCCTCAAGGCGGGCGCCGCGTATCTGCCGCTCGACCCGGAATACCCGGAGCGGCGGCTGGCGTTCATGCTCCAGGACGCGGCGCCGGTCTGCGCCGTCACCGACCGCGCCGGGCGGCTGCCGTCCGGCACCGGGACACCGCCGGTCGCCCTCGACACCCTCGACGTCTCCGGGTACCCGCCGGTCACCCCGGGGCGGGCGCTCACCCCGGCGCACCCGGCGTACGTCATCCACACCTCCGGCTCCACCGGCCGTCCCAAGGGTGTGGTGGTCTCGCACGGGGCGATCGACAACCGGCTGCGGTGGATGCAGCACGCCCATCCGCTCGGCGCGGCCGACCGGGTCCTGCAGAAGACCCCGTCCTCCTTCGACGTGTCCGTCTGGGAATTCTTCTGGCCGCTGCGCCAGGGCGCGGCGCTGGTCGTCGCGGAGCCCGGCGTGCACAAGGACCCGGACCGGCTGGCCCGGCTGATCACCGAACGGTCCGTCACCACCTGCCATTTCGTCCCGTCGATGCTCCAGGTCTTCCTGGCGGCGCCGCGGGCGGCCGGCTGCGCGTCGCTGCGGCAGGTCTTCGCCAGCGGCGAGGCGCTGCCCCGCGAGACGGCGACGCTCTTCGCCCGCACCCTGCCGGGCGCCGCGCTGCACAACCTCTACGGACCGACGGAGGCGGCGGTCGACGTCTCGTACCACGCCTGCGCGGCGGACGGTGACGGTCCGGTGCCGATCGGCCGACCGGTGTGGAACACCCGGCTGTACGTCCTGGACGCGGCCCGGCAGCCCTGCCCGCCCGGTGTGCCCGGCGAACTCTTCCTCGCCGGGCGGCAGCTGGCCGACGGCTACCTGAACCGTCCGGAGCTGACCGCGGAGCGCTTCGTCGCCGATCCGTTCGGGGCACCCGGCGCGCGGATGTACCGCACCGGCGACCTGGCACGCTGGAGCGCGGCGGGCGAGGTGGAGTACCTGGGCCGCACCGACCACCAGGTCAAACTGCGCGGCCAGCGCATCGAACTCGGCGAGATCGATGCGGCGCTGACGGCCCGCCCGGGGGTGGACGGCGCCTGCGCGCTGGTCCACCGGGACGCGGCGGGCGAGCAGCGGCTCATCGGCTACGTGACGGGCGCAGCCGACCCGGCGGCCGTCCGCGCGGAGCTGGCCACGGTGTTGCCCGAGCACATGGTCCCGGCGGCGGTCGTCGCGCTCGACGCGTTCCCGCTGGCCCCGAACGGCAAGCTGGACCGGGCGGCGCTGCCCGCGCCGGTGTTCGGCGGCGGCGCGGCCCGCCGCCCGGCGAACGCGCGGGAGGCGACGGTGACCCGGCTCTTCGCCGAGGTCCTGGGCGTCCCAAAAACCGGCCCTGACGACGCCTTCTTCGACCTCGGCGGCACCTCGCTGCTCGCGGTCCGGCTGATCGCCCGGATCCGCGAGGAGTGCGGTACGGAGCTGACCATCGGCTCGCTCTTCGAGGCACCGACCCCGGCGGCCCTCGCCGCACGGCTGGCGACCGCGGCGCCCGCCGCCGGGGACGCGCTCGGCACCGTCCTGCCGCTGCGCATCGGGGGCGACCGCCCGCCGCTCTTCGCCTTCCACCCGGCGGGCGGTCTGGCCTGGTGCTACGCGGGTCTGTCCGCGCGGCTCGGCCCCGGCAGGCCGCTGTACGGCATCCAGGCCCCCGGTCTGCTCGACGACGGGCCGCTCCCGCCGGACCTGGAGACGCAGGCCGCCGGGTACGTCCGTGAGCTGCGGGCGGTGCGGCCGCACGGCCCGTACCTGCTGCTGGGCTGGTCGGTCGGGGGGATCCTGGCGCACACCGTGGCGGTGCTGCTCCAGGAGGCGGGCGAGGAGGTCGAGTTGCTGGCGCTGCTCGACGCGTTCCCGGCCGAGCAGTGGCGCGAGCGGCCCGCGCCGGAGGAGGGCGACGCGCTCACCGCCGTCCTGCGGATGGCCGGTTTCGACCGGACCGGCGAACGCAGCCGTGAGGACGTGCTGGCCACGCTCCGCGAGGCGGGCAGTCCGCTGGCCGGGCTGGGCGACCGCGCCCTGTCCCGGATCGTCGACATCGTGCCGCACCACGCCCGGCTGATGCGCGCCCACCGGCACCGCCGCTTCGACGGCGACGTCCTGTTCTTCACGGCGGCGGCGCCGCGCGCGGAGGACTGGCTGACCCGCGAGGCGTGGCGCCCGCACGTCTCGGGCCGGATCGTCAACCACGATCTGGACTGCACCCACCCGCAGTTGATGCGCGAGGAGCGGCTGGACGCCGTCGCCGCCGTCCTCGCGCCGTATCTGGCGGGCGGTGCCGGGTGAGGGCCGAGGGCCCCGCGTCGCCGGGCCCCGCAGGCGGTGGGCCCGGCTCCGTGCCGGATCGGGTGCCCGGCGGGCCCGGCCCCGGGCCCGCCCCCGTGCGCTGTGGGCCGGCGCCCGCCGCCGCGGAGCTGGCGCGGGGCCCGTGGCTGCGCCTCGTCACGGCGGACGGTGACGACGGCACGCCGCTCCTGGACGCCCGGGAGCGGCGCCGAGCCGCCGCGCTGCGCCGCCCCGCCGACCGGGCGCTGTACATCGCCGTCCACGCGGAGCTGCGCCGGGCGCTGGGCGCGGTGTTGGGCACGGCGCCGCGGGCGGTGGAACTGGTCCGGCTGGCGTGCCCGGGGTGCGGCGGGCCGCACGGCCGTCCGGCGGTGGCGGGTCCGGCCGGGGCGGCGGTGCACTTCTCCCTCTCCCACGGCGACGGCCTGGCGCTGCTGGCACTGGCGTCCGCCCCGGTCGGCGTGGACATCGAACGCGTCCCCGCCGCCCGGACCGCCGCCGACGCGGCCGGAGCGCTCCACCCGGCCGAACGCGCGGAGCTGGCACGGCTCCCCGGCGACGGCCGTCCGGCCGCCTTCGCCCGGTGCTGGACCCGCAAGGAGGCGTACCTGAAGGCGACCGGCGAGGGCCTGTCCGGCACCGCCCTCCATGACCGCTACCTGGGGTGCGGACCGCGTCCGGCCCCCGTGGCGGGGTGGAAACTCACCGACGTACCCGCCCCGGCCGGCTGGGCGGCGGCGTGCGCGGTGCGGGGCGCGGGGGCGGGCGTCAGCTGAGGGGGAGGTGCGTCCCGTGCTCGTCCCGGGGCCGGGGGCCGAAGATCCGCCGGTCGGTCTCGGCGATGACCGTGTCGTTGATGCTCGCCTCGCGGCGCCGCATGAGGCCGTGCTCGTCGAACTCCCACAGTTCGTTGCCGTAACTGCGCCACCAGCGGCCTGCCGCGTCGTGCCATTCGTACTGGAAGCGGACCGCGATCCGATTCTCCTGGTACGCCCAGAGGTCCTTGCGCAGTGCGTAGTCGAGTTCGCGCTCCCACTTCCGGGTCAGGAAGGCGACGATCTCCTCGCGTCCGGTGAGGAAGGTGTCGCGGTTACGCCACACCGAGTCCGGGGTGTAGGCGAGCGCCACCCGGTGCGGATCGCGGGTGTTCCAGGCGTCCTCGGCCGCCTGGACCTTCTGCCGGGCGGTCTCCCGTGTGAACGGCGGGTGGGGCGGGCGGTCTTCCGGCACGGTCTCTCCTCGGGTCGGGCGCGGACGGGGTCCGCCGCGGCGGGCGGGACACGGCGCGCCCCGCTCCCGGCCACGGCGCCGCCAACCTACCGGCCGCCCGCGGCGCCGGTCCGCCGGTCCCGCCCCGGCGGACCGCCCTACGTCCGCGGCCGGTCCGGCGCCCCGCGCCCGTCGCCGAACAACTCCACGATCCCCCCGGCGAGTTCGCTGCGCCAGCACAGGTAGTCATGGCCGCCGTTGAACTCCCGGTAGGTGGCGTCGTCGTATCCGGCGGTGGTGAGCGCGTCGCGCAGCCGGCGGGCGGCGGGCAGGGCCACCCACTCCTGCTCGCCGGAGGAGAGCCGGAAGCGCACCGGGAGCCGGGGGGCGGCGGCGATGCGGGCGGTGAGCCACTCGGCGTCCGGACCGGCCGGCCACCAGAACGAGCCGGACTGGGCGAGGACGTTGCCGAACCGGTGCGGTGCGGTGAGCGCCGCGTACGCCGCGGTCAGCCCGCCCAGGCTCTGCCCGGCGATCACCGTACGGGCCGGGTCGGCGGTGAGCGGCAGTTGCCCGGCGGCCCATGGCAGCAGTTCCTCCGTCAGGAAGGCGGTGAACTCCGGGCGGCAGGTCAGCTCCCGCCAGCGGGTGGCCGCGTCGACGGACTCGGGGAGGACGGCGGCGAGGGGCGGGACACGGCCGTCGGCGATGAGGTTGTCCAGGAGGTGCGCGAGGCCGAGCCGGGGCTGCCAGTGCTCACCGTCGAGCAGCACCAGCACCGGCAGCTCCGTGTCCGGCGCGGTGTGTGGGGGCCGGTAGAGCCGGACCCGGCGGGCGCCGCCGAGGCGGGCGCTCGGTACGTCGTGCGGGGTGACGGTGCCCCGGGCGACGCCGGGCCGCACCTCCCACTCCGTGTCACGCGGCGCACCGGGCAGCCGCGCACAGGAGACTCCGGGACCGCCCCAACGGCCGGGCAGCGTACGGGGGTTGAACGGGTCGAGGCGGCATGGGGCGTGCAGCCGGGCCGGGTGTCCGGCGCCGTCCGGTGCGGGCCCGTCGCCCTCATCGACGCGGAAGTCGTAGGTGCCGTACCAGTCGCGGCGCAGCCGGAGCGTCCAGTGCCACACGTCGGTGCCGGGCAGGTGCTCCATCAGGTTCGCGCCCGGGTCGCGGGGGTCGGTGAGCTTGTTGGGCAGCACCTGGACGGCGCGGGTGGCGGGGGTGCCGCGCCACAGGAAGGTGACGGCGGCGTGGTCCGGGTCGCCCTCCGGGTCGGGGGCGATGAGCGGGGTGCCGGTGCGGGCGACCTCGTCCCAGAACTCCGCGGTGCGGTCGGGCGCGGGCAGGACGGGGCCGGTCGCGATCCGCGGCAGGGGCTGCGGGCGGGCCGTGCGGGGCGGGTGGTGGGCGGTGCCCTCGGGCGGCGCGGACGCGGACATGCGGCGGAACTCCGGTGACGGGGGCGGGCGGTCGCGCGGACCGCGCACCCGGGCGGACCCCCGGGGCGCCTGACGGACACCCCGGGAACTTAGGGTCACCTTACCTTTGCCGCTCAGGCGCTCCGGAGAGCGGTCACCCCCACCTCACCTATGACGGAGGCCACACCATTTCCAGATCGAACTTAGGTAAGCCTAAGCTAACTTATTGCCAGCTCGCTTCTCCGCGAACACCCCCCAAAGGCATCCCCGCCAAGGAGACTGACGCCGCATGTCCGCACTGACCCTCCGCATCCGACGGCTCGCCGCCACCGCCGTGGCCCTCGCCGCGGGCGGCACGCTCACCCTCACCGGCGCCGCCCACGCCGCCCCGGCGACGCCCGCCGCCCACCCGGCGGCCGCCGCCGAAGCGGCGCCCGCGACGGCGGCGCCGCTGGTCAAGGGCCTCTACCAGTCCGCGTACTCCGAGCGGAACCACGTCCTGTGGGCCACCTCCGCGGTGGGCCGCCCGCCGGTCACCACCTCCGCGCTGGTGAAGGTCGACCCGCGGACGATGACCATCCAAGCCTCCTACACCCCGCCGGTCACCGACCGCGCCACCGGCGCCGTCGAAGCGGTCTACGGCGTCGACGTCGACGACCGGCACAACACCGTCTGGACCACCAACACCCGCGACAACTCCGTCGCCGTCTACAGCCAGCGCACCGGCAGGCGCCTCGCCACCCTCCCCGGCGTCGCCCACGCCCGCGAGGTCGTCGTGGACGAACGCCACCACACCGCGTGGGCCGGCGGCTTCGGCGACGGCTCGCTCGTCGCGTTCGACACCCGTACGTACCAGGAGAAGAAGCGCGTCACCATCGAGGGCGCCGGGCCGACCGGGCTCGCCGTCGACGAGCGCACCGGCACCGTCTACGCCGCCGATCTGAACGGCAACCAGATCATCGAGGCGGCGCCCGGCGCCGCGAAGCCCCGGCTGATCCCCACCGGCCAGGGCCCCATCTCACTCACCCTCTCCCGCGACGGCCGCACCGCCTGCACCGCCGACCAGAAGGCCGGCACGGTCTCCGTCGTCGACCTGCGCAAGGGCTCCGTCGTGCGGACCGTGGCGACCGGCGAGGGCACCCTCGCCGTCGCGAGCGATCCGCGCACCGGCGCCGTCGTGGTCGCCAACCGCACCACCGCCACCGTCTCCTTCCTCGACCCCCGCAAGGGCACCGTCGTACGGACCGTCGCGACCGGCGCCCGCCCCAACCACATCGAGATCGCGCGCGGCACCGCCCACGTCGTCGACAAGTCGGGCTCCGGCCCGCAGGGCGAGGACCAGCTCAACCGGATCCGCGTGACCCGCTGAACCGCTCCGCTCCCCCATGCGCCGTGGCCCCGGTGCCCGCCCCGGCAAAGGGCGGGCACCGGGGCCACGGCGTTCCTCCCGCTACTCCCCGCCGCCCAGCGTCTCCCGCAGCAGCTCCGACAGATCGTCCAGCGCCGCCGCGCCCAGTTCCTCGAACGCGCCGGAGCGGCGGCCCAGCAGGATGCCGATGACCGCGGCGACCACGATCTCGGCGCGCAACCGCGGCTGCGCCCGGCCCTCCTGGACGAACCGGCGGTGCAGCGGCTCCACCAGCCGGGCGTGCAGTGCGGCACGGGCCGCCTCGTCCGCCGCGGGATCGTTCAGCGGCTGGACCCCCACCTGGAGGATGGGGACGAGCCCGCGCAGGTCGGCGCGTTCGAGGATCTGCCGCAGCCGGTCCGGGGCGAGGAGGTCGCTGACCTGCGCGTCGCCCCGCTCGGCCTGCACCGCGGCGAGATAGAGCTGCGTCTTGCCGCCGAAGTACCGGGCGATGAGCGCCGGATCGACGCCCGCGCGGCGGCCGATGTCCCGGGTCGTGGTGCGGTCGAAGCCGCGCTCCGAGAAGAGTTCGCCCGCCGCGCGCAGCAGCGCCTCGCGGCTGCGCGCGGAATCCCTGCGACGCGCCTCCTGAGTGCCGGTCACCGCCGTGCCTCCACATCCTCCCGCCCCGCGGGCTCACCCTTTGGCCGCCGTCACCCTATGTCCCGAGGTGGCCGACGCCGTCGCCGGGGAGCCGGGTGTCGTCCGCCCGGACCGGCCGCGTACCAGCAGGTGTCCGACGAGGGCGGTGAGCGCCCAGACCACGCATCCGACGAGACCGGCCGTGCGGTAGCCGCTCTCGGCGGGCAGGGAGCCGGCCCCGGGGTGGGCGGCGAGCACCGCCGCGGTGAACGCGCTGCCGGAGGAGTAACCGAGGTACTTCACCACCTGGTTGAAGCTCAGCGCGCTGCTGGTCTCGTGCGCCGGGACCGCGCCCACGATGAGCGCCGGCATCACGGACACCGTCACCCCGGCGCCCAGCCCGATGAGCCCCATGGCGACGAACGCCTCCCACAGCCCGCCCCGCACCCAGGTGAACAGCGCCGTACCGGCCAGGCAGACCAGACAGCCCAACGGCAGCATCCGGCCCGGGGAGACGGAGCGGGAGGCCAGCCGCACCAGCCGTCCGGAGACCATGCTGGCCACCGAGAACGGCGTGAGGATCAATCCGGCGACGACCACCGAGGCACCGAAGCCGTACCCCGCCGACGGCGGCGTCTGCACGTACTGCGGCACCATCGACAGCATCACGTACATCCCGATGCCGGAGAGCACCGCGGTGAGATCGGCGGCGAGCACCGGGCGCCCGCGGACCAGGCGGATGTCGACGAGCGGGTGCGGGGTACGCAGTTCGTGCACCGCCCACCAGCCGAGCAGGACCACGGCCGTCCCGGCCAGCGCGATCAGCTTCGGCGAGGTCCAGCCCCAGCGTCCGCCCGCGGTGGTGGTCAGGAGCAGTCCGGCCATACCGGCGGCGAGCAGCAGTGCCCCGGTGACGTCCAGCGGGTGCGCGGCTCTGCGCGGCGGCGCGGGGAGGACCACGGCGAGGGCCGTCAGCGCCAGCGCCGAGGCGAGCGCGGCGCACCAGAATCCGGCGTGCAGTCCCAGGTAGCGGGCGAGGACGCCGGTGAGCGGATAGCCGAGCCCGACCCCGGCGGCGGCGGTCAGGGAGAGGGTCGCGACCGTGTGCCGGGCCCGCTCGGGCGGTAGCGCGTCACGGGCGGTGGCCATGGTCAGCGGGGTCAGCGCGATACCGACGCCCTGGAGCGCCCGCCCCGTCAGCAGCCCGGTGAAGCCCGTCGGCAGTGCCGCCAGCAGGCTGCCGGTGAGTGTCAGCGCCAGTCCGCCGAGGATCACCCGGCGCCGGTGCGGTCCGTCCCCCAGCCGCCCCATGAGCGGGGTCACGACCGCGCCGACCAGCATCGTCACCGTCAGGGACCACTGGGCCGCCTCCAGGGAGACGTGGTCGACGCGCGCGATGGTCGGGATCAGCGGCGCCCCCAGACTGCTGATGATCGCCACCAGCATCCCGACCGACAGCAGCACGGGCACCAGCGCCCGCTCCTTCCACGCGGGCATCCTCTCGGCGGCTTCCACGCGACCCCTCCCGTCAACGACGTCACCAGTTGATGACATCATACGATGACAAGGCGGATTCCGGCCGCCGCGGGCCCGCGGACGAGCGGCGGCGGAAAGCCCGCCGGCCGCCGGCACAGAACGCGAAAAGGGCGGAGGCGCACGGTGCGTCACCGTGCGCCTCCGCCCCTCCCATCGAGCGGGCGGCCCGCCGCTACTCGGGCCGGATCGCCTGGATGTCCAGCTCCACCCGGATCGTCGCGCCGATCGCGGCGATACCCTTGGCCAGCATCTTGCGCCAGTCCAGCGTGAAGTCCTCGCGGTGCAGCTCGGTGACCGCCTGGCAAGCCGTACGGGTCTCGCCCGCGATACCGGTGCCGATGCCGAGGTAGCGGGTGTCGAGCTGCACGGTGCGGCTGACACCGTGCAGATGCAGCACACCCTGCACCGCCCAGCGGCTGCCGCCCTTGTGCACGAACCGCTCCCCGGCGAACTGCAGGTAGGGGAAGCGCGCCACGTCCAGGAACTCCGCCGACCGCAGATGCTCGTCGCGCATCCGCACCCCGGTGTCGATACTGGCCGCCTCGATGGTCACCTCGACCCGCGAGTCCTCCATCCGTTCGCCGATCCACAGTCCGCCCTCGAAGCGGTTGAACCGGCCGTGGATCTCGGCGAGCCCGATGTGCCGGGCGGTGAAGCGGATGGCGCTGTGGTCGGGGTCGAGCCGCCACTGCCCGGTGGCGGGCAGCGGCAGCGCCGGGGCCAGCTCCAGGGCGATCGGCGCCGGCGCGGTCCGCTCGCCCGCCACCACCTCGGCGTCGCACCGCACCGGCCGGAAACCGTCGGAGGTCACCATGAGCCGGTAGGAGCCGGGGCGCAGCGTCACCGTGAGGCGGCCGTTGGGGTCGGTCCGCCCCTGCGTCACCTCCTGGCCCCCGAGATTGCGGACCGAGACCGCCACCCCCGCCATCGGCAGTCCGACGGGATCGTCCACCCGCAGGTCCAACGCGCCCGCCCCGCCGGGCAGCGGCGAGGCAGGGCTGTGCGGCATTCGGTCACGCAGGCGGCTGAGGAAGGCGAGCGGCATGGCAGGACGGGCCTATCGGTAATGCGGTCCGGCGAGGACGTGAGCGGAAAGCGGGCAGGAACGCACAGAATTGGTGCGGATTCCCTGCGATTGCCCTTCTATCCTGTCATTGACACCGCGGCGAAATGATCCCCAGCTGTCATGAGCCGCCCAAAGGTGACCTTTCTCGCACCTCGCCGCGGACGGGATCCCCACCGGCCGTTCCACCGTCCCGTTCACCCGCGATCGCACCCCGATGCACACCCCGGACACTTCCGCAAGACCCTCGCGCGCCGGACCACTACACGATCATGCAGAGCGGCGGCGGCGCGCGCACCGGCCAGCGGCGAGGCTGGGGAGGACCGCTGGAACCGCTCCCCGCGGACGGTTCCGGGCTCCTCTGCTTCACGGAAGGCGGTTCGTCCCATGTCCGCGCCAGCGCTCCCCCCGCACACCGACGGCCCCGGCGGCATCCCCGTCGTCGACGTCTCCCACACCCCGGCCCGCACCCCGCTGCTGCGGAGCATGGCGCTGGCCCGGCGGCACGGTCCGGCCTTCATCCAGCGCCAGCACGGCCAGGACACCCTCTTCGTCAGCAGTCTGGAACTGGTCACCGAACTGTCCGACGAACGGCGCTTCGGCAAGGCGGTCGGCCCGGCGCTGACCAACGTCCGGGAGTTCACCCACGACGGTCTGTTCACCGCCTACAACGACGAGCCCAACTGGGCCAAGGCGCACGACATCCTGATGCCCGCCTTCGCGCTCGGCTCGATGCGGACGTACCACCCGGTGATGCTGCGGGTCGCCCGCCGACTGATCGAAGCCTGGGACCTGCGGTGCGCGGACGGCTCCCCCGTCGACGTGCCCGACGACATGACCCGGATGACCCTGGACACCATCGGACTGACCGGATTCGGCTTCGACTTCGGCTCCTTCGACCGGGACGACCTGCACCCCTTCGTCGGAGCGCTGGTGCGCTGCCTGCACTGGGCGATGACGAAGCTCAGCCGCGACCCGGCCCTCGACCACACCCGGACCGACGAGGCGTTCCGCGCCGACGCCGACTACCTCGCCTCCGTGGTGGACGAGGTCATCGCGGCGCGCACCGCCCCCGGCGCCCCGGCACCCGAGAACGAGGACCTGCTCGGGCTGATGCTCGGCGCCACCCACCCCTCCGACGGCACCACCCTCGACCTGGCCAACATCCGCGACCAGGTCATCACCTTCCTCATCGCCGGGCACGAGACCACCTCGGGCACCCTGTCCTTCGCCCTGTACAACCTGCTCAAGCACCCGACCGCGCTGCGCCTGATGCAGCGTGAGGTGGACGAGCTGTGGGGCGACACGCCCGACCCGGAGCCGACGTTCGAGGACATCGGCCGGCTGCACTACACCCGCCAGGTGCTCAACGAGACGCTGCGGATGTACCCGCCCGCCCCCGGCTTCTCCCGCGAGGCGCTCACCGACACCGAACTGGGCGGCGTCCCACTGCGGGCCGGGCAGTGGGCGACGGTCCTGACGCCGATGCTGCACCTGGACCCGGTCTGGGGCGACAACCCCGAGCTGTTCGACCCCGCGCGGTTCTCCCCCCAGGCGGAGGCGGCCCGCTCCCCGCACGCCTTCAAACCGTTCGGCACCGGCGAACGCGCCTGCATCGGGCGGCAGTTCGCGCTGCACGAGGCCACCATGCTGCTCGCCATGCTGGTCCACCGCTACCGGCTGCTCGACCACGCCGGCTACACGATGGACCTCAAGCAGGCGCTCACCATCAAGCCCGACGGCTTCACCCTCTCCCTCGCCCCGCGCACCCCGGCCGACCGCGCCGCGAACCGCACCGCACTGCCCGCCGGCAACGCCGCACACGAGGAGGCGGCGCCCGCCGACGCCGGCGCCCTGCCCACCCGCGTCCGGCAGGGCACCGGGGCCCTGCTGCTGCACGGCACCAACTACGGCACCTGCCGCGACTTCGCCACCCGGCTCGCGGACACCGCCGCCGAGACCGGCTGCGACACGGTGATCACCCCGCTCGACGACCACACCGGCGCGCTCCCCACCGACCGGCCCGTCATCATCACCGCCGCCTCGTACAACGGCCGCCCCACGGACGACGCCGCGAAGTTCGTCCACTGGCTGGAGACCGCCGAGCCGGGCGCCGCCGACGGCGTCACCTACGCCGTCCTCGGCGTCGGCGACCGCAACTGGTCCGCCACCTACCAGCGCATCCCCACCCTCATCGACGACCGGCTCGCCGCCCTCGGCGGCACCCGGCTCCTGGAGCGCGCCGCCGCCGACGCCGCCGGAGACCTCTCGGGCACGGTCACCGCGTTCACCGGCGCGCTGCGCACCGCCCTGCTCACCGGGTACGGCGACCCCGCCACCGCCGGCGCCCCCGCCACCGCGCCGGAGGGCCCCGCCTACACCGTCACCGAGGTCACCGGCGGCCCGCTGGACGCGCTGGCCGCCCGGCACGACCTCACCGCGATGACGGTCACCGAGACCGGCAGCCTCACCGACCCGGGCCACCCGCGCGCCAAGCGCTTCGTCCGCCTCGCCCTGCCCGAGGGATCGACGTACCGCACCGCGGACCATGTGGCGGTGCTCCCGGCCAACGCCCCGGAGCTGGTCGAACGGGCCCTCGGCATCCTGCGGGCGGACCCGGACACCGTCCTGCAGATCGCCGCCCACCGCCCGCGCCGCGACTCCCTCACGCTCGACCGGCCGGTCACCGTACGCCATCTCCTCACCCACCACGTCGAGTTGCAGGGCCGTCCGACCGCCGCGCAGCTGACGCTCCTCGCCGGGCTCAACCCCTGCCCGCCCGAGCGGCAGGCCCTGGCGGCGCTGGCGGCGGACGCCGAGGCACGCGCCGCCGACCACCGCGGGCTGCTGGACGTCATCGAGGACAACCCGGCGCTGGCGGCGGAGCTGAGCTGGCCGGTCCTGCTGGAGCTGCTGGAGCCGATCCGGCCGCGGCACTACTCCGTCTCGTCCTCCCCCGCCGTCGACCCGCACCACGTCGACCTGATGGTCTCGCTGCTCGAAGCACCCGCGCGCTCGGGCCGGGGCACCTACCGCGGCACCGGCTCGGGGCATCTGCACACCGTGCGCCCCGGCGACACCGTGTACGCCCGGATCCAGCCGTGCCGGGAGGTCTTCCGGATCCGGCACGACGCGGACACCCCGCTGATCATGATCGCGGCCGGTACCGGCCTCGCGCCGTTCCGCGGTGCCGTCGCCGACCGGCTCGCCCTCGCCGCGGACGGCGCCGCCCTCGCCCCGGCGCTCTGCTACTTCGGCTGCGACGCCCCCGACGCCGACTACCTGCACGCCCGGGAACTGCGCGCCGCCGAACTGGCCGGCGTGGTCGACATGCGCCCCGCCTTCAGCGAGGCCCCCGTTGACGGCCGGCGCTTCGTCCAGCACCGGATAGCCGCCGAGTCCGCCGAGGTGTGGCGGCTGCTCGGCGCCGGGGCCCGGGTCTACGTCTGCGGCGACGGCGCCCGGATGGCACCCGGCGTCCGCGACGCCTTCCGCGCCCTGTACGTCGCGCACACCCCCGGCGCGGACGACGCCGGCGCCGCCGCCTGGCTCGACACCCTGATCGCCGACGGCCGCTACGTCGAAGACGTCTACGCCGCCTCCTGACCACCGCCCACCGAACCCGGAGGTTCCCCATGAACACGATGCTCGCCGGACGTCTGCACGTACCCAGCACGACATTCCGTGTCGAGGAGGTCCCCGTGCCCGAACCCGGGCCGGGAGAGGTACTGATCGAGGTCAAGGCCGCCGGTGTCTGCCTGTCCGACGTCCACCTCATCGACGGCAGCCTGAAGCCGTTCGTCCCCGTCGACACCCTCACCCTCGGCCACGAGGTCGCCGGGGTGATCCACACCCTGGGCCCCGGTCTCCTCGGCGACTGGACGCCCGGCACGCGGGTCGCGCTCCAGGCGGGCCAGAGCTGCGGCCGGTGCGCGAGCTGCGCGATGCGCCGCACCCCGTGTCTGAACCCGCAAACCCGCGGCGTCGACTACGACGGCGGCTGGGCCACCTACGCCCTCGCCCGCGAGGACACCCTCGTCCCGATCCCCGACCACCTCCCCTTCGACCAGGCGGCGATCATCCCCGACGCCGTCTCCACCCCGTACGCCGCGATCGTGGACACCGGCGCGGTCCGCCCCGCGCAGGCCGTGGGCATCTGGGGCGCGGGCGGTCTGGGCGCCCACGGCATCCGCCTCGCCCGGCTGGCCGGAGCCGCGCCGGTACTCGCCGTCGACCCGCTGCCCAGCGCCCGCGAACGTGCCCTCGCCTTCGGCGCCGACCTCGCCCTGGACCCGGCCGACGACGGTTTCGCCGCCGCCGTCCGGGAGGCCACCGGGGGCCGCGGTCTGGACGTCGCGTACGACTTCGCGGGCGTCCCGGCCGTCCGTGAGCAGGCCGCGACCGTACTGCGCCGCGGCGGTTCCCTGGTCCTGGCCGGGCTCACCCCGCACCCGCTCACCGTCACCGACGGCACCCGCTTCAGCTGGAACCGCAACCAGATCCGCGGCCACTACGGCTCCTCGCCCGAGCACGTCGAACAGCTCGTCCGCCTCGCCGCCACCGGCCGCCTCGACCTGGCCCCCTCCATCACCGGCCACCTCCCCCTGGCCGACGCCGCCGAGGCCGTGCACCGCCTGGAGCACAAGATCGGCGACCCGATCCGGCTGATCCTGGAGCCGTAGGGACGGGGCCGGGCCCGGGGCCCCTGGGCCGGGGCCCGGCTCCCCCGGCCCGGCTCACGGAGGCCGGGCCCGTTCCCAGGGGCCGCGTACAAGGGCCGGGTCACCGGGCCCGGGTGCCCGCGCCTCGCGCCCGGCTCACGGAGGCCGGGCCCCGACTTCGGCCTCACGGGCCCGGTGACCGTCCCGGTACCCCGTCAGGAGCCGTCGGCCGCCGTGTCTCGCGCGGCGGCCGACGCGGCGTTCCGCCTCCGCCGCCGGTACACCACCGCACCGCACACCGCGGCGAGCAGCACCGCGACCGCCGCCGCCCCGAGCGCCGGCTGCGCGGCGAACAGCCGCGACAGCACCTCCAGCGCTCCGATCCCGACCGTCGCGTAGACCAGCGCCCAGCACGCCCCGCCCACGAACAGCGCGGGCAGATAGCGCGGCAGCGGCATCCGCAGGGTGCCCGCGAGGAAATTGGCGGCCGTCTGGAAGCCGACGGTCAGGAAGGAGAGGGCCACCACCGGCGCGCCCCACCGCTGGATCGCCCGCTCGGTCCGTACGAACGGCGCCGAGGACATCCGCTCCGCCAGCCGGCTGCGCCGCACCCCGGCACCGGCCAGCCATCCGACGGCGAAGGTCCCGCCCGCCCGCAGCAGCACGATGACGTACAGTCCGGCGGCCGTGAGCACGACCTTCTCCACGACGCTCCGCCCTCACCGCCGGCTCCGTCCCGCATCCTGCCGCGGCGCCACCGGCTCCCGGCCCGACGCGGCGACCGCCACGTCCGGGACTTCCCGATACGGCCCTGACCAGGGCCATCCGACACGACCAGGGTACCGATACGCCCCCATCGGTCCCCCTCCCCTCGGCTACATCACGTCACCGGCCGCCAGCGCCCGCTCGGCGCTGTCGATCAGCTCCTTGTACGTGAGGATCTCGACGCGGTGCAGATGCGAGGTGTGAATGCGCAGGGCGTCGTTGATCTCCCTTTCGTCGATCTCCGGCTGGCTCAGCGGATGCCCGATGAGAACGAGGGCGTTCGCCCGGCGGGTATCGATCCCGAACTCCGCGGAAATGCGCTCCCGGTTCTCGTCGAGCCCCACCAGATAATTGATGGCCTGTCCCACGGCGTCGTGCACTTCCCGCCTCGGGACCCAGGCTCCGCGGTGCCCCTTGACCAATTTCACCGCCGCGGCCCGTTTCAGCTCGACTATCTGGAGCGAGCCGTCCCCGCGGATCAACGGAATGTCGACCTCGTCCCCGGGGACCAGCCTGCGCCGCTGCGCCTCGCCGATGAAACGCCCGCCGAACACCCAGTACATCCCCTTCAGCGCCTGCTGCAGGGCGTGCTCACAGGCGTGCGCGTCCTCGGCCACCCGGCGCAGTTCCCGCAGGTGAACGGCGCGGCGCTGCAATTCCGCCGCGCGCAGGACCGTCCGCCCGTCCTCGTCCGCCGCGAGGACGGAGAGGGCCTGTGGCGAGGACACGATGCGGCGGGCGGCCTCCGCCGGGTCGACGATCTCCACGCGGTTGCTCAGCACCCGCTCCGTCCACGCCGACAGCTCCGCGGCGCCGCGCGGAATGTGATAGCGCGCCGGATCCTCCACCGGGGCCTGTGTGAAACCGGCGTCCCGGCCCAGCTGCCGTATGTGCGCCAGGACCTCTTCGAGAGTGGCTCCGGGATGTCCGGCGAGGTATTTCCCGGCTTCCTCGCACCAGAATTCGTTCATCATGGTCACGGTTCTCGTGACGGCTCTGAGACCCAGCGGGTCGCGCGGACCACGCTCCCCGTGATGCAGCCGGTACTTCTCCTCGTAGTCGGGGCGCAGCAGGCGCCCTTCCGTGTAGTGCAGGGCGTCCTGCACGGACCGGACCACCTCCCATTCCTCCGCCTGCGCGGCCGAGGCCCGTGCGGCGCGCAGCAGTTCGGTGAGCCGCCTCCCGCCTCTCCGTCTGCCCCCGGAGCCGGACCGCACATGGTGCAGGGCGGCCGTGACCGCGTCCGTCACCGTCTCCGCCGTCGCGGCGGAGCGGATCTTTTCGAGATGGATCTCCAGGGCCATGTCGGATCGTGTCTCCATGAACGGCAGTGTCGTCCATGGGTCTGACAACGCGGCCCGGCGCCGGGGCGGGCCTGCGGTGGCCCGGCTTCCGTCCCCGTCGGCGGGCACGCTGAACGACGGGGTCCGCAAGAATTCGACAAGACTTGGAGCGGGCGTGAGCATCGCTTGACTCTGTCTTGAAAGGTGCCTTTCTTCGCCTCCCTATCGTGTCGCGGGACCGTATACGACCCGGGTTGGGGGGCTCACGCCATGAGCGGGAATTTCCGGACCGATCCCGACGCGCTGTTCCACTACGCGTCCCACACCGATCGGCAGAAGGAGGAAGTGCCCCGTATCGGGCGGGCACTGGAGCACGTGGAGATCCCGTCGGGCGCCTTCGGCAAGCTGCCGGAATCCGACGAACTCCACGCCTCGTACAACGAGCACGCCACCGCGGCGCAGCGCAACATCCACGATCTCGCCGAGCTGTTGCAGGGGATGGCCGAGGGGCTGCGGGCGACGGCGGGCGGCTATGTGCAGACCGAGTACGCCGAGCAGCAGAACTTCGGTGGCGGGGGTGCTGCCGGATGACCGTCACCGACGCGTACGCCTGGGTCGACAAGGAGATCGAGAAGCTCCCGGACATCGAGCAGATCCACAGCAACGAGGAGCACGGTCTCGACTCCGGGCTCGACGACGCCATCCGGTGGTTCCTGGACAAGGTCGGGCTGATGGACAAGCTCGAACAGGTCACCGGTATGCCGACACAGCTGACCCACGCCGCCGAGGAGTGGAAGACGCAAGGCGAGGCAATGCACCGGGTGGCGGCGGAGCTGCGGTCGGGGGCGCGGGGGCTGCCCGAGCAGTGGGAGGGTGACGCCTCCGAGGGCTTCGGCCACAGCATGGGCAAGGTCATCGACGCGCTGGACGACACCGGCAAGGACATGGGCAAGACCGCCCAGATCCTCAGCCAGGCGGCGAAGGAGTCGAAGTTCGCGGAGGACTCCATCGTCGCCATCATCCGCGAGGCGATCGAATGGGCCGCGATGACGCTGGCCGCGATGGTGGTCACCGACATCCTCACGCTCGGTCTGGCCACGGTGGTCGACGGGCTGGTGGCCGAGGCGGAGGTCGCCGTCTTCCTCGCCCGGGTGGAGAAGGTCTCGGCGGAACTGGCCAAGACGCTGCGTGAGTTGATGAAGGCGGTCAAGGAGTTCAAGAGCGGCGCCAAGTCCTTCAACGAAGCACGCAAGGTCGCCGGTACGCTGCGCAAACTGGGCGGCCCGACCGGACCGGGAGCCTTCCGCAGCAAGGACTGGATGGCGCACCACCTCGTCACCGGGCAGATCGCCAAGCACGGTTCGAAGCCGCTGATCAACGAAGTCACCGGCCTCACCGGCGACTTCAAGACACCGGCCGAGGACGCCGTCAAGCACTTCGGCGGTGAGGCGCTGGACGACAAGGACCCCGAGGAGCCGGCGCCGTACCGCGTGCCCAAGGGCAGTATCGAGGACACCTTCGGCTGACCCCGCCGGGACGGGCCGCGCGGCGGACCGGACACCGTGCCGCGGACCGCCCGGCCCGCGGCGGACCGAAGAGAGGGACATGCACCCCACCCCCCTGACCCCGGAGCGGGACGGCTGGCTCCGGACGCACTCCGCGCCGTTCCTCGGCCCCGGGGAGACGCTGCGCGGCGCGCTCCCCGTACGGCTCGATCCACTGGCCCCGGAGACCGTCCCGAAACGTCACCGCCGGCCCAAGCCCGCGGCGCAGGAGCAGGCCCGGTTCACCGGGTGGCAGCGGGCCCTCCTGCCGGTGTCCTTCGTGATGTGGCTGTGCTCCCTGCCCGTCGGTCTGCTGGAGGCCGGCGCCCGCCACACCTGGCGCGGCATCCGGCGGATCTTCCGGGGCCGGGTGTGGGACGGCGGCTGGGAGAGCGCCGCGGGCCGCTTCGTCATCGACGCCCGCACCGGCACGGCGGACGTCGCCGGGTACGGCAACACCCGCCTGGCGCTGGCCGTCACCGACCGGCGGCTGTTGCTGCTGAGCGAGCCGGCGGACCCGGACCGGGAGGCGGCACAGCTGCTCGGCACGGTCCCGGAGGGCGGCTACGGCCCGCGGTCCGCGCCCCACCCGCACCGCCACCGGGCCCGGGTCGACCTCGCCTTCACCGACGGCTCCTGGCTGGCACTGGAGGTACCCGACCGCCGCCAGGTGCCGTGGCTGGGCGAGCTGCTGGGGCCGGGGCGGGGCTAGGGCGGCGGCGGGGCTAGGGCGGCGGCGGGGCTCCCGCGTGCAGGTCGCGCCGCCGCGTCAGGCTCTCCCGCCCGCAGCCCAGAAATTCGACCAGCCAGGAAACCCTTCCGGGTGCGGCAGAGGAAGAATGGGACGGGTCGACACTGAAGAAAATCTGTAGCGGCTGATGTAGACATGGGCATCGGCACGGGCTACCGTCTTCTCCGTAGCCCGGAAGTCGAAAAGGGCGCGGCAGAGACGAACTGCCGCGCAGGCAGGCCGACGCAGGTGCGGCCCGGCGGCGGAGTGGTGGAGCCGGAAGTGGTGGGTTCTTCCGCTGGCTGCCGGGCCGGGCGACCCGAGGGGCCGCACAGCAGTACCGTGTCACCAGCCAGTGCAGAGTGATCGAAGAGTAGTGATCGAAGAGTAAGGAGCAGAAGCGCCATCAGGATCGCCCGGGGCCTGGACCATGTCCGCCCGGGTACCGCAGACCCCGGATTGGAAGGTGGTCCCCGGTCACGCAACCGCGATCCCCGCAGCCCCGCCCTCGCGGGTGGACCTGCGGAAGAAGAAGGCCGGTGCAGTCAGCCGGCAGATGGTGTTGAAAGCTCGGGGCCCGAGCGCCATGTGCGCTCGGGCCCCTCGATGCGTCCCCGGAAGAAGAGGTCTATGCCCCCTCGCAGTACCCGCCCTGCCGACAAGTTCGACGATGACGACTATCCCGCCTACACCATGGGCCGGGCCGCCGAGATGCTCGGCGCCACGCCGGCCTTCCTGCGCGCGTTGGGTGAGCATCGCTTGATCACCCCGCTGCGGTCCGAAGGCGGCCACCGCCGCTACTCCCGCTACCAGCTGCGTATCGCCGGCCGGGCTCGCGAACTGGTCGACGCCGGGACGCCCATCGAGTCCGCGTGCCGCATCATCATCCTTGAGGATCAGCTTGAGGAAGCCCGGCGCATCAACGAAGAACTCCGCGGTCAGAGCCGGTCCGAACCCTCGGCCTGAGCCTCGCCCGGCTGCCGGACGAGGCGGAGCACCGGAAGGCGCGGGCGCGGACTCCCCCGGCGATGTCCCCGGGCTGCGGCGCGCCGCGGGGTCCCGCTTCCGGTAGCGGATGGTCGCCGCCGCTCCGGTAACTCCGGCCGCCGTCAACCACTGCTGTTCCGGGCCCGGACAGCAGGCGGCGGCTTCACCGCCCACCGGGACGAGGCGGGCGGTGAGGCCCGCCCGGTTCCGTCACGTATCACGGCTCTGTCCGGCTCCGGCTCGGGCTTACGCCTGACCGCCGTCGAGGGGGACGGGTTGCGTGCCGAGTATGGCGGAAGCCCTCCGGTAGGGGTCGGTCACAGGGACGGGCCCGGCGGTGGAGCGCGTGCGGCAGGTGAAGCCGAGGCGGGTCATGGCCCTCAGGACCTCGACGGCGCTGAAGTCCCGGCGGTCCTGGCGGGTGATGACCTGTCCGACCTGTTTGGCGGGGTAGTGGCGGCGTCCGATGATGACGAGGTCGTCGGTGACCGGCTCGGGCTTGACACCCTTCATCGCTTCCAGCACGCCGTCTTTGGTCAGGTCGAACGGGAAGCGGGCGATGACACAGCGCATGATGCCTCACAGGGAAGGAGTGGACGGGACCGTGCGGGGTGGGGCGTTCAGCGGGCGGCGGTGAGCGCGCCCGGGACCGAGTCGCCGGCGACGTCACGCAGGCGGATCCGGTCCGTGTAGTGGGGACTGTCACGGACATCGGTGAGGCCGGCCAGGGTGACACCTCCGGTGCGTCGGCCGTCCTCGTCGTAGATGACCAGGTGGCCCGCGCGGGCGGCGGCCATGAGGGAGAGTGCCACCTCGACGGTCATGGTGTCCCAGACCTGGGGTGCGGCCGGGGCTGTGGCACCGGCCGGTTCCTGCACTGCGTGGGGGGCGGCGGGGCGGGGGTGCGTCCGGACCGGTGTCACGAGGTGCCTCCTGCAGAGTGAGTGTGGGGTCAGTTTCCTGATCACGAAGGACTAGGCCGCCACTCCGGGTGCGGACGGCCCTGCGGGCGCCCGCCCGGCCATCGCAGCGGGGCGGCGCCGGCCGCGTGAGGCCGCGGTGCGCTTGTGGCGGCGTTCGGGTGCCGGTGCGGCGATGACGACGGGAATGCCGGAGGGGGCCTGGGCGCCGGTGATGCGGTGCAGGGCCGCTTCGCCGGCACGGACCCGGGTGGTCTGCGGGACGATGCCGGCCGCTGCCAGCAAGCGGGTCATGCTCCGGCGCTGGGCGGGGGTGACCAGAGTGACGACGCTGCCGGACCGGCCGGCTCGGGCCGTGCGGCCACCGCGGTGGAGGTAGTCCTTGTGGTCGGTCGGCGGATCGACGTTGACGACGAGGTCGAGGTCGTCGACGTGGATTCCGCGGGCGGCGACATTGGTCGCCACGAGCACACTGACGTGGCCCGTTTTGAACTGGGCCAGCGTGCGGGTGCGCTGCGGCTGCGACTTCCCGCCGTGCAGGGCCGCGGCCCGGACCCCGCTGTTCAGGAGATGCTCGGTCAGGTGATCGACGGCGTGTTTGGTGTCGAGGAAGAGGATCACCCGGCCGTCACGTGCGGCGATCTCGGTGGTGGCGGCGTGCTTGTCGGCGCCGTGGACCTGGAGCACATGGTGCTCCATGGTCGTGACCGCGCCGGCCGAGGGGTCGACGGAGTGCACCACGGGATCGCTGAGGTAACGGCGCACGAGCAGGTCGACGTTACGGTCCAAGGTGGCGGAGAACAGCATGCGCTGCCCTTCGGGGCGCACCTGGTCGAGCAGGGCGGTGACCTGCGGCATGAAGCCCATGTCGGTCATCTGGTCGGCCTCGTCGAGAACCGTGACGGCCACCTGGTCCAGCCGGCAGTGGCCTCGGTCGATCAGGTCCTTGAGGCGTCCGGGCGTGGCGACGAGGACCTCGGCACCGTTGCGCAGAGCGGCCGTCTGCCTGCGGGCCGGCATGCCGCCCACGACTGTGGCCAGCCGCAGCTGCACGGCGCGGGCACAGGGAGTGAGCGCGTCGGTGACCTGCTGCGCCAACTCACGGGTCGGGACAAGGACCAGCGCGAGCGGTCGCCCGGCCTCGGCGCGCCGCCCGGCGGTACGGGCCAGCAGGGCCAGGCCGAAGGCGAGCGTCTTGCCCGAGCCGGTGCGTCCCCGGCCCAGGACGTCGCGGCCGGCGAGGGAGTTCGGAAGCGTCGCGGCCTGGATCGGGAACGGCGCGGTCACGCCGTGCGAGCCGAGCGCTGCCACGAGCGCCCCGGGCATGTCGAGTTCCTCGAACGTCTCCGCGGCGGGAAGCGCGGGGGTGACCGTCCTGGGGAGCGCGAACTCGGCCTGCGCCCGGACGGGACGCGCGCTGCGGGCGCCGGAACGGGCCGGCCTTCCGGAACGGGCCACTTTCGGCGAGCCGTGGTGGCCGCTCTTCCCCGAGCCGGCATTGCTGTCACGGGTGCGGGAAAAGCTATTGCCTGTGCGGTTCATACGGAACCTTCCTTGACACGGCGCGCATCAAGGAATTTTCCGCAACGATGAACAGCACGGAGAATCGCATGAATCGGCCGGATGGAACGCGAAAAAGGAATTGATCGCGTGCAGTCTGCGCAGGTGCCCGCGGGAAAGGAGGTCACACGAGGGCGATACGTCACCGGGCGCTTCGCCGCAGGGCGGCCAGGGTGCGCTCCTGCGCCCCTTCGGGGCACTTCGGGTGGGGCGAATGCATCGAATACGGCTCGCGTTGCTCCGGATGGGTCCGACGCCGCGCCATACATGCAGAGGGGGCCCGCACCCCGAAGGATGCGGGCCCCCTCTGCAAGTGTGTCGGTCGCGTCAGGCGGGAACGATGTTCTCGGCCGTCGGGCCCTTCTGGCCCTGCGCGATGTCGAAGTTCACCTTCTGGCCTTCGACCAGCTCACGGAAGCCCTGGGCGGCGATGTTCGAGTAGTGGGCGAACACGTCGGCGCCGCCACCGTCCTGCTCGATGAAGCCGAAACCCTTTTCCGCGTTGAACCACTTCACGGTACCTGAACTCATATCATTCTCCTTCGGGGCAGTGCATCGACGTCCGCACGGTGCGAAAGCCGTGTCGCCGCGATGATTACCCCCACCGGAAAAGACCGGAATTACCAGGAAGGTTTCAGCGGCGCGAACGCCGGCCGAAGCACCTGAAATACTGGGAACCACAACTGCAACTGAGAACGACAGTAGCACGCCGAAGCCGCTCGAGCAGGGTCAACATTTCCCCTGTGGTCACGGCGAAAATAAATCTGTTCGCAGGCCCGGCTGAAATTCTGGCTCCACCGGAACAGTTTTTGGGGCGGCCGGAGCACAGCAAATCCGGGAAGAGGGGCGGTGCCGTGCTCGGCGTCGTCGCGACGGCACCCGCCGCAGACCGCTGAGCCACGGCAACACCCGGTCGGCGCCGATCGCCCGGCCGCGAACGGAACACGAAGGCGTACGGCACCGGTCCGCCCCCTCCGAGCTGTCTCCGCGCCGACCGGCCGTCACCAGCGGCGGCAACGGCGCTGGGCATGATCCGGTGACGCCGGGCACCTCGGCGACCTCGTCCGGCCTCCCCGCAACGGTCGCGAACGAGCCGACGAGCGTGCCCGTGGTGACGTTCACGGCGCACGCGGGACCGGGGCCGTCCGAGCCGCCCCTCCGGCAGCGGGGACCGGCTGGTCGGAGCGGACCGACCGCCCTGACCAGCCGGTACGGGGAACTCAGCCCAGCCCCCGGCACAGCAACGCCGCCGGGCGCCCCTGCTGGACGGACTTCCACGTCATGGCGACGCCGGCGACGTACTCGTGGTCGGCGCACTGGCCCTTGTAGTCGTTCTCGGCCCAGTCGCTGCCGTGGGCGCCGCCGGTGGCGGGGCGGTTGTCGGACCTGTCGAACCAGACGGTGCGGCCCTCGGTGGGCAGCGGGGTGGCGGAGGGGGCGCAGAGCAGAGCGGCCATGGCGGGGCCCTTCTTGGCGTAGCCGACCGCGAAGCTGCTGTCGGGGCACTGGAGCTTGTCGTAGCCGCCGGCCCAGTCCTGCTTCACGTAGTGGTCGTCGGTGACGCGTTCCCAGTCGCCCGCCGCCTTGGCCGGTGCGGCGGCGTCGGTGCACAGACCGCGGCCGTTGTGGTGGCTGAGGCCGATCAGGCGGTCGGTGTCGGGGCAGTTGCCCTTGGAGTGCCCCGGGCTCCAGTCCGGCTTCGCGAGCATGGTGCGGGAGAGGTTCCAGTCGCCGTGGTCGGTGTAGACGGTGCTCCAGTGGTTCACCGGGGCGATGCGGCCGGTCCTGGCGGGGGCGTTGACCAGTTTGTTCCAGTCGGTGGCCCGCCAGTCGCCGCCGTCCTGGACGCCGAGCCGCTTCCCGGAGGCGTCGTACGACAGGAGCGCCCAGGTGTCGTTGGGAGTGCCTTTGTCGTCGCTCCAGCCGACGAGCGGCCATTGGGCGAAGTCGGTGTCGTTCTTCACCAGGATGTCGGTGAAGTTCTTGAACCAGGTCTGTTCCTTGGTGTCCGTGGAGCCGCGTCCGCCGGCGCCGAACTCGCTGACCCAGACCGGGGCGGTGAAGTGCTTGCCCTCCTCGGTGACGAACAGGCCCTCGTCGCGGACGACCTCGGCGAGTTTCTCGGGGGTGAAGTCCTGGTAGCGCGGGTCGTCGGTGGAGCCGGGGCCGCTGCCCGCACCGGAGTTGGCGGGTCCGGTGTAGCCGTAGAAGTGGACCGCGTAGACGAGTTTGCCCGAGTCGATCAGGGCGTGGGAGAGGGTGCGGACCGGTTTGAGGTCCGGGCGCTGGTGGGGGAAGCCGGCGGCGGGGATGCCCTGCCAGTTGATGCCCTCCATGATGATCAGCATGTCGGGGTCGGCCTGGAGGATCTTGTTCCCGGCCTGCTCGAAGGCGGTGTACTCGTCGTGGTCGTCGCCCATGCCCCAGTTGGCGTCGTCCCAGGTGTCGCGGCGGACCTCGTTGCGCAGATCGGCGCCGACCACGCGCTTGTCGTCGCGGTAGCGCTCGGTCATGAACACCCAGTCGTCGATCCACTGCTGGGTGGACTGGCCGCTGTTCCAGCGTTCGTTGCCGTCCAGACCGCAGCAGAAGCGGTAACTGGTGGTGTGGTTGTTGAGGATCACCGCGAAACCGTCGGCGGTCAGCGCCTCGACGACGGCGTCGAACACCTCCAGCGGTGTCTTCCCCTTGAGCTGCGGGTTGGCGGTGACGGCGGCGTCCGGTACGGCGTTCTTGTCGTGCATCATCGCGTTGGCGAACGGCAGCCGGACGCTGTTGATGCCGAGGCGGTGGAAGTCGGCGAGGATCCGGGCGATCGGGGTGCGGTCCAGGCCGAGCGGGATGTTGTTCGACTTCTGGTGTGCCTGGTGGTTGGCCACGTCGTCGGCGTCGCCGCTGCCGGTGTACGTGCCCTGGGCACCGGCCCAGTTGCCGGACTTGAGCTTGAAGCGGTTTCCGTCGGCGTCGACGATGTACCGGCCGCGGGTGCTGAGCGGGCCGGTCCACGAGGCCGCGAGGCCCTTGCCCGTCGAGGTGGCGGGGGACGTGGCGGAAGCGGGGTCCGGAGCCGCGGCGGCTCCGGGGACGGCCGCGGTCACGGCCAGCAGTACGGCGGCGAGCAGCGCCGGTATGCCGCGCGTGGCGGACCTGACGGTTCTCATGGAGCCCTCCGGTGGTGGGGGGTGAGGAGCAGGGCGGTGGGAGCCCGGCCGCTTCACCGGCCGCTGTACGGGGCCTCGGCCGGCCGTGGCCGACGGGAGGCGGCGGGGAGAAGGGCCAGGTGGGAGCCACCACCCTTTCCTGGAGCGGCAGTTGGCGCATCACCGTACACGGCGGTCCGGCCGGCCGCACCACCTGACCGGCGGCTCGTTCCGGTGCGGGCGCACGGCCACGGGCCCGCTGCGGCCGGGGTGGCGCGGGCATCCTGACCGTGCTGCGCGACTTCGCCGTCGCCCACGACGACCTGCCCGGCACCGACAGGCCGTACCTGGTCTCGAACACCGGCCGCCTCCCTCACCGGCCGGTTCCCGGACAGGCCCGGTGGCCGGAGCCGCACCCTTGCGCGGACGCCTCCACGCCGCTCCCTCCCCGTATTTGTGAGAATACTGTGCGTGACGACGGGTAAGGCTTCCGGGCCCCGGAGCCCCTCTCTACGCTCCGGGACCCATGACAACGGAACACGCGCACGCGCAGCAGCCCGAGGCACGCGACGGACACAGCCGCAGACGCTTCCTGGCGGCGACCGGAGGAGCCGTCGCCACCGTCGTCGGCGGGGCGGCGGTCAGCGCCACGGGAGCCGCCGGCCGAGCGGCCGCCGCCCCCGCCGGCAAGCGCGTCGCCGTCCTCGGCGGCGGGGTCTCCGGCCTCAGCGCCGCCCACGAACTCGCCGAACGCGGCTACGCCGTCACGGTCTACGAGTACTACGACGTCCTCGGTGGCAAGGCCCGCTCGATGGACGTCCCCGGGACCGCGGCCGGCGGCCGCGCGCCGCTCCCCGGCGAACACGGCTTCCGCTTCTTCCCCGGCTTCTACCGGAACCTGCCGGACACCCTGCGCCGCATCCCCGTCCCCGGCAACCCCAACGGCGTCCACGACAACCTCCGCAGCGGTACGGAGGCACTGTTCGCCCGCGGCGCGGGCCGCCCGGACCTGCACTTCCCGCTGCGCCGGATCACCACGCCGCCGCGCCTCGGCGACCTCACCCCGTCCTGGCTGCGCGATCAGATCCTCTCGGTGCTGGACCTCACCACCCACCTGCCCGCCCACGAGGCCGCCTACTTCGCGGGCCGCCTCCTGGTCCACCTGACCAGCTGCGACGCCCGCCGCGAGGGCCAGTGGGAGGACGTCACCTGGTGGAACTTCATCCGGGCCGGTGAGATGAGCCGCGAGTACCAGGTGCTCCTCGGCATCGGCCAGACCCGTAACCTCGTCGCCACCCGCGCCGAGATCGCCTCCACCCGCACCGTCGGCCGCGTCATCATCGAAGCGCTCCTCCTGTGGGGCATGCTCGGCCGCGGCATGGACGGCGACGCGGACATCGACCGGGTGCTGAACGCCCCGACCAGCGAGGCGTGGATCGACCCCTGGGAGAGGCACTTGCGCTCCCTGGGCGTCGAGTTCGCCCTCGGCACCGAGGTCCGGGAGGTGCGGTACGACGACGGCCGGATCACCGGCGTACGGGTGGCGCCGCGCGAGGGCGGCCGGCCGCGCACCGTCACCGCCGACCACTACGTCTCCGCGCTCCCCGTCGAGCACGCCCGCGCCACCTGGGGCCCGGCCCTGCGCGCCGCCGATCCACAGCTCGGACGGTGCGACGCGCTGAAGACGGACTGGATGACCGGTGTGATGTTCTACCTCCGCACCCCCACCCCCGTCGTCCACGGCCACATCAACTGCCTCGACTCCCCCTGGGCGGTCACCGCGATCGGCCAGGCACAGTTCTGGGACGGCCGGGACTTCGCCCGCGACTACGGGGACGGCCGGGCCCGCGACTGCCTGTCCACGATCATCTCCGAGTGGGACAAGCCCGGCATCCTGTACGGCAAGACGGCCCGCGAGTGCACCAAGGACGAGATCGTCGCCGAACTGTGGGCCCAGCTGAAGGACGGGCTGAACGACTCCGGCAGGACGACGCTCAGGGACGAGGACCGCCTCGGCTGGTTCATGGACCCGGCCGTGACGGACCTCGGCGGCCCCCACCCGCGCAACCGCGAACAGCTCCTGATCCATCCCACCGGCACCCTCCGCCACCGCCCGTCGGCGAGAACCGCGATCCCGAACTTCTTCCTCGCGGGCGACTACGTCCGCACCGACGTCGACCTGGCGACCATGGAAGGCGCCAACGAATCCGCCCGGCGCGCCGTCAACGCCCTGCTGGACGCGGACGGTTCGCCCGCCGAGCGGTGCCGCGTCCAGGAGCTGTACCGGCCGCCGGAGCTGGAGCCCCTCAAGCGCGTCGACGAGGCGCGCTACCGCCTGGGGCTGCCCAACACCTTCGATCTCGGTTAGGAAGTCCGAGCCGGGTGCGCCGGGGCAGGAGCCGGGCGGAGCGGCCGTCGCTCCACGCGGCGTCCGGCGCACCCCCGTGTGTGTCCGCGACGGTGCTCGGGCCGGGCCTGGGGGAAGCTGGCGGCATGAGTGATCCGATGACGGACCCGGCCCCGCCGCACGACCGGTGTCCGGCTCCCGCCGCCCCGCGCGCGAAGTGCCCGGTACGGCGGATGCCGGCCGGGCCGGGCGGGCGCGGCGGTTATCTGGTGACGGGGTTCGAGGAGGCGCGGGAGGCGCTCGCCGACCCGCGGCTGTCGAAGGACACCGCGGCGTTCTTCGCGGGCAAGGAGTCGCCGCGCCGCCTCCACCCGGCCGTCGCGCGGAGCATGCCGGCCACCGATCCGCCGGCCCACACCCGGCTGCGCAAGCTGGTGACCGGCTCGTTCACCACGCGCGCGGTGGAGGAGCTGCGGCCGTTCATCGCCCGGACCGCCGACGCGCTCATGGACCGGTGGCCCGCCGAGGGTCCGGTCGACCTCGTCGCGGAGCTGGCGGTGCCGCTCCCCGTCATCGTGATCTGCGAGTTGCTCGGGGTTCCCGAGCCGGACCGCGCGGTGGTCCGCAGGTGGTCCGGTGAGCTGTTCGCCGCCGGGGCGCCCGACGTCATCGACGCCGCCTCGCACTCCCTGGCCGATTACATGACGAGGCTGATCGCCGACCGCCGCGCCCGGCCGGGGAACGCGCTGCTCGACCGCCTCATCGCGGCCCGCGACGGGGATGACCGGCTCTCCGAGGAGGAGTTGGTGTCCCTGGGCGTGCTCCTCCTGGTCGCCGGCCACGAGACGACGGGAAACTTCCTCGGCAACGCCGTGCTGGCCCTGCTCCGCAACCCGTCGGCACTGCGGAACCTGCGCCAGAACCCCGGCAGGATCGCCGCGTCCCTCGATGAGCTGCTGCGGTACGACTCGCCCGTCGCCACCGCGACGTTCCGGTTCACCACCGAAGCCGTCACGCTCGGCGGCGTCCGCATCCCCGCGGGCGAGCCGGTGCTGATCGCTCTCGGTGCCGCCAACCGCGATCCGGAGCGCTGGCCCGCGCCGGACGAGCTGGATCTCGGCCGGAGCGCCGCCGGTCATCTGGGCTTCGGACACGGCGTCCACCGGTGCGTGGGGGCGCCCCTCGCCGCGGCGGAGGCGGACATCGCGCTGCGGCAGCTGCTCACCCGGTTCCCCGGCATCCGGCTCGCGGTGCCGGACGAGCGGCTCACCTGGCGCAGGACCCGCCTGGTGCGGGGGCTCACGGCGCTACCGGTCCTGGTGTCCCCCGTCTGAGGGCCGCGGCGCGGCGCAGGCACGCCGCGGCCGGGCCCCGTACGGTTCTGGCCGCCGCGCCGTCCGGACCGGCGGCGCGCCCCGGCGCCGCCCCGTGGCCGCGGAGTCCGGCCGGGTCCTGGGTGCCGGAAGTCCCGGTGGTCTCGGCGGAACGGGGGGCGCCGGGGCGCCGCCGGTGGGTCAGACGGTGAGGAAGGGCTTCTCCCCGGCGATGTTCATGCGGTGCATCAGCCGCTCGTGCGGGAAGTAGTCGGCCACCGCGAGGTGCTGGGTGCAGCGGTTGTCCCAGACCAGGAGGTCGCCGGTGGCCCAGCGGTGCCGGTAGATGATCTCGTTGGTCTCGATGTGCCGGTACAGCAGCTCCAGGATCGCCCGGCTCTCGGCGTCGGTCACCCCGTTGATCCGCGTCACGTACGGGTGGGAGAGGTAGAGCGCCTTCTTCCCGGTGACCGGGTGGGTCCGGACCAGGGGGTGGTCCATGGGCGGGTGGTCGGCGAACTGCTCGTCCGGGTCGATGCCCTGCTTCCGGAGCGAGCGCTGGAGGTTGGCGTAGTCCGGGCCGAACGCCTTGCGTACGTCGTGCACCGCGGTGAGCTGGAGGACCAGCTCCTGCACGGGCGCGGAGAGCGTCTCGAAAGCGAGATACATGTTGGAGTACAGGGTGTCGCCCCCGACGTCGGGGGTCTTCTTGGCGTACAGCACGGTGCCGAGCGGGGGCTCCGCCCAGCCGCTGTTGTCGGTGTGCCAGTCGTTGAGCCCCGGCGGCTTCTGCTCGTTGTTGTGGAGCACCATGCACTCGGGGTGGCCGGGCAGCGTCATGTTCAGCAGGTGGCTGTGTTCAAGCAGGTCACCGAACCGGCCGGCGAAGCGTTTCTGCTGCTCAACGGTCAGGTCCTGACCCGGGAGAACCAGCACGTTGTACCGGTGGAAGGCGTCGTGGATGACCTGCCACGCCTCGTCGGTGAGGTCCTGCGACAGATCGACGTCGAGGACCCGCGCGCCGATGGCCGGGCTGACCGGCACCACGGTCGGAAGGGAGCGGCTCATATCTCCTCGTACCTTGCCTTTCTGAAGAGTTGCGAAGAGTTGCTTCTGGTTCTGGACGGAAGGGGGCCCGGCCGATCGGCGGGCCGGGGGGCGCGGGAGTCGTCCGGTGCCCCGGGCGCTATCCCGCGGGGAGGGCGGCGGCCGCCTCCCGGGGCGTCGCGGACGCGCTCCCCGGTTCCATGGCGGCGGCGAAGGTGCGCAGCAGCACGGCGGGGTCGATCACGCCGCCGCTGACGACGGCGCAGGGCCGGCGCCAGCCGTGTGCCGGGGCGTACTTGCGCAGGGCGGCGTACGCGGCCGCGCCCGCCCCCTCGCAGACGATCTTGTCGGTGAACGCCAGGGACGACAGCGCGTCCCCGATCTCCTGCGGCGTCACGGTGAAGGCCCCGGCCAGCATGTCCTTGACCCGGTGGAACTGGAAGGGGAGGACGAAGCTGGCGCCGATGCCGTCGACGAAGCTGTGCTCGTACGGCACATCCGTGGGGCGGCCCGCCCGCAGGGACGCGGTCAGGGGGGCGCCTGTGCTGACCTCCACGGCGTGGACCGGCACGGAACTGCCGGCCTCCCGCAGGAAGGAGGCGAGGCTGTAGACGAGGTTGCCGCCACCGTACGGGACCAGGAGCGCGTCGATGGACGGCTGGTCCTGGAGGATCTCCCGCGCGAGGGTGGCGATGCCGAGCGAGGCGTAGGCGTTGCTCTCGGAGGAGAGGAAGAAGCCGGGGTGCCCGGGGTAGTACGAGCTGACCATCGTCTGCCGCCAGGTCGGGTACGGGACCTCGACGATCTGCGACTTGGGGTTGTAGTGGTAGATCTGGCTGCGCTTGGCGGCCGCGATGGACTCCGGCACCACGACGGTGTATTCGAGGTCCAGTTCCGCGGTGGCGTGGGCGAGTCCCTGCGCGAAATTTCCCGAACTGCAGGTCACCACTCCGTGATCCTGGATGTGGCGCCACACCTCGGGCCGGAACCTGCGGTAGCCGTGGAGCGCGCTCAGCGCCCCTCTGACCTTGAAGGAGTCGGTGACCTGGAGGTTCTCGCACTTGAGGTACGCCTCGGCCGAGCCGGGCGCCTTGGAGCGCAGCAGGGGGGTGTGCCGGATGTGCGGGCCGATGAGTTCGTGGATGTCCCGGACGGCCTCGGGGGAAAAGGTGACGTCGGGAGCCGGCGCGTTGGTCACGGCAGCTCCACCGTCGGATAGCTGAATTCCTCGACCAGGCCGAGGCGGCGGGCTATCGCCTTGCTCGCCTGCTTGTGCTCGGAGAAGGTCATGACGGACCGCAGGCCCCGCTCCGTGCCCCAGCGGCTGACGTGCGCCGCCAGCGCCGTGGCCAGTCCCCGGCCACGGTGGTCGGGGTGGGTGCGGAAGCCCAGTTCGATCAGGTCCCCGCCGATGACGCCGTGGGCGTCCGCCGCGATCCGTCCGTCGCGGTGGAGGGCGAAGCCGATGCCGTGCTCGGCGTAGTCGGCCGCGGAGCCGAAGATGCTGCGGGCCATCGGGGAGTCGAGCCGGGCGAAGGTCGCACCGTCGATTCCGGCGAGCCCGTACCCGTCCGGGAATTCCACGGCGGGCGCGATCCAGTCCGGCGAGGGCGGCTGGCCCCATTGCAGACGCCGGGCCGGGGTGAACCCGGCATCCACCGCCGACGCGTCGGCGCCGGGCTCGGGCGGATGGACGAGTTGGACCTCGCCATCCCCCTTGAGCAGGTCGTATGCCGTACGGAAGAAGGCCGGGGACATCGTTCCGGCCGCGAAGCAGAAGGGCGAGGCGGTGGCGATCAAGCACGCCACGGGGGTGCCGTGACCGGGATCCGCCCAGACACGGCCCGGTATCTTCCCTTGCAGGACAGCATGCACAAAGGCCAGATTCGGGTATGAAGGCCCGAATAACGGCGCGACGCGCGCGCGGTCCTGCCTCTCTAACTTGACCAGCACTGCGTGGTCCGCCTTTCTAAAAAACTAGACAGATTCCGTATATCGCTTTTAGCGCCACAAAGGCTGTGATAGCCGGTAGGCAAGACCGAGCGTGACGCACGAAGGCCGGCCACGACAGGACGTATCCGGCCACAGTCACCGCACGCCGTCCGAATCGCCGCCTTCGGGCTGTGATCCCACGCACCCCCGAAAGCCCCGGCGGCACACCGGCGAACGCCCCGGAACCCCGCCCCTCACGGCCGGTGAATCCCCCTGAGGGAACACGTGCGGCAGGGGCGCCAGGTTCCCGCTTTCGCCAAAAGCTTTGGCCTCACCTTGTACGTCGAGTGAGATTCTGCGGGTGCGCGTCGACCTGCGGGTGTCCGGGCGGTGTCGGGCCGGGGAGCGGCAACCGGCCGGGCGGCTACGCGAAAGAGCGCGGGTGCGCCGTGACCGCGCGCGAATACCACCGGCGCCGGCGCCCGATCACCCGCCCCGCGTACGCCTCACGGCGGCAAACGCGGCCGGAGCGGCGGCGCCGCAGGCCTTACGGGGACGGAGCGTCAGCCTTGCGCGTCCCCGGGCAACGCCCCTCAGTGGCCGCGCCGCACCCGGGCCGCCTTGTGGGCCTCGGCGAGCTTACGGGCCTCGTTCGCCTTACGGGACGACTTGCCGCCGGCGCCGCGGGTGCTGCCCTTTCCGGTACCCAGGCCCCGGAAGGGCACGTTGGTGTTCTTGGGGCGGGGAGCGGCGGGCGCGCCGTCGAGCGGGGTGCCGGAGGGGGCCTTGGCGCCGGTGATCCGGCTCAGCTCCGCCTCGCCCGAGCGCACCTTGGTCACCGTCGGCTCGATACCGGCCCCGGTCATCAGCCGGACCGTCTCCCGGCGCTGCCCCGGCAGCACCAGCGTGACGACACGGCCGGACTCCCCGGCCCTGGCGGTGCGGCCCGCACGGTGGACGTAGTCCTTGGGATCGGTGGGCGGATCGACGTTCACCACGAGGTCGAGGGCGTCGACGTGCAGACCGCGGGCCGCGACATCGGTCGCCACCAGGACGCTGACCTGGCCGTTCCTGAACTGCGCGAGGGTCCGGGTGCGCTGCGGCTGGGACTTTCCGCTGTGCAGGGCGGCGGCGTGCACCCCGCTGGCCCGCAGATGCCGGGTGAGCTGGTCGACGGCGTGCTTGGTGTCGAGGAACAGCAGGACGCGGCCGTCGCGGGCGGCGATCTCCGTGGTGACGGCATACCGGTCGGGACCGTGCACGACCAGCACATGGTGGTCGAGCGTGGTGACGGCGCCCGCCGACGGATCGACGGAGTGGACGACCGGATCGTGTAGGTGACCGCGGACCAACTGGTCGACGTCGCCGTCCAAGGTGGCCGAGAACAGCATCCGCTGGCCCTCGGGGTGCACCTGGTCGAGCACCTCGGTGACCTGCGGCAGGAAGCCCATGTCACACATCTGGTCGGCCTCGTCGAGGACGGTGATCCGTACCCGGCCCAGGCGGCAGGCCCGGCGCTCGATGAGGTCGTGCAGGCGGCCGGGCGTGGCGACGACGACCTCGGCGCCGTCGCGCAGCGCGGCGACCTGCCGGCCGACCGACAGACCACCGACGACCGTGGCCATCCGCAGGCGGAGCGCGTCGGCGTACGGGGCGAGCGCCTCGGTCACCTGCTGGGCCAGTTCCCGGGTGGGCACCAGGATCAGCGCGAGGGGCTGCTTGGGCTCCGCGCGCCGCCCCGCGGTCCGGATGAGCAGCGGCAGGCCGAAGGCGAGTGTCTTACCCGATCCCGTGCGTCCGCGTCCCAGGACGTCGCGTCCCGCGAGGGCGCTGGGCAAGGTGGCCGCCTGGATCGGGAACGGCCGGTGCACACCGCGTTCGGTGAGGATGCGCAGCACCTCGGCGGGAAGTTCCAGGTCGGCGAAGGTCACCGGGGGCGCCGTCGGGGCGGGGCCGTCGGCGGTGGAGGTGCCGAGGTGGTCCGGGTGGTTCATGAAGAGCCTTCCGCAGAGGGACATACCGAGGAAGGCCCGGCAGGAGTGACGGGCGGCCGGTGAGCGGGGCGGAACCGCATGCGCGCGGATCGCCGCACGTCACGGCCGTCCAAACGTTTGAGATTAACACAGAGCGACAATTCGCCCCGGGCTGGTGATCACGCCGGACCCGCGCCGCGCCGCCTCGCGCGGCGCGGGGCCGCCGCGCGCCCCGGCCGGGGGCCGGACTTCCCCCGAAAGCGCCCGGCGACACCTGGAAATCCCGCAATGTGTCCGCAATAAATATCCATCTGCCGAGACGACGATTGACCCGTTCCGGAAGGCGCGGATACGTTCGGCGACATGTTGACGCCAGCCTTGCTCACGACGCGTGGTCACATCGACCTGCTGCGAGTGACCTCCGCCGCGTGTCGTCGCGGCGGCGCGCGGGGCTGTGCGTTGCGGTGTTGCGACGATGGTGGATTCACTCCCCTTTACGGCTGCTGACGGCCCGTCGGCGCTGTACGTGAACTGACCACCGAAAAGCGTCACAAGCGTCCACCGCACCCCCCTTTCTTGGCCTTCTTCTCCTTCTCCTCCCTCCCTTTTCCGCTCCTTTCGCCTCGCGCCGGTCCGCGGTGCCGTGGATTTTCTCGTTCTGTTGCCGTGGGTTTTCTCGTGCTGCGGCTCGGAGTGCACGCGAGTCCGCACGAGTTCGCGCCCGGAATGCCGTGCCGGAGCGATGTGCAGAAATTCATCGCCGCGTTCGGACCGCTCTCCCGCGGTCACCGGTATCGGCGAAGAGCGGCTCCCCCTTTTCTCTCCGGCGGGCCTTTCCACAGGATCGGCGCCCGTCCCCCCTCCCCTGGAGTTTTCGATGAGTCTCGACCTCGATCGGTCCGCCGCCGGACCGGCCCCGCCCCGTGGAACCGGTGCCCCGGGGAGCCGGCGGGAGGCGGCGCCCGTGGCGGAACCCCCCGCCCGGCAGGTGGCGTTGGAGCCGGTCGTGGCGGTGTCGGCGCGGCGGCTCCGGGTGCCGCGGTGGCTGCGGCGGGCGGTGGGACCGGTAACGCTGCTGGTCGTGTGGCAGATGCTCAGTGCCACGGGGGCGCTCCAGGAGGATGTGCTCGCCTCGCCCGGCACCATCGCGCGGACCGCCGCGGGGCTCGTGGCGGACGGGACGCTGCCGTCGGCGATGGCGGTGTCCTTGCAGCGGGTCGCGGTCGGACTGTTGATCGGCGGGGTCGCCGGGATCGTACTGGCGCTGCTTTCCGGGCTCTCGCGGTTCGGGGAGGATCTGATCGACGCCACGGTGCAGATGCTGCGCTCCATTCCGTGGGTCGGAGTCATTCCGCTCTTCATCATCTGGCTGGGCATCGGCGAGGCGCCGAAGATCGCACTGATCGCGTTGGGCGTGGCCTTCCATCTGTATCTGAACGTGTACGCCGGAATCCGCGGCGTGGACGCACAATTGGTGGAGGCGGGGACGTCGTTGGGGCTCGGGCGGTGGGGGCTCGTACGGCATGTGGTGCTGCCGGGGGCGTTGCCCGGCGCGATGACCGGGCTGCGGTATTCCCTGGCGACCGCGTGGCTGGCGCTGGTCTTCGGTGAGCAGGTGAACGCCGATGACGGTCTCGGATTTCTGATGAATCAGGCCCGGGAGTTCTTCCGTACCGATGTGATCGTGGTGTGCCTGGTGGTGTACGCGATTCTCGGTCTGCTCGCCGATTTCCTCGTCCGTACCCTGGAAAGGCTGTTGCTGCAATGGCGACCGACATTCACCGGAAAGTGAGCACCTCGAAAGGTGAGGACGGGCATCCGGCGGCGGCCGTACGCGCCCGGGGGCTGGTGCGGGAGTTCGGCGGACGGCGGGTCATCGACGATCTTCAACTGACGCTGGAGCCGGGCGAGTTCGTGGCTCTGCTGGGCCGGAGCGGGTGCGGGAAGTCCACGCTGCTGCGGGTGCTGGCGGGGCTCGACCGGGAGATCGGCGGCGAGGTGTGGGTACCGCGCCGTAAGGCGGTGGCGTTCCAGGCACCGCGGCTGATGCCCTGGAAGAAGGTGTGGCGCAATGTACTGCTGGGGCTGCCGGGGCGGCCTGAACGCGCCGTGGCGGAGCGGGCGTTGGCGGAGGTCGGACTCGGCCACCGGTCCGACGCCTGGCCGCGGACGCTCTCCGGAGGTGAGGCGCAGCGCGCCTCGCTGGCGCGGGCGCTGGTGCGGGAGCCGGATCTGCTGCTGCTCGACGAGCCGTTCGGCGCGCTGGACGCGCTGACCCGGATCACGGCGCAGCGGCTGGTCGCGGACGTGTGGCGGCAGCGGGGCTGCGCGGTGTTGCTGGTCACCCATGACGTGGACGAGGCGTTGCTGCTCGCGGACCGCGCGCTGGTGATGGACGGCGGCCGGATCGCGTACGAGACACCGGTGGCGCTGCCGAGGCCGCGTACGCCCGCCGATCCCGCCTTCGCGGAGTTGCGTGCCCGGTTGCTGGACCGCCTCGGTGTGGCGGAGCCGGCGGGTGGCGAGGACACGGCGCCCGTGGCCGCCGGGAAGGAGCCCGTCGCGGCGGGCGGAGCGGAGCGATGACGGTGGCGAGAGAACGGAACGGACGGATGAGAGCACGTGTGCGGCGGCTGACCGCGCCCGCCCTGCTGGTGCCGCTCGCGGCGTTGCTGGCCGCCTGCGGCGGTGCATCGCGGGCGGACGGCGCGGCCGGCGGGACGGGCGGCGATGTCGACGGCAAGGGGTCCCTGACCCTCAACGTCGGTGATCAGAAGGGTGGTTCGGAGGCGATCCTGCGGGCCGCCGGGGAGCTGGACGACCTCACGTACAAGATCAAGTGGTCGACGTTCACGTCCGGGCCGCCACTGCTGGAGGCGGTGAACGCCGGTGCCGTGGACATCGGCGGGGTGGGCAACACTCCCCCGGTGTTCGCCGCGGCGGCCAAGTCGAAGATCAAGGTCGTGGCCGGGGCGCACAGCCGCGCCGAGGGCGACGCGCTGCTGGTGCGCAAGGACTCACCGCTGACCCGGACCACGCAGCTCAAGGGCGCGTCGATCGCGGTGGCACAGGGCAGTTCGGCCCACTACCAACTCCTCGCGCAGCTGCGGAAGGCGGGCCTCACGCCGAAGGACGTCACGCTGAACTACCTCCAGCCGGCCGACGCGCTGGCCGCGTTCACCCGCGGCAAGGTCGACGCCTGGGCGATCTGGGACCCGTACACCTCGCAGGCGCTGGATCAGGCCGGTGCGCGGGTGCTCGCCACCGGGCAGGGCGTGGTCAACGGGCTGAGCTTCCAGGTGGCCGCGCCCGCCGCGCTCGGCGACGCGAAGAAGGCGGCGGCGCTGAAGGACTACGTCGAGCGGCTGCGCCGGGCGCAGGACTGGGTGTACGCGCACCCGGACGCCTGGGCGAAGGTGTGGGCGCGGGAGACCGGGATGCCGCGGAAGGTGGCGCTGGACGCGGTCAGGCGCACCCGGGGCACGGCCGTGCAGGTCGCCCTGGACAAAGCGGCCGTCGCCTCCGAGCAGCGGATCGTCGACGCCTTCGCCCGCGCGGGGCTGATCCCCCGCTCCTTCGACTTCGGGGAGTTCGTCGACCCCCGTTTCAACCGCGATCTGCCGCCTTCGGGTACGGCGCCGCGTTCCTACGGAAAGGCCCACTGACATGTCCGTACATCTGCACTGGTTCCTGCCGACCGGCGGCGACGGGCGCACCCTGGTCGACCGGCACGCCTACACCGACGGCGGTATCAAGCGTGACCGGATCACACCGGTCAGCGGGGTGCGCGCGCCCGATGTCGCATACCTGGCGCAGATCGCCAAGGCGGCCGAGCAGCTGGGGTTCGAGGCGGTGCTCACGCCGACCGGCACCTGGTGCGAGGACGCCTGGCTGACGACGACGGCGCTGACGCAGGTCACCGACCGGCTGAAGTTCCTGGTGGCGTTCCGGCCCGGGGTGATCTCGCCGGTGCTGGCCGCGCAGATGGCCGCGACGTACCAGCGGCTCTCGCGCGGGCGGCTGCTGCTGAACGTGGTGACCGGCGGTGACTCCACCGAACAGAAGCGCTTCGGCGACCACCTCGACCACGACCGGCGCTACGCCCGCACCGATGAGTTCCTCCAGGTCGTACGGGGTGTGTGGAGCGGGCAGCCGTTCGACTTCCGCGGGGAGCACTACCAGGTGGAGGGCGGGCTGACGGCGCTGCCGCCGGACCCGCTGCCGCAGATCTTCTTCGGCGGTTCGTCGGCGGCGGCGGGTCCGGTCGCCGCACGGAACGTCGATGTGTATCTGACCTGGGGCGAGCCGCCGGAGCAGGTGCGGCAGAAGATCGAGTGGATCCGGGGGCTGGCCGAGAAGGAGGGCCGTACGGTCCGTTTCGGGATCCGGCTGCACACCATCTCCCGCGATTCGTCCAAGGAGGCGTGGGCGACCGCCGACCGGCTGCTGGGGGATCTGGATCCGGACACCGTGGCCGCCGCCCAGCAGGCCCTGGGCAAGAGCGAATCGGTGGGCCAGCAGCGGATGCTGGCGCTGCACGGCGGCTCCCGGGACAAGCTGGAGATCGCGCCGAACCTGTGGGCCGGTGTCGGTCTGGTCCGCGGCGGCGCCGGAACCGCGCTGGTCGGCAGCCATGCGGAGGTCGCCGACCGGATCGAGGAGTACCACGCGCTGGGCATCGAGCACTTCGTCCTGTCCGGCTACCCGCACCTGGAGGAGGCGTACTGGTTCGGCGAGGGCGTCCGCCCCGAGCTGGCCGCGCGCGGGCTGCTCGCCGGGATCCCCTCGCCACTGGAGGGCGTCCCGGCGGCCAACGGCCGTCCGGCGTCCGCGCCCGGCGGGGCGCCCCTGCTGGTCGCGGGCGGACGCTGAGCCATCGCTCCCCGGGGCGGCCGGATCCGTTCCGTCACACCGGTGACGGAACGGGAAGATCCGGCCGCCCCCGGCCGTTGGTGCGGGCATGGACGACAGCGGTGGGCCGGGCGCGGTGCGCGAAATCGAGGTGGCCGTCATCGGCGCAGGCCAGGCGGGACTGTCCGCCGCTTTCCACCTACGGCGGGCGGGTTACGCGCCCGACCGCGACACGGTGCTGCTCGACCACGCGCCGCACCCCGGCGGCGCCTGGCAGTTCCGCTGGCCCACGCTGACGTACGCGAAGGTGCACGGGATGCACGCGCTGCCGGGCATGGAGCTGACCGGCGCCGATCCGGCGCGCCCGTCGGCGGAGGTGATAGGCGGCTACTTCGCCCGTTACGAGGAGCGCTTCGGACTGCGTCCGCACCGTCCGGTGGAGGTGCCCGCGGTGCGGCCGGGGCCCGGCGGGCGGCTGCTGGTGGAGACGTCGGAGGGGACGTACGCGGCGCGCGGGCTGATCAACGCGACGGGCACCTGGGACCGGCCGTTCCTGCCGCGCCTGCCCGGCCAGGAACGCTTCCTCGGACGGCAGTTGCACAGCTCGCGGTACCCGGGGCCGGAGGAGTTCCGGGGCCGGCGGGTGGTGGTGATCGGCGGCGGAACGTCGGCGGTGCAGCAGCTGCTGGAGATCGCGCCGGTCGCGGCGGCCACGGTCTGGGTGACGCGGCGGCCACCGGTCTTCCGGGACGGCCCGTTCGGCGAGGCGGAGGGCCGGGCGGCGGTCGCCGCGGTGGCCGACCGGGTCCGCGAGGGGCTGCCGCCGCGCAGTGTGGTGAGCGTGACGGGGCTGCCCATGACGGAGGCGGTGCGCCGGGCCCGCGAGGACGGCGTGCTGCGCCGGCTGCCGATGTTCGAGCGGATCACCGAGGACGGTGTGGTCTGGGCCGACGGCCGCACCGTCGCCGCCGACACACTGCTGTACGCGACGGGGTTCCGCGCCGCGATCGGCCATCTCGCACCGCTGCGGCTGCGGGAGCCGGGCGGCGGCATCCGCCTGGCGGGGACGCGGGCGGTACGCGATCCGCGGGTGCATCTGGTGGGGTACGGGCCGTCTGCGAGCACGATCGGGGCGAATCGCGCGGGGCGGGCGGCCGTCCGCGAGCTGACACGGCTGCTGGGCGGTCCGCCGCAGCCGGCCGACGGGCGCGGGACGAACGGTCACGGTGGCAGCGCGCACGCGGATGACCCTGCGGAAAGGGAACACACGAACGCGGGAGCGAGTGTTCGCCAGAAGGCGTGATCGACCCCGAAAGTGGTTACCCGGACATCTCGCGCCGGGTGATGATTACGGGGCGCGAGTGAGGGGCTGCAGACCGTCACAGCGCCTCCGGTCGACATCCCTTGCTGGGCCGGAGAGTTGGTCCCACATACGTACAAGGAGAAACACTCAGATGAACATCCTCACCAGCCTGCTCGCCGGCGTCGTCCACCTCGTGGGCTGGCTCGTCTGACGGACCGCACCACGGCGCCGCCCCTCCCCGTCCCAGGGAGGGGCGGCGCCTCCGTGTGTGCGCCTACGGCTGCGGCGCCGCCGTCCGCTCCGGTTCCGTGGCATCCAGCGGGCGCCGCGCCGTCTCCGGCAGCGTCAGGTGGACGACGAGACACGGCTCGCGGAAGACGAGGACGACTCCAGCCTGCTCGCCGACGTCGCCGATCGGGTGGGGGGGGGAGTTGCATGCCACGGCATGGCTGCGTCATGGGTGCCTTCCCACTGCGCGCCGACGGTCCCGCGCTGCCCGTACGCGCCGCTCCCCTGGGCCCCGCCGGCCTCCGCACCAGTACCTGTGACCACCGACTCGATGAGGGCCTCACCGCTGCCCGGTGGTACGGGCGGACCGGCCGCAGGCACGGCTTCTCGCCCCCGGCGGCTCGCCCATGGGAGCTCCCGAGCATCGGGGGACCTGCGGCTCTCCGGGGCGACGCCCGGCAAGGCGCGTCACCGTGCACCGCCTTCTCGTCCCTGCCCTCCACGATGGACTGAAGATCCTGATGCCCGGCGACCGGTGCCCAGGGCTGCCGGGACGACACGCGCCTCGTCGAGGAGCCCCCGATCAGCGCTCCCGGGGCCGGAGGAAGAACCGACCGGCACGTGGTGACGGGCATGCTGGGTGAGCCTGCAGATGTCTCCTGCTCCCGCCGACACCCTGCCATGACAACGAGAGAGCTCAGCAAGCGGCCCAGGCCTGGGGCCCTTGAGCTCGAGCTCGACTCCTCTTGATGGGGGGCAGCGCCGTTCCGATGCCGCGTGTTCAGGGTGTCCCGCCCTGGCGGCATCACGGCACCGTGATCACACACCGCAGGCCGTTGCCACGGGCCGGAACAGCGAACTGCAGCGGGAGTTCTAGACACCCTCTGTTTCGGGGTCCTCCAGCAACTGGTCGGCCAGGCCTTGGAGGTCGTACTTTTCGATGAGTTCAGGAAGTGTGTCCTTGAACGCCCGCAACAACAACTTCATCGCCAGGCGGTCTCCGTGCCGCGTGGGTGCCTCGACCGTCAGCGTTTCCAGGCAGTCCAGCAGCGGATACCACCATTGTCCTCCCAGCCGCAGGCTTCGGGAAAGGCGTTGGAAATCCCTGATATCAGCCGTCTTCAGGTCCTCCGGATGCCTCTCCAGGTGGTCCAAAAGCACCATCTCCGGGTCGCTGTAAAGGTGCCTTTTGAGGTACCGCAGCCGGTCCACCCGGTTCCTGTCCTCCCGGTACTGTTCGGCATCACGTCGGGCCTGGGCGCTCAGCGTCAAGCGCACCCGTGCGGAGAGCTCCGATCCCGGCAGATGCGGAATCGGAGCGGCCCGGCCGAGCACCGCGTTGAGTGTGTCCTCGGCGCTCTGTGTGTCGAGCGCCTCCCAGTCCTTGGTGATCGAGCCGGCGAGCCGGACGAGTTCGTTGATCACCAGAGCCTCGGGAGTGTGGTGGTCCCCGCCGCCCAGAGACCATCGTGCGGAGAACATCGCCGTGAATCTGACCCCAGGGGTGCCGCTGCGCAGAGTCCGCGGCTCGGTGAAGGTGAGTTCGGTGTACGTGGGCGGGCGGCGGAAACGGAATCTCACGCGGAGGGCTCCCCCAGGTGGAAGGCGCCGAGATCCGGGTCGTGCCCGAGGATGTCCTCCATCCGGTTTCCGGTGCTGCCGCCGTCGGTCGTACGGTCCTTGCTCAGTTCAGTGAACAGCCTGGCCAGCGCCCGGAAACCGACGCGCTGGGTAATGGCCTCCTGGACCAGGGTGAGGACCTGATCCCGCAGCGCCCCGCCGTCGGCCCGCATCCAGCGGGAGATCTCCTCGATCACCACCGCATTGCGGTCGAGGTCGACGAAGAGCCCGCGCAGCGCGAGGGCCACGTCCAGCTTGTGCGAAGGGGTGGTCAGGAGCCAGGGGCGCCCTTCCACGTCAACAGACATCAGGGCCAGCGCTCCCAGGCTCACGGCGTGTGAGCTTTCCTCCCCTGCCTGCTTCTGCCACGCAGCGACCGTCGTGGCGAACCACTCGGTCAATTCCGCGTTGCGGGCAATTTCCCGGAAGGCGCCCAGTACTTCGGCCGTCACCTTGCGGGCTTCCTCTCCGTCGCCGAGGTTGTCCGCCACCCGACGCAGCCTGGTCAGTGCCGGCAAGGGCTGATCGCCGATGAGTTCGCGGCACACGGCGACCACCAGTCGCTGCGTTTCCGTGTGGTCATCGGCCCAGGAGTACAGCAATTGCCGGGCCCGCCGGCCCAGGTGTTCGTCCCGTGCCGCTCCCGCGAGGACTGCGGCCGCGACCGCACGCTTTCCCTGGGCCGCGCCCTGCTTACGGATCTCGGCGAGTTGCGAGTCGTCCTGGTGGTAGGTGAGGACCCCCAGAAGCGCCCGTACGGCCGGGTCGTCGTGGGCCGGGCTACCGTCCGAGCCGCCGCAGGACAGCATCCAGCCCACGAGCCGCTCGTGCAGAGGGTGGTACTGGTCCCAGACATAGGCCAGGAGAGCATCCCCGTACTTGGGCGAGGTGAACTCGGCCTCGCCGAAGCGGACTTCTGCCCCGATGCCTTGGAAACGGGTGCGCAGTCCGACACCGCCCAGGACCTTCCGGAGATCCGGGCTCCCCTTGCGGTCGCCGCTCTTCCCGCCACTCGGTGCGTTCCCGTCGGCGAGCGCATTGACCAGGCGCTCGGCGTCGTCCTGGATCTGCGTGACGGGCCCCGAACCCCGTACGGCGAGGGCGAGGGACAGGCAGCGGTCGTCGATGTCGAGCGGTTCGGCATGCTCGTGGTTCGCCTCCGGTGACCTTGTGCCCCCCGAGCCGGAGAAGCGCACATTCAGGACGTTGGTCCACCCCTCGGCCAGTTCGCGGGCAGCCGTGAGCAGGTGGCTCTCGCGCTGCGTGGGGTCGGCTCCCTCCTCCGCGGTGGCGCGGGCGTCCGCTTCGGCAAGAGCGATCATCTCGTCGACCAGCCAGACGGCACGGGCCGGATTCCAGCCGGTGATGCCGGCCTGCACCTGCGGGTCGTTCAAGTACCGCAGCAGGTCCGCACGCCCGCGGGCGGTCACATGCCGCTGCACCACCTGATCGGCCTTCGGGTGAGCGCTCAGCCGCACCACCTCGATGTCGGCGGGCAGTTGGCCCGCGACGGCGGACCAGAGCTCGGGTGTGATGGTGAGGACGAGCTGGGACCCGGCCTTGGTCAGCTTGTCCGCGTGTTTGCTGAGACCGGTCAGGAACGCCCGGTCGACGCGGTCCCGCTCCGGGTCCTGGAGGTCGAGGAGGTAGGCGGCACCGGGCTCCACCGGGAGCCTGCTCACCAGCGGGCGGTCCCAGCTCGGCTCCACCACCTGCAGCGTCACCTGCGAGTCGGTCTCCTCCGCAAGCATCCGCAGGGAGAAGGTCGTCGCGCCGTACCGGCGCGGCACCACGATGAAGACCACGGACGCCGCAACCAGCGCCTTCGTCCCGCGACGCCGGGCCTCCTGCCACTCCTGTGCCTCGACATAGGAAGCGTCGGCGAGGACCTGCTCGCGGGAGACGTCCACGGTTTCCAGCAGATCCGCGGTGCGGACCTCGTTGGTCTGCTGGATGTTCACAGGCCCCGTGGGGCTCGCGATCAGGTTGGCGACGGTGCCGATCGAGGGGAGATGACCGGGCTGGGTGAGAGCGGCGATCGGCACATACTGCTTCGTCTCGGGCCTCTGCGCCTGCTGCCCCGGACCTGCCGGGTCAGGTCCCTCCCCGTTCGGATCCTGAGGCAGCCTCCGACTGGGCTCCGGGTCTGCTGCGCCCTCGGGGGTGTCGGTCGTAGGCTTAGGCGCGCTTCCCGTCCCCGCGTGGTCCGGCATCAACGGCTCGCCTTCCGGACGCGTCGGGGCAGGCGGCTGCGGTGGCGCGGACGGCGAGGGCGCGTTCCCCGACCCGCCGGGGAGCTGCGCATCGCCCGCCGCCGGGTTCTCGCCCGTGGCGCCATCGGTCACTGGCTCGTTCATGTTCACTGGTCCTCCTCTGAACGCAGAGCGGGGTGTCGGTCACTCACCGGTCGGTACGCCGGAAGTCCTGCGTGAAGGTCAACGGCCCCTGGGGCGCGTCGAAGTAGTTGTTCACGGTGTCGATGGTGTTGGTACGAGGCACCGATGGGGCCGACTGCCCGCCCGGTGCGACGGCGGCTTCCTGCGTCGGCTGCGCAGCCGGGACGCCAAGGGCGGACGGGCTGCGCCGCGGCACATGCACCCAGGCGGGTTCGGAGTATTTGTCGCCGACTTCCGCACGCGTGAGAAGAAAATCGAGCTCCGTCAGCCGGGTCGTCCGTCCTCCTCGCACGACGGCCTGGAAAACCGCTTCGGAGATCACCAAAGCGACGTACGAGCCGAGTTGCTCGGCTTTCGCCACCGCGTCGCGGGCCGCGTCGCTGTCGATCAGCCGGCAGGCATCGTTGATCGGGTCGCCCCGGAACTTCTCGGACACCGGACCGAGGTGCACGCTCATACGGACCCGGATCTCCGGCGTGGAGGCGAACCGTTCCCGGTCATACCGGGCCAGTACACCATCGAGAATTTCCGGCAACGGCTCGACCAGGCGCCACATCCGGCGGACCGGCATCGCCAGAATGCAGCCGTCGCCAGTGTCGCTCCAGTACGCGCAGTGCTGCCATTCCTCCCCGAGGCCACTTTCCACGAAAGCCGTGGCCAGCATGCTGTCGAGCTCGTCGCGAGTGGTCTGCATGTACGGGGAGCGAACCTTGCTGTATCCCTTCATGTCGAACACGACGAGGGCCTGATAGTCGGGTATATCCCGGACATCGTCGTCAATACGGGCTGTCATATGGACACGTCCTTCCGGCGGTGATGCCTGCGGTGGTTGTGGGAGACGATGATGCGTGCCTGTCATCCGTCGCGCTGCCCAGAACTGGGCACTCCACGGATGACGTAGGTCTCATCGACCTGCCGGGCCCCTCAGCGGCTCTCGGCGATCCGGCGCAATCTTCCGAGGTCCTCGACCACCAGTCCTCCGCCGGCCGCGGAACGGATCCACCCTTCGGCGCGCCACGGTGCGAGGCGCTGAACCACGGAATTACGTGACGCCCCGATCAGTTGGGCCAGTTCTTCCTGGGGAAGCCGGATGTGGACGGAGCCGGTCGGCGATTCTCCCGAGACCGCGGCCAGGCGGAGGAGGGCAGCGGCCAGGCGAGCGGCGGCGGGCGCCGTGGCCAGCTCCAGGCGGATCTCGTCGCCTTCCCTGATACGCCCCACCGCATGGCGCATCAGCTTGTGCAGCAGACCGCGGTCGCTGACGAACGAGTTGAATTCGGATGCCGGCACGGTATGGACCCGGCAGGGCTCGGCCGCGATGACTGTGGCGCTGCGGGCTCCCCCGTCGAGCAATGACAGCTCACCCAGCAGTTCGCCGGCGCCACGCACGGCGAGCAGCGTCCGTTGGCCACTCCCGTCACGACGCGTGATCGCGGCGGAGCCGTGGCTCAGCAGGAGAACATGGGTGGCAGGATCGCCTTGGCGCAGGAGCAAACTGCGCGTCTCGCGGATTCTTTCCGGAGCGAGGCGCTTCAAAGCGGCCCACGTTTCTTCGCCGAGCAACGCCTGATGGGACTGGTACAACACGCCCTCCCCGAGACTGAGACATCAGGCGCCTGGTCCCCACCCGCACCCCCGTCTCAACGGACCGTGAAGGGACCAGCATATTCGGCGCCCTCACGTACCGGTGAGAGCGCCGAGGAGTACGCATGCGGCGCCGAGACAGGCCGCGGCCACGGCCAGCTGTGAGAAGACGGCTGCCCGCCGCAGCATCCTGAACTTCGCCTGTGCGAGGGTCGACAATTCCGTCACGCGCCGACTTTCGGCGCGGGCCACCTCCCACGCGGAGAGGTTCACCACAGCGGTCAGCAGTTCATCCGCTGTGGCTTGTGCACAGTCGAGATAGCAATCCGGTCGCCGCCGGTTCCCGGGCCGGAGCGAAGGCCGCACGGCCGAGAGGCACTGCCAGATCGACAGGGCGAAGCACACGCTCGCGCATCCCGTTCCGACCACACCCCATAGCGGCATGGTCTTGGCGAACGCCGTCACCATCGCGAAGACGGCACCCAGCCCGGCCCCGGCCGTGGCAGCGAGCATCGCCGCCTTGGCATCGGCACGCTGCAACTCGGCGAAGACCCCCGTGCCCAGCGCACGCAGTCGGTCGACCGATGCCTCGGACACCGGACCGCCGGCGCGTGATGCGGCAGATCGATCGAAGCTCGGTGTGCGGTGTGCCCTGGAAACAAGGCGAAACATGGTCCCTCCCGGGTCGACTCGGCGCTCTGCGCGCGGTCCGCCCAGCCTGGCTTTCCCATGAAGGGGTCGCTGCTCAAAACTGGGCGCCCGCAGGGAGATCCGCAGCACGTGTGGCGTCCCAGCCGCTCGGCCTCGTCCCGTATCGGTCCCGACGCCCCGCAGCGGGGAATCCTGTCAGTTCCGCTTTCTGAATGCCTGCTGGGGCAGCGGACCATCGGCGGAGAGAACGTTCCGCCCCGCTTCGGAGGCCAGGGCTTCTTCGGTCTGGAGGGTGCGGGCCGGGGGGGGCGGCCGATGGTGCTGCGGATCCGGAGGAGTACGGGCGGGCATGATGCCGTGCAGGGATATGAGGGCGTGGTGGGCGACGACCCATCGGCCCGAGTGCTGCGGTAGCGGACAGGGATGAGGTCGCTCGGCGCCTGCGGGACCGAACAAGGCGGAGGCCGGGTCGTAGACGACATCGGGTGACGCCCCACAGCGTGCCCTCTAATCAGGACGACGGTGTACCGCTGTGAAGGAACAGGACCTGCCCGTCGTGGCGTGGGCCGGCACGCGGTTGGTGTCCGCTGCGTGCTGATGCCTCATCCATGGGTGACCGTCACCAGACCCACCCCGCCTGGGCGAAGCGGGTGCCCCGTAGCTGACCACCGGCCGGAACCACCGAGGAACGCGCTACGCGCCCCGCCTTGGGGCTTCTGAGGAGAACGGCCTCGCTGGGCAGTTTCATGAGGACTTCCGGACTGCCTGAACGCGTACGGCCCCGAAAGTCACCGTAAAAGCGTTGTCGCAGGTCAGAAGAGTCCGCTCGGGGAAGCAAAACGTAGGTGCGTAGGTCGGTGCCTTCGGCAACCCCGACGAAAGCGCCGCCCGAGCCGGTCGGTCCCCCGCCTCCTCACCGTTCCAGCGTCCGGTGGGCCGTCTCGGGCAGCCGGAGGTAGACGACGGAGGAGACCAGGCACAGCGTGGCCACGTACACGGGGAAGAGGCCGGCCTCCCCCAGGTCCTTGAACAGGGTGCCGACGTAGGGCGCCGTACCGCCGAAGAGGGCGACGGTGAGGGAGTAGGGGAAGCCGATGCCCGCGGCGCGCACCCGTGCCGGGAACGTCTCCACGTTCACCGCCGCCGAGACGGCCGTGAAGCCGCTCAGCAGGATCATGCCCGCGCACTGTACGAGCAGCAGTGTGGCGAAGGAGTCGTCGAGCGCGCGGAGCAGCGGCACGCACAGCGCGGCGAAGCCGATCCCGAACATCAGCAGCAGCGGCTTGCGTCCGAAGCGGTCGGACACCATGCCCGCGACGGGCTGGAGCACGGCGAAGAACGTCAGCGAGAGGGTGCCCGCCAGCAGCGCGTCCGCCTTCGTCACCCCGGCGTTGAGCTCCGCGTACGTCGGCAGGTACGACGTCCACGTGTAGTACGCGAGGGTGCCGCCCGCCGTGATCCCGCAGATCAGCAGCGACTCGCGCGGATGGCGGCGCAGCGCCTCGAAGAGGCCGGGGCGGGGCGCCTTCGCCTGTTCCTCGCTGCGCGTCTCGTGCGAGCCGCGCCGGACCCAGAAGCCCACGAGGCTCAGGAGCGCGCCCACCACGAACGGGACCCGCCAGCCCCAGCTGCCCATGGTGGCGGGCGCGAGGTTCGCGACGAGCAGCGCCGCGACGCCGGACGCGACGAGCTGTCCGGCGGTCGTCGACACGTACTGGAAGCTGGAGAAGAGCCCTCGTCGGCCGGGCCCGGCGGACTCCACGAGGAAGGTGGTCGACGCGGCGAACTCACCGCCGACCGAGAGCCCTTGCAGCAGCCGGGCCAGGACGAGGACGACCGGCGCGAGAACCCCGGCGGCGTCGTACGTCGGCGTCAGCCCCACCAGCAGGCTGCTCCCGCCCATCAGAAGAATGGTCACCGTCAGCGCCGCACGGCGTCCGCGCCGGTCGGCGACGGCGCCCATCAGCAGCCCGCCGACGGGCCGCATGAAGAACCCCACCGCGAAGACCGCGAACGTCGAGAGCAGCGGCACCAGCGGATTCGCCGCGTCCTCGGGGAAGACCTGCGCGGCGATGTAGGTGGCGAGGAAGGAATACGTGTACCAGTCGTACCACTCGACGGCGTTGCCGACGGAGGCGGCGGCCAGTTGGCGCACCGCTGACGGACGTCGGCCGGCCGCCCCCTTCGTCAGGGGTTCGGTGTGTTCCGCGCTCGGCATGGTCCTCCGCTCGGTCCCGCGTCCGTTCCGTGGTGGCCGGCCGCCGCTCGCGGTGCGGGCCGGTCCGTCCCGCGATCATGTACCGATCGGGCGGCCGGCCGCCAGGGTCTGCGGCGGCCGAAAGAAAACGGCAATGAACGCGGGGGCGGCGGGCCCGGTGGCGCTCACCGGCCCGAGGGCGCTCCCGCCGTCCGCGCGGTGTGCAGGGCCAGTCCGATGAGGGGGAGTTGGGCGGGGACGCGGCCGTAGGCGAGGGCCTTCAGCGGGGCCGGGCGGTGCCGCCAGTCGCGGGCCATCTTGATGTTGGCGGGCAGGACGGCGACGAAGAGGCCGGCGGCGGCCAGGGCACCGGCGCGGCGGGTGCGGGGCAGCGCCACGGCCGCGGCGACGGCGAGTTCGGCGGCGCCGGAGGCGTACGTCCAGGTGCGGGCGGAGCCGGGCAGCCGGCGCGGGACGAGGGCGTCGAACGGGCGGGGCAGCGCGAAATGGGCGGCGCCCGCACCGGCGAGGAGACCGGCCAGCAGACGGGTGGCGGAGACGGTGACGGCCACAAGTGCTCCCTGAGAGGCGGGCCGGGGGCCGGTGGGGCCCGGCCGGGCGCACCGGGCGGGTGCGGGCCGGACGGGGGTGCGGCGGCCGCCCCGACCGTTGAACCGGCCGCCGCGCGCCCGACCCTACCCGCGAGTCACTTCCTGCGGCACCGGGTGACCGGTGAGGCGTGGGTCACCCGCGGCGCCGTCGGGTGCGGGGTGGGCGTCGCGGCGCAGCAGCGCGGCGTAGCGGCCGTCGGCGGCGAGGAGTTCGTCGTGGCTACCGCGTTCGGCGATCCGGCCACGGTCGAGGACGACGATCTGGTCGGCGTCGCGGACGGTGGAGAGCCGGTGGGCGATGGTGACCGTGGTGCGGCCCGCGCTGAGTGCGTCGATGGCCTGCTGGACGGCGTGTTCGGTGCGGGTGTCCAGGGCGCTGGTCGCCTCGTCGAGGACGAGGACCGGCGGGTCGCGCAGGATGGTGCGGGCCAGCGCCAGCCGCTGCTTCTCGCCGCCGGAGAAGCGGTAGCCGCGTTCGCCGACGAGGGTGTCGTAGCCGTCGGGCAGGGCGGCTATGTGGTCGTGGATCTGGGCGGCGCGGGCGGCGCGTTCGATCTCCTCGTCGCTCGCGTCGGGCTTGGCGAACCGCAGGTTCTCGGCGACCGAGGCGTGGAAGAGGTAGGTCTCCTGGGAGACGACGCCGACCGCGCGGGCGAGGGTGTCGAAGCCGAGGTCGCGGACGTCGGTGCCGTCGAGGGTGACCCGGCCCGCGCTCACGTCGTACAGCCGCGGGACGAGGTAGCTCAGGGTGCTCTTGCCGCTGCCGGTGGCGCCGACGACGGCGAGGTGGCTGCCCGCCGGGACGGTCAGGTCGATACCGCTCAGGGTGGGCGCGGCGGCGGTGTCGTAGGTGAAGGAGACGTTCTCGAAGCGGAGGTCGCCGCGGGGGCGGGCGAGGTGGACGGGGCGCTCCGGTTCGGCCAGCGGGACGGGCAGGTCGAGGTATTCGAAGATCCGCTGGAAGAGCGCGAGGGAGGTCTGCATCTGCACGCCGGTGGAGAGCAGCGAGACGGTGGGGCGCAGCAGGCCCTGCTGGAGGGTGACGAAGGCGACGAGGGTGCCCAGCGAGAAGGCGGGGCCGCCGAGTTGCAGGACGAGTCCGGCGGACCAGTAGATGAGGGCGGGCATGGCGGCCATGACGATGCCGATGGTGGCCATCCGCCAGCGTCCGGCCATGCTGGAGCGGATCTCCAGGTCGACCAGGCGCTCGGACTCGTCGGCGAAGCCGCGGGTGAGGGAGTCGGCGCGGCCCATGGTGCGGCCGAGCAGGATGCCGCTGACCGAGAGGGATTCGGTGACCATGGCGGACATCGCGGCCAGCTGCTTCTGGCGCTGCGAGGTGATCCGTTTGCGTTCGTTGCCGACCCGGCGGCTGATCCCGACGAAGAGCGGGAGCAGCAGCAGGGAGACGCAGGTCAGCCGCCAGTCGAGGGCGAGCATCGCGATGACGGTGGCGATCACCGAGGTGAGGTTGGAGACCAGCGAGGTGGCGGTGGAGGTGACGGTGGCCTGCATTCCGCCGATGTCGTTGGCGATCCGGGACTGCACCTCGCCGGTGCGGGTGCGGGTGAAGAACGCCAGCGGCATCCGCTGGAGCTTGGCGTAGACCGAGGTGCGCAGGTCGTGCATGACGCGCTGGCCGACGGTGGTGGACAGCAGGGTCTGCAGGACGCCGAAGACGCTGTTGGTCACGGCGGTGAGGATCATGCCGAGGGCGAGCAGGGTGAGCAGGCCGGTGCGGCGTCCGGGGATGGCCACGTCGAGGATCTCGCGCAGCAGGAAGGGTCCGGCGACCGAGACCAGGGAGGAGGCGGCGACCAGCAGACCGACGGCGGTCAGCCGGGCGCGGTAGGGGCGGAAGAGGGCGAGGATCCGCCGGATCTGCACCGGCTGGTCCGGGGCGTCGGGATCTTTCGGCGGCGGGGTCCACTCGGGTTCGTCGCGGCGCATGGGCTCCTTCGGAGAGGTCGGGTGCGGATCGCGTGATTCACGGAGCCTAGCTCATTGTTACCTAAGCTCACAATGAACTCCCTCCTGATAGCCTCTGGGCATGCCCTCTCCCCACCCGGCCCCCGAGCCGGAACCGGCCCCGGCGGACGATCCGGCGCCCGGCGGTGCGAACGTCGCCGAGCAACTGGTCCGGCTGACCCGCCGGATGCACCGTGCCCAGACACGCCGCATGGCCCAGCTCGACCTCGCCTTCACCCCCGCCCAGTCGCGGCTGCTGCGGGTGGTGGCCCACCACGGCGACACCCCGCCCCGGATGGCCGACCTCGCCGCCCGTCTGGAGGTGGTGCCCCGTGCGGTGACGACGCTGGTCGACGCCCTGGAGGCACAGGGCGCGGTCCGCCGGGTGCCCGATCCGGCCAACCGCCGGGTGATCCGCGTCGAACTGACCGCCACCGGACGCGCCACCCTCGACGCGCTGCGCAGTGCGCGCCGCAGCGCCGCGGAGGACATCCTGGCGCCGCTCAGCCCCGAGCAACGCACCGTACTCGGCGGACTGCTGGCCACCCTGGTCGACAAGGAGGGACCGCGCCACTGAGGGGACGCGCGGCGCCCCGCGCCTGCCCGCACCGGGCGACGGTTTGCCCTGATACTGGGCGTATCGGGGTGATCCCGACGATGCCACGAGGGTACGTACCGGGCGTCGCGCGCCGGGCGGGGACGCCGTGGCCGCGCCCCGGGCGGGCACGAGCCGACCGGAGGAGTCCCATGCCCCTGCTGGAGCCGAGACCGGAGGCCCTGCGGCCCGAACCGAGCGGCGGCGCCGCCCCGGACCGGGTCCCCCCGGAGCGCGCTGGCGGCACCCCGGAACCGCTGCGCGGCGACCTGATCGCGCTCCTGGGCGCGGACAAGGTGCTGCACACCGTCTCCGACCTCGTCCGCTACGCCTCCGACGCCAGCCCGTACCGCTTCGTCCCGCAGGTCGTCGTCCTCGCCGAGGACGTCGACGACATCTCCGCGGTCTTCTCCTACGCCCACGGCAAGGGCCGCCATGTCGTCCTCCGGGCGGCCGGGACCTCCCTCAACGGGCAGGCGCAGGGCGAGGACATCCTCGTCGACGTGCGGCGGCACTGGCGGGGCGTGGAGGTGCTGGACGGCGGGGCCCGCGCCCGGATCCGGCCCGGGACGACGGTGCTGCGGGCCAACGCGGCGCTCGCCCGCCACGGCCGGGTGCTGGGGCCCGACCCGGCCAGCGCCGTCGCCTGCACCCTCGGCGGGGTGGTCGCCAACAACGCGTCGGGGATGACCGCGGGGACCACCCGCAACTCCTACCGGACGCTCGCGTCGGTGACGCTCGTCCTGCCGTCCGGCACGCTCGTCGACACCGGTGAGGCGGACGCCGACGAGCGGCTGGCGCACGCCGAGCCGGAGCTGTGCGCCGGGCTGCTGCGGATCAAGGCGACGATCGAGGCGGACGCGGAGCTGGTGGCCCTCATCCGCGCCAAGTACACGCTGAAGAACACCAACGGCTACCGTCTCGACGCGTTCCTGGACGCCGCGACGCCCGCCGGGATCCTGCGGGGGCTGGCCGTCGGCTCCGAGGGCACGCTCGCCTTCGTCGCGGAGACCGTCTTCGACACACTGCCGCTGGAGCGGTATCCGGTGACCGCGCTGCTGTTCTTCCCCACGCTGCGCGCCGCTGCCGCCGCCGTGCCCGGTTTCAACGACGCGGGCGCGCGGGCGGTGGAGCTGATGGACGGCAACACGCTGCGGGCGTCGGTGAGCGTGGCCGGGGTGCCGGCCGACTGGGCGCGGCTGCCGAAGGGGACCACCGCGCTGCTGGTGGAGTTCCGGGAGTCCGGCGAGGACGCTGCCGCGGCCCGGCTGGCGGCGGCCGGGCGGTTGCTGGACGGTCTGGAGCTGGTCGCGCCGGTCGCCTCCGTCACCAACACCTTCACCCGCGACCTCGCGGAGATCGGCGGCTACTGGAAGGCCCGTAAGGCGTTCGTGACGGCGGTCGGCGGCTCCCGGCCGTCCGGCACCACGCTGATCACCGAGGACTTCGCGGTGCCGCCGCAGCGGCTCGCCGACGCCTGCACCGCGCTGCTGGAACTCCAGGCCCGGCACGGCTTCGACGCGGCGGTCGCCGGGCACGCCGCCCACGGCAACCTCCACTTCCTGCTCGCCTTCGACGCGGCCCGCCCCGACGACGTGGCGCGCTACGCGGCGTTCATGGAGGAGTTCTGCACGCTGGTCACCGACCGGTTCGACGGCTCCCTCAAGGCCGAGCACGCCACCGGGCGGAACATCGCGCCGTTCCTGGAACGCGAGTGGGGGCCGCGCGCCACGGAGTTGATGTGGCGGATCAAACGCACCCTCGACCCGCACGGCATCCTCGCCCCGCGCGTCCTCCTCGACCGCGATCCCGAGGCCCATCTGCGCGGCCTGAAGACCATCCCCACCGTCGAGGCGATCGCCGACCCCTGCATCGAGTGCGGTTTCTGCGAACCGACCTGCCCCAGCGAGGACCTGACGACCACGCCCCGCCAGCGCATCGTGCTCCGCCGCGAGATGCTGCGGCAACCGCCCGCCGCCCGCGTCACCGACGCGCTGCTCGACGCGTACGGCTACGACGCCGTCGACACCTGCGCGGGCGACTCGACCTGCGAACTGGCCTGCCCGGTGGGGATCGACACCGGCGCGCTGATGAAGGACTTCCGCCACCGGCGGCACTCACCGCGCGAGGAGCGGGTGGCGGCGCTCGCGGCCCGGCACTTCGGACGCGTCGAGCGGGCCGCGCGGCTGGCCGTCGCCGCCGCCGGACACCTCGACGACCGGCTGCTGGAACGCGTCACCGGCGCCGTCCGCAAGGCCGTCCGGCCCGATCTCGTACCGGGCTGGCTGCCGCAGATCCCCGGCGCCGCGGCCCGGCAGCTGCCCGCCACCGAGCGGACTGCGGCGAGCGCGGTCTACTACCCGGCGTGCGTCAACCGCATCTTCGGCGGCCCGGCGGGCGATCCGGGACCGTCGCTGCCGGAGGCGGTGGTCACGCTCGCGCGGCGGGCCGGTACGCCGGTGTGGATCCCGCCCGGTGTGACCGGTACGTGCTGCGCCACGATCTGGCACTCCAAGGGCTACGACCGGGGCAACGTCGTGATGGCCAACCGCATCGTCGAGGCGGCCTGGGGCTGGACGGCCGGCGGACGGCTGCCGCTGATCGTCGACGCGTCGTCCTGCACACTCGGCATCGCCCGGGAGGTGGTGCCGTACCTGACACCCGCCAACCGCGCGCTGCACGCGGAGCTGACCGTCACCGACTCGGTGGTGTGGGCCGCCCGCGAGTTGCTGCCGCGCCTGGAGGTCCACCGCCGTACCGGCTCCGCGGTGCTCCACCCCACCTGCTCCATGCAGCATCTGGGCGACGAGGCGGAGCTGCGGCGGGTGGCCGAGGCGTGCGCCGAGGAGGTGGTGGTGCCGGACGACGCCGGGTGCTGCGCGTTCGCCGGGGACCGCGGGATGCTGCACCGGGAGCTGACGGAGTCGGCGACCGCACCGGAAGCCGCCGAGGTCGCCGCCCGGGAGTGGGACGCGTATCTGTCCGCGAACCGGATGTGCGAGGTCGGCATGGACCACGCGCTCGGCACGCCGCGCTACCGCTCGGTGCTGACCGAGCTGGAACGGGCGACGCGGCCGGACGGCGACTGAGGGGGCGCGCCCGGTGGACGGGCGCGCCCCCTCGCGCGGATCAGCCCTTGGCGCCGGTGTGCAGCGCCACCGCGCTCCGTGCCGGTACGGTCAGCTCCGCGGTGCCGTCGTCGCCGACGGTGACGGTGTGGCCCGCGCAGTCCCCGGGTTCGGCCGCCGCCACGTTGCAGTACGTACCGGCGGGCAGCCCGGTGGTGAAGGTGCGGGAGAGGTCACCGTCGCCGTCGTTGAGGGCCACGAAACCGGCGTCGCCGCGGCTGAAGGAGAGCGCGTCGCCGCCGTTGTCCCACCAGTTGGCAAGCTCCGCCGAGCCGACGGTGTTGCGGAAGCCGACCATCCCGGTGACGGCGGTGGCGGCGTGCTCGTCCGTCCAGCCGTCGCCGCCGGAGGGCGGCCCCGCGTCCTTGTCGTCCCAGGTGTAGCCGGAGTAGACGTTCGGCGAACCGTACGGCGAGGCGAGCAGGAAGACGTTGGCGAGCGTGTAGCGGTCGCCGTCCTTGTAGGTGAGCGTGGAGCCGTTGCGCTCGGTGTCCCAGTTGTCGACGAAGGTACGGGCCTTGTCACCGGGGAGCTTGCCGTCCGCGACGGACTTCAGTTGCGCGATGTTCCGCCCCTGGAAGGCGCTCTTGAGGTGGGTGCCGTAGCGGAACTCGTCGACGTCCCCGATACCGGTGTACTCCTCGGGCTTGACGGCCTCGCCGCCACCGGCGATGACCTCGCTGACCCAGTACCCGGGGTCCTGGCTCATCTTCGCCTTGACGGCGGCGATGTCGTCGGCGGCCATGTGCTTGGCACCGTCGATCCGGAAACCGTCGGCGCCCAGGGTGCGCAGGTCGTCGAGGTACGCGGCGATCTTGCCGCGGACCGCGTCGCTGCCGGTGTCGAGGTCGGCGAGGCCCACCAGTTCGCAGTTCTGCACGTCGTCGCGGTTGCCGTAGTCGGAGATGTTCTTACGGCAGCCGTGGAAGTCCTGGTCCTGGTAGACGCCGGGGTAGGCGTACTTGGTGTACTGCGTGCCGCCGGTGCCGGTCCCGGATCCGGAGGTCATGTGGTTGATGACGGCGTCCGCGATGACCTTGACGCCGGCCGCGTGGCACGCCTTCGTCATCGCCGCGAAGGCGTCGCGGTCACCGAGCCGTCCGGCGATCTTGTAGCTGACGGGCTGGTAGGAGGTCCACCACTGGTCACCTTTGATGTGCTCGGAGGCGGGTGAGACCTCGACGTAGCCGTAGCCCGCCGGGCCGAGTTGATCGGTGCACGCCTTGGCGACCTCCGCGAACGGGCGCTCGAAGAGGGTGGCGGTGACCGTCTTCTCCGCGGCGGGGGCGGCGGCCGGGCGCTGCTCGGCCGGGGTGGCCTGGGACGGCCAGGGCATGAACGCGGTGAGGCCGGCGGCGGCCAGCACACCGGCCAGCGTCCCGCCCAGCACTCGGGAACGTTGCTGCATCTTGCGGCTCCTTCGTCGAACGGACGCGGACGGGCCGCGCCCGGGAACAAGCAGCCACGCGCCAGGCCGCCATGGGGGGATTCCGCGTCGGAGCCTGCCGCCCTTCCGTGGACACGTCAAGGTTCGTCGCAAGTTTTTTCAGATGTTTACGCAAGAGATTGCAGGATGGTCGGAACGTGTGAGAAGGGGCGCCGGGCGCGGCGCACACCTCGGGCGGGACACACCGCCCGGACGGTCCGCCCCGGGCCGGGCCCCCGCGCCGCGGGCCGGGGCTCGGGCGAGAAGTCCAAGTACCCGAACATTCCGTCCAACCGGCCCCCTTGTGCCGTCGGCCGCCCAACCGCCAGGGTCCTGGGCGAGGTTCACGTAGGTACCCCGCCATCCGCTCTCCTGGAGGACCGATGAACGAGGCCCATTCGCAGAACCAGGCGTCACCCTCCGGCGGCCACCCCGCCGCGGACTCCCCCGCCGACGACTCCCTGCCCAGCCGCCGTTCGGTCCTGTGGACCGCGGGCGCCGCGGGAGCCGGTCTCGGTCTCGGCCAGCTCACGGCGGGCCGGGCGGCGGCCGCGTCCCCCGCCGGCGGTCCCGCCACGGCATCCGGCGCGGCAGCTCCGGCGGCCAGGGGCAGGACCATGATCGGGGTGCCGTTCGCACCGCGCCGCACCGTACGCGTCGGCATCATCGGGCTGGGCAACCGCGGCGGCAGCATGATCGACCTCTTCCTGGCGGTCCCCGGCGTCCGCGTCGTCGCCCTCTGCGACCCGGTCAAGGAGAAGACCGCCCGCGCCGCCAAGAAGGTCACCGACGCCGGACAGCCCGCGCCCGCCGTCTACGTCAACGGCGAGGAGGACTTCGTCCACCTCTGCGCCCGCAGCGACATCGACTTCGTCTACGCGGCCACCCCGTGGGACCGCCACTTCGACATGGCCGCGACCGCGCTGCGCCACGGCAAACACGTCGGCGTGGAGTGCCCGCTCGCCCTCCGCATCGACCAGCTGTGGGAACTGGTCGACCTCTCCGAACGCACCCGCAGACACTGCTTCCAGATGGAGAACTGCTGTTACGGCAGGAACGAGATGCGGGTGCTGCGCATGGCCCACGCCGGGCTCTTCGGCGATCTGCTGCACGGCGCCGGTGCCTACAACCACGATCTGCGCGGCCTGATGTTCGACCCGGAGTACTACGAGGGGCCCTGGCGCCGCCTGTGGCACACCCGGCTCCGCGGTGACCTCTACCCCAACCACGGCTTCGGTCCGGTCGCCAACTACATGGACGTCAACCGCGGTGACCGCGCGGTCCGCATCGCCAGCTTCGGCACCCCCGCACTGGGCCTGGCCGCGTACCGCAAGGAGCACATGCCGCCCGGCGACCCGAGCTGGAAGGAGTCGTACATCGAGAGCGACCGGACGATCAGCCTCGTACAGACCGCCAAGGGCCGCGTCATCCGCCTCGAACACGACGTCTCCACCCCGCACCCCTACAGCCGGATCAACAGCCTCGGCGGCACCAAGGGCGTCTTCGAGGACTACCCGGAACGCATCTACATCGAGCCCGACCACAGCAACGACGAGTGGGGCGACTTCGGCAAGTACGCGGAGTGGGACCACTGGCTCTGGAAGGAGCACGCCAACCCGCCCGGCGGCCACGGCGGTATGGACTACATGCTGGTCTTCCGCCTGATGCAGTGCATGCGGCTCGGCCTCGTACCCGACTTCGACGTCTACGACGCGGCGACCTGGACCGCCCCCGTCCCGCTGAGCGACGCCTCCATCAGGGCGGGCGGCGCACCCCAGGAGATCCCCGACTTCACCCGCGGCCACTGGAGGAAGGCGCGGCCCGGGATGGACTCGGAGAAGCCCGTCGACCCGGAGAAGCCCGCGGAATAGCGCGGGCCCGTGGGGCCTTCCGGTCGCCACGGGTCAGGTCCCGGCGCCCGGCGCCCGGTGCCGGCCCAGCGCGGGATTCCGCCCCGCGCCGGGCCGGTCCGGATCTCCGTGGAGAGAGCGACAGCACCACGCGGGGCGGCGCCGGTCGCCACGGCCCCACGGGGCCCGGGAGCGCGGGGAAAGCCTTCCCGGGGGGGGGCGGCGCCGGGCCCGGACCGCGGCGACCGGGCCCGCGCCTCATCCTGCGAGGTGGGCCCGGTCGCCCATCACCACGACCGGGCAGCGGGCCGGATCGAGGGTGCGGAGCAGCGCCGCCATGCCCTCCTTGGCGATGCTGACGCATCCCGAGGTGCCGCTGCCGTGGTCGAGATGCAGCCATATCCCGCCGCCCTTGGCCTGCCCCTCGGGCCGCTCGGGATCCAGCGGCGACCGGCCCGGGACACGGTTGTAGTTCACGGCGACGACGTAGTCGAAGTCGTGCCGGGTGTTCTTCGACCAGTACGCGGGCGGGGTGAACGCCGCCGTGTGCGTGTACGGCAGCCGGGCCCCGGGGTCGGCGAGCACCCCGCCCGCGTCGGTCAGCGTGAACACCCCGACCGGGCTGCGCCTGTCGCCCTCGTGATGGCCCGTCGTCCAGCCGCGCCGCCCGTTGTGCGCCGCCCAACTCCCCTTCTTCTCCCAGCCATTGGCGCCCTTTTCGTACAGCACGAGCGTGGCGTCCGGGGAGTCGGCGCCGCGGCCGTAGACGGCGACGACCTGCCGCGAGGCGGCGGGGATTTGGGCGCGCAGCTCCGGGCCGACACCGGGGACACGGGTGAGCGGCGCGGCGCGGGCGGCGTCCGTGCCGGTCGCGCCGCCGTGCCGGCCGGAGGCCCGGCCGCCGGCGTGGTCATCGCCCCGGCCGGCGCCCTGACCGGCGGAGCCGCAGCCCACCAGCAGCACCAGCCCCGCCGCGGCCGACGCCACGGCCCGCATCACTCCACCCGCACATCGCATGTCCCCATGCTCCCACCCACCACCGACAATGCCTCAGCCGCGGCCCGCTCGGACACCCGTCACGGACCGTCATCCGACGTGGAACCGTCCTGGACGGCCCGCGCCGCGGAAAAACCGTTTGAAATCGGCCGGGCACCACGTCAGCCTGCCTGAGCAAGTCCGCGACGCCGCGTCATCCGCCCGCCCGGCGGGAGCCGCGGCGTCCGGTGCGCGCACTCGCCCGGTGCCGGCCCGACCGGCACCGGACCGGCCGGCGGCGAGCGCGCACACCGGGCACCACGGCACACCGCCCCCGTTCCGCTCCCCGCCCCGCGACCCGCCGCCGCCCCCCCCACGGCCCCCGACCGCGCCCGCCCCACCGCCGGGGCCGTACCCGCCTCCGCCCCCGACCGTACGAAGAGCGGGCCCCGCTCCGCCCCCGACCGTCAGGGCCGTATCCGGCCCGCCGCCGCCCGCGCGCCGTACCCGGCGCCCCGCCTCAACGCCTCTGGACACCATGCAGATTCGCGACCTTCCCTACACCGATCCCGGCGAACCCGACGTCCGCAGCGGCGGCTCACTTCTCCGCTGGCTCTACCGCACCCAACTGGGCGGCCAGCTCAAAGCCCTCTTCTGGGGGCTGGTGCACACCGGCGCGCAGGCCGCCTTCCCGGTGCCCGTCGGCCTCGCCGTCCAGGCGGTCGTCGACCGCTCCGGCTCCCGACTCGCCCTCGCCGGCGGTCTGCTGGCCGTTCTGGGCGTGCTCGTCGCCCTCGGCGACACGATGCTGCACCGGGCGGCGGTGACCAACTGGATCACCGCGGTCGCCCGGATGCAGCAGCTCCTCGCCCGCAGGGCCACCGCCATGGGGGCCGTCCTCACCCGCCGGGTCGCCTCCGGCGAGATCACGGCCGTGGGTACGGGTGACCTGGAGAAGATCGGCTGGCTCGTCGAAGGCGTCTCCCGGTTCGGCGCCGCCGCCGTCACCTCCGTCGGCGTCTGCGTCGCCCTGGTGTTCTACCAACCGGCCCTCGGCACCGTCGTCGCCGTCGGCGCCCCCGTCATCGCCCTGGCGGTGCTGCCGCTGCTGCCGCCCGCGACCCGACGCGCCGACGCCCAGCGCGACAAGGCCGGACGCGCCACCGAACTCGCCGCCGACACCGTCGCCGGGCTGCGCGTCCTGCGCGGCATCGGCGGCGAGGACCTCTTCCTCGACCGCTACCGCGCCGCCTCCCAGGAACAGCGCCGGGCCGCGGTCCGCAGCGCCCGCATGTGGTCGCTCATCTCCGCCGTCCAGGTCGCCCTCCCGGGTCTGCTGCTCGTCGCGGTGGTCTGGTACGGCGTCCACCTCGCCCTCCAGGGCCGGATCGCGGTCGGCGAACTGGTCACCGTCTACAGCGCCGTCACCTTCCTCCTCTTCCCGCTGCGCCATTTCGAGGAGACGGCCATGGCGTACTCCTTCGCCCGTCCCTCCGCCGACCGCGCCGCCCGGGTGCTGGCCCTGGCCCGTCCGGCCGGAAGGCGTCTCGCCCCTGACGCCCCGCTCACCGGAGACCTGCACGACCCGGTGACCGGACTGACCGCCGCCGCGGGCCGGTTGACCGCCGTGGTCTGCGGCGATCCCGACGCCGCCGGGCGCCTCGCCGACCGCCTCGGCGGCCACGCGCCGGACGCCGAAGCATCCGACGCCGAAGCACCGGACAGCGGCTCCGGCCCCGACGCCGTTCCGCCGTCCCCCGGTGGGCCCCGCCCCTCCGTCCTCCTGGGCGGCGTCCCGCTCGATGACGTGCCGCGTGAGACGGCGCGCGCCGCCGTACTCGTCCAGGACAAGGACCCCACCCTCCTCTCGGGCACCCTCGGCGACCTCCTCGACGTCCCCGCCTCGGGCCGGGTCGAGGCCGCCGAGGCACTCGACGCGGCCCAGTGCGGCGATGTGCTGGCCGCGTTGGCCCAGGCATCGGCCGACGCCTCCGGCGACCCGGAAGCGACCCGTATCACCGAACGCGGCCGGTCCCTCTCCGGCGGCCAGCGCCAGCGTCTGGCCCTCGCCAGGTCGTTGGTCGCCGACCCCGAGGTCCTCGTCCTGGACGAGCCGACCAGCGCCGTCGACGCGCACACCGAGGCACGGATCGCCGACGGACTGCGTGCCCTGCGCACCGGCCGCACCACCGTCGTCCTCACCTCCAGCCCGCTGCTCCTGGACCGGGCGGACGAGGTCGTCCTCCTCCGCGGTGACTCGCTCGTCGCCGCCGCCCCGCACCGCGAACTGCTCCGCACCTGCCCGGCGTACCGCGCCGTCGTCACCCGTGACACCACGCCGCCCGACCTCCCGGACGGCGATGGGCCCCGGCCCGCGGACACCACCGCCCGTACCGCACCGATCGAGGAGACCGCATGATCGGCCTGGCCCCGCCGGAACACGATCCGGACGCCCCGCAGACCGCACCCACCCTGCCGGTCGGCTCCCCGGCGACGGTGCGGTCCTACGTCGCCGGGCTGCTGCGTCGGCACCGCCGCGCGTTCGCCCTGCTCATCGGCGTCAACACCGCGGCGGTCGTCGCGTCGATGACCGGCCCCTACCTCCTCGGCGGGCTCGTCGAGGACCTCGCCCGCGGCGCCACCTCGATCCCGCTCGGCGTCACCGTCGCGCTCTTCCTCACCGCGCTTCTGGCGCAGACGGTCTTCGTCCGCATCGTCCGGCTGCGCGGAGCCGTACTCGGTGAACAGATGCTGGCGGACCTGCGGGAGGACTTCCTCGTACGGTCGGTGGCGCTGCCGCCGGGTGTCCTGGAGAAGGCGGGCACCGGCGACCTGCTGTCCCGTATCACCACGGACATCGACCGGCTCTCCGAGGCGATGCGGGAGGCCGTGCCCCAACTCGCCATCGGGGTGGTCTGGATCGCCCTGCTGCTGGGCGGGCTGGTGGTCACCGCGCCGCCGCTCGCCGTGTCCGTCGCCCTCGCGCTCCCGCTGCTGATCCTCGGCTGCCGCTGGTACTACGCGCGGGCACCCCGCGCCTACCGGTCCGAGGCCGCCGGGTACGCGGCGGTGGCCGCCGCGCTCACCGAGACCGTCGACGCGGGCCGCACCGTCGAGGCGCACCGCCTGGGCCGGCGGCGGGTGGCCTTCTCCGACCGGCGGGTGTACGAGTGGACCCGCTGGGAGCGGTACACGCTCTACCTCCGGTCGGTCTTCTTCCCCGTCATCAACATGTCGTACGTACTGCTCCACGGCACGGTGCTGATCCTCGGCGGTGTCTTCGTCCTCGAAGGCTGGATCACCCCCGGGCAGCTCACGACCGGTGCGCTGCTCGCGCAGATGATGACCGAGCCGGTCGACATGATCCTGCGCTGGTACGACGAGCTGCAGGTGGCCCAGGTGTCCATCGCCCGGCTCGTCGGGGTGCGGGAGATCGCGCCGGACGCCACCGACCCGGCGCTCGTCCCCGAGGGTCGGGACGTCCACGCCGACGGGGTGCGCTTCGGCTACCGGCCGGGCGTGGACGTACTGCACGAGGTGTCGTTGCGGGTACGGCCCGGCAGCCGGCTCGCGCTGGTGGGCCCGTCCGGGGCCGGGAAGTCGACGCTCGGCCGTCTGCTGGCCGGGATCTACGGTCCCCGCACCGGTTCGGTGACGCTCGGCGGCGCGGAGCTGTCCGCGATGCCCGCCGAGCGGGTCCGCTCCCATGTGGCGCTGGTCAACCAGGAGCATCACGTCTTCGTGGGGTCGCTCCGTGACAATCTGCTGCTGGCCCGCACCGCCGCCACCGAGGAAGAGCTGTGGGCGTCGCTGACGGCCGTCGACGCCGACGGCTGGGCGCGGGCGCTGCCCGGCGGGCTGGACACCGAGGTCGGCTCGGGCGGGCACCCGCTCACGCCCGCGCAGGCGCAGCAGATCGCGCTGGCCCGGCTGGTGCTGGCCGATCCGCACACCCTCGTCCTCGACGAGGCGACGTCGCTGCTGGACCCGCGCGCGGCCCGGGATCTGGAACGGTCGCTGGGGCAGGTGCTGGACGGCCGGACGGTGGTCGCCATCGCCCACCGGCTGCACACCGCCCATGACGCGGATCTGATCGCGGTGGTCGAGGGCGGCCGGATCAGTGAACTCGGCAGCCACCAGGAGCTGGTCGCCGCCGACGGCGCGTACGCGGCGTTGTGGCGTTCCTGGCACGGCTGAGGCACGGGGCGGCCATCCGCCGGACGGAGCGGGTGGACCACCGGCCGGCCCGGCGGGTGCGGCGGCCGGGCGGCGCCGGGCCGGGTGATCCGCCGGAGCGGGGACCGGGCCCGGACGGTACCGGCGCGGGAGCCGGGCGGCACACTGGCGACGGGCCTCGGCCGGACCGGGCCCGGCGGGCGGCGGGACCGGTGCGCCGCCGGGGGAACCGGATCGCGCTGCCGGGAGCCACGTCGCCCGCCCGCGGCGGCAGGTCAGACGTAGCCGAGCGCCCCGAGCGCGCCGATGCCGCCGAGGAGCATGAACGCGGGCATGAGGATCTTCAGCTCGACCCAGCTTCCGGCGCGGAACCGCATGACCTGCGGCGGACCGACCGGGTACCAGCGCTTGCGGCCTATCGGGATGGGCCACAGGACCGGACAGCCCGACACTGTCAGGGCGTCGCCGATGTCGTGCACCAGCGCGCCGAGGACGATCGGCAGGCCCAGCCAGAGGTACTCCTGCCCCGGCTCGGTGAACAGCCATCCGGCGCCGTTGCCCGGCTGGTCGAGGATGCCTGCCAGGATCCACGCCATGGTGGCGCCCAGCAGCCACACCAGGATGTCGCTGGAGACCCGGGCGGCGCGCCACAGCAGCCCCTCGATGGCCAGCACCATGTGGACGAAGAGGATGCCCAGCACCGCCCACCGGCCACCCTGGACGGCGAGGAGCGACATACCGCCGCCGACGAGGACGGCCCAGAGCCAGGTGTGGGTGAGCGTGCGGTGACCGCCCGCCCGATGGGAGTCGCCGCGCATCTTCGTCGCCTTGTACACGGCGTGCGAGAGCTTGTCGACCACGTCGCAGACCATCCGTGACAGCGGTCCGAAGGCGCGCGAGATGGTGGCGGACTTGTGGTCCAGGTCGGGGGCGAGCGCCGCCCCGGCGCAGATCAGGGCGCCGCAGACGAGCACGGGCCAGGGCATCGGATACCCGGCCGCTCCGGCAGCCGCCCCCACCCCCAGCCAGGCCGCGGCCCCGGACAGCGAATGCGCCGGTCCCATCATGGTCGTTCCCCACCCCTTGAATTACGGTGTCCGGTCTCTGTGACGCCTGGTCGGCCACACAGCGTAACGCCAGATGATCTCCATATGAGCGGCCGGTTCCCGGATACCGGCCGGGGCCAGGCAGTATGGGGGCGTGACCCTCATCGATCATTTGCCGAAAGACGCCGACCCCGATGCCCTTTTCGAAGCCTTTTCGAGCTGGGCCGAGCAGCAGGGCATCACGCTCTACCCTGCCCAGGAGGAGGCGCTGATCGAAGTGGTCTCGGGCGCGAACCTCATTCTGTCGACCCCGACCGGCTCCGGTAAGAGCCTGGTGGCGGCCGGCGCCCACTTCACCGCGCTCGCCCACGACCAGGTCACCTTCTACACGGCGCCGATCAAGGCGCTGGTGTCGGAGAAGTTCTTCGATCTGTGCAAGCTGTTCGGTACGGAGAACGTCGGCATGCTCACGGGCGACGCGTCCGTGAACGCGGACGCCCCGGTGATCTGCTGCACCGCCGAGGTGCTCGCCTCCATCGCCCTGCGGGACGGCAAGGACGCCGACATCGGCCAGGTCGTGATGGACGAGTTCCATTTCTACGCGGAGCCGGACCGTGGCTGGGCCTGGCAGATCCCGCTGCTGGAGCTGCCGCAGGCACAGTTCATCCTGATGTCCGCGACGCTCGGCGACATGTCGCGGTTCGAGGAGGACCTGACCCGGCGCACCGGCAAGCCGACGTCGGTGGTGCGGTCGGCGACCCGGCCCGTTCCGCTGTCGTACGAGTACCGGGCGACGCCGATGACGGAGACGCTGACCGAGCTGCTGGAGACCCATCAGTCGCCGGTCTACATCGTGCACTTCACCCAGGCGGCGGCCGTGGAGCGGGCGCAGGCGCTGATGAGCATCAACATGTGCACCCGCGCCGAGAAGGACGAGATCGCCAAGCTCATCGGGAACTTCCGGTTCACCACGAAGTTCGGGCGGAACCTGTCGCGTTACGTCCGGCACGGCATCGGCGTGCACCACGCGGGGATGCTGCCCAAGTACCGGCGGCTCGTCGAGAAGCTGGCGCAGGCCGGCCTGCTGAAGGTGATCTGCGGAACGGACACGCTGGGCGTGGGCGTCAACGTGCCCATCCGGACGGTGCTGTTCACCGCGCTGACCAAGTACGACGGCACCCGGGTGCGGACGCTGCGGGCCCGGGAGTTCCACCAGATCGCGGGGCGGGCCGGCCGGGCCGGGTTCGACACCGCGGGCTTCGTCGTGGCGCAGGCTCCCGATCATGTCGTCGAGAACGAGAAGGCGCTGGCGAAGGCGGGCGACGATCCGAAGAAGCGCCGCAAGGTCGTGCGGAAGAAAGCGCCCGAGGGGTTCGTCAACTGGGGTGAGAACACCTTCGAGAAGCTGATCGCCTCCGATCCCGAGCCGCTGACCTCGCGTTTCCGGGTGACGCACACGATGCTGCTGTCCGTGATCGCCCGGCCGGGCAACGCGTTCGAGGCGATGCGCCGGCTGCTGGAGGACAACCACGAGCCGCGCCGCAATCAGTTGCGGCACATCCGGCGGGCCATCGCGATCTACCGGTCGTTGCTGGACGGCGGCATCGTCGAGCGGCTGGACGAGCCGGACGCGGAGGGCCGCATCGTCCGTCTGACCGTCGACCTCCAGCAGGACTTCGCGCTGAACCAGCCGCTGTCGACGTTCGCGCTCGCGGCGTTCGACCTGCTGGACCCGGAGTCGCCGTCGTACGCGCTGGACATGGTGTCGGTCGTGGAGTCCACGCTGGACGATCCGCGGCAGATCCTCGCGGCCCAGCAGAACAAGGCGCGCGGCGAGGCGGTCGCGCAGATGAAGGCCGACGGCGTCGAGTACGAGGACCGCATGGAGCGGCTCATGGACGTCGAGTACCCCAAGCCGCTGGCGGACCTGCTCTTCCACGCGTACGGGCTGTACCGCCACAGCCACCCGTGGGTCGGCGACCACCCGCTGTCGCCGAAGTCGGTCATCCGCGACATGTACGAACGCGCCATGACTTTCACGGAGTTCACGTCCTTCTACGAGCTGGCGCGGACCGAGGGCATCGTGCTGCGGTACCTGGCGAGTGCGTACAAGGCGCTGGACCACACCGTCCCCGACGATCTCAAGTCCGAGGACTTCGAGGACATCATCGCCTGGCTGGGCGAGATGGTGCGGCAGGTGGACTCCAGCCTCCTGGACGAGTGGGAGCAGCTGGCCAATCCGGAGACGGAGACGGCGGAGGAGGCCGCGGAGCGCGCCGATCAGGTCCGCCCGGTCACGGCGAACGCGCGGGCGTTCCGGGTGCTGGTCCGCAACGCGATGTTCCGTCGGGTGGAACTCGCGGCGCTGGACAAGGTCGGGGAGCTGGGCGAGCTGGACGCGGACTCCGGATGGGACGCCGACGCCTGGGGCGAGGCGATGGACGCCTACTGGGACGAGTACGACGAGCTGGGCACCGGCCCGGACGCGCGCGGTCCGAAGCTGCTGCGGATCGAGGAGGACGCGGAGCACGGTCTGTGGCGGGTGCGGCAGACCTTCGCCGACCCGAACGGCGATCATGACTGGGGCATCTCCGCCGAGGTCGATCTCGCCGCCTCCGACGAGGAGGGACGCGCGGTGGTGCGGGTCACGGAGGTGGGGCAGCTGTGAGCGGGATGCGGCGAGCCGCGGAGGAGGGCCATCGGTGATGACGAATCCGGCGGAGAGACTGGTCGATCTGCTCGATCTGGAGCAGATCGAGGTGAACATCTTCCGCGGCCGGAGTCCGCAGGAGTCCCTCCAGCGGGTCTTCGGCGGGCAGGTCGCGGGGCAGGCGCTGGTGGCGGCCGGGCGGACCACGGACGGGGACCGGCCGGTCCACTCCCTCCATGCGTACTTTCTGCGTCCGGGCCGCCCCGGGGTGCCGATCGTGTACCAGGTCGAGCGGGTGCGTGACGGGCGTTCCTTCACCACGCGCCGGGTCGTCGCCGTCCAGCAGGGACGTACGATCTTCAATCTGACCGCCTCCTTCCACAAGCCGGAACCCGGCTTCACCCATCAGTTGCCGCTCCGTCAGGTGGCCGGACCGGAGGACCTCCCGACGATCGCGGAGGAAGCCCGCGCGCATCTGGGCACGGTGCCCGAGGCCCTGGAGCGCATGGCCCGGCGGCAGCCCTTCGACATCCGGTACGTCGACCGGCTGCGGTGGACACCACAGGAGGTCGAGGGGGCCGAGCCGCGCAGCGCGGTGTGGATGCGCGCGGTCGGGCCGCTCGGTGACGATCCGCTGGTGCACACCTGCGCGCTGACCTACGCCAGCGACATGACACTGCTGGACGCGGTCCGTCTCCCGGTCGAGCCGCTCTGGGGGCCGCGCGGTTTCGACATGGCCTCCCTCGACCACGCCATGTGGTTCCACCGGCCGTTCCGCGCCGACGAGTGGTTCCTGTACGACCAGGAGTCCCCCATCGCGACGGGTGGCCGGGGTCTGGCCCGCGGCTCGATCTACGACCGGGAGGGCAGGCTGCTGGTCTCCGTCGTCCAGGAGGGCCTCTTCCGCCCGGTCTGAGGGGCGGGCGGCCGGCGCCGATCAGGGGCGGTCGGTGCCGCGGGCCGTCGTCGGCGGGGCATGGCGGCCGGCCCGCTGGTGACGCTCCGTGTGCGGTGCGGCGCCGCGGTGCGGGCCCGTGCGACGGCGCGGGAGAGGTTGACGCGATACCACAGCACCTCGTCGAACTCCTCGGCGGTCAGCACGCTTTCGAAGGATTCACGGGCGGCCGCGGTCGCTGTGATCACGGAGGCGAAGTGGGGCTTGAGGCCGCGGAGCACGGCCCGCTCCGCCGGGTCGGGCACGACGGAGGCGAACTCCTCCGGAGGCAGCACCGCGGCGATGACGGCGGCCTCCTCCCAGGCATCGGCGGCCTGCCCCATGAGCTGGGCGACGCGTCGGCCACGCCACTGACGGGCCCGCCAGTCCTGTCCCTCGTCCAGCATCGTCCGTACCGCGGCCGGGGTGTTGGCGTGCAGCGTTTCGGGCTCGCGACGGGTGAAGAGGGCGACCTCGGAGGCGAGGTAGAGCCAGACGAGGGCGCCGTAGCGGTTGACGTAGAACCTGACGGGGGCGAAGCAGCCCGATTTGGTCAGGCGCAGGAAGCGGCCGGGGCCGATGCCCATCAGGGCGGCGGCCTCGGTGGTGCCGACGGTGCGGATCCGCTCCCGGAAGGCGTCCGGGTAGTCCGGCTCGGAGCGCAGCCGGTCGATCTCTCCGGCCGGGACGCGGCGCCGGAGGTGCGCCGCGCCGGGCCGCGCGGCCTTTCCCCCCGGGACCGTGTGCACCGCGCCGAGTTGGACGGCGAGCTCCAACTCCCCCGTGCGCAATTCCAGTTCACGGGCGGCCTGGCCCATTGTGAGTGTCTGCTGTCCGTCGGGCATGACTGTCATGGCGTTTCCCCCGCAGTCCGGTTGGTCACTGACAGTCACGACTGTAGCGGGGGTGTATGACAGCCGGTCAACCTTGCTCTCGGGCCTGTGGATAACTCTGCGGTTTGCGTGCCGCGACGCCGAGATGTTCGCCGACGCGGTTGACGAGCAGCGTCATCTCGTAGGCGATCTGGCCCATGTCGGCGTTGTTGCCCGCCAGTACGCACAGGCAGCTGCCGTCGCCCGCGGCGGTCACGAAGAGGACCACGTCGTCGAACTCGACCATCGTCTGCCGGACCCGTCCGGCGCGGAAGTGGTGCCCGGAGCCTTTCGCGAGGCTGTGCAGGCCCGAGGCGACGGCCGCCAGATGCTCCGCGTCCTGTCGTGCGAGGCCCTGGCTCACGCCGGTGACCAGGCCGTCGTTGGAGAGAACCAGCGCGTGCCGCACCTTCTCCACACGCTGTGTCAGATCGTCCAGCAGCCAGTCGAGCCCGCTGGTCAGTGCCATGCCGCATCCTCCCCGTATCTCCGTCCCCACCCTGGCGCGGACGGCAGCTGGTACATGACTGCTGTGCCAGCGTGGCCCACCTCCGGCTTCTCGGCAAGCGGCCCTGCGGCGTGCCCTGTGCGGCACGATCGCTGCGGATGGGGAGTATGTGCGCATGGCGCGAAAAATGAGGAAAGACGAGTGGCTGAAGTTCCTCTCCGAAGGAACCAGAACCGGAAAATTGTCGACCGTCCGGGCCGACGGCCGGCCCCATGTGGCTCCGGTCTGGTTCGTCATGGACGGCGACGAGCTGGTGTTCAACACCGGCAAGGAGACCGTCAAGGGCCGCAACCTGCTGCGCGACGGCGAGGTGGCGCTCTGTGTGGACGATGAGCGGCCGCCGTTCTCATTCGTCGTCGTCCAGGGCACCGCCGAGGTCGGTGAGGACCTGACGGACGTACGCCACTGGGCGACCCGTATCGCGGCCCGCTACATGGGCGAGGAGCGGGCCGAGGAGTTCGGCGCGCGCAACGGCGTCCCCGGTGAACTGGTCGTCCGGGTGCGGATCGACAAGGTGATCGCCATGGCCGATCTCGCTGCGTGACCCGGGCGGTGCGGCGTCCGGTGACGGCCCGCGCCGCCCCCGGGGCGCCGCTCGCGGCACACTGGGGCGGAGAGCACCGGCACGGTGGCGGCCCGTCCGTCCGCCGTCTCCCGTTCCGCCCCGACGGCCCCCGACGGGCGCCGCCCCGCCAGTGAGGAGCCCGTATGGCCCACGGAGACACCCAAGACCCGCGGGACGTACGGGCTTTCTTCGGCCCGCGTGCGGCCCGCTGGGACGCGCGTTTCCCGGGTGACGGACCTGCTTACGCGGCCGGTGTCGCCGCGCTGGACCTGCGGCCCGGGGAACGCGTTCTGGACGCGGGCTGCGGTACGGGCCGGGCGCTGCCCGCGCTACGGGGCGCGGTGGGGGCGCACGGGCTCGTGCTGGGCGCCGACCTCACCCCCGAGATGCTGGACGCCGCCGTGCGGGCCGGGCGGGACGCGTCGGCGTTCCTGCTGCTGGCCGACGCGTCCCGCCTTCCCGTCGGCGACGCGGCGCTCGACGCCGTCTTCGCCGCGGGGCTGCTCTCCCACGTTCCGGACCCGGCGGGCGCCCTCGGCGAATGGGCCAGGGCCGTCCGCCCCGGGGGACGGCTGGCGCTGTTCCAGCCGGTGGGGCGGGCCGCGCTCGCCGCCCGTAAGGGACGGACGCTCACCCCAAAGGACCTGCGGGCCGAGCCGAACCTGCGGCCCCTGCTGGCGGGCGCGGGCTGGGAGCTGGTGCGGTACGCCGACGAGGACGAGCGGTACCTGGCGGTGGCGGTGCGCCGGGGCTGAGTGCTCAGACGGTCTCCCCGGTACCGGGCGCGGGGCCGGCTCCCCCGGTGGCCGTCGACGGGCCCTCCGGGTGCGGCACAGGGCAGGTGCCCGCCCGTCGTCCGGGGAAGGTGCCCAGTTCGGTGATGCGGAAGCCGTTGGGGTAGCCCTTGATCTCGGGATTCTGCCGGGCGTAGTGAGGGGTGCGGCGCGGGGGCATCAGCCGCACCGCGCGGGAACGCAGCCGCAGGGCGGTGTGCACCGCCCTGCGGACGGCCGGGCGAGGCGGCCGGTACCGGAAGGCGGCGATCAGGGAGTCGTCCAGGAGCGCCATGCTCGCGCCGCGCACCACCGGGGCGAGCGGACCGTACCAGCCGGCCATGAGGTCCAAGGTGGCGTCGGACACCCGCCGGGCGCCCTCGTCCCAGCCGAAGTGGGCCTCCTCGTAGCTGTCGAGGCAGTGTGCGAACTCCTCGTAGGTGCGCGGGATGTCGGTGATGCCCATGTGGCGGCCGAGGGTGGCGTAGTAGGTGGCCATGGCGTGGGTCTCGTGGTCGCTCAGCCGCCGCCAGCCGTACCGGCCGATCCAGCGTTCGGGCACCACGACGAAGGTGCACAGGACGTAGCGCATGTCGTCGTCGCTGATGCCGTAACTGCGGTGCATCTGGTTGATACGGCGGATCGCGGCGCGGCCCTCGGTGCCGTCGAAGCCGTGCTCGACGACGGCGTCCAGGAGGAGCGCGGTGTCGTCGTAGCGCTTCTGGGTGCGGTCGGTGAGTTCCGCGGTCTCGGCCAGCAGCCGGCCGATGCTGGGCACCGCGTAGGTGCGGTAGAGGGCCAGTTCCAGGGCCCTGGCCATGTCCCAGGGGAATTCGAGGGTCGCGGTGATGCGGTAGATCCGCAGGTGGTCGCGTTCCGGGTCGAGTCGCCGGATTTCCTTCAGCCAATCGTAGCGCCGCACCTTTTGCCCCGTCCGTTCGGTTGGAAGGCTTCGACCTTAAGACGGGCGGGGGCGTCGCCCGCAGGCTCGCCGGGCAGCGTGGCCGGAAGACGCCGTGGCGCCCGCCACCACCGGGAGCCGTCCTCGTCCGGTGACAAGGCCGTGCCGGTCCCTTTAAGGTGCGCCGACACGTGTCGGACCGACCGGATGGGGTGGCTCGCGTGGCGACGGGCGAGAGCGCTGACGATGACGAGCTGTTCGTGCTGACGGCGGTGCTGTTGACGCCCGCGCAGTTCCCGAGCGTGCTCGGCGACGACTACCCCGAGGTGTGCGCGAGGCTCGGCCTCGCACCGTATGCCGAGGGCTACGGGCTGGTCCTCGGGCAGGACGGGCGGGGCGCCCGGTGGACCGTGGTCACCGAGGACGTGCCGTTGGTGGCGTGCGCCGTCGCCGCGTGGGACTGCGGTATGGCGTACGACCTCTCCCCCGGGGAGGACGGTGTCGTCGCCGCTCTGCCCGGTTGGCCGCTGGCCCTGGCCGTGGCCGCGCCCGGGGTGCCCGAGCCGCACGATCCCGCGCCCGAGGAGGGCGGCCGGCCGCCGCTGACCCCGCCGGATGCCTCGGTGTGGGGACCCGCGCAGCGGCGGTTGGGGGCCGACGAGATCGCGTTGCAGTGGGCTTCCTGGCGCGAACAGGCCGCCGGTGAGGTGACGTTCGTGGCACCCGGTGCGCAGCCGCACGACGGTGTCCGGCGGGCCATGGCCGAGGCGCGGGGCTATGTGGCGCAGCCTCCGCCGCCGGGGCGGGTCCGGTCGTCCTTCGCCGCCGGCGAGGCGCGCACGCTGCGGGTGGACGGCCCGGGGTGGAGCATGGTGGCCCGCACCGACGACATCGCCTTCGTGCTGCTGGACGAGGAGCCGGGCGAGGTGCACCCCGTGGGCCGGGGGCCGGAACTGCCCGCGCTGCTGGAGTCGTTGGACGCGCTCGCGGCCCGACCCGTCTGAGGGCGGCCGGGCGGCGCCGCGTGCGTCGGCCTCGATTGTCAGACCCTCGTGATGGACTTGTCCTGCATCGGTCGACGAGACCCACGGGGAGGCATTGATGCAGGTGATGAGTGGTGCGCGCATCCAGGTGACGGTGACGGGGAAGCGCCGCGCAGGGGCCTTGGCGACGGCGGGGCGGACGGCCGGCACCGCGGCCTCGGAGACGGTCTTCGGTCAGGCGGTGACGGCTCGGGGGAAGCGTCACGGCCACGGCCCGGCGGCGGGCCGCGACGGCGCGTTCCGCGGTGGCCGCGCCCTCGGCGCCCGCAGGCGTCCTTCCGACAACCACCGGCCGGTGGCGCCCCGCCCCGCGTACCGGAGTGCGGGCACCGGCGCGGGGGCCGTACGAGGGTGAGCGCGGGCTGAACGGCACGGCATACGGACCGGCGTGACACGGACAGGAGAGGAGAGGGGAAAGCCGCCCGGCCCGGGACCCTGCGGGCGGGCGGCTTCACCCGGGCGAGGCGGCTCGCCCGGAGTCTGTCGGGAGTGGGGCTCGCGGTCCTCCGGTCAGGAGTTCCGCCAGTCCCGTGTGGAGAGGACGAGGCGGTAGCCGTCCGGGTCCTCGACGGTGACGCCCCAGGTGTTCCAGTACGGGTTCGGTGAGCTGACGCGCCTGCCGCCGTACCTGACGAGCCGGGAGACCAGGTCCTCGGGGACGGGCCCGTCCAGGTAGATGACCAGCAGGTCCTCTTCGGTGGGACGGGGCTCTTCGGGGTGCTCGGCGTCGTGGACCAGTTCGAGGTGCCAGGAGGCGTCCGGGTGTCCCACCATGAGCAGGTCGTGCAGTCCGGGCCCGCCCGCGGTCCGGTGGAGCACCGTGAGCCCCAGCCCCTGCACCCAGAACCGCTCGGCCTCGGCGAGATCACGGGACGGTCGGGCGATACGGATGTGGCTTGCGCCGGTGAACGGCACGGCGGCCCCCTTTCGCTGCGGAGATGGTCTCGGGCCGTTTCCGGAGCGTAGGCGCGAGAGGGCGGTACGGGCATCGGGCCAGGGTCGCGGTCCTTTCGGCCGAGGCCGCGGGCGCGTCCGAGGCCGGAGGCTGCGGGGGCTGCGGGGGCTGCGCAGGGTGCGGAGTCCTGGGCAGCTCGGGTCGTTCCGGCGTCCATCGGGGAGGCAGGTCCGTGAGTGGCCGCACACGGCCACGGATCACGACACACGGCTCAGGGATCGCCGCCGGTCCGTCCGTGGAGGTGGTCCCGGGCGTCGCGCCGCCCCGCGGCACGGAATCCGCCGGGCTCAGGAATCGGGCGGCCTCCGCCGGCCGCGAGCGGCCCGGGGCGTACGGCCCCGGACGTGCCCGGGGCGCCCCCGTCGGCCGGCGGTGTCCGCCTTCCGCCGGTGGTGGGCGCCCCGGTGTGTCCGCCGGCTCAGCGGCCGAGCTGCTTGCGGCTCACGCGCCGCAGACGGCGGCGCTGGGAGGGGTCGAGCGTCAGATAGGCGATGGCCGGCACTCCGACCATCACCAGGAGGGCCGCCCAGAGCGGCAGCAGCCACAGCAGGATCACTCCCACCGCGACGCCACCCACTGCAACCTTCGCCCGTGTGGACATGGATTCACTCCCCTTCCGCGGCACGTACCGCGCTCTGTCACTTCTTGAACGCCGTGCGGGCCTCGCAGGTTCCATGGCCAGCTTGCGCGCCCGGTGGCCTCCGGCGCCACACCGGGCGCGCGGTCGGGCCTGGGGAGTCCGTCCCGCCGTGTCCCGTGGCAGCCGGTAGCCCCGTCCCTCCACCGTGCCTGCCGGGAACCGCCCGGCTGCGCCGTCGCCCTGTCGGCGGGCCTGCCCCGCGCCGGGCGGACCGGCTTCCGGCTTCCGGGCGGTGCGCTCCCGGACCTCGCTCCGGACACCACGGAGCCTGGTCCGTCACAGCGCCCGGGGAAGCGCCCCGGGCAAGGCGTGGCGCGGGGGCGCCGAGCCGGGCTCCCGGCAGGTCGGCACCCTGTATCGGGCCCGCCGAGGGCCCGCAGCACCTCGGCGGCGGGCCGGGACGAGGCCGCTCCCGGGCCCTCCACAAGCTGACGAGCGGCAGCCGGGCTCCCCGATGAGCCCCGCCACCGCCGTCTCCGCCACCTCCACCGGCCTCCACCGGCCCCCGGGCCGGCTTCAGGCCAACCTCCACAAGCGTCCGTACCGGCCCGCGCGCCAGGGCCCCGGCCGGAGGGAGCAGCGCCACCGGTGCTACCAGGGCGGGGAGGAGGGCCGGGGGCGGAGGAATTCCGCCCACCGGCGACGCCGTCCCGGGGCCGTCACCGCAGGGGCTGCTTTGCGCCCTCGTCGGCGTCGCCGGAACTCCGGTGCGGGGAGGCGCGTGTTTCCTGGCATGGAAGAGTCCAGTGGGTACAGCGCACCGTTCGCCTTCGTCTTCGTGCTGATCTTCGGTGCGGCTTTTCTGACCGTCGGAATACGGAACATCCGCAAGACCAGGAAGATGCGGCGGGCCGGAGTCAGGGCGTACGGGGAGGTCGTCCGGCACGGCCGCAGCAACGGCGACGGGCAGCGGCTCTACTCCCCCGTCGTGGCCTGGCAGACGCCGGACGGCGACCGGCACGAGTACTGCCCCAGCATGTACAAGAGCGGAAAAGGACGATTCAAGGTGGGCACCCGCGTGGTGATCTACTACGACCCGGCCGACCCCGACAACGCGGCGCTCCAGGGCTACGACGGAGGCTCCGCCTATTGGTTTTTCACCGCGATAGGCGTCGTGGCCACCGGATTCGGGCTGTATCTCCTCGTGGCAATGCCTTTCGGCGGCACCTTCTAGGAGACTCCGCAGCCTTCCCTCGTCCCCTCCTCTCGGGCGGCCGAGGAGTGGCGCTCTTCACGCCGGTCGCGGGCTGCCCTTGGGGTGCCTGCGGCGGGAGCGTCCTGACGAGGTATCACGTGCCGGCCGCGGCAGGGCCACTGCCGGTGGCCGTATCGCGTCCGTACCGGCTCTCCCGTGTGCGGCTGTCCGGTCGGCCGGTCCGTAGCGTCGGTCCGTGGCGTCCTCCTGCGGGCGGGGGGCGGGACGTGCTTCGCTGAACCGGGGGCTTCGCCGAGACCCCGCCGCACCGAGCCCTGACGCACCGATCGCACCGCACCGTTCGACGCCGCACCGCGCCGCATCCATCCCATCGCGACCCCGCGCCACTGCCCGCCACCGGGCCGGTGCCCCGCAGCGAGGAGGAAACATGTCCGGTACGCCGCCGGCCCCTGGCCGGGACACCCTGCCGTATCACGAGGACCGGGCGCCGGGCGCCGGGGCGCTGCCGCCCCGGTCCTGGTACGCCGGGTCCGACGCCGCACGGCTGTCGCTGGAGGGCCGCTGGCGGTTCCGGCTGTCGCCGACGGCCACCGCCCGGGACACCGCGTTCGCCGACCCGGACTTCGACGACGAGCGGTGGGCCGAGCTGCGGGTGCCGGGCCACTGGGTGCTCCAGGGGCACGGCGCGCCCGCGTACACCAACACCGCGTACCCCTTCCCGGTCGATCCGCCGCGGGTGCCGGACGAGAACCCGACCGGCGACCACCGGTACCGCTTCGACCTGCCCGCCGGCTGGCCGGACGGCCCGGCGGTGCTGCACTTCGGCGGGGTGGAGTCCTGTGCCCGGGTGTGGCTCAACGGCACGGAGCTGGGGCATTTCAAGGGCAGCCGGCTGGCGCACGAGTTCCCGGTGGGCCCGCTGCTGCGGCGGCGCGGCAACGTGCTGGCCGTCCGGGTGCACCAGTGGTCGTCGGGCAGCTATCTGGAGGACCAGGACCAGTGGTGGCTGCCCGGCATCTTCCGCGAGGTGACGCTGCACAGCCGCCCCGAAGGGTCGGTCACCGACCACTTCGTGCACGCCGGGTACGACCACACCACGGGCCTCGGCACGCTCCGTGTCAGCTGCGATCCGCCGGGCCGGGTGACCGTACCGGCGCTCGGCCTGGAGCTGGCGACGGGCGGGAGCGCGACCGTCGCCGTCCGCCCGTGGTCGGCGGAGACGCCGGTGCTGTACGACGGTGAGCTGGTCACGCCGGGCGAGCGGGTGCCGCTGCGGATCGGTTTCCGTACCGTCCGGGTGGCGGACGGACTGCTGCAGGTCAACGGCCGGCGCATTCTGCTGCGCGGCGTCAACCGCCACGAGTTCGACCCGGTGCGGGGCCGCGCCCTGGACACCGCGACGATGCGGCGCGATCTGCTGCTGATGAAGCGGCACAACCTCAACGCGGTGCGCACCAGCCATTATCCGCCGCATCCGGCGTTCCTCGCCCTCTGTGACGAGCTGGGGATGTGGGTCGTGGAGGAGTGCGATCTGGAGACCCACGGCTTCCGTGCCCTGGGGTGGCGGAACAACCCGGTCGACGATCCGCGCTGGGAGCCCGCGCTGCTCGACCGGGCCCGCCGCATGGTCGAGCGGGACAAGAACCATCCCAGCGTCATCATGTGGTCGCTGGGCAACGAATGCGGTACCGGCCGCGGACTGTCCGCGATGGCCGCCTGGATGCGGCGGCGCGATCCGTCCCGGCCCCTGCACTACGAGGGCGATCCGGACTGCGCCGACACCGACGTGTACTCGCGGATGTACGCCGACCACGCCGAGGTGGAGCGGATCGGGCGGCGGACGGAGGAGCCGCCGGCCGACGCCGCCCTGGCCGCGCACCGGCGGGAGCTGCCGTTCGTGCTGTGCGAGTACGCGCACGCGATGGGCAACGGGCCCGGCGGGCTGAGCGAGTACCAGCGGCTGTTCGAGACGTACCCGCGCTGCCAGGGCGGTTTCGTCTGGGAGTGGCTGGACCACGGACTGCGCCGCACCACCCCGGAGGGCGCGGAATTCCACGCCTACGGCGGCGACTTCGGCGAGGAGCTGCACGATGCGAACTTCGTCTGCGACGGGCTGGTCTTCCCTGACCGTACGCCGTCGCCGGGGCTGACGGAGCTGAAGAAGGTCGTCGAGCCGGTGCGGATCACGGCGGGCGGTGACGGTCCGGAGGGGGTGCCCCGTACGGTCGTGATCCGCAATCTCCATGACGTTGCGGACCTTTCGGGGCTGGCGTTCCGCTGGGCGTACGAGGTGGATGGCGCGGTGTGGGGCGCGGGCACGCTGGAGCTCCCGGAGACGGCGGCGGGCGCGGCGTGCGAGGTGGCGCTGCCGCCGGTGCCGTCGCCGCCCGCCGGGGCGCCCGGCGGGAACAGGGCGGACGGGGCCGGGCCGGAGGCGTGGTGGACGGTCCGGGCGGTGCTGGCGGAGGACACCGCGTGGGCAGCGGCCGGGCACGAGGTCGCCTGGGGCCAGTTGCCCGCCCGCGCGCCGGGGCGCCGCTCTGGCCCGTCCCGGGCGCCGGTGGCGCCGCTCCGGCCGGAGGGCACCCTCGCGCTGGGTCCCGGCGTCTTCGACCCGGCGACGGGCCTGCTCACCGCTGTGGCGGGCGAGCCGGTGCGCGGTCCGCGGCTCGATGTCTGGCGGGCGCCCACCGACAACGACGAGGCGGCGCCCGGTAAGCCGGACCCGGGCCCGGCCGCCGCCTGGCGCCGTGCCGGTCTGCACCGTATGCACCACCGCACGGACGCCGTGACCGTCTCGCCGGAGGGGTTGACGGTGCGGACGCGGGTCGCGGCCGCCGGGACGGACGCGGCGCTGCGCGTGGTGCACCGCTGGTCGGCCACGGCGGGGTCGCTGCGGCTGGAGGTGGCCGTCGAGCCCGAGGGGGAATGGCTCGTTCCGCTGCCGCGGCTGGGGATGCGGATGGCGGTGCCCGGCGCCCTCGGCCATGCGCGGTGGTTCGGCGGCGGCCCCGGCGAGGGCTACCCCGACAGCCGGGCGGCCGCGCGCCTGGGGCGCTGGGAGGCGTCCGTCGACGCGTTGCAGACGCCGTACGTCCGCCCGCAGGAGAACGGGGCCCGGCCCGGGGTGCGGTGGGCGGAGCTGACCCGGCCCGACGGCACCGGGCTGCGGATCGACGGCGTACCGGAGTTCTTCCTCACGGCCCGCCGCTGGACCACCGAGGAGCTGGACGCCGCCCGGCACACCACCGATCTGACCGCCGGTGACCAGGTGTGGCTCCATCTCGACCACGCCCAGCACGGCCTCGGCAGCCGCTCCTGCGGTCCCGGTGTCCTTCCCCGGCACCGGTTGGCGGCCGGACCCGCGCGGTTCGCGTTCACGTTCTCCAGGGTGCGGTGAGGCGTACGCACGAAGGCCTCAGGGCGGAGCGGCGGCGCGCCCCGGAGGCGGCCCGGCGGGAGCTTGCGGCCGTGGGCGACGAGCAGCAGATCCTGGGCGGAGCCGGCGAGGGCGGCGGCGTGGCTCCGGTCGCGGTCATCGGCGCGCAGTGCGGCACCGGCCGGCGCGGCGCCGGAGAACCGTACGGTCCGGGCGTGACGCTCTCCGGCAGGACACCCGGCCACGGTCCTCGGGCACGCGGTGCCGGAGCGGCTGCACACCGAGCTGACCAGGAACGCTCCGGATCCGTCGCCCTCCCCGTGACCGCTCGCCGTCACCGGGCGGCGTTACGATCCGGGCAGGTGGGTCCGGACGACGTCCGTGCCCCGTCCCCGTTCCGCCGTTCCCCGGAGAGGTCCCCCATGGTCCGTACGTCCCCGCAGTTCGCCGCCGCTCTCGCCGCGGGGCCGGTGGTGCTCGACGGCGGGCTGTCCAACCAGTTGGAGGCCGCGGGCCACGATCTCGGTGACGCCCTCTGGTCGGCCCGGCTGCTCGCCGAGGAGCCCGAGGCGGTCGTCGAGGCGCACCGCGCGTACTACGCGGCGGGCGCGCAGGTCGCCATCACGGCCAGCTATCAGGCGACGTTCGAGGGGTTCGCGCGGCGCGGTGTCGACGCCGCCGGGGCCGCGGAGTTGCTCGGCCGCTCCGTGGCACTGGCCCGGGAGGCCGCCGACCGGGCGCGGGCGGACGGCGTCGCCGGTCCGCTGTACGTCGCCGCGTCCGCCGGGCCGTACGGCGCGATGCTGGCGGACGGTTCGGAGTACCGGGGCCGGTACGGGCTGACCGTGGCCGAGCTGGAGCGTTTCCACCGGCCGCGGCTGGAGGTCCTGGCGGCCGCCGGCCCCGACGTGCTGGCGCTGGAGACGGTGCCGGACGCCGACGAGGCGCGGGCCCTGGTGCGGGCGGTGCGCGGGCTGGACACCCCGGCGTGGCTCTCGTACAGCGTGGCGGGGGCGGCCACGCGGGCGGGGCAGCCGCTGGAGGAGGCGTTCGCGGTGGCGGCGGAGGCTGCGGAGATCGTCGCGGTGGGCGTCAACTGCTGTGCGCCCGGCGATGTGGACCGTGCCGTCGAGGTGGCGGCGCGGGTGACCGGCAAGCCGGTCGTGGTCTACCCGAACAGCGGGGAGAGCTGGGACGCCGACGCCCGCGCCTGGTCGGGGACGCCGGAGTTCGCGGCGGGGAGTGTGGCCGGCTGGGCGGCGGCCGGGGCGCGGCTCATCGGAGGCTGCTGCCGGGTGGGCCCCGCACAGATCCGCGCGCTGGCGGCGCAGTTGCGGGGCTGACGGGAGCGGCGGGGCGAGGCCGCCGGGCCGGGCGGCGCCCGGGGCGCGCCTCGTGCCGGAGCGCCCGCCCGGCAGACCCGTCGACCGCTCCCCGGGGGCGTCCGCGCGGTGGCGCACGGCCCCGGGTGCGCCGCCCCGGGCCGGGGCGGCGCGATGGTCAGGACAGCGGTGCGTGCAGCTTCTTGGTCCCGGTGCGGTTGCCCATCAGGCTGCAGCTGACGCTCTTGATGCCGAGGTCGTAGCCCTTGAGGTTGGGGAACTGCACGTAGGTGCCCTCGGCGGTGCCGGCGGGCTGGCGGGCGGCCTTGCTCTCCAGGTCGCTCTTGCAGATCCGGGCGGCCTCCTCCTTGATGTCGGAGCTGGAGGTGAAGCCGGAGCGCAGCTGGTGGACGGAGACGACCTCGGCGTCGTGCGAACCGTCGCAGGAGGCCGCCTCGTTGTTGCCGCTGCCGTCCGCCGGGAGGTCGTAGCAGTCGCCGACCTTCAGCTTGTAGAACGGGATGGTGTCGTCCGTCGGCGTCGGGGAGGCGTCGTCGGTCGGGTAGCCCGTGGGGCTGCTGGAGCTGTCGGGGGTGGCGCTGGGTGAGGCGTCGCTGCTCGCGGTCGGGGTGGCGCGGTTCTTCTTGTCGTCGTCGCTGCCACCGGTCATCGCGATGATGCCGAAGACCACGACGAGCACCAGCACTCCGCCGCCGATGATCGCCGCGATGATCTTGCCGTTGTTGCCGCCGCCGGACGGCGGCGGGGGCGGCGGCTGCCAGCCCCCGGGAGCGCCGGGGCCGCCGGGGCCCGCCGGGCCGAAGCCGGGACCGGTCGGACCGAAACCGCCGGGCGGCGGACCGGCCGGCGCTCCTCCGGGCGGCGGGAACCCGCCCTGGCCGAATCCGCCCTGTGCCGGGCCCTGGGCGCCGTAGCCGCCAGGAGGCGGGCCGAAGCCGCCCTGACCGTCGTTCGGGGGCTGGTTCGGAGGCGGCGGAGGCGGCGGAAAGCTCATGGCAGAGATAATCGCTTCTTTACGGGGGCTTGGGGAACCCGGTTATCGAGCTGATACGGACGGCGGCTGAAATGTCCGGAGGCGGGCACGGACCACGGCCACCCGCTCCACCCTACGGCCCGGAAGTTTGACGTGTTCATCGCCCTGCCCCTGGACGAACCGCGCCGCCACCGCCCGAGCCCGCCCGGGCCGCCCTGCTGCGGCACCTCGTGACGGCGGGTGTGGCGGGCGGCCCGCACCACGCCTCGCCGCGCGGTGCGCCGGGAGCCGGTTTTGGGCGGCCCTTCCGGACACGTACGGCGTGGAGTTCGCCGGATCTGTGACGGGCCGGGGCTCCGCGGGCGGGCGCGCTCTTCGGCACCGGGCCGGGTGACGCGATGTCACAGACGACACCGCGCGCCTCGCCACGAGCCCGGGGAGCGGCGGGCGGCGGTCCGGCGCGTACGCACGCGGCGGGCGCCCCACGGACCGGAGCGGCTCCGGTCCGTGGGGCGCCCGGCCGGGCCCCCGGGCCCCGGGCCGCCCGGGGGCCGGGCCGCACTACGATGCGGCACCGCACCGGGGAGCGCCCCGGGCGCGGTGGCCGAACGGCCCGGTCCGCGGCCGGGCGGAGGGAGAGTGCGCGATGGGGGCACAGGCAGCGGGACCGTTCGTCGTCGGGGTGGACAGCTCGACGCAGTCCACGAAGGCGCTGGTGGTGGACGCGGCTTCCGGCACGGTCGTCGCCCGCGGCCGGGCCCCGCACGCCGGTGGCGGCGCGGGCAAGGAGAGCGATCCGGGGAGCTGGTGGGCGTCGCTCGCCGAGGCGTTGGGGCAGTGCGGGGACGCGGCGGGGCGGGCGGGCGCGGTGTCGGTGGCCGGGCAGCAGCACGGGCTGGTCACCCTGGACGCGGCGGGTGCGCCGGTGCGGCCCGCGCTGCTGTGGAACGACGTACGGTCCGCGCCGCAGGCGGAGCGGCTGGTGGCGGAGCGCGGCGGGCCCGCCGCGTGGGCCGAGCGGATCGGCAGTGTGCCGGGCGCGGCGTTCACCGTCGCCAAGTGGGCCTGGCTGCGCGAGCGGGAACCGGCCGCGGCCGCCGCCACCGCCGCGGTCCGGCTGCCGCACGACTACCTCACCGAACGGCTGACCGGCGAGGCGGTCACCGACCGCGGCGACGCCTCCGGCACCGGCTGGTGGTCCTCGGCCACCGGGGCGTACGACCCCGCGGTCCTCGACCACATCGGGCTGGACCCGGCGGCGCTGCCCCGCGTCGCCGCCCCCGGCGAGGCGGCGGGCACCGTACGCACCGGGGAACTGCCGCTGCCCCGGGGCGCGCTGGTCGCGGCGGGTACCGGGGACAACATGGCGGCGGCGCTGGGCCTCGGGCTGCGGCCGGGCCGGCCGGTGCTGAGCCTGGGCACATCCGGCACGGTCTACGCGGTCTCCCGGCGGCGGCCGGCCGATCCGTCCGGTACGGTCGCCGGTTTCGCGGACGCGCGCGGCGACTGGCTGCCGCTGGCCTGCACCCTCAACTGCACCCTGGCCGTCGACCGGATCGCCGCGCTGCTGGGCCGCGACCGGGAGGCGGTGGAGGCGGGCGGCGAGGTGGTGCTGCTGCCCTTCCTCGACGGGGAGCGCACCCCCAATCTGCCGGGCGCGTCGGGCCTGCTGCACGGACTGCGGCACGACACGACGCCCGGTCAGGTCCTCCAGGCCGCCTACGACGGTGCGGTGTTCGCGCTGCTGAAGGCGGTGGACCAGGTGCTGGACGCCGATTCCCCGGCCGACGCCCCGCTGCTGCTGATCGGCGGCGGCGCGCGGGGCCGGGCCTGGCGGGAGACGGTACGGCGCCTGTCGGGGCGCCCGGTGGAGGTGCCCGACGCCCGCGAACTGGTCGCCCTGGGCGCGGCGGCACAGGCCGCGGGGCTGCTCCTCGACGAGGACCCGGCGGCCGTGGCCCGGCGCTGGGGCACCGCCCGCGGCACCGCGTACGCCCCGTACGAGCGGGACACCGCCACCTGGGAGCGCCTGACCGCGACCCTGGCCGACGGGGACGCGCTGCTGCGGCGGTGAGGGCGGGCCGGGGACCGTGCCGGCGGACCGGCCGGCACGGCACGCCCGGACGCCACCGGGATCGTTACGGCATCCGGGTGACGGCGTGTCACCTCCAAGTCCCTTGCGCCACCTGCGAGTTCCACCTTTGGTCGGGCCATTGGCACCACTCGGAGGGCCTTGGCAGCCGGGGGACGGCTGCGCATCATGAACACACCGGCCACACGTGTCATGTACGCGTCCCCCCTCGGCCTCGTCAGGAGTACGCATGGAGCCCGACCGCACCTCCCTGCCCCGCCGCCGTCTGCTCACCGGCGCCGCAGCCCTCGCCACGGCCGCCGCGCTGACCTCGTCCGGCAGCGCCGCCGCCCTCCCCCGCGGCGCCCGGCGCCGGGCGGCCGGCTATCCGCCCGTGCACTGGTCCGCCGCCGACCCCGCCAACTTCACGGAGGCCGACCGCCCGAAGGAGTATCCGGTCGAGCTGGTCGTCATCCACGTGACGCAGGAGACGTTCGCCGACACCCTCAAGCTCTTCAAGGACCCGAACCACAAGGCGGCGGCGCACTACGTCGTCCGCTCCTCGGACGGCTATCTCAGCCAGTGCGTCAGCGAGAAGAACGTCGCCTGGCACGCGGGCAACTGGGACTACAACACCCGCAGCATCGGCATCGAGCACGAGGGCTGGATCGACGACCCGAAGTGGTTCACCGACGCGCTGTACCGGCAATCCGCCGCGCTGACCGCCGCGGTCTGCGACCGGTACGGCATCCCCAAGGACCGTGAGCACATCATCGGCCACGTCGAGGTGCCCGGGACCGACCACACCGACCCGGGCCAGTACTGGGACTGGGCCCGCTACATGGAGCTGGTCAAGGGCCGCGCCTGACGGTCCGCGCCCCCGGCGCGGCCGTTCCCGAGATGTCCGCCGCACCGACACCCGCCCGCCACGGCGACGACGCCGGGCGCCGCGAGGGTCGGTGCGACCTCGGGAGGGACCGTGCGACGTCGACGGGGCACACTGCGCGCGGCGCTGACCGCGCTGGCCGTCTGGAGCATCCTGGCCGTGGCCGGCGGCCCCCGGGCCGGCGCCGCCACCACCTTGACCATCGCACCGGCCGTCCGGCAGGCGCCGGGCGTCACCTATACGACGTTCCGGGTGGCCGTGGCGCGCGGCACCGCCCACGGCCATCTGCTGACGGTGGACCTGCGGGCGCCGCGGGTCACGGTGGACCTGCTGTACCCGGGGACCGTCGCCGCGCGGGCCCCGGTCTCCGCACTGGCCGCGGCGCGCGGCGCGCTCGCCGCGGTCAACGGCGACTTCTTCCATTTCGTCGAGGTCCAGCACCCCGGCGTCCCGGCGACCGGCGCCCCGGTCGGCCCGGCCGTCGCCGCCGGGCACGCCCTGAAGGCCGCCGTCCCCGCCGGTCAGCGGTTCGGCCCCGCGCCGCCGCCCGGCACCGGCACCGGGGACGTCCTCGGCATCGGCTACGACCGGCGGGCACGGCTTGACCGGCTCACCCTGCGCGGCGCGGCGGTCACCGGCCACGGCACCCTGCCGCTCACCGGGCTGAACCAGTACGCGCTGCCGGTGGACGGCATCGGCGCGTACGCCTCCCGCTGGGGCTCCGCCGCGCGGGCGCGCGCCGTGTGCGGCACCGACACCGACCGGGCGGCGCCGTGCACCGCGCGGGTGCGGGAGGTGACCGTGCGCCGCGGCCGGGTCGTGGCGGTCGCCGACCGTCCCGGCGGCGCGGTGGCCCCCGGCGATCAGGTGCTGCTCGGCCGTGAGGCGGGCGCGCGTCGGCTGGCGGCCCTGCGGCCGGGCGAGCCGGTACGCGTCGGACACCGGCTGACCGCCCGCGGCGGCGCACCGCTGCGGTGCGCGGTCGGCGGGTTCGCGGTGCTCCGGGGCGGACTGACCGTGCCGGGCACCGACACCGTCACACCGGCGGTACGGACCGGCGCCGGGATCGGGGACGGCGGCCGCACCCTGTACCTGCTCGCCCTGGACGGCACCCCGGGCGAGCCGGGGCTCACCCTCGCCGAACTGGCCGCCGTCCTGCGCGGCATCGGCGCGCGGGACGGCGTGGACCTGGACGGCGGCGGCTCCTCGACGCTGGTGACCGCAGCGCACGGCGGGCCGGTCGTGGTGCGCAACCATCCGTCGGGCGGCGCGGAGCGTCCGGTGGCGAACGCGCTCGGGGTCTTCGCGCGCGGCTGACACCGGCCCCGGACGGCGGGCGGCCCGCCGGCTAGGGGCGGACGCTGCCGATCACGTCGGCGGCGCCGGAGAGGCTGTGCCGCAGGTCGGGGGCGATGCTGCTGCTCGCCAGGTAGAAGCCGAGCAGCGTGCAGACGATGGCATGCGAGAGCTTCAGCTTTCCGCTGCGCAGGAAGATCGCTGCCAGAATGAGCAGCAACAGGACGACCGAGATCGTCAGAGCCATGGGTGCACCTCCGCGACGGCCGCCCGATCGGACGGCTAGGGGTGGCAATTTTGGCGCATTTCCGGCAAAATCCCGGCCGCGATCCGGTACCCCATCCGGGTGATCACTGCGGGTCACACCCCTTCCCGCCCCGGAGTTCCCGGCACGCGTGTGTCGCGGATCACTTTTTCCGCGGGCAACGAGGCCCCGCCCCCAGCCGTCTTAGCGACGGATACGCCCGGCGCCTTCCGCGCCGGCGCACACCCCCGGCCGACGGAAGTACCACCATGACCCGACAGCGCGCCCCACGGCGATCCGTGGGGCATACGGCCCGCCGTGCGCGGCCACCGTGCGCTCCCACGTCGGCCGAATATCCCTTTTCCAAGCTTAATGTGACGGAATGAGCACCGTGCAGGACCAGGATCAACTCACGGGGTGGCGGCGGTTCAGACACCGCGTCCCCAACGGCTTCGCCATCGCCTTCGGTGTGCTGGGGCTCTTCTGCGCCGTGACGGCGCTCTTCGGACCGCTGCGGCGCGGGCTGCACCCCGCGATCTACTGGCTGGACACCCTCACCATCCCGGTGACGCCGAACTTCGCCTACGCCGCCTTCCTGTTCCTGCTCGGCGCGGCGATGGCCGCCCGCAAGCGGGTGGCGCTGTGGTTCGTCGTCGCCTACATGCTGCTGGTCGCCCTCGCGGACGCGCTGTTCCTCGCCGCCGGGTACTGGGAGTTCGCGGTCTCGCTGGCGGTGTGCACCGCCATCCTCGTCCTGCTCGTCGTCTCCCACCGCGAGTTCTACGCCATCACCCGGCGCGGCGCCTTCGTCCGCGCCGCGGGCGTGCTGGTGGCCGGGCTGGTCGCCGCCGTACTGCTCGGCTGGGGCCTGGTGACACTGTTCCCCGGCTCGCTGGAGCACGGCGCCGGCAACCGGCTGCTGTGGGCGGCCAACCGGGTCTGCGGCGGACTGGTCGGCGGCCGGCTCGTCGAGGGGCACCCGCCGCACTGGATCATCACCCTGCTCGGCCTCTTCGGCGCGCTCGCCCTGCTCAACGCCGCCGCCACGCTCTTCCGCTCCCAGCGGATGGAAGCGGCGCTGCACGGCGACGAGGAGGCCCGTATCCGGGCGCTGCTGGCCCGCTACGGCGGCGACGACTCGCTGGGCTACTTCGCCACCCGCCGTGACAAGGCCGTCGTCTTCTCCCCCAGCGGCAAGGCCGCCGTCACCTACCGCGTGGAGGCGGGCGTCTGCCTGGCCAGCGGTGACCCGGTCGGCGACCGCGAGGCGTGGACCCAGGCCATCGAGGCGTGGCTGGAGGTCGCCGGACGCTACGGCTGGCAGCCCGCGGTGATGGGCGCCAGCGAGGAGGGCGCGAAGGCGTTCGCCCGCTGCGGTCTCGGCGCCCTGCAACTCGGCGACGAGGCGATCTTGCACGTCAAGGACTTCGAGCTGGACGGCCGCGACATGCGGGTCACCCGGCAGGCCGTCAACCGTGTGCAGCGCACCGGCGCCACCTGCCGGATACGGCGTCACTCGGCGCTCAGCGACGCCGAGATGCGCGAGGTCATCGACCGCGCCGACGCCTGGCGCGACACCGAGACCGAGCGCGGCTTCTCCATGGCCCTGGACCGCCTCGGCGACCCCGAGGACGGCGACTGCCTGCTGGCCGAGGCGTTCGACGGCGACGGCCGGATGATCGCGCTGCTGTCGTTCGTACCCTGGGGCGACGACGGCATCTCGCTGGACGTGATGCGGCGCGACCGCAGCGCGCCCAACGGCGTCATGGAGTTCATGGTCGCGCAGCTGTGCGCGCAGGCCGGGCAGTTCGGGGTGCACCGCATCTCGCTGAACTTCGCGGTGTTCCGCTCCGCCTTCGAGGAGGGCGCGCGGATCGGCGCGGGCCCGGTGCTGAAGTTCTGGCGCCGGCTGCTGCTGTTCTTCTCCAAGTGGTGGCAGCTGGAGGCGCTCTACCGCTCCAACGCGAAGTACGCGCCCGAGTGGTACCCGCGGTTCCTGTGCTACGCCGACACCGGTGCGCTGGCCCGGATCGGCCTCGCCTCCGGCATCGCCGAGGGTTTCGTCGCCGTACCGAGCCTGGGCAAGCTGTGGGGCAAGGGGCACAAGAAGAAGCTGCTGGCCCCGGCGAGCACCGCCGGACTGCCCTCGTTGGAGGAGCTGGGCCTGGTCAGCGAGGCGCCGACCGCCGAGGAACAGCGGGAGCGGGAGCTGGCCGCCCTCCCCGAGCAGGTGCGCACCCGTCATCTGAAGCTGGAGCGGCTGCGCGCCGAGGGCACCGACCCGTACCCGGTCGGGGTGGAGCGCACCCACACGCTCGGCGCGGTCCGCGACGCGCATCCGGACCTGGCCGCCGGGGCGCACACCGGGGAGACGGTACGGATCGCCGGGCGGGTGCTGCTCACCCGCGACCACGGCGGTGTGCTCTTCGCGGTGCTGCGGGACTGGTCCGGTGACCTGCAGATCGCGCTGACCCGCGATACCACCGGCAAGGAACTGCTGGAGCGCTTCGGCTCCGACATCGACCTCGGCGACCACGTCGAGGCCGAGGGCGAGGTCGGCGCCAGTGACCGCGGTGAGCTGACCGTCTTCGTCACGGACTGGCGGCTGACGGCCAAGTGCCTGCGGCCGCTGCCCGACAAGCGGCGTGGTCTGACCGACCCGGAGGCGAAGGTCCGCCACCGCTACGTCGACCTCGTCGTCTCGCCGGACGCCCGGGAGACCGTACGGGCCCGCAGCACGGCCGTGCAGGCGCTGCGGCAGGGGCTGATCGACCGGGGTTACCTGGAGGTCGAGACGCCGATGCTCCAGCAGATCCACGGCGGCGCCAACGCCCGGCCGTTCCACACCCACATCAACGCCTACAACCTCGACCTCTATCTGCGGATCGCGCCCGAGCTGTATCTCAAGCGGCTCTGCGTGGGCGGTATGGAGAAGGTCTTCGAGATGGGGCGGACCTTCCGCAACGAGGGCATCTCGTACAAGCACAACCCCGAGTTCACGATGTTGGAGGCGTACCAGGCGTTCGCCGACTACGACGTGATGCTCGACCTGACCCGGGAGCTGATCCAGGGCGCGGCGGTCGCCGCGTTCGGCACCGCGACCGCCCGTAAGGCGGATGCGGACGGCCGGCTGGTCGAGCACGACATCTCCGGGAAGTGGCCGGTCAAGACGGTCTACGGCGCGATCTCCGAGGCGCTGGGCGAGGAGGTCGGTGCGGACACCGACGCGCGGACGCTGCGGCGGCTGTGCGACGCATCGTCGGTTCCGGTGAAGCCGGAGATGGGCCGCGGCGACATCGTGCTGGAGATGTACGAGCGGCTGGTGGAGGAACGCACGACGCTGCCGACGTTCTACAAGGACTTCCCGACGGACGTCTCACCGCTGACCCGCCAGCACCGCAAGGACCCGCGGCTCGCCGAGCGCTGGGACCTCGTCGCGTTCGGCACGGAGCTGGGCACCGCCTACTCCGAGCTGACCGACCCGGTCGAGCAGCGGCGGCGGCTGACCGCCCAGTCGCTGCTGGCGGCGGGCGGTGACGTGGAGGCGATGGAGCTGGACGAGGACTTCCTCCAGGCGCTGGAGTACGCGATGCCGCCCACCGGTGGTCTGGGCATCGGCGTGGACCGGCTGGTCATGTTCCTCACCGGTCTGTCGATCCGCGAGACGCTGCCGTTCCCGCTGGTCCGGCGCCGCTGAGCGGTCCGCACCCCTGACGCCGCGCGCCTCTCCCCCGGGAGGGGCGCGCGGCGCTTGTGTGGCCGGGGAACACGGCCCCGGGGCGGTGCGTTGGCCGCACATGACGACTTATGTGGTGCACCGCAACGGGCGGGACGCGACCGCCGGGGAGCTGGCGGCCGTCGCCTTCGGCGGCCCCGCCCATTTCACCGCCATGCAGGTACGCGGCGGTCTGATCCGGGGCCTCGATCTCCATCTGGCGCGGCTGCGGGCCGCCTCGCTGGAGCTGTTCGGGCGGGCGACACCGGACGGCGAGGTCCGCGCCCATGTGCGGGCGGCGCTGGCGGTGAGCCCCGCCGATGTGTCGCTGCGGGTGCTGGTCCACGCGCCGGGCGATCCGTTCGCGGCGGAGGCGGGCGAGCCCGAGGTACTGGTGCGGACGGCGTCCGCCGGGCTCCCGCCGTCGGGTCCGCTGGCGACGGTGGCGCACGAGCGGTTCCAGCCGGCCGTCAAGCACGTCGGGGAGCCCGCGAAGCGGTTCTTCGGGCGGCAGGCGGTGGCGGAGGGGTTCGACGACGCCGCGTTCGTCGACCGGGAGGGGCGGCTGAGCGAGGCGACGGTCTGGAACCTCGCGTTCTGGGACGGTACGGCGGTGGTGTGGCCCCTCGCCGGGATGCTGGACGGCGTCATGCAGTCCGTCGTCAAACGGCAGTTGGCGCGGATGGGCGTACCGCAGCGGGAGGCCGGGGTACGGCCCGACGGGCTCGCCGGGTGGGCCCGCGGGGCGGTGGTGCTGAACTCCCGGACCCCGGCCGTCGCCGTCCACCGCATCGGCGCGGAAGCCCTCCCCGAGGCGCCGGAGTTCGTGGCGCTGCTGCACCGCGCGCACGAGCGGGAGACACCGGTGGCGCCGTGAGGTGCACCGGCGCTGAGCTGGGGTGATGTCCGAAGGCGGGGCTCCGGACGTACGCGTCCGGCCCGGCCGGGGCCCTCGGCGGACGGTTTCGGGCCTTCGGCGGAGGGGCGTTGTCAGACCCTTCGGTTACGTTGCCCGCATGACCGAATTCGTGATGGTGGCGGGGGCCTGGCTCGGGGCCTGGGTGTGGGACGACGTGGCGCGGCTGCTGCGCGCGGCAGGGCACGGCGCCCATCCGCTGACGTTGAGCGGCCTCGCGGAGAAGCGAGGTGTCCCGGCCGGGCAGCAGACCCATGTGCGGGACATCGTCGACGAGATCACCCGGCGGAATCTGCCCGAGGTCGTCCTGGTCGGGCACAGCTACTCGGGCATACCGGTGGGTCAGGCGGCCGCGCGGATCGGCGGGCGGCTGTCCCGGGTGGTCTTCGTCGACTCCGAAGTGCCCGTCGACGGCGAGTCGTTCGTCTCCGGCTGGTGGGAGGGGCCCGAGCGGCTGGCCGAGGCGCTCGCCGCGAACGACGGCTGGTGGGCGCCTCCGACCGCCGCGGATCTCGCCGGTCAGGGGCTCTCCGAGGCGCAGATCGCCCGTCTGTTGGCGGGCGCCACACCGCATCCGGGCGCCTCGCTGTCCGAGCCGACGGTGCTGACCGGCCCGCTCGGCGCCCTGCCCGCCACCTACGTCAAGTGCCGGCTCGACGGCCCGGAGCCGAACTCCACGGTGGCCGAGCTGCTGACACACGGCGCCTGGCGCCGCGCCGACCTCGACACGGGGCACTGGCCGATGGTCTCGCAGCCGGCGGAGCTGGCCCGCGTCCTGATCGACGCGGCGGAGGGGCGGGAGTAGCAGGGCGGGCCCGGCCGCCGCACGGGGCGGGGGCCTTGCGAAATCCCAAGCCCTGCACAGTATCCCCGTGTGATGCACCAGGTCAGCGGTCGGCCGGGCGCCCGGCCTCGCGGGCCCGGCCGCCGCACGGGGTGGCGGCGGAGCGCCCGCGCCGCACAGCCGTCCGGTGTGCTGCGCCGGGCCGGCGCGGTCCCGGACGGCCGGGCCCGCGGCCCTCGCCTCATGCCGCCTCGGGCCCCTCCGCCGGGGCCGGCTGCGCCGTCAGATCGGCCCACCGCACCGTCCGGTCGCACCAGCGCTCCAGGAGCGTGCGGTCGTGGCCGACGGCGAGGAGACCGGCGCCGGTGCGGGCGCGGTACTCCTCGACGGCGGTGACCAGCGCGGCGGTGGTGGACGCGTCGAGCATCGCGGTCATCTCGTCGCAGATCAGCCAGCGGGGCTCCAGCACCAGCGCGCGGGCCAGGCAGGCGCGTTGCAGCTGGCCGTCGCTGACCTCGTGCGGGCGGCGGGTCAGCAGATCGGCGGTGAGGCCGACGACGGGGGCCAGTTCCGCGACGGCGGCGGGGGCCTTGGCGCGGTGGCCGGTGGCGCGCAGCGGTTCGGCGATGAGGTCGGCGAGCCGCAGCCGGGGGTCGGCGGAGAGGCGGGGCTGCTGGAAGACCACACCGAAGGAGGTACGCAGGGCGCGCGGTGCGCGGTGGCGCCAGCCCGGGGCCGTCACACCGTCCACGGTGACCGTCCCCGCCTCCGGCCGGTGCAGCAGCGCCGCGACGCGGGCCAGCGTCGACTTGCCGCAACCGCTCGGGCCGAGCAGTCCGACCGATTCGCCGGGTCCGACGGTGAGGGAGACGCCGGTGACGACCGGGCGCCGCCGTTCGTATCCGGCGGTGATGTCACGCAGTTCGAGCACGGCGGTCGTCCTTCTCCCCGGACGGGCCGGGGGCGTCGGCCGGCGGCGGGCCGGGGTGCGGGTGGTGGCAGGCGACGCCGCGGGACGGTTCCGGGCGGACGGCGCACCGGGCGTCCGCGCGGGCGCAGCGGGCGGCGAAGGCGCAGCCGTCCGGCAGGGCGCCCAGTTCGGGCGGGAGTCCGGGGATGGGGGTGAAGGCGCGGCCGGGCAGTGCGTCGAGCAGGCCGCGGGCGTACGGGTGGCGGGGCCCGGGGGCGCCGAAGAAGGCGGCGGCGTCGGCGTGTTCGACGATGCGTCCCGCGTACATGACGGCGACCTGGTCGGCGATCCGCTCGGCGGCGGCCAGATCGTGGGTGATCATCAGCAGTGCCCGTCCGTCGTCGGCGTGGGCCCGGAGCGCGTCAACGGTGTGGTCGACGAGGTCCCGGTCGAGGCCGGTGGTGGGTTCGTCGGCGAGCAGCAGCCGGGCGTCGCCGACCAGTGCGAGGGCGCTCGCCGCGCGTTGGGCGAGGCCGCCGGAGAGCTGGTGGGGGTAGCGGTCCAGGTGGTCGAGGGGGAAGGCGGCGCGGGTCGCGGCCCGCTCTGCCGCCGCGCGCAGCGCCGCCCGTGCCGCCCGCCGTCCGGGGCGCCGGGCGGCGGGCCCGCCGGTGGTCGCCCCGTCCTCCGCTCCGGCTTCCCATACGCCCAACTCCCGTACGGTTTCCTCCAGTTGGGCGCGGATGGTGCGGACGGGGGTGAGGTGGGCGGCGGGGCTCTGCGGGACGAGGCCGATGCGGCGGCCGCGGACGGTCCGGGCCAGGCGGCGTTCGCCTGCGGTGAGGAGTTCCACGGCGGGCGCGCCGTCGGCGGCGGTCAGGTGGGCCGCGCCGGACGTCTCGGCGTTGCCCGGCAGCAGACCGAGCAGCGCGGAGGCGAGGACCGATTTGCCGCAGCCGCTCTCCCCCACCAGGGCGAGGCAGCTGCCCGGCGCCAGGTCGAAGGAGGCGCCGGAGACGGCGTGGACGTGGTGGCCGCCGCGCATCCGGAAGCGGACGGACAGCTCACGCACCGACAACACGGGGGCCTGCGGCGCGGTGGTGCGGGGCGCGGTCACAGCATCAGCTCCGATCGGCGGCGGGGGTTGATCCGCTCCCGCCAGGCACCGGCCAGACCGGCGAGGGCGAGGGTCGGCACGATGAGGAAGAGACCGGGGAAGAGCGTCGGCCACCAGGCGCCGGCCAGCAGCGAGCCGCGGGCGGCGTTGACCATGATCCCGAGGCTCGCCTTGTGGGCCGGGAGCCCCAGGCCCAGGAAGGAGAGCGCGGACTCGTGCCAGATGGCGTGCGGCACCATCAGCACGGCGGCGAGTCCCGCCTGCGGCAGCACACCGGGCAGCAGATGCCGCACGGCCACCCGCCACCGGGAGGCGCCGCCGGAGACCGCCGCGTCGATGTGCGGGCGGGAGCGCAGCGACAGCACCTCGGCGCGGACGATGCGCGCGGTGGACAGCCAGTGGGTCAGCGCCACGGAGAGGATCACCGGCCAGACGCCGGGCCGGAACATCGCGACGATGAAGATGCCCAGCAGCAGGTGCGGGACGGACGAGAAGAGATCGACGAGCCGCATCACGGCGCGGTCGGCCCAGCCGCCGAGCGCCCCGGCGAGGGCGCCGACGGCGGTGCCGAGCCCGACGGCGACGAGGGCGGCGACCACCCCGACCAGCAGGGAGACCCGCAGCCCGTAGACGCAGCGCAGCAGCAGGTCGCGGCCGACCTCGTCGGTGCCGAAGGGGTGGGCCCAGGACGGTGCGTGGAGTTTTTGCGCCAGATCGACGGACTGGCTGTCCAGCGGGAACAGCAGCGGGACGACGAGGACGGCGAGGACCACCGCGGCGACGAGGACGGCGCTGACCCGGACCCGCACGGTGCGGGTGCGGCGCTGCCGGCCCGTGCCGGGGCGGCGGTGCCAGACCACCGCGTCCGCGGTGGCGTCCGGTTCGGTGGTGGTGTGTGTGTCAGCCATCGAAGCCCACCCTCGGATCGGCGAGACCGTACAGCAGGTCGGAGAGGAGGTTGCCGACGAGGACGGCGGCGGTGGCGAGGACGGTCAGGGCGGCGAGCAGCGGGAAGTCGACGGCGGTGGCCGCCTCGACGGTGGCGGCGGCGATGCCCGGCCAGCTGAAGACCGTCTCGACGAGCAGCGCGCCGGTGATCAGTTCCGGCACCCGGGAGCCGATGAGGGTGAGGACCGGCAGCAGTCCCGAGCGGAGTGCGTGGTGCAGCAGCACCGTGCGTTCGCGCAGGCCACGGGCGCGGGCACCGCGTACCGGGTCCTCCTCCAGCGCGTCGCCGACGCCTTGGCGTACGTAGAGCACGAACCACGGCAGCTGGGAGACGGCGAGGACGACGGCGGGCAGGGCGACGTGGCGGGCGATCTGGCCGGCGGTCGCGAGGTCGGTGCCGGTGTCGGTGAGGCCGCCGGCCGGCAGGACGCCCAGTTTCAGGGCGAAGAGCCAGACGGCGAGGAGGCCGAGCCAGAACGGCGGGGCCGCCTCCAGGGTGTAGGCGAGGGAGGTCACCGTGCGGTCGAGGAGTCCGCCGCGGCGGCGGGCGGCCGCCACGCCGAGGGCGGTGCCGGCGGCGACGGCGAGGACGAAGGCGAGCGCGCAGAGCAGCACGGACCAGCCGAGGCGTTCGCCGATGACCTGGGTGACGGGTGCGCGCAGGGTGGCGGAGTCGCCGAGGTCACCGGTGAGCGCGGCGGTGAGCCAGTGCCACCAGCGGCCGATCAGCGGCTGGTCGACGCCGAGGTTGTGGCGCAGCTGGTCGAGGTTGGCCTGGGAGGCGGTGAGTCCGGCGTCGCCCGCGTAGGCCCGTACGGGGTCGAAGGGCGAGGCCGCGGCGACGGCGAAGACCCCGAAGGTGACGGCGAGGAGGACCGGCACGGCGAGCAGCGCCCGCCGGCCGGTCATCCGTGCCATCGCCGCCCAGGGCAAGGAGGTGCGGGTGGTCACGCGGCGGGCTGCCAGTCCTCGACGTTCCACCAGGGGCCGGAGGCCAGCCCGTGGTCGTGCGGCTCGGTCTGGGTGGTGAGGTCCTTCCAGCGGTCGGCGACCACGTAGACGTGGTCGACGTGGGTGAGGAAGGTGTAGGCCGGGTTGTCGGCGAGGCGGCGCTGGACGGCGTCGTAGGCGGCCTTGCGGACGTCCTTGTCGTCGGTGCGGCGGGCCTCGGTGAGTTTGGCGTCGACGGTCTTGTCGGCGTAGCGCGACATGTTGTTGAAGCCGTCCCCGGCCAGTGAGGAGTGGAGCAGCAGGTACTGGTCGAAGTCGGGGTCGGCGGGGCTGCCGCCGCCGGCGAGGACCGCGTCCTTGGCCATCCTCGGCTCGATGACCTCCCAGGTGCCGGATTCGACCTTGGCCTCGATCCCGGCCTTCTTGACGTCGGAGGCGAAGGCGAGGGCGTGCTCCTGGCGGAGCTTGTCGCCGGAGAGGTACCAGAGGGTGAAGGAGGCGCGCTGGTGGCCCTTGACGCGGATGCCGTCGGAGCCCTTCTTCCAGCCGGCGTCGTCGAGGATGCGCTCGGCCTTCTTCAGGTCGTACGGGCGCTCGGTGCCCTTCGCGAACCACGGGCTGTCGGTGGGCACCGGCCCGTAGGCGGGCTTTCCGGCACCGTTGAGGATGCCCTTGACCATGGCCTGCCGGTCCACGGCGAGGTCGAGGGCGCGGCGGACGGCCTTGGCGCCGGTGACCGGGTTGCCGGTGGGGAGGGTGACGTTGCGGTAGTCGAAGGTCTTGGCGGTGACGGTGGTGCGCTGCTTGTCGCCCTTGAAGGTGGCGGCGAGTTCCGGCGGCAGGATGGCGCCGTCGAGGTCGCCGGAGCGCAGCCGGGTGGCGCGGATGTCGTCGTCCTTGATGATCGCCATGGTGAAGTTCTTCACCTTCGGCGCGCCGCCCCAGTAGTGCGGGTTGGCCTTGAAGGTGAGCTTCTCGCCCTTGGACCAGTTGGTCAGGACGTACGGGCCGGTACCTATCGGCTTGGTGGTGAACGCGCCGTGATTGATGTCCTGCTTGCCCGCGATGTGCTGCGGGGCGATGGGCAGGACGGTGCGCTCGGCGAACGGCGCGTAGGGGTACTTGAGGTGGAAGACGACGGTGTGGTCGTCCTTCTTCTCGACGTTCTTGAGTGCGTCCAGCTCCGCCTTGGAGGCGTTGTTGGTCTTGCTGTCGAGGATGGTGGAGTAGGTGAAGACGACGTCGTCGGCGGTGAAGGGCTTGCCGTCGCTGAAGGTCACGCCCCGGCGGAGGTCGAAGGTGTAGGTCCGGCCGCCGTCGGTGACCTTCGGCAGCGCCGTGGCGAGCGCGGGCTTGAGGCGCATCGCGGCGTCGTGGGTGAGCAGCCCGTCGAAGATCTTGGAGTTGCCGTCCTTGCCGTAGCCGAGGAGCGGGCTGAGGGTCTCCGGCTCGTACGCGATGCCGACCACCGCGGAGTCCGGGCTTCCGGTGGCGCTCTTGCCGCCGCCCGGTGTGGAACAGGCCGCCGCGCCAAGCGCGAGACCGGCCGCCAGCGTCACCGCAGCGGCTCCCCGTAGGGCCCGGACCGTCATCCTCATCTCCTTTGCACAGGTATCGCTACTGCATGCTCATCGCAATTAAATCGTATGTAAAGGTGCTGCCATGAAGGGGGCCGGTTCTGGTAATGGCTCCGTGATCACGGAGAGGGCTCCCCGTCACGCAGGCGCCCGCCTCCCGCCGACGGCGCGTGCCCGCCGGGGCGGACCGCGTCACGCGCCCGCGAGGACCGGGAGGACACCCCCTAGGGTGCGGGGAAGATCGCGCACCCCAGGGGCGAGGAGAGTGACGGACGTGGTGTACGGCCGGGACGAGGCACCGACGCGCAGGCGGATCCTGCTGGGCATGTCCGCGACCGGGGCGCTGCTGGCCGCCGGCTGCTCGGCGGAGCCGGAGCAGACGGCCGGCAAGGACGACAAGGACGGCGACGCGGCGTCACCGGATCCGGGGCGGGCGCCCAGCGGGGTCCTCGCCGCGAACTTCAACGAGGATCCGCGCGGCACCACCTTCGACCGGCTGAAGGGCGTACGGGCCGGCTGGGTCCGCGGTTTCGTGCCGATGCCGGAGGTCGAGGACGGGGCGGCCGGGCGGCAGCGGGCCGTCGCCATGCTGCTGACGGCGCACCGCGCCGGTTACGGCACGGTCCTGTCGCTGAAGTTCCCCTTCACCCGGCGCCCGTTGCCCGCCCCGGGCAGCGCCGCCATGGACGCCGAACTGCGCCGCGTCGACCAGGTCCTCGACGCCACGCTCGACACCGTCGACATCCTCGGCATCGGCAACGAGCCGTTCCTCGAAACCCGCGCCGAGGATCAGCGCCGCGGCCGGCTCAACGCCTTCTACGAGACGGTCGCCCGGCACATCGCCGAACGCCGCCGTACGCGCTTCCCCGACGGCTGCCGCACCCGCCTCTACATGGGCGCCCTCAACCGCCTGGAGGACCCGGCCACCCACGACGCGGCGCACGACCGCTGGATGGCGTTCGTCCGTGCCACCCGCGAGATCGAGGGCGTCGACATCCACCCGCATGTCGCCGCGCTCGGGGACACCGAGGCGTACCTGCGGTACGTGCTGCCCCGGATGCGTCCCGAACAGCGTTTCCTGGCCACCGAGTTCTCCCTCGTCCGGCTGTGGCGCAGGCATCTGCGCGACCCCGTTCCCGCCGCGTTCGCGCGCCGTCGCTCCCTCGCGGCGGACACGCCCGTCTGGCAGGCGCTGCGGGACGCCGCCGCGCGCCCGCTGCCGCCGGCGGACTGGAGGGAACTGCTGCTCGGCAGCGGCTGGTTCGCCGCGCACCGGTCGTTCCTGACGAACCAGGTGCGGCGGTTCCGGGCGACCGGACGCCTCACGGTCGCCGCGTACGGCATCGCCCAGGGGCCCGCCATGGTCCGCGACATCGGTCCGGACACCGTGCCCTGGCTGCTGAACAGCGTCTACTCCAATCTCACCGCGCGGCCCGCTGAGGACGGCACCCCGGCGCCGAATCCGGCCTGGTACGACGCGTTCCGGTCCTTGCAGCGCGCCGAGGACCGGCTGCCGGTGCGTACCGGGACCGTCCCGGTCTGAGCGGGGCCGCCGCGCCGCGGCGACAGGTCAGGAATCCGTGATGCCGCCCGCACCGGACGCAACCCGTGGCGTGCCCCGCGCCTCTGGAGGGGTGCGGGAGGCGGACGCACGGGGGCCGCTCCCGCCCGGCCGTCACACCAGGAGTGCACGACGAGACGCCGGCGGATGCCGTATCGGGGGCTCCACGGGAAGGGAAGTCCATGACCAGGACGTACACGAAGAGCACCGGGGCCGACGCGCCGGGTCTGCGGCGGGCGGCCGTGACCGGTGTGCTGGGGCTGTCCACGGTGGCGCTCGCCGCCGTACCCGCCCATGCCAAGGGCAGTGCGGAGGTGACGGCGCCGCGCACCGCGGCCGTCGGCAAAACCTTCGCGGTCACCGCGCGCGGGGACGATGACGCCGCCTCCTACCTGCGGATATGCCTTCAGGAGCGCGGCGGCGGGCGGGCGTGGCACCAGGTGGCCTGCGGCGCCGTCGTCGAGCGGGGCGGTCCGGAGGCGCGGGTGGCGGCGCACGCCAGGAGCATGCGCCGCGGTCCGGTGGAGTTCCGCGCGGTGCAGTACGCGCTGACCGGCCCGCACGACCGGCACCCCCGGACGTCGCGGACCTCCGCGGTGGTGACGGTGCGGGTGCGCTGAACGGGCCGGGGTCCGGAGCCGCCTCGCGCGGCCCGGACCCCGGGCGACCGGGGCCGGCGGTACCGGTCAGGCGCCGCCTGTCACCAGCGTGAGCTGCCACTTCGTCAGCGCCTCGGTCACCGGCTGGAAGACCGTCATGGTGTCGCCGCCGCTGCTGCACGTCGCGGTGCCGCCACCGGAGTGGATACCGACCGCCTTCGGGTCACCGGGCTGGGTGACGTACGAGCCGCCGGAGTCGCCCGCGGTGGAGCAGGCGTCGGTGAAGGACATGCCGTCGACCACCGTGGTGCCGTAGTCCACGGTCTGGTCGACGGCGGTGATCTCCCCGCAGTGCCAGCCGCTCGCCTCACCGGAGCGGCACACGGAGGTGCCGACCACGCCGTCCTCGGAGCCGGTGACCGCGACGGGGGCGCCGCCCTGGCCCGCCACGTCGGCGCTCAGCTTCCAGTCCGCCTGATCCACGTCGACCAGCCCGAAGTCGCCTTCGCGGTCGTCGACGCTGTGGGTGCCACCGCGGTTGGAGGTGCCGACCCGGCTGCCGTCCTTGCCGTACGCCGCCTGGTCCGGGGTCTCGGTGCAGTGACCGGCCGTCAAAAAGCCGCGGCGGCCACCGCCGGTCACCGAGAAGCCGATGGAGCAGATGCCCTCGTTGCCCGGCATCCACTTCTCGCCGCCGACGACGGTGCCGCCCTGCTGGCGCGGTGCGTCGGCGGTGCGGACGGCGCGGACCGCGATGCCGGTGGGGGCGCCGAGCTGCTGGGCCTCCTCGACGAAGGAGTCGGTGGCGGCGGTCCGAGTGCGGGTGTCGACCCGCACCGTGAGCGCGTTGGCGCGCTGGTCGACGCCCCAACCGGTCACCCCCGGCACGCCGTTGCCCGCCTTGGCGTCGATCTGTTCCAGCAGCGCGCGGAGCTGGGCGCGGCTGTGGGTGACGCGCTGCGCGACGGCGCCCGCTTCCGTCACCAGCCGGGCGTCGGCGTCCTGGGTGACCGCGACGACGAGCTTGCCGCTCTTCTTGTCGAACCACATACCGGCGGCGCGGTCGGCCAGCGCCCGGCGCACCGCCTTCGCCGCGCGCTCCGCCTCCGCCTCCTGCGCGAGCCGGGCCCGCGCCTGATCCGGCGTCAGGCCGAGGTCCCGCTGCATCGCGTCGAGCATGCCGCGCTCGGCGGGCGGCGGGCTCGGGTCGGGGGACGGCGCGGCGTGCGCGGTGGCGAGCGGGGCGACGGCTGCCAGGACGACGGCGGCGGCCGCGCCCCGGACGGCGGCCTTGCGGTGGCGACGGTGCATGAAGCTCTCCTCGCGGGTCGGATACTCGGCCCGACGAGCCTCCCCGTCCCCGCCGCTGTCGGCGCGGGCACGACCCGCGCGCGATGATGGCCCGATGACGTCCGACACGCGGTACACCGGCCCCGGGCCGTGCGGCTCCGACCCGTTCGGCGGGCTGCCCGGGGCCCTGCGCGACATCGCCTACTCGGCGGCCCGCCATCCGGGAACGGTGTCACCTGATGGGCCGTCACCTGGCGGGGGCGACGGCCCCGATCTGTCGGCGGGCGCCAACTGCCAGCTCTACGCGTACGCGGTGCTGCGCCACCACCACCTGCTCGCGCCGCCGCTGCGCTCCTCGGAGCTGTGGGCCGACACCGTCGCCACCCGCCATGTCGCCGTCGCCCGCCCCCTGGACCTGGTGCTCTTCGACGGCGGACCGGTCCCCGGCCGCCCGGCGGCGTACGGCGCCCACGTCGGGGTGCACCTGGGCCCGGACCGGGTGCTGCACCTGTGCAAGGAGGTCGGCCGCCCCGTCGTGTGGCGCTACGCGGACTTCGCGGCGCGGCCGCGGTACGCGCGGGTGGTGGGGTTCAAGCGGGTGGTGCGGTCCGTGGCGCAGGGGCGGGGCGGGGCGCCGGACTGACGCGGGCGGGCGGCGCCCCGTTCCCTGCCGGTTCCCGGCTCCCCGCCGAAGGGCCGGCCCCGGCGCGCCCGGCCGCCGGGGCCCGGCACTCCGCCGGAGCCGGGGACACGTACCCCCGGGAGGCTGCCCGGGGGCGCTCCGCTCTCAGAAACCCCCGCCGAAGCCGTCGCCGCCGCCTCCGCCGCCGAAGCCCCCGCCGTCGCCGAAGCCGCCGCCGTCCCCGAAACCGCCGCCGAAGTCGTCCGGGTCGAAGTCGGAGCCGGAGAAGTCGCCGCCGTCGGTGCCGCCGAGGTCCGCGCCGTAGGCGTGCGGGGCCGTCAGCACATTGCCGAGCACGGTGCCCACCAGCAGGGCGGGGAGCAGTCCGCCGCCGAAGTAGCCGCCCGCCCAGGGCGCGTAGGCGGGGCCCGCGTCCCAGTAGGGGCGGTCGCCGTCGGCGGTGCGGACGGTGCGGGCCAGCGGCTCCCGGCCGTCGTCCAGGCGCGCCTTGTCGGCGGCGCAGACCGGGACGGTGCGCGCCGCGCCGCCCTCCGGGGCCCACGCCACGTCGACCACGGACGGCCCGTGCCGCGGGTCGAAGAAGCACGGCAGGCGCCGCTCGGGCAGCGGGGCGCCGGTGCGGCGGGCCGCCAGCGTCGCGAGCGCGAACCGCCCCTCCTCCAGAGCTTCGGTCACCGCCCGCACATCGCCCGGCTGCCCGGCCGCCGCCATCGCCGCCTTGGCGCTCTCGTACGCGTCGAGCGCCCGGCCGTAGTCGGCGCGCATCGCGTCGTCGGCGCCGGGCTCACCGGGCCGGAAGTCCAGCCGGTCCAGCTCCTCGCCGAACGCGGTGATGTCCTCGTCGACGACGACCCGCAGGTCCTCCAGGGCGGCGCGCTCCTGTTCCGCGCGGCGCCGCCGGTTGCGGCGGGTGAGGGCGTACGCGCCACCGGCGCCGACGACGGCCAGCACGCCCAGCCCGACGAGGGTGCCGGTGCCCGCTCCCCCGCCGCCGTCGCCCTCCCAGGCGGCCGGGGCGTGACCGTTCGCCTGCTGGACGGCGGTGTCGACGAAGCTGTTCAGCCGCTCGTCGACGGACGGGTACGCGGAGCGCTTGACCGCGCCGACGAGGTTCTGCACCGCGCTGCGGGTCATCACCCGGGGGTCGGCGCCGGCGTTGAAGCCGTCACCCAGCTCCACGGCGTAGACGCCGCTGATACCGGTCTTGGTGCGCAGATCGCGCAGCAGGGTGTCGGGGTGGTATTCGGCGGCGCGGGGCAGCACCGCGACGAAGACCGGTTTGCCGGATTTCTCGATCTTCTCGGCGAGGGCGTCGGCCTTGGCGCGGGGCAGCAGCGACGCGGCGCGCGGATCGACGTAGACCGGGCCCTTGCGCAGGGCCGCGGCGGCCTCGTCGAGCCCGCCCGCCGCACGGGCCCAGGCGGCCGGTGCCCCGACGGGCACCAGCAGCGCGGCCAGCAGGACCAGGAGGGGCAGGAGCAGCACACGACGGCTGACGGTCTTCATGCTCACGACGCTACCCGAACGGCGTATTCAAGACATCGGCCGCGACGGCGGGAAGCGGTACCGGCGCGTCCGGGACGCCGCCCCCGGCGGGACCGGAGGGCCGGGGCGGACGGTGGGCGCGGTGGGTGCCGCCGCCCGCCCCGGGGCGGTCACGGCGCGGGCAGCGCGACCAGTTCCGCCAGGGCCGCGCGGTGGCGGCCCGGGGCACCGAGCGCGCTCTCGTCGCTCTTGGCCCGCTTGAGGAAGAGGTGCACCGGGTGCTCCCAGGTCATCCCGGTACCGCCGTGCAGCTGAAGGCACTCCTCGGCGGCCCGTACCGCGACCGGCGCGCAGTACGCCTGGGCCACCGCGACCGCGACCGGGGTGTCCGGGCTGCCGGTGGCCAGCGCGTCGGCGGCGTTGCGGGCGGCGGCGCGGGCGGCGGCGATATCGAGCCAGAGCGCGGCCATCCGGTGTTTGAGCGCCTGGAAGGAGCCGACGGGCCGGCCGAACTGGGTGCGGGTCCCGGTGTACGCGACGGCCGTGGTCAGACACCACTCGGCGACCCCGAGCTGCTCGGACGCGAGGAGTCCGGCGCCCGCGGTGAGCGCGCCGCGGACCGCCGCGACAGCGCGCTCCCCGGTGGCCAGCGGCGCCCCGGCCGCGCCGTCCAGGGTGAGCGTGGCCAACGGACGGGTCAGGTCCAGCGGGGTGAGCGCGGTGGTGGCGACGCCCGCGGCGGACGCGTCGACGGCGTACAGCGCGGGGCCCTCGGGTCCGTCGGCGGGGACGAGCAGCACCTCGGCGCAGCGGGCGTCGGCGACGGTGGTGACCGTACCGCGCAGCGCGCCGTCCGCACCGGCCAGGACCGTCGGCCGGGCGGCCGGGAACGCCTGGTAGGGGGCGGTGGGCAGCGGTACGGCGAGGACGCCGACGGTGCCGGCGGCCAGCCGGGTCAGCAGCGCGGCGACCGGCTCCTGGGCGGTGTCGCAGCCCAGCAGTGCGCTGACGGCGATGACGGCGCTGGTCAGATACGGCACGCGGGCGACGGAGCGGCCGGTCTCCTCCAGGACGACGGCGGCCTCCCGGGCGCTCGCGCCCGCACCGCCGAACTCCTCGGGCACCAGCAGTCCGGCGGCGCCGATACCGCCCGCCAGCGCCTCCCACAGCCCGGTGTCGCAGGGACGGCCCGCTTCGAGGTCGGCGAGGACGGTGGCGGGATCGCTGCGGGCGGCGAGCAGCGCGCGGACGGCGGCGCGCAGATCGTCCTCACTCTCGCCGTAGAGCAGGTCCGGTACGGGGGTCCCGTCGGTCATCGGGGGAGGTCCTTCCAGGCGACGTCCTTGTCGGTCCGCGGCTCGGGCGGCAGCCCGAGGACGCGTTCGGCGACGATGTTGAGCAGCACCTCCGAGGTGCCGCCTTCGATGGAGTTCCCCTTGGCGCGCAGGTAGCGGTAGCCGGCCTCGCGTCCGGTGAAGTCGACGGTCTCGGGGCGCCGCAGCGTCCAGTCGTCGTACGTCAGTCCGTCCTCGGCGAGGAATTCCAGGTTCCAGCCGCTGATCTGCTGGGCGAGGCGGGCGAAGGCCAGCTTCATCCCGCTGCCCTCCGGGCCCGGGGCGCCCTTGGCGAGCTGCTGGCGCAGCCGTTCGCCGGTGAGCCGGGTGACCTCGGCGTCCACCCAGAGGGCCAGCAGCCGCTGGTGGAGGTCGTGGGTGCGCAGTTCGGGGCGGGCGCGCCAGTCGGCGGCGGCGATGCCGATCATGCCGCCCTCGCGCGGGGTGGCGGCGCCGCCGATGGCGACCCGCTCGTTCATGAGGGTGGTGCGGGCCACCTCCCAGCCCTGGCCGACCTCGCCGATCCGGTAGCTGTCGGGCAGCCGGACGCCGGTGAGGAAGACCTCGTTGAACTCCGCCTCGCCGGTGATCTGCCGCAGCGGCCGGACCTCGACGCCCGGGGCGTGCATGTCGCAGAGGAAGTACGTCAGGCCCTGGTGCTTGGGGAGCGCGGGGTCGGTGCGGGCGACGAGGATCGCCCAGCGGGCGAGGTGGGCGCTGGACGTCCAGACCTTCTGGCCGTCGATGATCCAGTCGTCGCCGTCGCGGACGGCGCGGGTGGCGAGGGCGGCGAGGTCGGAGCCGGCGCCCGGTTCGCTGAAGAGCTGGCACCAGACCTCCTCACCGGTCCACAGCGGCCGCAGATGGCGGCGCCGCTGCTCCTCGGTGCCGTGGCGCAGCAGGGTGGGCGCGGCCATGCCGAGGCCGATGGCGATACGGCCGGGGTTGTTGTCCGGGGCGCCCGCGGCGGCGAGTTCGGCGTCGACGACGGGCTGGAGGGCGCGCGGTGCGTCGAGCCCACCGAGCCCCTCGGGGAAGTGCACCCAGGCGAGCCCGGCGTCGAAGCGGGCCCGCAGGAAGTCCAGGGGCGCGGTGGTGGCGGGCGGGTGCGCGGCCAGCAGCCGGGCGGTGCGCTCGCGCAGGTCGGCGGCGTCGGTCATCGGCCGCCCTCCGCGCCGGGGAGGACGACGAGGCGTCCGGTGGTGGTGCCGTCGGCGACGCGCTGCACCGCGTCGGCGGCGCCTTCGAGCGGTACCCGGTCGCCGATCAGCGGGGCGATGGCGCCCTTTGCGGCCAGTTCGGTGAGGGCGTCGTGGCAGGCGTCGACGGCGCGCGGGTCCTTGGTGTTGTACAGCCCCCAGTGGAGGCCGAGGATCGCGTAGTTCTTCACCAGGGCGTGGTTGAGGGCGGGGGTGGGGATCGCGCCGCCGGCGAAGCCGACGACGACGATGCGGCCCTCGAAGGCGATGCATTTGACGGATTTGGCATACGCGTCACCGCCGACCGGGTCATAGACGACGTCGGCGCCGCGGCCGTCGGTGGCGTCCTTCACGGCGGCGACGATGTCGTCGGCGCGCCGGTCGAGGACGAGGTCGCAGCCCAGGTCACGGGCGATACGGGCCTTCTCGGCGCCGCCGGTCACCCCGATGACGCGGGCCCCGGCGGCCTTGCCGAGCTGGACGGCGGCGCTGCCGACACCTCCGGCCGCGGCGTGCACCAGCAGGGTCTCCCCCGGCTGGAGGCGGGCCCTGCGGTGGAGGCCGAACCAGCCGGTCTGGTAGCCGATGTGCAGGGCGGCGGCGCCGGCGTCGTCCAGCGATGCGGGCGCCGGGCGGACGGTCGCCGCGTCCACGGCCACCCGTTCGGCGAACCCGCCGTCCGGCAGCCGCGGCTGGGCCAGCACCCGCTGCCCGACCGTGCCGTGCGCGCCCTCGCCGACGGCCAGCACCTCCCCGCAGATCTCCACGCCCGGGGTGAACGGCAGGGGTGGCCGCACCTGGTACTGGCCGCGGCAGAGCAGTGCGTCGGGGAAGTTGACGTTGGCGGCCAGGACCCGCAGCAGCAGTTGCCCGGGGCCCGCCTGGGGCTCCGCCACCTCCTCCAGCCGCATCACCTCACGCGGTTCGCCGTTCGCGTGTACGCGCCATGCCTTCACCAGCTGCCTCCCGGGCCGTCGGTATGCGGAGAGCGCGCCGGACCGTGGGGCTCCGGCGCGCCACGGGCATACTAAGCGGTCGGTATGCCGGAGGGAACAGCTTCCGGAAACCGTCCGCCGGGCACGTCCAAGGCCCCGCGCACCCGGCCGCGAGCCGGCGCGGACGGGTGCGCCGGACCGTTCAGGGACTCCCGCACGGTGGCCGCCGGGGCGGACCGGGACGGGACGTCAACGGACAGGGAGGCTCCTCGCAACGCGAAGGCGGCTGCCCCGGGGGGAGCAGCCGCCTTCGTGGTTCGTCATCCACGGTCCGGCTCTCCGCCGGGCGCCCGGCGGAGGGCCGGAGGGGCGGCGACGCCGGCGAAGGGCGCTCGACGCCACCGGCCCGCCCGGACTCAGGAGTAGTAGATGACCATGCTGCCGGGGCCGCCGGCCTCGCAGTGGTCGATGGTGACGTGGTGCCCCACCGCCCTGTCCAGTTCCTGCTGGGTCTGGTCGGTGTGACAGTCCGTCTGGTAGTTGCCCTGCGTTTCCATGGTCTGGAGATCGGCGGCCTGCGCCGCTCCGGCGGCGATACCGGACAGAGCCAGGAGGCCGGCGGCGACGACTGCGGTGCGCTGGAACTTGCGCATGTCTTCTCTCCTCTTGTGCCTGTGCATGTACGTGGCGTGCCCGCGCGACGGCGTGCGTCCACTCTCCGGGAGTCGGTTTCGTTCCCGGACGGCAGTCAGCTTCGAAGATCGAGATGGCGTTCCGCTAACGGACGGTTAATGCACCGGCCGCACGGGTACCGGGGCGACGCCGTGCTCCTGCCTGGCATCGCCCCGACGAGGCGATCGGCCGTACACGCGGCAGCGTCACGACGATCCATCTGGCGGGTGACGGCGGATGCCGCCCGCCGGCCGTTTTGATCACGCCCGGACAGTGGGGCGATGCCCCGCAGGCGCCCCCGGTTCCGGACCGCGTCCGCGTCCCGCGACCGGCTGGAGGGCCCCTGGGGCGGGCCACGGCGAAGTGGTGCGGCCGAGGTCCGGGAACAAGGAAATCTCAGTACGGTCCACGGGCCCGGAGACGGTTGAGGTGGGCCTGGACGTAGGGCACCGCCATACCTTCGAGGGCGCCGTCCGACATGAGCCCCGGATGGAGGTTGGCCTCGAAGACCACGCCGCCGTTCTCGGCGGCCAGGTCCACTCCGGCGAACGGCAGGCCCATCGACGCGGTCGCGGCCACGGCCAGCGGCCGCAAATGGGCAGGCAACCGGCCCGGCCCCAAGACGGTGGAAACCCCGCCCCGAGCGAGGTTGCAGGGGGCGTCCGGGAGACTCTGGACGTACTCGGCCGCCCAGATCACCTCGCCCTCCAGGATCACCGCCCGGTACTGATGCCGCAGGCCGTTGTCCGCGAAGTTGCCCGCGTCCGCCGCCATCAGCCACCGTGCCCCGGACGCCTCATAACGGGCGACGGCCGTCCGCACGTGGTCAACGGCGGTGAGGTGGAAGACGTCCCGTCCGCGGGACCCGAGTGCCGGCCGCGCCCACACATCACCCCCGAGCCGCACGAAAGCCCCGATCGCCTCCTCCGGACGCGGGCGGTCCATGCAGAGGGTGGGCATCTGCGGTACGCCGTGCCGCGCGAACGCCTCGACCGTCAGTGCCTTGTCGCTGGCCATCCGCCACGCCTGGGTGTCGGTGCCCAGGCACACCGTTCCGGACTCCCGCAGCAACTGCTGGAACCCCTCCATGGTGTGACGGACATCAGGCGGGATCGAGTAGACGATCACCGCTGCAGGCGACACCGTCGGCACACGGCCCGGCACATCCAAACGCAGTACACCGTCGTCAACACGCGCCCGGCCCCGGCCGCCCGGAGCGAAGTCTCGCGCATCCAGCCACACCGGATCTCGACCCGTCAGCCGCCGCACGGCCTCGGCCAGCACGGCGCCGCTCCTTGCGCGGGAGCTGGGGTCCGTCACCAACGCAATCCCACCGGAATCCATGAGGCCATCCAATCCACAGCTACACGCCTTGCTGCTCAACCAGGGGGCGATTCGACCGGGTTCACACCCCGCGGCCATCACCGCCCCCGCGGTGGCGCACCCGCCCCGGGAGGGGGAACTCCCCACCCCGCCTACGACTTCACCGGACGGCCGCCCCTGCCCTCCCTCGTCACCCCCTCATGTCCGCCCCTCCCGCTCCTGAGCCTGCCGGAGGGCGTCGGACGGGGTGGCCCAGTCGGCGCGGACCACGGGGAAGCCCGCCCCAGCGCAGGCGTCGCAGACGAGGGGGTCGTCGTCGACGAGGTGGCGGACCTCCCGGCCGCGGGCGAGGCGGCGCAGCAGGTCGAGCTTGGCGTGGCGGGCCGGGCGGCGGTCGCCCGTGGGGCGCATCCGGAGGGTGCCCTCGGGCAGGCCGTGGGCGGCGAGCCAGTCGAGGGTGGGACGGCGGTACTTCTCGGGGCGGCCGGTGAGGTAGGCGATCTCGCACTCCCGGGCGTCTGCCAGGGCCAGGGCGACGCCCTCGGGGAGCGGCGGATCGTCGGGCGCGGCGGCGAAGAACGCGGCCCAGTCGCGCGGGCGCTCGGTGAGGAAGTGCTGGCGGTGCCCGGTGTCGGCGAGAGTGCCGTCCAGGTCGAAGACCGCCAGGGGGCGTTGCGTCATCTGCGTACTGTCCTTTCGGCTTCCCGCGGGCCCGCCCCTCGGCGGGCGGCCCCGCGCCGCGACGTCGCCGTCGGGCGCCCGGTGCGGCGCGCCGGGGCCGCGTCCGGCTCCGGCCGTCCCGGCAGCGCCGACAGGCGCCCGCGGCGCCGCCCCTTCCGCCTACGCCTCCGCGGACACGGTGGCGCCCTCCGGGCCGTCCGGCTCCGCCGACGGGGTGGCCTCGATCCGCCCGGACTTCAGGGCCTGCGCGAAGGAGACGTGATCGTACGCGACGTCGACGCAGGTGGCGGTGGACATCCGGAGGCTGACGTCGGACTCCGGGGCCGGGCCCTCGCCGTAGGCCGGGCGGTCGCCGAGCGTGACGTGGAAGGTGCCCTCGTCGAGCACGATGTCGAGCACGCCGGGGCCGGGGGTGTCCGGGGCGTCGGCGAAGTGGGCGGCGAGACGGGTGAGGAGCGGGACGGCGAACCAGTGGGCACGCACCGCGTCGGTGGGGCGCGGGTCACCCAGGGCCGGGGCGCCCCAGTCGGCGAGGGCGGTGAGGACGGGCAGCAACCCCCGGCCCCGCGGGGTGAGTTCGTAGACGAACGCGGCGCCCGGCGGGGCGAGGCGGCGGCGGGTGACCAGGCCCTCACGCTCCATGTCCTTGAGGCGGGAGGCGAGCATGTCCGTGGAGACGCCCGGGAGGTCGGTGTGCAGGTCGGTGTAGCGGCGGGCTCCGCCCAGCAGTTCGCGGACGATGAGGAGCGTCCAGCGGTCGCCGACGGCGTCGAGGGCGCGGGCGACGGCGCAGTACTGGTCATAACTTCGGCGCGGCATGGCTCCAGCATAGACATATGGTTGGACTTTCCAAGTGCAGGCTTGGTAAAACCAAGTACGGTGAGGAAACCGGGAATCCGCCGCACCGCGCGGCGGGACGAGGAGCGGTCGGCGACGACGCGCGGGCGGTCCGCCCGCCGCGCGCGGCCCGGCCCCGCGCCCGGTGAACGACGAAGGGGAGGCCGCCGCATGCAGTTCAAGCAGTCCAGCAAGATGGCCGAGGTCTGCTACGAGATCCGGGGCCCGGTGATCGAGCACGCCGACGCGCTGGAGGAGGCCGGGCACAGCGTGCTGCGGCTGAACACCGGAAATCCCGCGCTCTTCGGTTTCGAGGCGCCCGAGGAGATCCTCCAGGACGTGATCCGCAACCTCTCCCGGGCACACGGCTACACCGAGTCGCGCGGCATCCTCGCCGCCCGGCGCGCGGTGGCACAGCACTACCAGGGCCGCGGGCTGCCCGAGGTCGGCGTCGACGACATCTATCTGGGCAACGGCGTCTCCGAGCTGGTCTCCATGGCCGTCCAGGCGCTGCTCGACGACGGCGACGAAGTCCTCATCCCGGCCCCCGACTTCCCGCTGTGGACGGCGGTGACCAACCTCGCCGGCGGCAAGGCGGTGCACTACCTCTGCGACGAGTCGGCGGACTGGCTGCCGGATCTCGACGACCTCGCCTCCAAGATCACCGACCGCACCCGTGCGCTGGTGATCATCAACCCCAACAACCCCACCGGCGCCGTCTACCCCCGCGAGCTGCTGGAGGGCATGCTCGACCTCGCCCGCCGCCATCAGCTGCTGGTCCTCGCGGACGAGATCTACGACCGGATCCTCTACGACGGCGAGATCCACCACCACGCCGCGGCGCTCGCCCCGGATCTGGTGTGTCTGACCTTCAGCGGACTGTCCAAGGCGTACCGCGTGGCCGGGTTCCGCTCGGGCTGGCTGGTGGTCTCCGGGCCACGGCAGCACGCCGCCGACTATCTGGAGGGCCTGGGCACCCTCGCGGCCATGCGGCTGTGCCCCAACGCGCCCGCGCAGTACGCCGTCCAGGCGGCGCTGGGCGGCCGCCAGAGCATCGAGGAGCTGGTCCTGCCCGGCGGCCGTCTCCGGGAGCAGCGGGACGTGGCGTGGGAGCGGCTGAACGAGATCCCGGGCGTCTCCTGCGTCAAACCCCGGGGCGCGCTCTACGCCTTCCCCCGGCTCGACCCGAAGGTCCACAAGATCCACGATGACGAGAAGTTCGTCCTGGATCTGCTGCTGCGGGAGAAGATCCAGGTCGTTCAGGGCACCGGCTTCAACTGGCCGCGACCTGACCACTTCCGCATCCTCACCCTCCCGCACGCCGACGACCTGGACGCCGCGATCCGCCGCATCGGCCGCTTCCTCGCCGGATACCGCCAATGACCGGCCATACGGGCGGGGCGGCGCCGGGACGGCCCGGTACCGTCCGCTCCCGGGCCGCCGCCCCGCCCCTCACCCGGACGGCCGTGCCGCCCGGTGGCGGCCCGCTCCCCCGGTGCGCCGTACCGCCCCGGGGCAGCGGGGCGGTGCCCGCCTCTCCCGGGGCCCGAAGCCCCCTTGAGCACACGCGCCACAGCGGCTTAGGTGGAGGGCGGCAGCCCAGCCGCCCCGGAGGAATGAGGGAAGCGATGCCCGTACGTTCCGTGGTCGCCGAAGCCGAACTCGAAGCCCATCTGCGCGGCATCTGCTTCAAGACCGGCCCGCCCCGCCGGATCGGTGTCGAGACGGAGTGGCTGCTCCACGACGCCCGCACCCCCCGATGTCCGGTCGCGCCGTCCCGGCTGCACGCCGTCGCCGACGCGCTGCGGGAGCTTCCCCTCGCCTCCCTCCTCACCTTCGAACCGGGCGGTCAGCTGGAGCTCAGCTCCCCGCCCGCCACCTCCCTGATGTCCTGTGTCGAGACGGTCGCCGCCGACCTCGCGCGGGTCCGGCCCGTCGTCCGCGCCCACGGTCTGGGCCTCGCCGGTCACGGCCACAACCCCTGGCACGCCCCCCGCCGGGTCCTCACCGAGCCCCGGTACGACACGATGGAGGCGTACTTCGACCGCTGGGGCCCGGCCGGGCGCTCCATGATGTGCGCCACCGCGTCGGTGCAGGTCTGCGTCGACGCCGGCCACGAGGAGCCCGGACCGCTGGGCCTGGGCCGCCGCTGGCTGATGGCGCATCTGCTCGGCGCCGTGCTGTCCGCCGCGTTCGCCAACTCCCCCACCAGCGAGGGGTGCCCCACCGGCTACCGCACCACCCGGCAGCTGGTGTGGTCCCAGCTCGACCCGGCGCGTACCCTCGCCCCGCCGCAGGACGACGATCCGCGCGCCGCCTGGGCCCGGTACGTCCTCGACGCCCCGGTGATGTGCATCCGCGGGCCGGAAGGGCCCTGGGACGCCCCCGAGGGGCTCACCTTCCGCGACTGGGTCCGCGGCGGGGCGCCCCGGCCACCGACCCTGGAAGACCTCGACTACCACGTCACCACCCTGTTCCCACCGGTGCGCCCGCGCGGCCATCTGGAGCTGCGGATGATCGACGCGCAGGCCGGGGAGCACGGCTGGGTGGTCCCGCTGGCCGTCACCGCCGCGCTCTTCGACGACCCCGAGGCCGCCGAGCGGGCCTACCGCGCGGTCAAGCCCCTCGCGGAGACCGCAGGCGGCCGTCCCGCGCCCCGTAACCCGCTGTGGCGCCGGGCGGCACGCGCCGCGCTGACCGATCCGGAGCTGCACGCCGCCGCGCTGACCTGCTTCGACGCCGCACGCGAGGCGCTGCCCCGGCTGGGTGCCTCCCCCGAGGTCCAAGACGCCGTCGACGCGTTCACCGCGCGCTACGTCGCCCCGGGCCGCTGCCCCGCCGACGATCATCTGGACGCCCTGGACACCGCGGCCGCCACGGGGTTACCCGAGGCCGGCCCCACCTCTGGGAAGGACAGCCCGTGACCCACGATCCCGAGGCGCTGCGCTCCCGCGCGGCCACCGCGCTGCTCGCCGCCCGCGACCGCACCCACCTGCTGACCGGCTGCGTCGAGGAGCCCGATCTGCTGGCGCAGCACTCCCCGCTCATGTCGCCGCTGGTGTGGGACCTCGCGCACATCGGCAATCAGGAGGAGCAGTGGCTGCTGCGCACCGTGGGCGGCCGTGACGCGCTCCGCCCGGAGCTGGACACCGTCTACGACGCGTTCGCGCACCCCCGTGCCAGCCGCCCGTCGCTGCCGCTGCTGGGCCCCGCCGAGGCGCACGGCTACGTCGCCGAGGTCCGCGGCCGGGTCCTGGACGTCCTGGAGGGCACCGCGCTGCGCGGCGGTCCGCTGCTCGACGCCGCCTTCGCGTTCGGCATGATCGCCCAGCACGAGCAGCAGCACGACGAGACGATGCTCATCACCCACCAGCTGCGCCGCGGCCCGGCCGTCCTCACCGCGCCCGAGCCGCCGGGCGCCACCGGCCGTCCGCTGCCCGCCGAGGTCCTGGTCCCCGGCGGCCCGTTCACCATGGGCACCTCCACCGAGCCGTGGGCGCTGGACAACGAACGGCCCGCGCATCCCCGCGTCGTGGCGCCGTTCCACCTCGACACCGCGCCCGTCAGCAACGCCGCCTATCTGCGCTTCATCGAGGACGGCGGGTACGACGAGCCGCGCTGGTGGGCCGCCGAGGGCTGGGCGCAGGTCCGCGAACACGGCCTGCGCGCCCCGCTGTTCTGGCGGCGTGACGGCGGCAGCTGGCTGCGCCGCCGCTTCGGCACCGTCGAGGAGGTCCCGCCGAACGAGCCGGTCCTGCATGTGAGCTGGTACGAGGCGGACGCCTACGCGCGCTGGGCGGGGCGGCGGCTGCCCACCGAGGCCGAGTGGGAGAAGGCCGCCCGGCACGATCCGGCGACCGGCCGCTCCCGCCGCTACCCGTGGGGCGACGCGGACCCGGAGCCCCGCCACGCCAACCTCGGCCAGCGCCATCTGCGGCCCGCCCCGGCCGGCAGCTACCCCGAGGGCCGTTCGCCGCTGGGCGTCGGGCAGTTGATCGGCGATGTGTGGGAGTGGACCGCCGACGACTTCCTGCCGTATCCGGGGTTCGCCGCGTTCCCCTACCGGGAGTACTCGGAGGTGTTCTTCGGCGGGGCGTACAAAGTGCTGCGGGGCGGTTCGTTCGCCGTCGATCCGGTGGCCTGCCGGGGCACGTTCCGCAACTGGGACCTGCCGGTGCGGCGGCAGATCTTCGCCGGGTTCCGCACCGCCCGCGACGCCGCACCGGGGGAAGCGTGAGGCGCCCCGGCCCGCGGCGGGGAGGGCGGTGAGCGATGTGCCGTCATCTCGCCTACGTGGGCCCGCCGGTGCCCGTGCGGCAGATCGTCCTGGATCCGCCGCACGGCCTCTATCACCAGTCGTGGGCGCCGCGCCACCAGCGGCACGGCACGGTCAACGCCGACGGTTTCGGCGTCGGCTGGTACGCGCCGGACGATCCCGAACCGGCCCGTTACCGCCGCGCCGGGCCGATCTGGGCCGATGAGTGCCTGCCCGGCATCGCGCGGGTGGTGCGCACCGGCGCGCTGCTGGCCGCGGTGCGGGACGCCACCGAGTCGGGCGCCGACGCCGAGGCCGCGGCCGCGCCGTACACCGGCGACGGGCACCTCTTCAGCCACAACGGCGCGGTGCGCGGCTGGCCGGAGTCCCTGGCACCGCTCACCGCGTCGCTGCCGCCGGCCGATCTGCTGCGGCTGGCGGCCCGCTGCGACGCCGCGTTCTGCTGGGCGCTCGTCCGGCGCAGGCTCGCCCTGGGTGACGACATGGGCCGGGCGCTGGCGCACACCGTCACGGCGGTGGCCGAAGCGGCGCCCGGCTCCCGGCTGACGTTCCTGCTGACCGACGGCGCCGCCATCGCCGCCACCACCTGGGGCGACACCCTCTTCCATCTGGCGGTGCCGGGCGGCGGCACGGTCGTCGCCTCCGAGCCGTTCGACGACTCCCCCCACTGGACCGAGGTGCCCGACGGCACCCTGCTGCGGGCCACCCGCGGCGGCGTCCACCTCACCCCCTTCGAGGAGCACACCCCGTGAGCCCCTTCTCCCTCACCACCGCCCTGCCCGCCGACGCCACCGCGGCGGCGCTGCGCGCCGATGTCCGGCGCGGACTGACCCGCAGCCCCAAGGAGCTGCCGCCGAAGTGGTTCTACGACGCCCGCGGCAGCGAGCTGTTCGACGAGATCACCCGGCTGCCGGTCTACTACCCGACCCGCGCCGAACGGGAGATCCTGCTGACCCGCTCCGGTGCGATCGCCGCGGCGACGGGCGCCCGCACCCTGATCGAGCTGGGCTCCGGCTCGTCGGACAAGACCCGCCATCTCATCGGCGCGCTGGAGGATCTGGACACCTACGTCCCGGTTGACGTCAGCGCCTCCGCCCTGGAGGCGGCCGGGCGTTCGCTGCTCGCCGAGCACCCCGGGCTGACGGTGCACGCGCTGGTCGCCGACTTCCAGCACGGACTGACGCTGCCGGACACCCCGGGCCCGCGGCTGCTGGCGTTCCTCGGCGGCACCCTGGGCAATCTGCTGCCCGCCGAACGCGCCGTGTTCCTGCGCGACATGCACGGCCTGCTCGCCCCGGGGGACGCGCTGCTGCTCGGCACGGATCTGGTCAAGGACGAGGCGACGCTGGTCGCGGCGTACGACGATCCGCAGGGCGTCACCGCCGCGTTCAACAAGAACGTCCTGCACGTCATCAACCGCGAGCTGGACGCCGACTTCGACCCGGACGACTTCACCCACCTCGCCCGGTGGAACGCCGAGGACGCCTGGATCGAGATGCGGCTGCGCGCCCGCCGCGCGCTGACGGTGAAGATCCCGGAGCTGGGCCTGGCGGTGCCGTTCACCGCGGGTGAGGAGCTGCGCACCGAGGTCTCCGCGAAGTTCCGCGAGGCGGGTGTGCGTACCGAACTGGCCGCCGCCGGAATGGAGTTGACGCACTGGTGGACGGATGCGGCCGGGCGTTTCGCCCTGTCGCTGTCGGTACGCCGCTGACCGGTTCCGCTCCTCCCCCGCCTTTTGTGGCCCGCCGCACGGGTGCCGTGCGGCGGGCCCGTGTGGTTCGATACCTCGATCACCTGTACGCACCGGTAGGTCCGGGCGTACCACGGACCAGGGCAGGGGTGTCGGCATGGGGCTGGATCGGCGGGGTTTCCTCAAGGGCGCGGCCGCGGTGGCGGGCGCCGGAATGCTGGCGGGCGCGGGAGCGGGCGCCGCGGTGGCCGCACCGGAGCGCCGCACGGCGACGGTCTCGGCACAGAACTGGCTGGCGGCGGTCGGCGACGCCACTCCTGTGCAGCGGCTCTCGATCCCGGGCACGCACGACTCGGGCGCCCGGCACGGCGGCCCCTGGACGGAGTGCCAGAACACCTCGATCGGTGAGCAACTGGCGAGCGGTATCCGCTTCCTCGACATCCGCTGCCGCGCCATCGACTCCGTCTTCGCCATCCACCACGGCGCGTTCTACCAGGAGTTGATGTTCGGCGATGTGCTCAACGCCTGCCGGGACTTCCTGGCGGCGCAGCCGTCGGAGACGGTGCTGATGCGGGTGCAGCAGGAGTACTCCGAGGTACCGGCGGAGGAGTTCCGCCGGATCTTCGACATCTACCTCGACGACAAGGGCTACCGCTCCCTCTTCCGGCTGGACGGCGGGCTGCCCGCGCTGGGCGAGGCGCGCGGCCGGGTCGTGCTGCTGGCCGACGCCGACGGCATGCCGGGCGTGCGCTACGGCGCGTCGGAGCTGTTCGACATCCAGGACGACTACATGACGGAGCCGATCGGCAAGTTCCCGAAGGTCGAGGCGCAGTTCCGCAAGGCCGTCGCGGAGCCCGGCAAGCTGTTCGTCAACTACGTCTCCACCGCGGCGCTGCTGCCGCCCCGCTCCAACGCCGACCGTCTCAACCCGCGGGTCAAGAGCCTGCTGGAGGGTGAGGGCGCCGGTTGGCAGGGACTCGGCATCGTCCCGATGGACTTCCCCAACGAGACCGGGCTGGCCGAGACCCTGATCCGGCACAACGTCGGGGACGCGCTGGTGTGACCGGCGCCGCGGGGCCCCGGCGCGCCCGTCCGGGCAGAGCGCTCCACGCCGGGGCCCGGTGAGCGCACCGGGTCCGGCCGCGCGACCGGACCCGGGCCCGCAGGTCAGGAACCGCCGCGCGGCTCGACGGCCTTGAGGACGGACGGCAGCGGATACCAGTCGGCGGTGGCGAAGCTGGCGTGCGCGGCGGCGAGTTGGCGGACGCGGGCCAGCGCCTCGCTCTCACCGGGCTTCGTCCCGTCGATCTCCGGGGCCACCTTGTGGGCGTCCGTCATGATCAGCAGATAGTGGCGGGTGTCGTACCAGGCGGTGTCGATGCCGTCGGCGAGGTACTTCGCGGCGTCGCCGTCGAACATCACGAACCACGGGCGCAGCGAGGCGTCCGCGTACCGGCTCCGGGGGTCGCCACCGGCCGCGCCGTGCACCGCGGGGAAGGCCGTGGCCTGCGACAACGTGCCCTTGGCGGCGAGGTCCTTGAGGTGGCCGGCGTATTCGACGTCCGTCCAGAGCTTGTCGAGGGGGTTCTTCTCCTCGACGGTGCCGGGGATCAGTTCGAAGAGGAACTTCCCCTTGAGGGCGTCCCGTCCGGGCCAGCCGCCGGCGCGCACCGCCTCGTCCGGGGTGGCGTGTCCGGCGGTCAGGTCGCCGGGGCCGTAGACCGCGTCGCCCAGCTTCTGCCGTACCAGCGCGTCGAAGGCGGCGGGGCCGCGGCCGCCCTTGTCGCTGAAGCCGTCCTTCATCTCGACCTTGATGAGCACCGGCCGGTGGCCGGGGTGCGCGTCGTGCCAGGCGCGCATGTCGGCGAGGCAGCCGCCGAAGTCCTGGTCGCGCTGTTTGGTGCGGAGTTCGGCCGGGGTGGTGGCGCCCTCGCAGTTGCTGTTGTCGCCGAGCGGGTTGCTGTGCGAGACGCGCCAGGAGCGGCCGAAGCCGTTGGTCCACACGTCGACCTCGATGAGGGAGGCGCCGGAGTCCAACGCGTCGGCGAAGTAGGGGTACTTGTCCTTCTCGTAGGCGTTGTGGACGCCGACGGAGGTACTGGTGGCGTATGTCGCCGGCGCCGTCTGCGCGCCCGCGGTGGCCGCCACCGTGATCAGTCCGGCCGCCGCCACGGCCACCGCTCCGGCGCCCCACACCTTTTTCATCCGTCCCGCTCTCCCGCTCGCTCCGCGACCGCGCACCGCGCCGCCGTCCACCGGTCGCTCACCCGGTCGAACGGTCAGCAGCGTACGGGAGTTGACGCCCGGTGAGGCCGGCCGGCGGCAGGTCGGGCACGTTCGGGCGGCGGTCGTGGCAGGCTGCACGGGCCGTGGCCGCCGGGGCGCGGCCGACCAGGGGAGGAACCATGTCCGAACGGGCCACGCGGGGCGGATCACCGGTCGCCGCGGTCGTACTGACCGGGATCGTCGCGCTGTACATGGCGCTCGTCGCGTTCGGCAACCTCACCGATTTCGCCACCAACCAGGAGTTCGTCCGCCATGTCCTGGCGATGGACACGACGTTCGGGGACGAGGACCTGATGTGGCGGGCGGTGACCTCCCGCACGGTGCAGGACGGCGCGTATGTGGCGATCATCGTCTGGGAAACGGTGGCCGCGGCGCTGCTGACGGCCGGGGCGGTGGGGTGGGCGCTGCGGCTGCGGCGGGACTCCCCCGGACGGGCGCGGACGGCGGCGGTGGCCGGGCTGCTGATGGTGCTGGTGCTGTTCGGTGCCGGGTTCCTCGCGGTGGGCGGCGAGTGGTTCGCGATGTGGCAGTCGAAGCAGTGGAACGGGCTGGACGCGGCGACCCGGAACGTCACCGTCGCGGGCCTGGCCCTGCTGGTGGTGCAGGCGACCGGACGCCGGGAGACGGACCCCGCCGCCCGGGACGCGGTACCGCCGCCGGCCCGGGGCCTCCCCGCGGACCGGGCCGGCGGCTGACGGACCGGGCCGCGCGGCCCGGCGTACGGTCCCCGGCGGCGCCGCGGCGGGTCACGGACCGTACATGAAGGCGCCCGGCGCGCCACGGCCCCGGCCCCTTCACGCGCCACGGCCCGTGCCGGCCCCGGCCCCTCACGAGTCCCGGCCCCGCCCCCGCGAACCCCTGGCGCAACCCCTAATCCGCGGCCGTCGGCCGGACACCTGCGCAGGTCATCGCAGTGCGGTGCGCCTTTAGGGGTATCCGGCCCGCGCCCCGCCACTGCATGATTGTGCAGTGGTTTTCCCCGCCGCTCCGAGGCGGGACGAGGAAGGGTCGACAGGGCATGGCGGACGGAGCCGAGGCGGGTACGGTGCGCAGCGGAACACCGGACAGAGGCTGTACCGAGGCCGCAGAGATCCCGGCGGAGGGCGCGGCGTTCCCTCCGCCGGGCACTCCGGGCAAGGGCCCGCACAGCTCCTGGCGCAACCATTTCCTGACCCTGCTCGACCGGCTCCCCACCCCGATCGCGGTGTGCCGGGCGGACGGCGGGGTGCTGATCGCCAACCCGGCGATGGCCGGCGAGTGGGGCGTCGCCCCCGGGCGGCTCTGCGGTCGCAATCTGCTGGACCTCTTCCGCCCCCGGGACACCGCGCAGCTGGACCGGCTGACGGAGGCGCTGCGACTGGGCCGCCGCTCGCGCTACCCGGTGGCCGTGGGCTGGCGGGGCACGGACGGCATGGCGCGCCAGGGTGAGCTGTCCCTCGACCCGGTGGGCGATCCGTCGGCCCGTCCCCCGGCGCTGCTGGCGCTGCTGAAGGTGCGGGAGCCGGCGGCACCGCCGCCCGCGCCGCGCGGCCGGGTCAGCCCGGTCGAGGGCCGGATCCTGGCGCTGGCCGCGGGCGGCGCCACCACCGCGGCGATCGGCTCCGCGCTGGGACTGACCGTCGACGGCGTCAACTACCACCTCTCCCGGCTGGCCCGCCGCTGGCGGGTCCAGGGCCGTACCGCGCTGGTGGCCCGCGCCTACGTCCTGGGCATCCTGGAGCCGGGCAGCTGGCCGCCGCGCGCCGTCTGACCGCGCGCCGCACGGACGCCCGGTCCCGGCCGTCCGTGCGGACAGGCGTACGGATAACCTCAAAGGTGTGGAGGACAAGCAGCAGCCCGTGTTCGAGCGCGGTACGGACGGCCCGAAGGTCATCGTCGTCGGGATCGACGGCTCCGGCTCGTCGTGGCGCGCCGCCGCCTACGCCGCCGGGCTGGCCCGCCGCCAGGGCGCGAAGCTGGCACTGGTGTACATCCAGCCGGTGCTGGCCGCCGGGGCGGCGATGGGCGCGCCGGTCGTCGACGCCACCCATGAGGTGGCCGAGGAGCTGATGGCGGAGATCCGCCGGTCGGTGGAGCGGCTCCAGGGGATCTACCACATGCGCTGGGAGTTCCACACGCTGCGCGGCGATCCGTACGGCGGGATGGTGCAGATGGCCGACGAGCTGCGGGCGGACGCCGTGGTCGTGGGCGCCTCGGAGTCGGCCGGGCACCGCATCATGGGGTCGGTCGCGGTCCGGCTGGTGAAGACCGGACGCTGGCCGGTGACGGTCGTCCCGTAGGGGGTACGGCTCCGGGCGGGTCAGTCCCGCTGGTGGGCCGGGCGGTGCTGAGGCACGGTGAGAGGGCACGGGCGGAGCGCCGCCCCGGCCAGGGAGACCACCGTGACGAACCACACCTACCGTGTGACGGAGATCGTCGGCACGTCCCACGAGAGCGTCGACGCCGCGATCCGCAACGGCGTACGGCGCGCCTCGCAGACCCTGCGCAACCTCGACTGGTTCGAGGTCTCCCAGGTGCGCGGCAACCTTTCCGACGGCGAGATCGAGCACTACCAGGTCTGCCTCAAGGTCGGCTTCCGCTTGGAGGAGACGGACTGACTCCGTCCCGGCATGCCCCGGTGATCTCCTCGCCCGGCCGGCGTGAACACCCCGGGGAGGCACCTTCCCCGCCGGCCACCGAGGGTCCATCATGAGCCGCCGTCAGGCCACGACGGAGGGTACGGAGGTCACCAATGGGGCTGCGCCCAGGACACGGTGTACTGCGCCGCAAACCGATCGAGCACATCGAGGAGGCGGAGGGCGGCTCGGCCCAGCAGCTGACGCGGGTGCTGGGCCTGTGGCAGCTGACCGCGATCGGCGTCGGCGGCATCATCGGCGCCGGCATCTTCACGCTGGCCGGTACCGTCGCCAACGGCAAGGCCGGACCCGCCGTGCTGATCTCCTTCCTGATCGCGGGCATCGCCAGCGCCGCGGCGGCGTTCTCGTACGCGGAGTTCGCCGGTCTGATCCCGAAGGCCGGTTCGGCGTACACCTACGGCTACGCGGTCCTCGGTGAGCTGGCGGGCTGGTTCATCGGCTGGGATCTGCTGCTGGAGTACACCGCGATCGTGGCGGTGGTCGCCATCGGCATCTCCGGCTACTTCAGCTTCCTGGTGGGCGAGATGGGGGCGAAGCTGCCGGACTGGATGCTGGGCGCGCCCGGCACCGGGCCCGGCCACCGGGTGGACCTCTTCGCCGCGGTCCTCTGCCTGCTGATCGCCTATCTGCTGACGCTGGGCATCAAGAACGCGGCCCGCTTCGAGATGATCGTGGTGGGGCTGAAGGTCCTGGTGGTGGTCGGCGTCATCGCCGTCGGCTTCTTCCACATCAAGACCGCGAACTACCACCCGTTCTTCCCGTTCGGCGTGAGCGGCGCGTTCACCGGCGCCGCCACCGTCTTCTTCGCCGTCTTCGGCTACGACGCGATGAGCACCGCGGCGGAGGAGTCGAAGGACGCGCAGCGCCACATGCCGAAGGCGATCATCTACTCGCTGGTCATCTCGATGGTGCTGTACGTCCTGGCGTGCCTGGTGCTGACGGGCATGCAGAACTACAAGGACATCGACCCGGAGAGCGGCTTCTCGTCGGCGTTCAAGTCGGTGGGGCTGAGCAGCATCGCGGACGTCATCGCGGTCGGCGCGATCATCGGCATCCTCACCGTGATGTTCACCTTCATGCTGGGCGTGACCCGGGTGTGGTTCTCGATGAGCCGGGACGGGCTGCTGCCGAAGTGGTTCGCGAAGACCCATCCGACGCGGCACGTACCGACCCGGGTGACGTGGATCGTCGGGGTGGCGTCGGCGGCCATCGCCGGTTTCCTGCCGATCGGCGAGGCGGCGGAGCTGACCAACATCGGCATCCTGCTGGCGTTCGTGGTGGTCTGCGTCGCGGTGATCGTGCTGCGGTACAAGCGCCCCGACCTGCCGCGGACGTTCCGTACGCCGGGGATGCCGGTGGTACCGGCGCTCGGGGTGCTCTTCTCGCTCTGGCTCATCACGTTCCTGGAGTGGCAGACCTGGGTCCGGTTCGTGGTGTGGTTCCTGATCGGCCTGGTCGTCTACTTCGGCTACTCCTACCGGCGTTCGGAGGTCGCGAAGGCGGAACGCCGCGCGGCGGGGCCGGGCGGCGGGGCGGCCTGACGGCACGCGGACGGCCGGCGGGCCCCGGGGAGCGTCCCGGGGCCCGCCGTGTTCCGTGCGGGCGGGTCAGAAGACGAACGGGCCCGGGTCCTGGGCGCTCGTGGCCTTGCAGGTGGCGGTGATGCCGAAGACCACGACCTTGAGGGAGGTGGCTTCGAGCTTGTCGCCGGAGGCGACGGTGCCGGTGAGCGGGCCGGTGCTGACGGCGCTGCCGGAGGGGATCTTCGGGTTGGAGCTGCCGCTGAAGGTGGCGGTGTCCGACCCGTTCTTGGTGAGCGTGAGGGTGGACTTGACGGAGTTCTCGGCCACGTCGATGGGGGCGGTGACGGCCGAGGTGGAGACGCTGATGGTGGCGGCGGTGCCGTCCTGGGTGGCGGTGAGGGTGGCGGTGCCCTTGCCGTAGCTGCCGCAGTCGAAGCCGATGGTGGCGGTGTCGGGGTCCACCGCACCGGCGGCCGGGGCCATGGCGAGGGTGCCGGCGAGTGCCGCGCCGACGGCGAGTGCGCTGCCGATGCCGAGCTTGCCGTGTCTCATGTGGGGTCCGCCTTCGCGTGGGGGGACGAAAGGCCGGGGCGCCCGTGGTGGTGCGGCGGGCGTCCGCGCGGGGCCGCGGGCGCGGTCCCGTGCCGGCACACGGATCTGACGTGTGTTCAGCAACCTGAATGCGGAGCCCATTCAGACATGGCCCCGCGCAGAGAACAAGGCCACGCCGCCGACTTTTTTGACGTGTCATCGTCAAGACGCCCCGAGGGTGGGCTCCCGTTCCCGGAGACGTCCGGGCCCTCTTGACCGGCCCCGGACGGACCCCGAGAATGAGCCCGCCCTGACAACGTTGTCGGCTCCCGTGGTGCCGGCCCGCCGCCCTGCCGGGTGCCCCGGTGCCCGGCCGCGTCCGGCGGGGCCGCGCCGCGCTCACCCCGGAGGTCCACCCATGCCATGGCCCCGTCGCACCCGGCTGCGTACCGCGGGCGCGGTGCTGGCGGCCGCGCTCGTCGGGGGCGCCCTCGCGTCGCCCGCCGCGCAGGCCGCGCCCCCGTCCGGCCGCCTCACCGATCTGGTCAACCCGTTCATCGGCAGCCGTAACGACGGCAACACCTACCCGGGCGCCGCCGTGCCGTTCGGCATGGTGCAGCTCTCCCCCGACACCGGCCACACCACGGGCTACGACTACGACGACGCTCACATCCGCGGCTTCAGCGCCGTGCACATCTCCGGTGTCGGCTGCGGTCTCGGCGGCGATCTGCCGACGCTGCCGACCACCGGCGACGTCACCGAGACCGACTACGCCAAGTACGCCGCGGCCTACACCCATGACGGCGAGTCGGCCCGCCCCGGCTCGTACCGCGTGAAGCTCACCTCGTACGGCGGGATCGGCGCCGAGCTGACCGCGACCGCGCACACCGGGCGGCAGCGGTACGTCTTCCCGGCGACGGAGAAGGCGAATGTGCTGCTCAACGCGGGGCAGGCGCTGCACGAGGTGGTGTCCAGCCGCGTCGAGGTGCTGGATTCGCACACCGTGCGCACCGCCGTCACCGGCCGCGGTTTCTGCCAGGACACCCGGCCGTACACCGTCTACACGCTGACCCGCTTCGACCGGCCCTTCGCCTCCTACGGGACGTGGCGGGGCGACACGGTGACGGCCGGTTCGAAGGCGTCGACGGCGGCGGGGCGGCACGGCGCGTACGTCCGCTTCGATACGCGCGGGGACCGCACCGTCGAGGCGGTCACCGCGATCAGCTATGTGGACGCGGCGGGCGCGGCGCGCAATCTGCGGGCGGAGGGCGGCGCGTCCTTCGACCGGGTGCGGGCGGCTGCCGACGCGGCGTGGGAGCGGCGGCTCGGGCAGGTGCGGGTCAAAGGCGGCGATCCGACGCTGCGGCGGACGTTCTACTCGTCGCTGTACCGCTCGTTCCTCGCGCCCAACACCGGGACGGATGTGGACCGCCGCTACCGGGGCTGGGACCAGCGCGTCCACACCGCGCGCGGGTTCACGTACTACCAGAACTGGTCGCTGTGGGACACCTACCGCACCCAGGCGCAACTGCTGGCGCTGCTCGCGCCGCGGGAGTCGCGGGACATGGCGCTGTCGGTGCTGCGGGCCGGCAAGGAGAGCGGCTGGCTGCCCAAGTGGGGCTACGGCACGGTCGAGACGAACATCATGACCGGCGATCCGGTGACGCCGTTCCTGACCAACGCCTACCGGCAGGGGCTGCTGGCCGGGCACGAGGAGGAGACGTACGCGGCGCTGAGGCGGAACGCCGACGGGGTGCCGCCGGCCGATTCGCCCGCGGTGGGCCGGGAGGGCAACGCGGAGTACCTCAGGAACGGTTTCGTGCCGTTCCTCAAGGGCCGCCCGCACGCCAAGCCCGGGGACTCCGACTTCGACCACGGCGCGTCGGCGACGCTCGAATACGCCCTGGCGGACGCGGCGCTGGCGCGGATGGCGCGCGATCTGGGGCATGACACGGACGCCGACCGGTACGCGGCGCGGGCGCAGAACTACCGGAAGGTCTTCGACGCCTCGACCGGCTTCTTCCGGGCGCGGGACGGGCAGGGCGCGTTCACCGGGCCCGCCGATCCGGCGAAGAGCGAGGGGTTCCACGAGGGCACGGCGTGGCAGTACCAGTGGCTGGTGCCGCAGGACCTGCCCGGGATGCTCTCCCTCATCGGCGGCAAGGAGAAGGCCACCGAGCGGCTGGATTCCTTCTTCGCCTACGGCGCGCTGCGGAAGGACCCGGAGCGCACCGCGCGGGAGGTGTGGGTCAACGGTCCGTACGACTACTACAACGCGGACAAGTACAACCCGCAGAACGAACCGGATCTCATCGCGCCGTACACGTATCTGTCGACCGGTCAGCCGTGGAAGACGACGGATGTGGTGCACGCGGCGCTGACGCTGTTCACGGACGCGCCGAGCGGGATGACCGGCAACGACGATCTGGGGACGATGTCGGCGTGGATGGTGCTGTCGTCGATCGGGGTGTTCCCCGTGCAGCCCGGCACCGACACCTGGGGGCTGAGCACCCCGGTCTTCGACCGCGTCGACCTGCGGCTGGACCGGCGGTTCTACCCGGCGGGCCGCTTCACCGTGACGGCGCCCGGTACGTCGGCGACGGACCGCTATGTGCGGTCGGTACGGCTCGACGGCGTCGCGCGGCAGCGGACGTATCTGACCACCGGGGAGCTGCGCGGGGCGCGGGAGCTGGCGTTCACCGTGGGCGGCTCGCCGTCCGGGTGGGGCACCGGGGCGGCGGACGCGCCGCCGCCGATGGACGCGGGATCCGGACGGCCGGACCGCGCGGGCTGAGCGGCGGTGTCCGGGGCGGGCGGCTCGCGGGCCGCCCGCCCCGGGCGGGCGCGGTCAGCCCTGGAGCGCGGTCCAGAACTCGTCGAAGGACATCCGGCCGTCGCCGTCGGTGTCCTTGGCCTTGATGACGGACTCGGCGATCGGGCCGGTGACGAACGGGTCGCCCATCTCGGCCATGGCGCGCTTGAACTCATCGGCGGTGACCAGGCCGTCGCCGTCCCCGTCGAACCGCGCGAACTGTTCCCTGGCCTTCTCGATGTCTGCCATGCGAGTGCCCCCTTCGTGTACTGGACGATCCGTGTCGCTGATATGACCTGCGTACATTAACGGGGCCGGTCAGCCGCCCGCCGGGCGGGCCCCGGCGCGGGCCAGGTAGGGGGCGGTGCGGCTGCCGGGGGCGGCCGCGACCTGCTGCGGGGTGCCGGCGGCGACGATCCGGCCGCCGTCCGCGCCGCCGCCGGGGCCGAGGTCGATGACGTGGTCGGCGCCGGCGACCACGCCCATGTCGTGCTCGACGACCACGACGGTGTGCCCGGCGTCGACCAGTCCGTGCAGCTGGCGCAGGAGGACCTCGGTGTCGGCGGGGTGCAGGCCGGTGGTGGGCTCGTCGAGGAGGTAGAGGGTGTGGCCGCGGCGGGTGCGCTGGAGTTCGGTGGCGAGTTTGATGCGCTGGGCCTCGCCGCCGGAGAGTTCGGTGGCGGGCTGGCCGAGGCGCAGGTAGCCCAGGCCCACCTCGCGCAGGGTGCGCAGGCTGCGGGCGGCGGCGGGGACGTCGGCGAGGAAGTCCGCGGCGGTGTCGACGGTCATCGCGAGGACGTCGGCGACGGTCCGTCCGCGGTAGGTGATCTCCAGGGTCTCGGGGTTGTAGCGGGCGCCGTGGCAGGCGGTGCAGGGGGCGTAGGTGCCGGGCAGGAAGAGGAGTTCGACGGCGACGAAGCCTTCGCCCTGGCAGGTCTCGCACCGTCCGGCGGCGACGTTGAAGGAGAAGCGGCCGGCGGTGTAGCCGCGGGCGCGGGAGATGTCGGTGGCGGCGAAGACCTTGCGGACCGCGTCGAAGAGGCCGGTGTAGGTGGCGAGGTTGGAGCGCGGGGTGCGGCCGATGGGCTTCTGGTCGACGCGGACCAGCCGGCCGACGGCGTCCAGGCCCGTCACGGAGGCGATCCGGGCGCGGTCGGCGGCGGCGTCCTCGGCGCTGCCGTCGTCCTGGGGCGCGGCCGGTTCCTCCGCCGTTCCCAGGTGGTCGCGGACGGCGTCGGCCAGCACCCGGGTGACGAGGGTGGACTTTCCGGAGCCGGAGACGCCGGTGACGGCGGTGAAGACGCCGAGCGGGAAATCGGCGTCGAGGTCGCGGAGGTTGTGCAGGGTGACGCCGCGCAGCGCGAGGGTGCCGGTGGGGGTGCGGGGGGTGCGCTCCGGGGGCGGCGCGGGGTCGAAGAGGAAGCGGCGGGTGGCGGATTCCGCGGCGTCGGCGAGGCCGGCGACGGGGCCGCTGTGCAGGATCCGGCCGCCGTGTTCGCCGGCGCGCGGGCCGACGTCGACCAGCCAGTCGGCGCTGCGCACCACGTCCATGTCGTGTTCGACGACGAAGAGGGAGTTGCCCGCCTCCTTGAGCCGTCCGAGGACGCCGAGGAGGGATTCGGTGTCGGCGGGGTGGAGTCCGGCGGAGGGTTCGTCGAGGACGTAGACGACGCCGAAGAGGCCGGAGCGGAGCTGGGTGGCGAGGCGCAGGCGCTGGAGTTCCCCGGCGGAGAGGGAGGGCGCGGGGCGGTCCATGGCGAGGTAGCCGAGGCCGAGTTCGGTGAGGACCTCGATGCGGGCGACGAGGTCGCGGGCGAGGGTGGCGGCGACGCCCTCGTCGTCGCGGCGGGCGGTGGGGGCGAGCAGGGCGGCGAGCGCGGTGAGCGGGCGGGCGGCCAGTTCGGCGATGTCGTGGCCGGCGAAGGTGACGGCCAGCGCCTCGGGGCGCAGCCGCCGTCCGTCGCACGCCGGACACGGTTCGGTGATCATGAAGCCGCGGACCCGGGTGCGCAGTGTCTCGCTCTTGGAGTCGGCGAAGGTGTGCAGCACATAGCGGCGGGCGCTCATGTACTGACCCTTGTACGGGCGTTGGATACGGCCCGCCTCGCGGACCGGTTCGACGGTGACGACGGGCTGTTCGTCGGTGAAGAGGATCCACTCGCGGTCGGCGGGCGGCAGGTCGCGCCAGGGCCGGTCGATGTCGTGGCCGAGGGTGGCGAGGATGTCGCGGAGGTTCTTGCCCTGCCAGGCGCCGGGCCAGGCGGCGACGGCGCCCTCGCGGATGGTCAGCGACGGGTCGGGGACGAGGGAGTCCTCGGTGACACGGTGGATCCGGCCGAGCCCGTGGCAGCGGGGGCAGGCGCCGGCCGCGGTGTTGGGCGAGAAGGCGTCGGAGTCGAGGCGGGCGGCGCCCTCCGGGTAGTCACCGGCGCGGGAGAAGAGCATCCGCAGCGAGTTGGAGAGGGTGGTGACGGTGCCGACGGAGGAGCGGGCGGACGGCGCGGAGCGGCGCTGTTCCAGGGCGACGGCCGGCGGCAGTCCGCTGACCTGTTCGACCTTGGGTGCGCCGACCTGGTGGATCAGCCGGCGGGCGTACGGGGCGACCGATTCGAAGTAGCGGCGTTGCGCCTCGGCGTAGAGGGTGCCGAAGGCCAGGGAGGACTTGCCCGATCCGGACACCCCGGTGAACGCGACCAGCGCGTCCCTCGGGATGACCACATCGACGGTGCGGAGGTTGTGCTCACGGGCGCCGCGCACCCGTACGTACGAGTCGGTCATCTCTCCATGATCGGGCACTGTCAGGCGGGGGCGATGACCGCCCGGGTGCGGGCGCGTGCCTCCTCCCAGGGCAGCGGGGTGGCGACGACGGCACGCAGCGCCCGCACCTGGCGGGGCGGCAGTCCGGCGGCGAGGACGCCGGTGGCGGTGCCGTCGCGTCCGTAGAGGGCGACGGCGCTGCGGGCGGTGCGGTCCAGGACCGCGGTCTCCGTCCGGTCGGCGCCCGCGGTGAGTCCGTACGCCTGGAGCTTGATGCCGTACTGGTCGGACCAGAAGTACGGCACGGGGGCGAACGGGCGGCGCTCGGGTGCGGGCATGGCGTCGGGCGCGTCCTCGGTGGCGGGGGCGCCGGGGGTCTTCTCCGCGGCGAGTTCGGCCAGGAGGTTGCGGGCGGCGGCCATGCCCTGCTCGGTGGCGTTCATACGGTGCTCGAAGCGGAGCGGGGCGCCGTGCAGCGGGTGGTCCCAGCGGGCCACGTCCCCGGCGGCGTAGATGCCGGGCGCCGCCGCGCAGTACGCGTCGCAGCGCAGGCCGTCGGTGGTGTCGAGGGCGGGCTCGCCGCGCAGCCAGCCGGTGGCCGGGACGGAGCCGATGGCCAGCAGGACGGTGTCGGCGGGCAGTTCGGTGCCGTCGGTGAGCCGGACCCCGCCGACCGTGCCGGGCGCCGGGCCGGTCAGGAACTCCGCGACGTCACCGGTGACCAGGCGGACGCCGCGGGTGCGGTGCTCCTCGGCGAGCAGCGCGCCGACCTCGGGCCCGACGGCGCGTGCCATCGGGACGGGGTCGCGGCCGACGAGGGTGACGTCGTGCCCCAGCTCCCGGGCGACGGCGGCGGCCTCGCAGCCGAGGACGCCGTTGCCGACCACGACGAGACGGTGGCCGGTGCCGGACAGCCGGTCGCGGAGCGCCGTCGCGTCGTCGAGGGTGCGCAGGGTCAGCACCCCGTCGAGGCCGTCCGCGCCGGGCAGGGTGCGGGCGGTGACGCCGGTCGCCACGATCACTCCGGCGCAGGCGAGGCGGGTGCCGTCGTCGAGCGTCAGGGTGCGGGTGGCGGCGTCCAGGGCGGTGGCGCGGGTGCCGAGCCGCAGATCGAGGTCGAGCGGGGCGAGCTGGTCGGCGGTGCGCAGCAGCAGCTTCTCGCGCTCCCAGGTGCCGTGCAGCAGTTGCTTGGACAGCGGCGGCCGGTCGTACGGCAGGTGCGGTTCGTCGCCGATCAGGGTCAGCGGGCCGGTCCAGCCGGAGCGGCGCAGCGTCTCGGCTGCGGCCAGTCCGGCGGCGGACGCGCCGACGACGGCGACGGGGCGGGCGCTCATGCGTGCAGCTCGATGACGGCGGCGGGGCAGAGGGCGGCCGCCTCGCGGACCGCGTCGTGCTGCTCGGCGGGCGGCGCGTCGTCGAGCAGCACGACGACGCCGTCCTCGTCCCGCTGGTCGAAGACCTCGGGGGCGACGAGCACGCACTGACCGGCGGCGCAGCACTTGTCGGCGTCAAGGGTGATCTTCATGGCAGGTAACTCCTGTGTTCGGTGGGTCTGTTGGGGCGTACGTTCCGAGGGCCCGGCGGAAGGACGGTACCGCCGTCAGAAGGTGACCGGCAGGGCGTGGCAGCCGTAGATCGACATGTCGGTGCGGAACGGGATGGCGTCCAGCGGTTCGGCGGGCCGCAGGCCGGGGAAGCGGCGCAGCAGGGTGGCGAGCACGACCTGGAGCTCGACGCGGGCCAGCGCCTGCCCCAGGCACTGGTGGATGCCGTAGCCGAAGGCGACGTGGTGCTGGGCGTTGGGGCGGCGGATGTCGAGGCGGTCGGCCTCGGGGAACGTCTCCTCGTCGCGGTTGGCGGAGGGGACGGCGACGACGACGCCCTCACCGGTGCGGATGAGGTGGCCGCCGATCTCGATGTCGGCGGTGGCGACGCGGCGCGGGCCGTTGCGGATGATGCTGTGGAAGCGCAGCAGCTCCTCGACGGCGCCGCGGATCAGCGCCGGTTCCTCGCGCAGCTGCCGGGCGGTGTCCGCGTCGCGCATCAGGGTCAGGGCGCTCAGCCCGATCATGTTGGCGGTGGTCTCGTGCCCGGCGATGAGCAGCAGGGCGGCGAAGGCGGTGACGTCGTCGTGGGTGATCTCGCCGGTGCGCTGCTGTTCGGTGATGAGGCGGCCGAGGATGTCGTCGCCCGGCTCGGCCTCCTTCGCGGTGACCAACCGGTCGAGGTAGACGCGGAGTTCTCCCCGCGCCTCCTCGCGCTCGGCGTCGGTGACGGTGCGGGAGAGCAGGGTGCCGGTGAGCCGCTGGAAGAGGTCGTGGTCGTCGTAGGGGACGCCGAGCAGCAGGCTGATGACGAGGGAGGGCACCGGCAGGGCGAGGGTTTCGACGAGGTCGGCGCGGCCGTGGGCGCGCACGGTGGCCTCCAGGTCGTCGCAGAGGCGGTCGGTGAGCGCCTGGATCTCCGGGCGCAGCGCCTCGACGCGCTTGACCATGAACTCCCGGGTGACCATGCGGCGCAGCCGGGTGTGCTCGGGCGGGTCCATGCGGATGAAGCCGCGCCGTCCGGCGGGGGCGCCGCCGGTCATCCCGCTGAGCGGGTAGCCGGGGCGCGTGGTGTCGGAGCTGAAGCGGGTGTCGCCGAGGATCGCGCGGATGTCGGCGTAGCGGGTGGCGAGCCAGGCGGTGGTGCCGTCGGGCAGCGCGATCCGCGAGAGCGGTTCGGCGGCACGCAGCGCCGCGAACTCGGGCGGCGGGTCGAAGGGGCAGCCCTCCGGCGGCTGCACGGGAAGGGGTGCCGGGACGGCGTCGGTGAGAGTCATCTCGCTCAGCTCCAGATACGCGCGGTGGCGGAAGCGGGCGCCGGAGCTCCGACGCTCGCCTAACAAGCGTAAACTTACACGCGTAATGGGAAGGTAAACCGAGGGGGACGGCGGTCGGGTTGCCGGACGGAGATCCGGACTGACGGTGGATCAGCGGTGACCGGGCCGAAAGGTGACGATCCGGCGATGCCGGGTCGGGCGGGGCCCGCGGGGAGGCCGGAGGGACGGGTGTGGCCGGGGGGGGCAGGTGCCGCCGGGGCGCCGGGGAACGGCGGGAGGCCGGGGCAGCCGGTGCCGGTGCCGGACGAGTGCGGCGCCAGGCCGTGCGCGGGACGGGGAACCGCCCGGCGGGCGGGCCGAGGGCTCGCCCTTCTGCGTGCGCTCGGGCAGCACCGGCACCGGAGGCCCGCAGCCCCGCAAGCCCGGCTCCCCGCTGTGCGGCGCCCCGCGCCTTCAACCCCCGACGGGCTCGGCACTCCCCATCCGGCAGGCCCCGGCTTTGGGCCCCTCCGGCCGAGCCCCCGGCCAACCGGAAATCCGGCGCCCCGCGAGACCGGCGCGGCTCGGCGCCCCGGGCATTCCGGTGCCGCCCGGCTCGGCGCTCCGGCGCTCGGCGGGGCGGCGCCCGGGGCACGCGCCCGGCTTCAGCGTTCCAGGAGCAGCTGGAGCATTTCGTCGATGAAGCGGTCCAGGCGGGCGGGGTCCTTGCGGCTGGGCATGGCCTGCCAGAGCATGACGCGGCCGTGGACCGCCGACCACAGGAGGTACGGCGCCTCGGCGCGGGTGCAGCGGATCCGCCAGCCCGCCTCCTCGCAGGCGGTCAGCGCGTCGAGCCAGCCGCGCACCAGCACGCCCGCCGGGTGACCGGCGAGGCGCTCCGGGCCGACCGGGGTCTGCCGGGTGTTGTACACGAGGCGGTAGGTGGCGGGGTGGTCGATGGCGTAGCGGCAGTAGGCGCGGAGCATGGCGCGGAGGCGGGCGACGGGGTCGCCGGACGGTTCGGCCCGCGCCGCGGCCTCGGTCATGGCGGCGGCCAGCCGCTCGAAGCTGGTCTCCAGCGTCGCCCAGACCAGCTCGGTCTTGTCGGCGAAGTGACGGTAGATGCTCGGGGCCGCGACGCCCGCCTCCCGGGCGACGGCGCGCAGCGACAGCGCGTCCTCGCTGCCGACCTCTTCGAGCAGCCGCTCGGTGGCCCGCAGCAGCTCCTCCCGCAGCCGGTCGCCCTGTCCCCGCGGATTCCTGGCCCGGACGGGCGCCTTCCCGCTCACTGCCCTCCGGCCCCCGTTCCTTCCGCGCACTCCCGGCCGGGCCCTGGCCGGGCCCGGCGGATTCCTCCCCAAGGGTGGCACACCGGCCGCCGGAGCGGCGGACGCCCGGCGGGCGGGCCCGGTCAGCGGCCCGCCACCAGGCCCGATGCGGCGGCACCCCTGCTGAGCACGGTCTTTGCGATCGCGGCCCGTTCCCTGACCCACAGCTTGGTGCGGTTGAGGTTGACGGTGCGCAGCGGCTTGGTACGGGTGACGAGCTGCGGGACGTACTCCGTGTCGGTCACCTGCCAGCGCTCGCCGGGGCGCTCCGGCGGGACGAAGCGGAAGCGCGCGACGGTGCCCCAGGTGCCTTCCGGACGCTTCGTGGAACCGGCGATCTGGTCGCCGAGCCCGTAGACCACCCAGACGCCGTTGACCTTCTCGTACGCCTGCGGGGTGTGCGCGCCGGAGCCCAGGATCAGGTCGATGTCGGGGCGGCCGTCGGTCTCCGCCGCGGTGAGGGTGCGGGCCAGGGCGAGCTGGGTGGCGTCGGGGGCGGTGCGGTACTCGGCGCCCCACGCGACACTGACCACGACGAGGTCGGCGCCGGCCCGCCGGGCGGCGCGGGCGTCGGCGAGGATCCGCTGCTCGTCGACGAGGGAGACCGCCCAGGGTTTCCCGCCCCGGGCGGTCCTGCCGTTCCCGAGGGCGTAGGAGAGGTGGGCGACCTGGGCGCCGCCGCGCGCCCGCAGCAGTGCGGGCCGGGTGCCCTCGGCGGCGTTCCGCGCGGACCCGGTGTGCCGCAGTCCGACGGTGTCCAGCGCCTCCAGGGTGGAGCCGATCCCGGCGTCGCCGCGGTCGAGGGTGTGGCCGGACGCGGTGGCGCAGGAGTCGAATCCGGCGTCCTTGAGGGCGGTGGCGACCTGCGGCGGGGACTGCAGGGCTCCGGAGCCGGTGAAGGGGCCGGTCAGCGGGCCGAGCGGGGTGCCCAGGTGGCACAGGGCGAGGTCCGCCTCGGCGATGACGGGCTTGATGCCCTTGAGCATCGGCCGGTAGTCGTAGCCGGTCGGGCCGGAGCCGCGCCGGGCGAAGGCCGGGACGTCTCCCTTCGCGGTGTCCAACGCCGCCGGGGACGAGGCGAGGACGTCGCCGGACGCGACGAGGGTGAAGGGCGCCTTGGCCTCCGTGGGCTGCGGGGCTCCGGCGTGACCGCCCGCGGCGGCCGGTGCGGGCGGGGCCGGGCGGGGCGGCGGGGCGGCAGCGGGCGCACCGCAGCCGGCGGCGAGGGCGGCGAGCAGAGCGGTCGCCGCATACCGGGTGTACTGGCTCATCCCTGACGCATATCAACATGGTTCTTCCGATAAGACGTGTGCGGCACGCATCGCCGGTATATCGCCCGGACGGCGGCGCGCCCTCCCGGGCCACCGCCCCCGACGACCGGCCCCCCGGGGCTCTCCCCGCGCGCCGCCGCCCCTACGCTGCCCGGATGGACACCCACGACCGGCACGGCACGGACCGTTTCCCGCCCGGCCTGACCATGCTCCGCACGGTGCGGCGCACCCCGGACGGACGGGAGTGGCTGGCGCGCCTGCCGGGGCTGATCCGGTCCGCGCAGGAGCGCTGGGACCTGCGGCTGGGCGCACCGTACGACGGCGGCAGCTGCGCGTGGGTCGCGCCCGTCGAGTTGCCGGACGGTACGCCCGCCGTGGTGAAGATCGGGCTGCCGCACCGGGAGGCCGACGGGGAGGGACCGGCGCTCCGCGCCTGGGCGGGCGACGGCGCCGTGCGGCTGCTGGACGACGCCCCGGCGCTCGGCGCGCTGCTCATCGAGCGGTGCGCCCCGGGGACCCCGCTCGCCGCCGCGCCGCTGCCTCCGGAGGAACGGCTCACCCGCGCCGCCGGGGTGCTGCGCCGGCTGTGGGCGGCGCCGCTCCCGGCGGACGGCGGGCCGCAGCGGATGGCGGACGTGTGCGACGCGTGGGCGGCGCTGGTCGAGGAGCGGGCGGCGCGGCTGCGGACCGGTTACGACCCTGGGCTGGTGGCGCTGGGCGCGCGGCTGCTGCGGACACTGCCGCGCGGCGCCCGCCGCCGGACCGTCGTCCACGGCGACGCCAACCCGGGCAACATCCTCGCCGCCCGGCGCCGCCCCTGGCTGGCCATCGACCCCAAGCCGATGACCGGCGATCCGGCGTACGACCCGTGGCCGCTGCTGATGCAGATCGACGACCCGTTCACCCGTTCCGGTCCGGGCCCGGTGCTGCGCGCCCGCGCCGCGCTGCTCGGCGACGCCCTCGCCCAGGACCCGGCGCGGCTGCTGGCCTGGTCGGTGGCGCGCGGGGTGGAGAGCGCCCTGTACGAGGCGGCGCACGGCGACGTCCCGGGCGGCGCCGAGGAGCTGCGGCGGGCGCGGGTGGCGGCGGACCTGGCGGGGTGCTGAGCGGCTGCGGGACCGGGCACCGGACGGCTCCCGCACGGGGCCGGGGAGCACCCGGCCGGGATCGGCACGCCGCCGAACCCCCTCCACCACAAGGGAGTTGACCGTCCTGAATCCGCTCACCCCTCCGGCGTACGCCGGGCCCGGGGGCTTCCGGTCCGGCCGGTGGGCCCGCACCATGCGGGAGGGGCCGGTGCGGCGGGCGGCCGTCCCGTACGCGCCCGTTCCCCGCCGCGCGTGCCGACTGGAGGCCGCATGGCCGTCGAACCGTCCCCGTCCCCCCGCTCCCCCGCGTCCCCGCCGAGACGGCAGGTGCTGGGGGCGGCGCTCGCCGTCGGTGCGGTGGGGGCCACCGGGAGAGGGGCGGCGGTGGCCGCGCCGGGGCCCGGGGCGGCGCGGGAGCGGCGGGAGGCGGTGTCCGGTGATCCCTGGGTGCGGATCCTCGACGACGCCGACCCCGTGTGGCGGCGGCTGCCCGCGGCGTGGCACGAGGCGCCGTTCCTCGGGAACGCGCTGCTGGGCAGCCAGGTGTACGCCGAACCGGACGCGAACGCGGTGCGGTTCACCGTGCAGCACAGCGAAGTACAGGACCACCGGCCGGAGTTCGGGGCACTGTTCGGGCTGGCGCGGCTGCCCGTGGGGCACTTCACGCTGGAGCCGTGCGGCACGATCACCGCGGTGGACTGGCGGCTGCGGCTGCGCGACGCGGAGCTGACCGGCACGGTCACCACCGACCGCGGCACCCTGACGGTGCGGGCGCTGGTGCACACCTCCCGCTCCGTGCTGGCGGTCGAGGTGGTGCCGAGCACCGGGGAGCGGGCGTTCCGCTGGGTGTTCCACCCGGCCGAGGCGATCAGTCCGCGCGCCGCGTTCAAACCGGTGCCCGAGGGGTACACCGGCAATCCGCCCGCCCGGATCGAGGAGCACACGGCGGCGCGCGCCGCCGTCCAGCCGCTGCTGGCCGGCGGAGAGCATGTCACGGCGTGGCGGGAGCGGACCGGCGGGCACGGGGCGCGGACGCTGTACGCGGCGGTCGTCCCGGCGCGCCCGCGCCGCGCGGTGCGGCGGCGGGCGCTGCGGACGGTCCGGGACGCCGCCGCGCTGCCGTACGACGCGCTGGCGGCGGACCACCGCGCGTGGTGGCACGCCTACTTCCGCCGCGGCTTCCTGTCGGTGCCCGACGCCCGGCTCCAGCGGTTCTACTGGATCCAGCTGTACAAGGCGGCGTCGGCGGCGCGCGCCGCGGCGCCGGTGATGGCGACCTGCGGCCCCTGGCTGGAGCCGACACCGTGGCCCGCGACCTGGTGGAACCTCAACGTGCAGTTGGAGTACTGGCCGATCCACGGCGCCAACCACCTCGAACTGGACGCGGTGACACGGGCGCTGGGCGAGTACCGCGAGGCGCTGTCGGAGCAGCTGGAGGCGCCGTACCGGGCCGGGTGCGCGGGCATCCCGCGTACCACCGACCGGTTCCTGCGGGGCGGTACGGCGGTGCCGGGCGGCGGGTATCCGGTCGGGGTGCCCGGTCAGGACCCGCCGGCGCCGGAGGTCGGCAATCTGACGTGGGCGCTGCACAACGTGTGGCTGACCTACCGCCACACCATGGACGAGGATGTCCTGCGCGACGTCCTCTTCCCGCTGCTGCGCAGGGCGGTCGCCTACTACCTGCGGTTCCTGGAGCGGGGGCCGGACGGCCGGCTGCATCTGCCGGCGACGTTCTCCCCGGAGTACGGCGTCGACGCGCGGGACTGCACCTTCGACCTGGCGCTGCTGCGGTGGGGCTGCGCCACGCTGCTGGACGCGGCGCGGACACTGGAGGTGTCCGATCCGGCGGCCGATCGCTGGCGGGAGGTGCTGGCCCGGCTCGCGCCGTACGCGGTGAACGGCGACGGCTTCATGATCGGCGCGGGCGTGCCGTTCGCGAAGTCGCACCGGCACTACTCCCATCTGCTGGCGGTGTACCCGCTGTACGAGGTGACCTGGGAGCAGCCCGAACACCGGGAGCTGATCGAGACCTCGCTGCGGCACTGGGTCGGGTTCGAGGGCGCGTTGCAGGGCTACACGTTCACCGGTGCGGCGTCGATGTGCGCGCAGATGGGCCGGGGCGACGAGGCGCTGGGCCATCTGCGGACGCTGCTGGACCGCTTCATCCGGCCGAACACGATGTACGAGGAGTCCGGCCCGGTGATCGAGACGCCGCTGTCGGCGGCGCAGTCGCTGCACGACATGCTCTGCCAGAGCTGGGGCGGGGTGATCCGGGTCTTCCCCGCCGTCCCGGCGTCCTGGCGCGAGGTGCGGCTGCACGATTTCCGCACCCAGGGCGCGTTCCTGCTGAGCGCGGCGCGCACCGGTGGCCGCACGCGGTGGGTGCGGGTGTTCAGCGAGGCGGGCGCGCCGTGCGTGGTGCGGCACTCGCTGCCGGGACCGGTGGCGGTCACCGACGGACACGGCCGCCCGCTGCCGTACGAGGAGAGCGGCCCGGGGACGGTGCGGCTGCGGCTGGCCCGGGGCGGCACCGCGCTGCTCGCGCCGCCCGGGGAGCGGCCGGACATCCGGCCCGTACCGGTCACACCGAACGATCCGGCGCCCCGCTGGGGGTTGCCGGACTGAGGCGGGGCGGCGGCGAGCTGTGCGGCCGGGCGGGCGGCGGGCGCGGCAATCCTCGTCAGGTGGCGGATCACTCGGCGACCGGGCGCGGCGATGCTGGGTGAAGTCCCCGGCGCCGTCGGCCCGTTGCGGCCGCCGCCCCTCAGCTGCACCTTCTAGGGAAAACTCCATGATGAACATGACGCACACGGCCCCGAGCCCGGACGGGAGGGCCCGACCGGTACGGGTCGTTGTCATCGACAGGGATCTGGTGACCCGCCACGGTCTGGTCGGTCTGCTCCGGGCGAGCAGCCGGTTCGCCGTCGTCGGTGAGTCCCAGGAATTCGGACAGGCCCTGGAACTCGTCCGGCATTCCGCCCCCGATGTGGCACTGCTCGGCCTTTCCGGGGGAGCGAGCCTCGACGCGCTGCCCGGACTTTCCGTGCTGTGCGAGGTGGTGCTGCTCGCCCACCGGGAGCGTCCGCAGGAAATCCAGCAGGCCGTACGGGGCGGTGCGGCCGGTTGTCTGATGCACCGGGAATTCTCGGTGACGGATCTCTACACCACGGTCGCCTCGGCCGCCCGGGGGCGCGCTCCGCGTACCGGCGGAACGTCCGGCGCTTTTCCCGGAAATCTGCGGATGGCGTCACCGCGCTATGACGGAATCGGACCCGGCGCCCGTATCGGATCGCTCTCCCGGCGGGAGAGCGAAATCATGGGCCATATCTCGCGCGGGCGCAGCAATCGGGAAATAGCCGATACGCTTTTCCTGAGCGAGAAGACGGTCAAGAACCATGTGAACCGTATCTACGGGAAGCTGCGGGTCCGCACCCGTGCCGCGGCGGTGGCGCTCTGGCTCGGCGCCGATGTCGAGGCGAGCGACCGGCCGGCGGCCCGCCGCGCCTGACCTTCCGGTCACCCGGACCGCCCGGCGGCTCCCATGTTCCCGCCGGGCGGTCGGGCGGAGGCGGCCGGACGGACCGGCCGCCCGCTCAGCCGGCCATGCCGGTCTCCGCGACGATGCGCCGCAGCTCCTTGAGGGCGTAGTGGTTACGGGACTTGACGGTGCCGGCGGGGACGCCGATCGTCCGGGCGGTGTCCGGTATCGACCGGTCCATGCAGTGCAGATGCACCACGACCTCCCGGTGCGGCGGGGAGAGCAGCGCCAGGACGCCCGCCATGTCCTGGGCGAGGGCGACCTGTTCGGCGCCGTCCGGGACCGCCTCGGTGTCCGGCGGCGCGGGGTCGGTGGTCTGCCGGGGGCGGGCGTTCCTGGCCCGGTAGGCGTCGATGACCAGGTTCCGGGCCACGCGGAGCAGCCAGGGGCGCATCGCGTCGCCGGTCCCGCCGTGGGGGCGGGCGAGTTTCGCGGCGTTGCGCCAGGCGCGCAGAAAGGTCTCCTGGACGAGGTCCTCCGCGGTTTCCCTGCCGACTCCTCCGACCCGCATCACATAGTGCTCCAGGGCGGCGCAGTGATGGGCGTAGAGCTCTCGCAGGAACGTCTCGTGGTGGGTGGCCCCGTCCGGCTCGGCACCGTTCCTCGGGCCGGCCGAAAGGCGTTGGTTCTTCATGTGGGAGCCTTTCCTGACCGGGGAGTTCTGTTGAAGGTGCCGCGCGGATTCCGGCTGTTCGGATTCTCCGGAATCCGCGCGGCGGGACGGCGACGCATTCCACCTCGCACCTTCCGCACCGCACGGGCCGGCGGAGAAATGTACGGGGGAAAGGCCGGAGTTCGGGGGGAGTTCTCCCCGGCGGCCGCCTTTCGTCAGACTGGCACAGGGCGGGGCGCGTTCTGCGATATCCGGGGCGGGCGGGCGGCGAATTGGGCCGGTGAGCCCAGGGCGGGTGAGCCCGGGGGCCCAACGGCGGTGTCCGGTGCGGTTCTTCGCACCGCCGCGGTGTCCCTGGGCCCCCGGCGCGAGGGCGGAGCGAAGCCGGTCCCGGCCTCGCGGACCAGGCAGGGCGCTGAGCCGGCGCGCGGGGGCGGAGCCCTGGCCGTCGCGGTGTCCGGGGCGGCCGGAGGGACGGCGGCGGGGACGGAGGGCGACAGCGGGCGGCGGGCGGCCGGAGGGACGGCGAGGGAGCCGTGCCGGTGCCCGTCGTCGGGCCGCCCCGGCCCGGCCGCCGCACCGTTCAGCAGGCCCGGCACGCGGCGAGGAGCTTGTCCCGCACCGCCAGCTCCCGCTCGTCCAGCTCCGCCTCAGGGGCCGCCGGCCGGCGCCCGGCGTCCGGGGCGTCGTATTCGGCGGCGGTGACCTCCCGGAGCAGCAGGCGGGGGCCGGGGCCGGTGTCCGGTCCGGCCGCCAGGACGCGGAACGCACTGTTCCCGGGGAAGAGGATCTCCTCGCCGGCGCCGGCGGTGCCGAGCGCGTCGGTCCGGCGGCCGCTCACCGACCAGACCGCGTACGTCACCCCGGCGTCACCGGGCTCCGGCGCGCCCCGGCGGGCCCGCACCACCTCGGCGGGGCGGAGCAGTTGCCCGGTCCGGTACCCGTCCGGACCGTCCGGTGCCGGCGCGTCCCGGCCGTAGGCCACCCCGCGGTAGGACGGCAGCCGCCGGAGACCGGAGGCCACGCACGCCGCCCAGGCGCCCGCCAGGGGTGCGGAGGGCAGCCGTCCGGGTCCGGCCGCCTGCCAGTCGTCGCAGATCAGCGCGCGTACGGCGATGAGGTCGCAGAGACCGGAGTCCTCCGCGTCGGCCGCCGACCGCAGCCCCGGCCGGGTGGCCAGCACCCGCGCCACGGCCCGCGCGTGCACGTCGTAGCCACGCCGCAGCGCCTCCCGCAGCACGGCCCGCTCCCCCGCCGTACTGCGGTGGACGGGCGGCAGACCGGCGGGCGCGTACAGGACCCCCGGGCGGCGCGGTGGTCCGGGGGCGGTACCGGGCTCGGGAGCGGCGGGGTCGGCAGCGTCGGCGGGCACGGGCACGGGCTCGGGCACGGGCTCGGGCTCGGGGCCGGTGTCCGCGAGGGCGGGCCCGGCGGCGGGCGGTCCGTCCTGGCGCAGCCCGTCCTGACGCGGTTCGTCGTCGGTACGGTGCGGGGCCGCCGGTGCCGCGGGGGCGTTTGCCGGCGGGCCGGGCGGCCGTGGTGTGACGCCCACGGCGGCGGGCAGTCCCGCGACCGCCGCCGGGAGGGTGCCGAGGGCGGGCGGCGGCGGTGTCGCCGCCTCCGGGAGGAACGGCGGTACGGGGGCGGCGGGTACGTCCGGGGCGGACGGCGGCGCTCCGGGGCCGGGCGCCGGGGCCGAGGGCCCCTCGGGGACGGGCGGCGGCGCGGGGGCGGGAGCACCGGGGGCCGCCCACCCCGCGGGGCCGGGAGCGGTGGGTGCGAGGGGAGGCGAGGACGGGCCGAGCACCGGAGGGAACGGCGACGCGGCCACCGGGGCGGCGGCCATCGAGGCGGCCACGGGTACGGCGGCCCCCGGCCCGGCCGGGGCCGGGGAATCCCCGGCCACCGGCGAGGGCGTCGCGGCCACCGGTGCGGGCTCGGACGGGGACGCGGACCTACCCGGAGCCGCGGGCCCGGGAACCGGCGCAGACACGCCCACGGGCGAAGGCACAGCCGGCTCCGGCCCGGCCGGAGCCGCAAGCGCGGGCGAAGCCGCGACCACCGGCGCGGGCACGGACGCAGACGCGGGCACGGGCACGGACGGAGACAGGGGCACAGCCCCTCCGCCCGCCCCCACCGCGGACGGGCCCACCGCGGACGGGCCCACCGCCGAGGTGGCCGGGAGGCTCGCCGGTGACGGGGCCGCGCAGGCGGCCGGGTCGCGGGCGTCGACGACCGAGGTGCGGAGGTAGGAGGCCAGCAGCCGGAGTTCCCGGGCGCCGTCCGGCGCCGGGGGCGGGGGCGAGGTGAGGACGGCGAGTACCGCGGCGTGCCCCTGCCAGTGCCTCCGTACGGTCCACAGGGCGCGGGCGAGGTCCCACACCGAGGCGGGGCGGGTGCCGATCAGGTAGGGCGCGCCCCGGTTGCCCGCCGGGCGGTGGACGGCGACGCCGTACAGGCCGGGGCGCCAGCGCTGCTCGGCCCAGTGTCCGAGGTCCGCCGTGAGTGCGGCCGTTTCCGGGGCGCTCCGTTCGGCCAGTACCAGTCCGCGGGCGTCCGGGCGGGCCAGCGGCGCGGGGCCCGGCAGATCGCGGGGCGGCTCGGTGCCGGGCCGCAGCCGGTCCAGTTCCGCCTCGGGGAAGGGGTGGCGGCCGGTGAGCCGGACGGCGGGTGTCCGGCGGCGGTCGGCGCGTTGCGGGGTCACCCCCCACCAGCGGTCACGGTGGCCGCCGGCGAGCACCGGGACCTGGAGGCGGTCCGCGATCTGCTGGACCATCCAGCCGGCGACGGACCCGTTGGAGACCAGCAGCACGGCCCGGCCGCTCCGCCGGGGGCAGGCGAGGACGCGCTCGGCCAGTTCGAGCGGGGTGACCGGCCGGGAGGCGATGTAGAAGGCGCCGAGGTGGTCGTCGAAGCGGACGAAGACGGTGTGGAGATTCCGGTCCGGCCGCCACCAGGGGGCGAGTTGGGAGGGCTCCAGCGGCTCGCCGCCCGGTTCGAAGACCACCCCGCCGTCGATCGGGCGGCCGTTGGGCGTCCCGTAGGTCCGGCCGGGCGGGCAGGCGGCCGTCGCCGCCGGGTGGCGCGGCCCCTGGTCCGGCAGCGGTACGGCCACGGCCGGGCCGTGTCCCGTGGCGCCGGTCCAGGGCCGCCCGGTTCCGGGCCCCGGTGCCGCGGCGCTTGCGGGGGCCTTGCTCAAGTGGCTCACTGCGGTGTCCTTCGTACGCGGTGCAGCCGTCACGCGGCCCGGCCGGCGTGGACCCCGGGCCGGGAGGCCGGCGTGCGCTGCGGGATGGGGACGTTCCGGCGCGCTGGTCCGCGGGCGCCCGGCCTGCGGAAGGACCGGTGGCACCCGCGCCGGAGCCGGGCCGCCGCACTCCGGCGGGCCGGTTCCGGCGCGGGACGACGCCGTCACGGGGGCTGGGCGGCGTCCCCCACAGTCAAGCGGGCCCGTCGCGCCCCGGACAGGGTCCACAGGCTCAATCCGCAAGCCGCCGCGAGCCGCCGTCCGCCCGCTCCCCACCTGCGAAGACCTCCTCGCCCGGCGGAGACGCGGGCCGGTGGCGACCGTCTCACGGACGGGCCGCGCGGGGCTATCGTGCCGGGGCGCCGCCGGACCTGCCCGGACCGGCGCCCCTTTTCGGCCCCGGCGTGGTGCCACCGCGCGGGGGCCGTCCCGCACCCCGTACCGAGGAGCGACATGCCCGACCGCAACGACTCCGTCACCATCGACGCCGACGCCGTACGGCGGCTCGGCCGGGAACTCCAGGACGCCGGGCGGGAGTTGGCCGCCTGTCTCGACCGCTACCGGGAGCGCTGCGCGGACACCGGCGGCGGGTACGGCCCCACGCGCGCCGGGGAAGCCGCGGACCGCGAAGGGGAGTTGACGGCCGGTGAGCTGATCCGCGTGCTGGGCGACCTCGTCGGGACCTGTGAGAGCCGGGCCGAAGGGCTGCTGGCCGCGGCCGGGCGCTACCGGTCGGCCGGTGAGGAGGCGGACGCGGCGGTGGCGGCGCTGCGGCGCGCCCGCTGACCGCGGCGGACCGCGCCGCCGGGTCCCGTGCGGGGCTCCGGTGGCGCGGTCCGGGCGGCCGTCAGCAGTTGTCCAGGGCCTTCTCCTCCCGGGCGGGGGCGCCACCGGCCGGGGCGCCGGGGCCCGGCGGGAGGGCGAGGTCCGCCGGCAGCAGGGTGCACAGGTCGTGGTCGGTGGGCCGGGGGACGGCGCCGAGCCGCCCCGCCTGGAGGGTGACCATGCCGTCCAGGACCTGGCGGGCGTAGCGTCCGTTGCCGAACGCGGCGCCGCGCGGCACCTCCTCGAAGTGGTGCAGCAGGGCCCGGCGCAGGTCGTCGGAGCAGACGTAGCCGGCGTCGGCGGCCTGCTGGTCGACGAGGGTCACCAGCTCCGCCGGGGTGTAGTCGTCGAACTCCACGGTGCGGGAGAAGCGGGAGGCCAGGCCCGCGTTGGAGGCGATGAACCGCTCCATGTCGGCGGAGTAGCCCGCGGCGATGACGACGACCTCCTCGCGGTGGTCCTCCATCAGCTTCACCAGCGTGTCGACGGCCTCCTGTCCGAAGTCCGAGCCGGTGGACGCCGGGGCGAGGGTGTACGCCTCATCGATGAACAGCACACCGCCCCGGGCCCGTTCGAACGCTTCCCTGGTGCGCTGCGCGGTGTGGCCGACCCACTCCCCCACCAGGTCGGCGCGGGAGACCTCGACGAGCTGACCGCGGGGCAGGACGCCCAGGGCGCGCAGCAGCCGGCCGTAGAGGCGGGCGACGGTCGTCTTCCCGGTGCCGGGGGCGCCGGAGAAGATCAGGTGGCGGCTGAGGGAGGGCGCGGGCAGCCCGGCCGCCCGGCGGCGGCGGACCGATTCGAGGAGGTCGACCATGCCGGACACCTCCCGCTTGACCTGCGCCAGGCCGACCATGCGGTGGAGTTCGCCGAGGAGGGTGGCGGCGTCCGCGGCATCCGCCCCGTCCGCCGCGTCGGGCTCGTCCACGCCTTCCGGGAGGGCGACGTCCTCGGGCAGCAGCAGGGTCAACTCCCGGCCGGTGGGGTGTTCCTGGCCGGCGAGGCGCTGGGCCTGGTGTTCCACCATCGACTCGAAGATCTTGCGGGCGGTGCGGCCGTTGCCGAAGTCCCGGTCGCGGGGGATGAGGTCGAAGTGGCGGGTGAGGGTCTCCCGGGTGCCGTCGCCCAGGTCGTAGTGGTGGGTGCGGCACATGTGCTCGACGATGGTGACCAGTTCGCCGGAGGCGTAGTTGTCGAACTGCACGGTACGGGTGAACCGGGAGGACAGGCCCGGGTTGGAGGAGAGGAAGCGGCGCATCTCGTCCTCGTAGCCCGCGGCGACGACGACCACCTCGTCGCGGTGATCCTCCATCAGCTTCACCAGCGTGTCGATCGCCTCCTTGCCGAAGTCCGGGCCGCTGCCGCCCTCGCCCGACAGCAGTCCGTACGCCTCGTCGATGAAGAGCACCCCGCCGCGGGCCTCCTCGAAGCGTTCCGCGGTCTTCAGGGCGGTGCCGCCGACCACCTGCGCGACGAGGTCGAGGCGGGCCACCTCGACGAGGTGGCCGCTGCGCAGGGTGCCGAGGGCGGCGAGGATGCGGGCGTAGAGGCGGGCCACGGTGGTCTTGCCGGTGCCGGGCGGGCCGGCGAAGACCAGGTGGCGGCTCATGGGCGGCACGGGCAGTCCGGCCTGTTTGCGGTGGGCGGCCATCCGGTTGAGGTTGACGAGGTAGGTGACTTCCTTCTTGACGCCGGCGAGGCCGACCAGGGAGCGGAGTTCGGCGAGCGCGGCGGCCAGCGGGTCGTCGCCGTCCGGCCCGCCGGCGGGCGCGGGGGCGGCGGCCGGTTCCGGGGTGGCCGGCGGCAAGGTGGCCGGCGGGCCGGCGTCGGCGGTGGCGGTGGCCGGGCTGCCGCTGTCCGGTGCGCCGTTGCCGTGGCTGGTCAGCTCCTCGACGCGGACCGCGGTGTCCGAGGCGGTGCGGCGCAGTCCGGCGCCCCGGTTGCCGTGGACCTCGCTGGAGACGACGGTGACCTCGCCGGTGGTCTCGACGAGCAGGCCGTCGCCGTCGTTGCCGTACACCTCGCAGGAGGTGACGGCCCCGGTGGCACGGCCGGTGAGGCGGACGCCGTGCCGCCGGTTGGTGTGCACCCGGGACCGGCCGAGCGCGAGGTCACCGTCGCCCTCGACGGCGACGCCCTGGGCGCGGGCCCCGGTGACCTCGCAGTCCCGCAGTACCGCCCGTCCCCCCTCGCCCACCAGGACCCCGGCGTCGGCGCAGTCGGCGATCCGGGTGCCCTGGACGTACGGGTTCCCGCCGCCGGTCGCGGCCAGTCCGGCGAGGGTGGTGCGTTCGATGCGGGAGTCCTCGATCCGGCCCCGGCCGTCCTCGGCGACGAGGACGCCGTGTCCCCGGCAGTCGCGGACGGCCGCCTTGCGGAACAGCGGGTTGGCACCGGTGGAGATGCCGATGCCGTGCCGTTCCATGTCGTGGATGTCGAGGCCGGTGTAGGTCCCGGCGGACTGGTCGCGCACCGCGACGGCCAGTGCGGCGCCGTGGTGGATGCGGACGCCGGTGAGCTGCGGGTCGCTCTCCCCCGTCACCCAGACCGCGGTCTCCCCGGCGCCGGTGATCTCGCAGTCCTCGAAGGTGCCGTGGGAGCGGTCGGTGACGAGGAGTCCGTTGCCGCCGGTCCGGGTCACGGTGCAGCGGACGACATGCGGTGCCGCGCCCGCGCCGAGGACGAAACCGTGGCCGGTGACGTCCGTGATCTCGCAGTCCTCGAAGACGCCGCGGACCCGGCCGGTGAGGTGCACCGCGGAGTCGGCGCTGTCGTGGATACGGGTGCGGCGGACGGAGGTGGCGCCGCCCTTCTCGACGCCGATGGCCGGGCCGCGGATGCCGGAGAGGTCGCAGTCCTCGATCCGGCCGCGGCCGCCCTCGGTGGAGCAGACCGCGTTGCCGCCGATGTCGCCGAAGGCGCAGTCGCGGATCAGCGGGTCGGCGCCGGAGGCGAGGACGACGCCGGAGCCCTGGACCGCGCGGAAGGCGCACCGTTCGACCTCGCCCGCGGCCTCCTCCATGGCGACGAGGCCGGAGCCCGCGGAGTTGGCGAGCGCGCAGTCGCGGAGCGCGAGGCGCGCGCCGCCGCGGGCGAGCACCGCGGCGGCGGAGGCGGCGGTGACGGTGCACTCCTCCATCGTCAGGGTGCCCATCGCGGCGTCCACCACCGCGGCGCCACCGTCCCGGCCGCGCAGTTCGAGGCCGCGCAGGGTGAGCGTCTCGGCGGCGAGGAGGACGGTGCTGCCCTCGGCGCTGTCCCAGGTGACGCTGCCGGGGCCCTCCTCGGCGGTGATGCTCACCGGCACCCGGATCACCAGGCTCTCGTGGTAGGAGCCGGGCAGCACGTTGATGATGGCTCCGGGGTCCGCCTCGGTGAGGGCCTGGCCGATGGTCGGGTAGCAACCGGCCTCGGTGTCCGACACGTTGAGGACCCGGCTCATCGCGCGGCCTCGGCGGCCGTGCCGGCGCGGCGGGCGGGTGCGGTGCCCGGCTCGGGGGCGGTGTGGCATCGGGAGGGGTTCACGGGGTGCTCCAAGCTCGGCGTACCGGTCCGCTCGGTACGGCCGGTGGGTGCGGGGTCGAGGGACGTCGGAGGCGGACGGGGGTCAGGGCGGGGGTCGGGCCCGGGGGTCAGGGCCGGAGTTGTCCGGTGGTGCAGTGGGCGAGCGCCCGGTGGCGGGTGGTGTCGTCGACGGGCGGGGCGGTGTGGCCCGCCGCCCGGATGTGGCGCAGCAGCCCCTCGGCGGGGGCCAGGCCGTACACGTCGAGGTAGTGGGCGCTCGCCTCGGACCACAGCCAGGTGCCGTCGGTACGGATTCCGGCCGGGACGCCGCCGGGGCGGGCGGGGTCCACGACGTCGTCGAGCGGTTCCGGGCAGTCGAGCAGCGGGGCGCCGGCCCGCAGGTAGGCGAGGACGCGGGTGCGTTCGGCGGGCTCCAGCCGGGGGTGGCCGGGCCGGAAGAAGGGCCGTCCGGCGTCCGTCACCCCGTCGAAGACCGGGGCCGCCGTGAACGGGGTGCGCCGCACCGCCCACACAAGGGCCCCGTCGTCGCGGGCGGCCCGCTGGTAGCGGGGCAGCCGGTCGCCGGTGGCGTAGACCTCGGCCTGTGCGGTCGGCTCGCCCGCCGTCGCCAGGGCGTCCAGCAGTACGGCGGTGACGGACGGCAGGCCGGTGCCGGGCGGGGTCTCGCAGACGTACACCCGGCGCGCGGGCCGCGCCCGGTCCGTGACGGGCCGCCGCCGGGCGCACCACAGGCCGCGCGCGCCGGCCCGCGCGGCGGCCGCGGCGAGCGCCGGGGGCGCGGGGTCGCCGGACGGTTCGAAGACGTACGGGAGCGGCGTCGGCCAAGCGGGCGGCGCGGGCAGCAGGTCGAGGGGGCCGGAGTCCTGGCCGTCGGCCTCCAGCACCTCCGCGAGCAGGTCGGCGTCGCCCTCCGGCAGCGCGGCACCGGCCGCCCGCACGGCGCGGAGCGCCTCGCGGGCGAAGTCCGGCCGGGCGGGCACGGCGAGGTGCCGCCGGGCGCGGGTCAGCGCGTCGTCGTCGACGGTCCCGGCGAGGGAGAGGAGCAGGTGGTGGCAGTCGGCCCGCCAGGTGGGGCGCGGCGGGAGGGGGACGGGCGGTCCGGGAAGGTCATGACCGGCGTGGCCGGATGCGGGGAGACCGGTCGGCGGGGCGCCGGGTGCGGTGGGGTTCATGGCAGGTGTCCTCCGAGGGGTCGGCACGGTGCCCGGCGGCCTCCGGGGGCCCGTACCCGGTGGCGCGGGCGGGGGGACGGGCCGGGCGTCTTGAGCGGGCATGCCGGGGAAGCTCCGGGGTGTCCACCGGCGGACGGCCCGCGGACGGCGGACGGCCCCGGCGGCGCACCGGCCGACGCGGCACCGGCAGGCCCCGGCACAGCGCCGTCCGACGGCACACCGGAAGGCTCCGCACCGTCCGACGGCACACCGGCAGTCCCCGGCGCCGCCCCGGCAGGCGTCGCACCGGCCGGTGCCCGGTGCGCGCCGGGGAGCCACGAGGCCGGTTCCGGCCCGGTGCCCGGCCGTGCCCGGGTCACCGGTGCGTCCTGGCCGACGGGCCGTCAGGCCGCTGATGGGGGTGGGCCGGTCCGGCCCCCGGTACGTAGGTGGCCCAGCCTCCGGGGCCTTCGCCGGTCACCGGCAGGCGGGTGTCGGGGTGGGCGGCGTGCGGGGCGGCCAGGTCCCAGCGGACCGTTCCGGTGGCCGCGTGCACGGTGACGCCGGTGAGGTCGGCGAGCCGCCGGCCGAACCGGTCGCCGGGCACGGGCGGCCCGTCCTGGCCGAACGCCAGCCGGTCGACGGCCAGCCGCAGCGGGGTACGCCCGTCCCACCCCGCCGCGCGCAGCACCTGCAGCAGCGCCTCGGGACCGGCCGCGACGGTGAGACCGGCGGTGCCCACGACGCCGGGGGCCGACGCGGCCAGCCGCAGGTGTACCGCGTCCGGCACGCCGTGGCCGGCCACCAGGAACTCGCCCGGCGCGGCGGCCTCCCGCCAGGCGGCGGGGAGCGGCATGTGCTCCTGGGTGGGCAGCGCCAGTCCGCCGGGGAACGGTTCGGTCCGGACGTCGCCGGGCACCGCCCGCAGCCGTGTGAGGTGTTCCACCGGGAACGAAGCGGCCGGTACCAGCGCGCCGTAGGAGTTCGTGGCGAACCGGGGGCCCACGGCGTCGGGCCGCCCGGCGACGAGATGCCAGGTGCCCGGCCGGCCGTCGGCGTCCGCCACGACCACCTCGCCGGTCGCGTCGATGCGGTACGCCGCCGCGCCGCCGGACGGCGCCGGGACGTACACATCGGCGCCCAGTGCGGTGGCGAGTGCGCGCACCCGCCGGTGGAAGGTCTCCCGCGCCGCGGCGGGCAGCGGCTCCCCGTGGGCGACGGTGGCGTCCGCGCGCCCGGTGAACCGCCCGAGAAGCTGGATGTCCTCGGTGCCCTCCCAGGGCCCGGCGAAGTCGGGCGGCCCCATCTCCGGCCGCGCCGCGGGCCGCCCCGGACCGCTCGCCGCCGGGCCCGCGGGGGTGCCGGAGGCGTCGGGGACGTCCGGCCGGCCCCGCAGGCGGAAGGCCAGCTCGTCGACGGAGAGAGTGCGGACCCGGCCGTCCTCGGCCAGCTCCGCGAACTCACCGTCGTACGCGACGACCACGTCCACCGGCAGCAGCTCCGGATGGCTCACGATGTCGAAAGCGGCGGGCGTGAGCCCCAGCCGCCCGCCGTGCGCACCGAGCGAGGCAAGATCGGCGACACCGCCGTGGCGGGTGGCCCCTGGCAGTATCAGGCCGGATTCCCCGGCGGGCCGGGGGGCGTCGTCGGGCCCGCTCACGCTCCCGCCTGCTCCGCGCGGGGCGGTAGCGGCCGGGGCGGTGGCCGGTTCCTCACCCGCCGACAGGCCGGCGGACACCGGCCGCTCCCCCGACGGGACGTAGGTGACCCAGTGGACCCGGGCCGCGTCTTCGTCCCCCAGCTGCTCCGCCAAGGGCAGCTTCGCCCCTACCGACGAGTCGTGGACGGCCGCGTCCCAGTCCACCTGTCCGGTGGGGGCGTGCACGGTGACACCGGCCAGGTCCGCCAGTTGCTGTCCGAAACGGGGGCCCGGTACCCACTCGTCGTGCTTGCGCGACAGATCGTCCGCGAACGCCAGTCGGTCGACGGCAAGACGCAGCTCCGTACGGCCGTCCCATCCGGACCCGGGCCGACGCAACACCTCCAGCAGCGGCTGCGGCCCGGCGGGTACCCGGCGGTCGCTGCCCGGAAGTACCAGGTCGACCCGGTCCCGGCCCCCGGAGGCCACCACCAAGAACTCGCCCGGGACGGCGCACCGCTCCCACACTTCCGGGTCGGGCAGCTTGAGGGTACCGGCCAGCCGTGGCCGGACCGCACCGGTGGCGGAGTCGGGACCGCGGTACAGGGCGAGGCCACCGGCGAACGGTTCCGTGCGGACGTCGGCCGGACCGGCGCCCAGCCGTGCCAGTTCGTCGGTCCGCAGATCTGCGGCAGGCACCAGGGCCCCATAGGTGTTGGTCGCGAACCGCGGCGGGGTGTCCTCCCGTGCGGCGGCCCGCTGCCAGGCGCCCACCGCTCCGTCGACGCCCCGGGCGAGCACCTCGCCCGTCTGCATCAGCAGAGCCGGCAGCGAGGCCGTCTCCCCGCCGCTCACCGGGAAGTACACGTCCTGGCCCAGTTCCCGGGCCAGCTCCGCCATCCGGCGGGCGAGCCTCCGCGCGGCTTCCCCTCCGATCCCCAGCATCTGGAAAACGACCTCGCCGTCCTGCCGCACCTGGAAGCGCGCCAAAAACTGCACATCGGCGCCGGACACAAACTGCGGCAGGCTGCGCAGGTGCCGCGCCAGCGCGGCCGGCGTGACGGTGACCGGGGTGCCGTCGAACCGGAGCGTCGCCAGGTTCCCGTCATGGCGCACCATCATGTCCAGCGCCTGCAGCCCCACGTAGGACCGGAGGCGGAACGGGTCGTCGCCGACCGGGGAGCTGTGCAGGCCGGACGCGCTGATCACAGCGTGGCCGACGGGCGTTTCGTCCTGGACGGCCGCGGAGACCAGGGCCCTCGATTTCGAGACGCGGAAGAACCCTTCCAGAGCCTGGTCCGGCACGAGGGCGCCCCGCTCGTCCGTCACCAGCATCGCGGGCAGCGGCTCCGCCCCCATGTGTACGAGCGTGCCGTCGAACGGGCCGTCGGGACTCTCGACGAGCTCCGCGCCCCGGTCCTCCTCCCCGGGGCCGCGCAGCCGCACCCACTGTCCGGGCAGCTCGGGATTCTCCCTGGACCGGAGAACGAAGACGTCCGGAGCGTCGGAGCCGGGCCTCCCCCCGGACAGGCCGACGCGGGAGCCGGGTTCCGGCACGTACAGCTGGACCGGGTGGTCCCCGGTGCGGCCCGGGGCCGCTTCCAGGAAGCTCCGCAGACCAGGCTCCCCCGGGCGGCCCTGGACCCACTCCAGGAACCGGTCGTAGCGGGGGCCCCGCTCGGGCGTGTCCGTCAGCAGCCGCACCGGCTGCCCGCGCCAGGCACCCGCCACCCCGCCGTCCGGCAGCGGCTCGGCGAACGCGACACGTCGGGTCAGCACCTCCACCACCTCCTGGGGGGTGGCCTCGCGCTCGGCGCCGTCCACCCGGCGGACGAGGGGGGCGCCGGTCTGTTCGGAGAGGCTCAGGGACACGTCGTAGGTCCAGGAGTGCGCCGGGGGTTCCTCGGTGCGGTACGGCATCAGCGTGATGCCGCCCGGAGTGGGGGCGAACGCCGGGCGCTCGTCGGCCGGCACCAGGCGCCCGTAAGGGTCACCGGTGAAGTCGGGCAGACCGTGGTGGGTGCCGTCGGGCGGATCGACGCGCCGCCACCCGGAGAGCGCGTCCTCATCGGCGACGACGGTCATGTCCCGGCGCGCTGCCGCCGTTCCTCCCCGGAACAGCGGGAGCGCGGCACCGCCCCTGGCCGGCAGGTACACCGGAACTCCCAGCTCTGCCGCGACCCCGACAGCCAGCTCGGTATCACGGTCCGGGAGCCGGGCGTCCTCGCGAAGCTCCCCCGTCCACGCCAGTTGGAGCGCCCGTGTCCGGTCCCAGCCGTACGCCCGCACCCAGTCGGCGACCTCCCGCGCTGTCGCCGGACGCGGTTGTCCGGGCAACCGCAGCCCACCCTGGGGGGCACGGTACAGATTCGCCAGGAACAGCTCGCCGGGGCGGTCCGCCAGCCGTCCGCGCCACGCGACGACGTGGAAAATCACCTGCGAGGCGATCTGCTGGAAAGTCGGCTCCCCGTGCCACTCCGGGAGGGTCACCGACACCGCCCCCGGCATCTGGAGCGTGCCGGGCAACGCCCCGCCGCCGACGTCCCAGCGGTACCGGTACCCCTCGGGGAGCGGTACGGCCACGTCGACGCGGCCGAGTCCGCCGCGTGTCCAGATCTGGTCCTCGGAGAAGCCCACTCCCCGGCCGAGGTACCGGGCCAGGTCGTACACCCAGGCGGTGAGGCCGGCGGCACGGGCGGCGTCCCCGAGGGGCCTGCCGGGGTCCGCGGTGGTCCTGGCGAGGATGATCGGCCACCCCTGGGGTACGCCGTCCGGCCACAGCGCCCGCACCAGTTGCTCGGGGGACACGGGGAGCAGTTCCCTGAACCAGGTGACCAGCGCGGGGCGGCCCGCGTGGTCCACGTCGAGCCCCACGAAGAAGGTGCCCTCGGCGGGGACGGGGAAGTCGATCTCCTGGCCGGCGTTCCTCCGCAAGGACCAGTACCCGTCCGGCGTCGTCTCGGTGTCCACGTCGGCGCGGGACCACTGACCACCGTGGACATCGGTGAAGTCGGCTTCCGGCGCCAGCAGCTGACCGGCCTCGCCGGTGCGGAACCCGTCCGCCGTCCCGCCGTCCGGCACCGCCACCCGCCAGGTGGCGCCTTCGGCGGTGACCAGCAGATCCGCGGGCTCCGAGCCGACCCGGACGGAGGTCTCGGGCGACGGGAACACGACCGTACGGCCCGTCAGCCGGGCCAGGTCGCGGGCGCCTGCGGCGAACTGCGGAAACACCTCGGCGAAAATGGGGCCGGGCCCGTGGATCTGGACGACCGGCGCCTCGTGCTGGGCGAGCTCCTCGCTCAACTGCTCAGGAGATACGGGCACGAAACTCTCGTCGCTGCCGTACCGGAGGAACTCGCCCCGTCCTCCGGCCGCGAGGAAGACGACACTCCGGTCGCTGCGGACCGGGGGGATGCCGATCCCCCCGGCCGCGAGGCGCGCTTCGAGCGGGTGGTCGGGCAGACCCGTCAGCACCGTCGGCCAGTCCCGCCGCGCGCGGCCCCGGGCGTCGGTGGGGAAGAAGAACTCGGGTACGCCGCCGGTGCCGTTCACCATCTTCCACAGGTGCCCCTCGGGCACGGTCAGCTCTCCCCCGTCGACCAGGACGCGGACGCCCGGCGGCGGGAGCAGGACGATCCGCTCCGTCCGACGCGCCAACTCCTCGACGTGCCGGACGAACTCTTCGTACACGTGGGGCGGGACGCCCTCGGGGAGATACATCCGGAGCGGCTCATCGGGGAGGTCACCGGCCCCGGCCAGCGCGATCTCGTCGCGCACGGTGTCCGGCGTGACGGCCTCGGCGTCCCCGAGGCGGGTGATCTCGCCTCGCGGGCCCGCGGCGGCCACCATGACGAGGGCGTCCGTCGCGGCGGGCAGGGCGTGGCCCCGTTCCGTGAGGTGGCCGGTGAGCTGTGCGAGGTTCGCGCCCTCCCGGAACATCAGCGTCAGCGGCCGGGGGTTCGCCAGGCCCCAGTCCGGGCCGTCGGTGACCGGCCCGACCGCGCGCACGGCTCCCCCCTCGATGACCGTCGCCCGGCCGGCTCCGGGGAACGCCACCGGGCGGTTCAGGAACTCCGCGAGCCGGGACGCTTCCCGGGCCAGGACCCCATGGGCCTGCGGTGCGAGCGGCCCCGCGGCCGGCAGATGGAGGCGGATCAGGCCGACCCGCCGGGGGCCGCCGGCCTGACCTTTCTCGGCCTCCGCGAACAGGGCGCGCAGAGCCTCGCCTTCCGGCAGGGCCATGTTCCCCGCCCTGTTCTCCCACCCGTGTGCCACGCCGAGGTTCTCCTCCTCGACGCGCAGCAGCAGCCCGTACCCGTCCGGGATGCGCAGCCGCCCCTCCCGGGTGAGGACACCGGTCAGTACCAGTTCCCGGCGGGCGGGGCTGTTGACGAGGAAGTGGTCCTGCAGGCCGAGGCCGATCGGTGCCCGGTCGGCGATCTGCCCCACGGACCCGTCGTTCCCCACCCGGTGGCTGCGGTGGACCGGTGTGTCGGGAAGGAGTTCGCGCCAGGGTCCGGGGGCGGGGCCGTCGGGCGGCGACAGCTCTCCCCAGCCGTCGACGTGCAGGTCGTGGACGTCGGGCCGGTACCACACGGGGCGCCGGGTGAGGTGGGCGATCCGCTGGAGGTGCTCGGTGACGCGCTGCGTGTTCCACTCGGCGTGGCCGGGCAGCACGAACCGCAGGATCGCGGTCCGCGCGTACGCCTCGGGGTCGTCGTGGACGAGTGCCCTGGCGATCTCCACCGCGTTCCACTCCGTCTGACCGGCGTTCGGCAGCCAGGCACCCAGGTGGCCGTCCTGCGACACCATCGCCACGACCATCATCGCGGCCGGTTCCGCGGGAATCCTCGCCAGAAAGTTCACGGTCCCGGACGCCGTGCCGAACGCGACGTGCCCGTTGACCCTGCGGACGAACGACAACGGCCCCCTGGCGCCGGGGGCGGCGCCACGGTCCATCCCGCCGGGCAGGCCCGGTTCCCGGGTCATGCCCAGTTGCCCGGCCAGGGCGTCGACCTGGGCGGCGTCGCCGCCGGCCGCCGCCAGCGCTTCGGCGAGCCGGGCCGGTGCCCCGCGCTGGAGGCTGCGCAGTTCCTCGGCGGCGGCGTCCCGGCCGAGGACGATCCGCGGGCGCCACGGCAGGGCCGGGCCGTCGGCGGGGGCGGGCCCGGCAGGCTGCCGGGGGCTCTCCCCCGGCGCGGGCGCACCGTCGTGGGCGCCGCCGAGGACCCCGGCGATCGTCTCCGGTGCGGCCGGGCGGGGCTCCCTGGGGTCCGCCGCGCCGCTCAGCACCGCCGAGATCAGATCGCGGGGGACCGGCCGCGGCTCCTGGGGCCGGTCCGTGGCGCCGGGCACCGGCCGGATGTCCGGTGGCCGCGGGGCGGGGTCGTCGCCGCGCAGTACCCGCGACAGCGCGCTGTCCCCGGAGGCGGGCCGACCGGGGTCGCGGGGCGGTGTGCCGGGCCGGAGGGCGGGCGCGAAGCTGTCGGCGAGGGCGTGGGCCGCCTCGTCGCCGTGGCGGTGCAGGACGTGGGCGACCTGGCGGAGCCGGACGGCCTGGTCGCCCGGCGCGTCGAGGTCGAGCGCCTGGTCCGGGACGTTGATGCCGCGGTCGGCGAGGAGATCCCTGGCAGCGCCCATGACCTGCGCGTACTTCCCCTCGGGGAGCTTGCCGAGCGCCTTCAGGCCGCGGGCGACGTTCGCCGGGCTGATGTCGATGTGCTGCTCGGCGGGGGCCGCCCGGTCCGGGGTGTCCGGGCCCGGGTCACGGCCGGGGCCGGGTGTGCCGGTGAGCGGGGCGTCGGCGGGGCGGGGTGCGGTGGCCGGGTCCGGCTCCGTGCCGGGTGGCGGGTCGGCGGGCTCCGGCGTCGTCCCGGGATCGCGGGTGCCGGTGGTCGCGTCCGCCTCGAAGAGCCGCGCCTGTCCGGGGTCCACCAGCAGTTCCACGGAGTCCCTGAGCCGGAAGGTGAAGGAACCGTCCGGGCGGGTACCCGCGGCGGGCCGCCCGGACGTTTCGAGAGTGAGGGTGTAGGCGATGCCCGCGCGGACGTGCAGATACTCCCGCTTCGCCCGTTCGACGAACCGGTGCGGGCCGAGGAGGGCGTGGGTGGTGACGCTGCCCGCGGCGGCGCGCGTCGAGGTCCGGCCGGCGCTCGGGGCTCCGGTCAGGCTCGCCCCTCCGGCCTCTCCGGTGGCCGTCGCGTCGCCGGTGGTGCCCGCGGTCCGGCCGGTGCCGGTACCGCTGACCTGGCGGCTGCGGCCGTTGTCCTCCAGGCCGTGCTCGACCGTGACCCGGCCGAGCGGGGTGGCGTCGAAGAGTTCGGCGCGCACCGTGAGGTGACCGTGGGTGTCGCTGACGACGCCGTCGCGGATGAATCCCGGCGGGCGGAATCCCTCCGGCGCCAGCGTCCGGTCGAAGAATCCGCTGAGGAAGGGGGACGACAGGGCGTTGCGCAGGGCCTCCTCTGAGACCGTGCCCCACTCCGTCAGCAGTCCGGCGCCGCTGGGGCGGAGGCGGGAGAGCAGCCCGCCGCCGGACTCGCCGCGGAGCGCGCCGAGGAACTGCTCGTACATCTCACGGACCGACAGGTCGTCCAGTGCCTTGAGGACGAGGCGGCGCTCGTGCACCGCGCGCGGGAGGTCCGCCGCGGGAAGCGGGAACGGCCGCACCGGATTGGTGTCCGCGGCGCCGGTCAGCCGTTCCACGGCGGGGCGGGCCGGGCGGGCGAGGGGTCCGGTGTCGGTGTCCAGGGCCTGCGCCACCGCGACGTACTGCTTCAGCGTCACCTCGCGGACGTCGTCCGGGTGCGGGTCGCCGGCGCGGTGGTAGGCGCTCCGCACCCGGTCGGGCACCCCGCCGAGGACGGTGTTGAGCAGCAGGGGCACCGGCTGGACGACGCGTTTGACGGCCAGCGTGACGCGCAGGTGGCCGGTGTAGAGCTGGGCGCCCGGCGGGAAGGTGACCCTGTCGACGAGGGTGCGGCCCTCGTACAGCTTCCAGGAGGTGCTGCGGGACTCGCCCCGGGTGTACGTCAGGTTGCCGCCCGGCTCGGTGACCCGGCCGGACTCCGGGGGCTTGCCGGTGCCGCCGAGGTGCGCGGAGAGTTCCTTGGCGCGGGTGGCGCTCTCGCTGGTGACCGCCCAGTCGAAGGTGTTGAGGTAGCGGCCGACGGACATGGCGGCGTCCGTCTCGACATGCGTCAGCTCGCCGACGGGTACCGCCGTCACCTCCACGAAGTACGGGCCGTCGGCGCCCAGCGGGTTCAGCCGCAGGCCGGTGCCGAGCATCCGCCGGACGGCGCCCAGCAGCGACGTCGGGCTGAGCATCTGGTGCAGCGATTCCACCAGCGCGCTCTCGGCCCGCAGCGGGACCCGGGAGTCGGCGGCGTCCCCCATCAGCTTCGCGAAGGCCGGGTGGCGGCGCAGCAGCCCCACCACGGCGTCGACCAGCGGATTGTCGCCCGGCGCGCGCTCGTCGCCCGGATGGCGGGCGGGGTCGTCGAACCGCAGGGCGTACGGCACCTGGGAGAGCAGTGTGGTCCGGGCGTCGAGGGTCGGGCGGGCCTCGGCGCCGTCCGCCGGGGTCCGCGGGACGCGGCGGAGGAACTCCAGCGCGTCCGGCACCTTGACGCTGCCGCGCTCGTGCACCAGCTGCCGGGACGAGCCGAAGACCCCGAGGTCCCAGGTGCGCCGGTGTTCCACCTCCACCGTGTAGACGACGTCCGCGAAGTGGTGGCGGTGCGGGGCGGCGCCGGTCTCGGTGAGGCCGCCGGAGGTGACCTTCTGGAGGCGGGACGTCCCCACCGCGCCGCCGCGGCTGTAGTTCCCGGCGACGCCGGCGGACGGGGCGTAGCGCCACGGCAGCCCCACGCCGATGCCGGCGCCGGCCTTGTAGGTGTGGTTCGCGCCGGCCGCCATCCCCTCGGTGATCTGCGGGGTGGACTCGTGGAGGGACATCCTTGTCGCGGACACTTCGCCGGGGGCGGTCCAGGAGGTGCCGAGTGCGGCGCGGATGCGGACGACGAGACCGTGTTCGCGCAGCGTCCGGCTGTCCCGGAACAGTTCGGTGTGGACGGCGCCGTCGCCGATACCGCGCTGGAAGAGCGCCATCAGGCGTTCGGCGTCGGTGAGCCGGTCGACCACCGAGGCGAGGTCGTCGGCGGGGAAGGAGGCGATCCGGGTCAGTATCCCGGTGAGCAGTTCGGCGACCTCGGGCGCGCTGTTGACGCTCAGGAGGAGGTCGTCGGGGCCCAGCCGTTCCCGCTCCTGGCCGGTACCGAACTCCCGCCGGTCGGCGGCGAATTCGGCCCGGCGCGGGCCGGGGCCCAGTGCCCGGGTGGCGAAGAGCAGGCTCTCCGGCGCCCAGAACCGCACCTCGCCGCCGTCGACGGAGGCGTGGCGGGTGGTGACCGCGCGGCCCGCGGCGGCCGCTGCCCGGGTGTGCTGCGGCGGGTGGCCGGTGGCGGAGGGGTGCGGGCCGGTCCGCCCCCGGGGCCCGACGGTGACCGTGATGTCGAAGGCGGCGGCGTACGCGAGCCCTCTGCTGGGGCCGGTGATCGCGGGACTGGTGGTGGTGAAGACGAAGTCGGAGCTGGCCAGGGAGTGGGTGACGGACTGTGAGTAGCCGACGCCGGCGGAGAGGTCGACGGCCGCCCGGTTGGCGAGCTTCGCCGACACCTCGGCGCTGACGCGCTGGGTCCGCGTGAGCGTCCCGCCGTGTTCGACGGAGTGCGCCATCGCCTTGTGCAGCTTGACGGTGCGGTCCTCGCGGACGTCGGAGGACAGCAGCGCATCGGGGTCGAACCGGCCGGTGACGGTGACGGCGGCGCTCCTTCCGCTCGGCAGTTCCAGGAGGCGCCGCAGCCCCCGGGGCGTGAAGAGTTTCCCGCCGTGCACGCTCAGCCCGGCGAGGGAGAAGTCGGGCGCCAGCTGCCGGTGCAGATGGTGCAGTTCCAGCGGGGTGACCCGGCTGCCGTGTTCCTCCCATGCCGCGACGATCAGCTCCAGCGCCTTGACCTGCACCTGGCGTACGGAGCCGGAGAGTTCGACGTGGGTGGGGCCGGCGCCCCGGTGGTCGCGGACCGCCGGCGGCAGCAGGGCCTCGGGCCGCGCGGACGGCGGGTGTTCCGGGCCGGACGGCGCGGACGGCGGACGTTCCGGGCCGGACGGCGCGGCGCGGAGCGCGGCCTCGAACGCGGGGGCGTCCGCCAGGGGCAGCCGCAGGTGGACGGTGCCCGGGTGGGTGACCTCTCCGGTGGCGCCCTTCAGGTTCGACCACAGCTGCGCGACGAGGGTGACGCCCAGTTCGTAGACGACGGACGGGCCCGTGGTGTTGAGCTGCTGCCAGGTCGCGGGGCCCTGGTCCAGCTCCAGGCTCCGGGCGGTGGATCCGCCGGTGTGGAAGTCGAGTTGGGCCTTGACGGTCGCGACGGAGGAGATACTGCCGCCGGCCTTCGCGGCGAAGCCGCCTTCCGCGGCGTTCGCCCCGGACCGGGCGGCGACGGCGAAGTGCAGGGTGCGGTGCTGGACGGAGACCGTGCCGTCGTCGATCCGCGTGTGTTCGACGCGCCGTGCGGAGACGAGGTGGGCCCGGACGGCGATGCCCACCTCTCGCGCGCCGCCGCTCAGCGGGAACGTCTCGGAGGCATGGCCGATGCCGGAGTGGTGGATGATCCCGTACAGCTGGACGCGTTCGCTCAGGAAGCGGCGCAGCCGCCAGGCGGCTTCGGAGCCACGGGTGAGCGCGGTGGCGTCCGGGGGGCCGTCGGGGCCGCGGTGGGCCCGGTCGAGATGGTCGAGCACCCGAGCGTGGAGCCCTTCCAGACCGTCGAGGGCCTCGGGGGCGGCCAGGTGCGTCCACATCACGTCGTCGAACCGGCGCTGGTCGGCGGCGGTGCGGGGCCCGTCGCCGGTCAGGACGTACGTGTCCCGGGGGCGTGGACGGAGCGGCCGACCGTCGTGGACGGGGACCTCGGGCACGAGCGACCCGGCCGCCTCGATCCGTACGTCGAACGGGGCGGAGCGCACGGCGGTGGCGGGGGGCGGGGCCGTGGCCGGTGGTGCCGGTGTGCCGGTGGCTTCGCGGCGGACCGTGACCTCGGCCCGTGCGCCGGGGAAGGTGAAGTGGACGGCGTCGCCGGCCGGCGGGGTGAGCCGGGCCGTGCCGATGGACATGTCACCGCTGCCGACGGTGGTGGTGCGGCTGCCCGAGAAGGGGATACCGATGGTCGGGGCGAACGAGGCCGGCGGCAGGACATCGGTGACCGAACCCGCGACCTTCCAGGTGACCGCCTTGCTGCGGGTGCCGGAGACCCGGAAGTCGTACTCCGGGTCCCAGGACCTCCCCAGCCGCTCCGCCTTCGCGGCGTCCTCCGTCGCCGGGCGGGTCTCCCGGACGGTGTCCCGGTCCGCCGGCAGCAGCAGTTGTGCGTGGACGCGGTAGTGCCCGCCGTCCGGCAGCGAGGCGGTGACCTCGTAACCGCCGTGGGCGAGCCAGTCGCCGAACTCCTCGTCCCCCACCGCCCGCCGTACCACGTCGAACCGGTTCAGCGCCTGCCCGACGACGGACTCCGGGTGGCCGCCCTGCCGGACCGCGCCGGCCAGCGCGCCGGCCAGCCGCTCGTACACCGCCCCGGTGTCCATCAGCCGGATCGCGGTCCCGAACCGGCCCGCCACCGCGAGACCCGCGGGCAGCCCGCGCGTCCGGGAGGCGCCGGACCCGGCCGGAGGTGCTCCGTCGCTCGTGGCAGCGGGCGCTCCGGGCGTCCGGGGGGACGTCTCGTGCGGGGGCGCGGCGCCCTCGGAGCCGTGAGACGCCGGCTGTGCGCCGGAGTCATCCGGCGCCGGCCGGTCCTCGGAGCCGCGGGGCACCGGCCGGTCCTCGGAGCCGTGCGCGGGCGCGTCGTGCGGCGCCGGAGGGTCTTCCGGGACACGGGAAGGCGTCTCGTGCGAGGGCACGGCGTCCTCGGAGCCGTCACGTACCGGCCGGTCCCCGGGGTCGCGGGAAGGCGCGGGCCGCGGCGGCTCGGGGGACGTCCCGCGGGGAGCGCCGGTGGGCGTGGGCGGCGTCTCCTGGGGTGGCGCGCCGTGGGGCGCCGCGGGGTCCTCCGTACGGGACACCGCGGCGAACTCGTCCCGCGGGGGCGGTGCGTCGGCGGGGGCGCCGGACCGGTCGCCGGGGGCGGCGGGGTGCGGCGCGGCGGCGGGCGGCGGGGAGCCCCCCGGAAGCTGCTCCTCGATACGGGACGTGGCCGTTGCCCGGCCCGGGGTGTAGTCGTGCCACACCGGCGTCCGTCCTTCGGGGCCGTCCGCGGTGGTGGGGCGCAGGCCGTCGGGTGTGCCGGCGCGGCCGGGGGACCAGGCGCCCTCGGCGACGCGGAGGGTGAGGCCGTGGGTGTCGGCGAGGCGTTGGAAGGCGTCGTGGGCGACGGCGGCGGCGAGGTCGGCGCCGGGACGGCCGGGCAGGGCGGCGTCCGCGGCCGGGTGGGCGACGAGCAGCCTGACCCGCGCTGCCGTGCCGGGCCACGCGGAGAGCCGGCCGAGCACCTGGTCCAGGGCGGTCCGGGTGCCGGGCGCCGCGGGGTCGACGGTGACGACCACGACCGGGCCCTCCGCGGACGGTGCGAGGGCGTGGATGTCGGCCGCGGCGGGCATGCCGGGGTGAGCGGTGGCCGGGTCGGCCGCCGCGTCGATCCACAGACCGGCCGCCACGGACTGCAGCCGGGCGCCCGTGACGGGGACGGCGGCCGCGTCCTCGGTCGCCCCGTGCCAGGCGAGCGGCGGGAACACCGCCCCCTCCGACGCCGCGGCCCGCCCCGGGCGGAACCGCTGCCAGTGCCCGCCGTCGGGCCGGGTGACCTGGGACGCCCCGCCCTCCAGGACGGCGATGCGGCCGTCGGGGGCCGTGATGTCAACCTGGTAGCGGTCGGCCAGGTCCTGGAGGAAGCCGCGGCCCCGCTCACCGGTGGCGAGGGCCGCGCCGTCCCAGGCGAGCCGCAGCGCGCGGGTGCCGGGCAGGGCGGCCAGATCGCGCACCGTGTCCTCGACCCGTCGGCGGATCTCGGGCGTGTGGAGATCGCCGTGGCCCGCGACGGTGACGCGGCCGGGGTCGGGCAGCAGCCGGGCGGCGTCGAAGGACCCGGCGGTGGCCGGGCCGGTCAGGACCAGGCCCGCCGGGATCCGCTCCAGCCCCTCGGGGGTGCCGTACCGGGTGGCCGTGGTGAGGATCTGGTCCCAGGCGGGCGAGGGGAAGAGGGCGCCGACCGGTTCGGCGGTCAGGTCCGGACGCGGCACGGCCCCGTCGCCGGGCACCGACGGCTCCTCGGTACGGGTGACGCGCTGCCACTGGCCCGCGCCCGCCCCACCGGATTCCGGGGCGCCGTGCTCGGGCGGCAGTACGTGGGCGTAACCGGTTGCGGTGAGCTGGACGGGCCCGTCGGCGGCGATCACCTCGCGGATGCCGGGGACCGAACGCAGCAGGCTCGCGGCGTGGTCGAGGCCGCGTTCCGGCATCACCAGCCGCAGGCTCTCGCGGGCGCCGGGCGGCAGCGCGTCGACGAGTGCGGGCAAGGAGCGTGCCGCGGCGGCGTCCGGCGCGATCACGGTGAGGCGCTGCGGGTCCGGTGCCAGGGACCGCAGCATCGCCGCGACCTCGGGCCGTTCGAACAACCCGGGGGCACCGGCCGGGTCGCGGAGCGCGATGCCCGCCGGTATCCGTTCGGCCCGTACCGCGCCCAGCCGCTCCGCGGCACCGGCGGGCAGCCCGTTCCCGTCGTCGTGCGCCTGAAGCGCCCGCTCCCAGGCGGGGGCGTCGAGCACCGCCCCGGCGACCCGGGTACGCACCGGCCCCGGAGGCGGCGGCCCGTCGTGGGTCCGCTCCCCCGGTACGGGGGCCGCGGGGCCCGGGTCCGGCGGCGGGGTGCGGTCCGCGGGGGACGTGTGCGGGGCGGGGGCGTCCGGCCGCGCCGCGGGGGCGTTGCCCTCGGCGGGAGCGGAGGGCGACGCCCCGGTGGACGGGTGGCCGGGAGCCCCGGTGGCGGGGGCCGGGGTTTCCGTGGTCCGGGGGCCGGCGGCCGGCGGCTCGGTGGTGGGCCGGTGAGCGGGGGCCGGCGCCTCCGCTCCGGACAGTCCGGTGGCGTGGCGGCCGGAGGGGGCGGGCAGCGTCCCGCCCTCCGGCGTGCCGCCGGCCCGGCCACCGGGTGCGGGGGCCCCGGCGGCCTGGAGGTGCGCGCTCCCCTGCCCGGCGCCCGGGGCCCCGGCGGTCCGCTGTCCGGCGCCCGCGGCTCCGCCCACCGGTTCCGTCGCCGCACCGGCCGTCGCCGTGCCACGGGGCGCCGGGGCGCCGGCGTCCGCCGCCCGCTCGCGGGACGCGCCCGCGCCCGCGGCTTCCGCGCCGCGTACCTCGGCCCAGGCCGTACCCGTACGGCCCGTGGCCGGGGAACCTGCCCCGGCCACCTGCTGGGAGGCGGGCAGCGGTCCCGTCCGGCCCTCGGCGGCTCCCGGCATCCGGGGCGCCGGCGGCACCGTCCGCTCGGCGGTGACGGGGTGTCCGGCGGACGGTGCGGCGGCGGACGGCGAGGCCGGGGCGGGGGCCCGGTGCCCGGCCTCCTCGGCCGGCGGGGAGAACGTCGTCCAGCGGCCGCCGGCGGCGTCCCCGTGCCCGCTCCCGGTGACGAAGAGCGCGCCGTCGGCGCCGGCGAGCACCGGTCCGGACGGCACCTGCACCTCCACCTGATGCCGTGTCACGAACGCGTGCAGGGCCGGGATCTCGGCCTCGGTGACGGGTGTGGCCAGGACCACCCGGTCCGGCAGCCGCGTCGGTGCGTCCGGCGCCGCCGCCATCTCCTGCCAGGTGGACTCCAGATGCGCCACCCCGCTCCCCGCGGGCAGTTCGGGGGTGCCGACGACCATGCGGGGCAGGCCGTCGGCCGTGCCCATGGTCCGTACGGCGGAGGAGAACGCGGCGTCGGACACGGCGCTGCCCGCGTCCTGCGGGCGGGCCCAGAAATTGCCCTGCGGGGTGATCTCCACCCGTGTCGCGCCGGGCAGCGAGAAGCCCCGGCCCGCGTCCTGGACGTGTTCGAAGGGGGTGAAACGGGCGGCGTCGGGGAGGGCGGAGAGGCGGGCGAGGGAGGCCGCGAGGCCGGCGGGCGCGCCGACGGGGTGGGCGCCGCCGATACGCCGGGCGAGCCCGCCGGCCATACCCGCCGTCAGGCCGTCCGCGCCGGTGTGGGTCTTGCCGCCCATCACCGTCGTCCCGGCGGCCATACCGGCGTAGCCGCCCACGCCCGCCTGCACCACCGACTCCGCGAGGCCCGCCGCCACCCGTCCCGCGGTCACCCGCGGGGCGGCCTGCGCGGCCCCTTCCGCCACCTCCCGGGAACCGGCCGACGCGGCCGAACCGGCCACCGTGTCCGCCGCCCGGGAGGTGGCCACCGTCACCTCACGCCCGGCCGCGGCGGCGCCCTCGCCGACGGCCGTGCGGGACAGCGCCGAGGCGGACTGTCCGGCGGCGGCCACCACGTCCCGCGTCCCGCCCGCCGTGATCGCGCGCTCCGCCGCACGGCCGCCTTCGGACAGCGCCGCCTTCTCCGCGCCCGCCGCGGCTTTCCCCACGCCCCCGGTGATGCCCCGGTACGCCGCGCGGGAGCCGGCGCCGATGGCCGTTCCGACGCCGTGCGCGACCGCGCCCATCAGCGCGCCCATGCCCGCCGAGGTGAGCACCGAGCCCCAGTCGAAGTGGTCGCTGTGCCCCTTGCCCATCACGATGCCCTGGGCCAGTACATCGGCGCCGGCCATGACCAGCGCGCCCAGCCCGGCGGCGATCACCGCCTCCAGGAGGAACCGGCCGACCTGGGAGAGCAGCTCCGAGACGACGATCTCGACACCGGCCAGCCAGACGAGGGAGCCGCCGAGGGTCTCCACCGCGTTGGCCACCGCCCAGGCGATGGACGCCACCAGATACAGGCCGAAGAAGATCGCCTGCAGCTTGGCCTTCTCCACCTGCGCGGCGGTCTCGTGGGCGCCGTCGGCGATCTTCTCGGCGGAGTCCGCGAGCGCCGCCAGCCCCGAATCGTTGAGCAACCGGTCCATCAGCCGGTCGTGCGCCTCGCGCGCCTCACCCTCCCAGCCCCGTACGCCGTTGGGGCCGCCGGCCATCGCCTCGTGCAGCGCGCGGGCGTCCTCCGCGACGGCCCGGTGCACCTGCGACAGGACCCGCAGTTGGTCCTCGTCCGCGGCGGGCCAGACACCGATGAGGTACTTCGCGACCGACCGCACCTCGGGCGGCAAGTTCATCGACACGGTGTGTTACTCCGCGGCGTCGGCGTTGGCCTGGTAGTTCCCGGACGCCTGCCGCACCGCCCGGTGTGCCTGTTCCATCTGTTCGGTGATGGCGTTCAGGCTCTCCTGAAGCTTTTCGGTCGCCGGGCAATACCACTGGGTGAAGGCTTCGGCGTAATCGTCCCCGGCGCCCCACGGTGTGCCGAGCGCGGCGAGGGAATCGCAGAACCGGTCGTGGGCGGCGCGTACCGCTTCCGCGTGATCACGCAATTCCCGGCCGTGGGCGTCCAACGGAGCGGTGTCCACGGACATGTGGTCGGAAGTCATCGACGCCGCCTTTCTGCGGACCGGCCTCCGGACGGCACGGAAATCCGGGCGCACCGTCAGAGGACGGAAAGAGGGAGGGGTGGGGGGAGGGAAAAGGTGAGGAGATCCGGCGGAGCGGGAGCCGGGGCCGGAAACAGCACTTCATCACGGTGCGCCCGGCCGGAAAAAGGGCCCCCGGGCCCAATTCCCGGCGGAAAAGGCCGGGTTCGCGCCGGGTTCGCCGTCCGCGCCTTCGCGGCGAGGAGCAGGCCCTGACCTGGTACGCCGTGGGGGCGCCGGGTCAGTCCTCCTCGTCGTCCGGGTGGGACGCGGGTGCTTCGGTCCGTGGCGAGAAGACGTGGCCCAGCAGGTCTCCGGGCACCAGACGGCCTTCCAGGAGAGCGTCCATGTCCACGCCGGAAGGCGCCATGGGTGTCATGAGTTCCCGCATCTGCGTCATGACCTTCGCCCGTGCGCTGCGGGTGGTTTCCAGAATGAGGTGTTCGAGTTCGGAGCGGGCCATCTTGCGGTAGCCGTCCGAATGGAAGGTGACGCCGGTGGTCTCGCCCTGCGGGCCCACCGTCACGGTCAGCAGCCGTTGCGGTGAGGCCGCCGAGGCGGACATCTCCCGCATTTTCCGCTGTACGGAGGTGAGTTCGTCCATCCGGCCGCGGAGTTTCTTCTGAAGTTCCTCGACGTTCAGGTCGGGAAATCCGCTCAGCCCGGCGAAGGGGTCCATCTGGGTGCTGCCTTTCTCGGATACGTCGGTGGCGGAGGGCGCCGGTCAGCGCTGCGGGCGGCCGATCACTCCGTCGGTGTCCCCTCCCGTGTCGGCGCCCCAGGTGTCCTCGTCCTCCAGCAGCCAGGTGGTGCGCTCACGTTCGGACTCGCCACCGCGCTGGGCGCCCTGGGCACCGGTCATGGGCGGCAGGAACGGCATCCCGCCCATACCGCCGCGCGCCGCGGCACCGGCGGTCCGGCCGGCCAGGGCGCTCTCGGCGGCCGCGGTCCGGGCCGCCTGCGCCTCCGCGGCTGCGGCCCGTCCGGCACCCGCGGTCGCGGTCAGCCCCTTCACCGCCGGATCGTTGCGCAGCAGGTCACCGAACTCCTTCCCGAGCGGCGTCGGCTTGGGGACGCCTTTCGGGGAGGGCCCGATCCCGCCGTCGCCGATGCGCCCGCCGGGCGGACCGGAGGGGACGCCCGGGAACTTGGGCGGCGCGGGCAGCGCGGGCCGGCCCAGCGCGGACCGGTTGCCGGAGGGGCCGGTACCCGGCCGGAAGAGGGGGGCGCGGGGGCTTCCCGCACCGCCCGCCGGCGCACCCGGTCGCGTCGGCATCGTGGGCATCACCGGCATGGCGGGCAGGGCCCCGCCGTCACCCGCCGCAGCGGCGTCCGGGGCGGCGGGGGCGTAGCCGTCGGCGCCCGGCATGGCCGAGGTGTCGAGACCGCCCGCGCCGGAAGGGAATTCCGGGGTGGCGGGCAGGTCCGGGGTGGCGGACAGATCCGGGGTGCCGGACGCGCTCATCGTGCTCATGTCCGGGACGGATCCGGTGCCGTCGCCGCTCCCGGCGGAGGGGAATTCCGGGGTGCCGGGCATCGCCGTGTCCGACGGCCCGTCCGTGCCCGTGGTGCCGGAATCCGTACGGTCCGGCATTCCCGGCATCGAGGGCAGCGAGGACGCCTTCACACCGTCCGGGCCCGTGACCGTTTTCGGCATGCTCGGCATGCTCGGCATTTTCAGATTCGCCGGGGAAGATCCGGCACCGGAGCCGCCGCCGGCGAACTGCACCGCGCCCGGCGCAGGCATGTTCGCCTTCTGTGTGCGGTAGGCCGCGGCGAGTTTGGTGAGCTCCTCCCGCATTCTCTGTTCCATGGGCCCGTTCACAGAGGGGATGTCGGTGAGGTGGAAGTACCACACTCCGCCCTTCTGCTCGACCGGCGGGATCTTGTACTTTCTCTTCCAGGCTTCCCTGCCAGGATCGCCGAGGCCGTCCCACCAGGTGTGCACCGATTCGCAGGCGGTGTGCCACAGATTCATCACCTCCTGCCCGTGCACATCGAGCGCGTCGCCGCTGCTGTTGATGGCGCCGACGTGGCGTTCCAGCGCGGAGGAGTGTTCTCCCAGCACCGTGTCCGCCTGGGTGAGCAGGCCGGAGAAGGAATCCGCCGCCGCACCCGACCAGTATTCTCCGCGGTTCACGTGTTTGTTCAGTTCGGAGAGGAGTGAGCGGGTTCTTCCCATGGCATCGGACATGGCGGTCACCGCGTCGGCCGCCAGATAGAAGGTCTGCGGATCGGGCTTGGTCCAGCTGTCGATGCGGTCCTGCGAATACGGGCGGGCCTGCCCGGTGAAAACCTTACGGATCGCTTTGGCGTCCCAGGTGCTGTAATCCGAATCGGACCGCATCTGCTGCGACTTGGAATTTGCTTCCTCTTCCTTCTGCTTGTCCTTTTCCGCTTCCTTGTCCTTGCCCATGCCCCACGCTCCCCTCTTCTCCACGGGCCGTCCGCCGACAGCCCCTGACCTGTGCCGCGGCGGGCGCGGTCAGACCGGTGCCGGGCCCTTGCCGGCGGCGGGCGGCGCGTCCGCTCCCCCGCCGGCGGCGTCCGGGGCGCCGGCGTCCTTCGCCTGGGAGAGCGCGGACGTGAACGAGCCCACGACCGGGGCGAGGTCGGTGACCAGGTGGGCGTTGAGCTCCTCCGAGGTGCGGTAGCGGCGGGAGACGTCGTCGAGCTTGTCGGCCAGCCGGTGGAGCTGATCGCGGACGGTGACCGCGCTCTGCATGAGTTCGTTGATCCGGCCGTCCCGGCCCGAGCCGACGAATTTCCGCAGGTCCTCGCCGTCGGGGAACCATCCGGCGTGCAGCCCGTTGACGGCCGCGAGCTGGGACTCGGACTCCTCCAACGGCGCCGCGGCCTCCCGCAGCAGACCGGCGAACTTCCTGATCATGTCGGGGGTGACCTTGACGTCGGCCTTACCGCCCGCCCCCGCCGGGCCGGTGGTCCCCTGGGGCGGTGTCTGCTCGGTGGCCACCGGCCGCTGTGTCATGACGTCCCCCGGTGCGGGGGCCTGTGCCGTGCTCATCGTCGTCTCCTCATGGGCCGCGCGCCGTCGCTCCGCACCGGCGCGCGGCCCTGGCGGGCCTGCGGATGCGGCGGGTACGGGGCCGGTCCCCGTACCCGCCGGGGCCGGGGGCCCCGGGCGAATTTGGGTAGCGGTAGGGAGGTTGGGTCCGCGGGCCAAAAGCCCGGCGTCTTTCTTGTCTGTTCTCCTTGTTTTTTTTTCCACTCACTCCCCCCTTGTTCCCT